>CAVXCB010000054.1:0-49712 GCA_963760085.1 uncultured Planctomycetaceae bacterium
GAGCACGTCCTGGCTCCATGGTGATGAGGACGCCCTGTCAGTCGCGAGGTAGGCAACCGGCGAGTTCCGTTTTCCGCAAAGGTCGAATAGGTGCCAGGAATCAAAAACGGCTTTCTTTGACCAATGTTCAAGCTATTGGTTCCTGACCCCTTATCGGTCTCTGAAAGTGGATTTCGACTTGCCGCCGTGGATTCCTGCTGGAAGTGATCTGTAGAATAAACGGCCATTTCATTCGGTCGATAAATTCTCCAGGAGAAACTTCAACTCAGCCGCATCAAGGTAGTCAAGCTCCGGATCATCGGCCAGCGCGAGAATGCGTTCGCCGGCCAAAACACTGCGAAGCTTGCCGATCAAGGCATGGGCGTGAGGGGGCACGCCACGGAGTCCCGCAGCGTGGTCTACAGTGCCTCGGCCTCACGCATGTCGTCCTTCCGGATGGCTTCCTCGAAGGTTCGGAACCATTCAGCAGAGTAACACCGGTTGTCCCCACCTATCGCGGCGGTAGGCGATGTAAGTTTGGATGGTTGGATCGCGGGCGGCCAGTGCGGCAGCGGTATGACCAAGACCTCGTTCAGCATCCGAGAGTACCCAGTACGTTTGCCACGGCTTTGCGGCATGGCCGAACGTGCTCTTGGCATTCGATCGCTCGCTGGACTTCGGGTAGTGCTTCGCCGTAATGTTCGAGTGCGGGATGAGCCTTTTTGCCAAGTTGCTTCGAACGTAGCCTTCATTGAAGGGATCTTGCAGCCGGGAATGAACATCGGCGGCGCGGCGATACCATGCGATAGCGTTCTTCGGACGCGCCCGATTTGGCCGTAGACGTTTCCGAGCTGACTTAGACTATGGGCTTCGTCGGCACCGTTCCTTTCCTGCACGGCGATCGCGAGAGACTGACGATAAGCATCCTCGGCTTTGTCCAACCATCTGGCATGCTTGGCACACGATCCCGATCCGATACCACGCGTCACCGACGCGACCGGGCTCGCCGAGCGCGGTACAGATATTGAGCACTTCGCGGTAGAGTTCCAAAGCTTCTTCGTAACGACGCTGGCAATCGCGGACCTTTGCAATACCTGCCTTGTACACCACAGCCGAGCGGACGTTGCCCAGCTTCTGGAGCATCGCATAGCTCTCCGAAAGCGCAGCCTCCGCTTCGTCGAGCCGATGCAGGCGCAAGAAGCAATCACCCGCCTCCCCGATGGCCACGGCAACCATCCGCTTGGCGACAGCGAGGCCGGAATCCGCTAGCAATCGAAAAAGCCGCCGCGCATCGGCAAGCGGCCCCAAGGCAGCCTCGGCCGGGCCGCTTAATGGAAGCAGGCCCGAGGACAAGTATGCACGGTTGCCGTATCGTATGCCGCTTCGGTGTAAGCGGTTTCGCCGGCCTCAAGCGCTTTCTTAACGAGTCGCGGGCGGCCTCCCTCGCGACCATCCACTCGTGGCGACCAAGGTAGCGATCGATATTTGCCTCTTCGTTGAGAATTGTACGTGGCCCCACCCCCCCAGTTTTTGGATGCCTGCTCACGGATTCGCTCGACGGTGGCCAATACCTGTTGGCGACCGAGGTTCTCCATGAGTGCCTCCACTTGACCAGCCAGTTCCACCACGCGCTCTGGCGTGGAGTGGTCCCGATACCACTCAAGCATCGCGAGCAGATTGGAGTTCAGACTGCGTGAGGCTGGCGGTAATGCTCGGCCGCCTCGTAATACTGTCACACATCAATTCCGTAAGCGCGGCCATTGCTTCTGCCCAGCGACAGCAAAGGGCATCCTTCTCCTCCGCGTCCATTCCTCCCAATAAGTATGGCGTCAACCCGGATCTAGGCGTAGATGGCCGCGGGCTGAACCCTCCGCCAGTGGGCTTGGATTCTGTTTCTTCCGCTTGACCACTCCGAGTTTTCGCTCTAAGATCCTCCCTCGCGGGGGGTTTATGGTCACTCGCGAGCTGTGAACTCGACTCCCCTTATCGGCTCATGGAGGAGCAACGGCAATGCGAGATCACAACAAGGCGTTTTGCCGCCTTGTGGCCGAGACCTTCGGCTGTCCAGCCCCAGTGTACGAGTTCGGTTCTTATCAGGTCGAGGGTCAGGAAGGCTACGCCAATCTCCGGGAGATGTTTCCGGGCAAGGTTTACGTGGGCTGCGACATGCGTCCAGGGCCAGGCGTGGACCGGGTGGAGGACGTCTCGGCGATCAACCTGCCCGACGGCTCCGCGGGAACCGTCCTCTGCATCGAGACATTCGAGCATGTCTTCGAGGTGCGTAAAGCGTTTGACGAGGTCTATCGCATCCTCAAGCCGGGCGGGGTCTTCGTGATCACAACCCCGCTCAACTTCAGGATCCACGGTTATCCGGATGACTACTGGCGGCTCACGCCGAACTGCTTACGCCGGTTGATGGCTCCTTACGCAGCGCGGGTGGCGGGATTCCAGGGGCACTCTTCGTTCCCGCACTCGGTCATGGCAGTGGGTATCAAATCGCCCGCGCCAGCTGACATTGCACCGAATTGCAGCAGATTCGTCGCCGCCTTTCACGACTGGTTGCGGCACACCCGCTCAAACTTGCCGGCGGGAGTTAAACTGGCCGCGCGTTTAGTCAGGTTTACCGGTCGAAGGGAGAGCGGATGCAGATAGCCAGTTACTACGAGGCCGATTTCTCGATTGACATCGATGACCGATTGTCCCTGGCGGGTTGAGCAGAGACCTTGGCGCGGAAAGGGCTCGACTGCTGCGGCGCGCTTTGAGACCGGAAAGGGCGGAGGCATGCGGAAACCGATCGATCGCCTTGTAATCCTGGGGCTGGACGGGGCCACGTGGACCGTGCTTGACCCGATGCGTCGGCGAGGCTTGATGCCCAACCTCGATGCGTTGCTCAATTGTGCCGCGTACGGCACCCTGACCTCGACTATTCCTCCGGTCACGACGGCCGCATGGACGACGATGATGACAGGTTGCAACCCGCCGCTCCATGGCGTGTTCGACCACCGCTATTACGATGCGGCCGCAGGAAGAATGAAGGTCAACCACTCGGGACGGATCCGCGTTCCCACACTCTGGCACCAGCTTGCTGATGCAGGCCGGAGCGTCGTATGTCTGAATGTACCAGGTCTGTTTCCTCCTCCCAGTCTCAAAGGCGTGATCGTCTCGGGGATGGACGCGCCTCACCTTGAAGGCGCCTTGCAGGCCTGCCCGGAATTCGGCTCGCGCCTCAAGGCAGAAGTTCCAGGGTACTCGCTGCGCCTACTTCTGGAAACACGCCCCACAGACGCTCAAGGAGTTGACGACCGACGCACGACGGACTGTGGAGAGCTTCGAGGCCGCGCCGAGGGTGGGCTGCTGGCCGACCGTCACGTTCCCGACTGGTCGGTGCTCATGGTTCAGTTCCAGAATCTCGACCCTTTCCAGCATCGCGTCTGGCGCTACCTGAACGTCGATGAGACAGGTATTGACGAGCCTGCATGGAATGCCGCGGCGGCCGAGGTGATTCATGGGCTGGACCTGGCCATCGGCCTCTTGTGCGAACTGGCCGATCGCCGCGGCGCGGCGGTCATGGCCGTCAGCGACCACGGTTTCGGCCCGTGCTTGGGACGAATCGACGTCAACCGCATTCTCGTCGACGCCGGTGTTGTCAGGCTGCCCCACTGGGCCGGCAACCTGCGCCGGCGAATCAAACAGGCACGCGACCGGCTGCGCGTGTGGAACGCCAAGCGGGGTGATCCGACCGCGCGATCGGCCTCGTTCGATCAGTCAATCTCCTCGCAGTTCCCATTTGACTGGAAACGGACGCTGGCTTTCGCTCCTCATCAGGACACAGCGGCAATGATTTACGTTAACTCGGCTGCGCGTCAGGGGCCCACTCGCCATACGGCTCCGCTGTACACTCCGCGACAGATCGACGACGCCTGCCAGTCCGCGGCTCAGTGCTCGGCGAGGCCCGGCATCCCGAGACGGCCCTACCCCTTTTTCCCCAGATCATCCCTACCGCCCTTACCTATCATCTTGACCCCGCTCGTGAAGGATACCCTGACCTCATCGCGCTGCCCGACGATCCCTACTGGGTGCGGACACGACTGGCAGGTCATGGCTCGTGGGTCACGACCGACCCAAACCTTCCAGGTACTCATCGCCCCGAGGGGATCGTCGCCCTGGCCGGCGCGGGGCTTGTCCCGGGTCGCTCACTCAAGGCCCGGCTGATCGACGCCACCCCCACGATCCTACACTTGCTTGGCCTACCGATTCCGGCCCACGTTGAAGGCCGAGCAATCACCGATGACTCGACCACATCCGACCCGAAACACATCCTCACCCAAGTGCGCCACGACACGCCGGAAGCCGCACTTGAAGGACCGCACCGGCGGCAATTCGAGTACACTACCGAGGAGCAGGCTATCATTGAAAAGCGACTGGCAGATCTTGGTTACCTTGAGTGAGCCAGCGCTCGAGTGCTTTGTCACAGCTTAATCTTCGGGTAGACTGACGTGAGTTTGCAGCGGGTGGGCTATAAGGTGTCAGGAATCAATTAAAGTGCATTTGACCATAAAAGATAGCATTTCGGTTCCTGACACCTTATGCCTCTTGACACCTTATGCCTCTCCAAGAATGTCAGGGCCGACTATCTGAAGGCATTCTGGAATGTCGTGAACTGGAGTGCCGTCGATCAGTGGAACGGGCTGATCAAGCGAAACGCGGGGCTCCCGCACAGGAACATCAGGGCCATTGACGGCACCAGACCGAAATTCAAATTGCCCGGTCCGCCCTCCCTTTAAGCTCGCCGTGCTCGGGGGCGAGTCCTCCGCGCACGGCCCAGTAAACTGCTTCAGCCTCGAGTGAAAACGTCGCTGTTCCCGGACCGCAGTTGCCGGTTTTCGCAGCGAGTCGTTGGGGCTTACACTTGACGCCGGTCTGCCCACATCCGAGAATCAATGGGTGTTGTCGGTTTGATAGGCCGCGCTTCGCACCGTCGAAGGCTTGACGCGTGGAACAATATGTCGAAATATCCGGAGCCGATCGGTTCGCCACTGGCTTACGCCCGCGGTCGTGATGCTCTTCGGGCTTGCCTGCACGGGTCGAGCATCGGCCATTTCCATCACCGCGGCGGGCGTTGACACCACGGAACACGCCCGGTACTGCGATTGCGGATCGAAATGCCACCTGGGCTCGTGCTGTTGCGGTCCCCGGCACTCGACATCTCGAAGGTCCCGTTTCTTCATCGGTCCCGAGGGCAACTCTTGCCGACTCAGAGCCCTGCTGGAACTCCGCCCCCTGCCGGGAATCGGGAATTCCCGGTGCTCCCCGCTCCGCCGGCGGTTTCGGCAAAGTGACCGCTGCTGATCGCGGCAAGCCCACACAATTCGCTGCCACGAGAAGACTCCTCCCCAGCCTGCCTCGGTGCAACTTCCCGGCTCGAAGAGGGTCTCGCCTGGAGAAGCCGCCTGAACCCCTGGCCCTCGCCTGAATCTCTTCACATTCTCATTAATCCGATCCGATCTCCGGCGCGAGGTAAGCGCCCGGGGAACACGATCACGTCCATGACGTGACATGCCACGACCCTGACGCTGCGCGGCCCGCAGGTCGATGGCTTGGTCGCATTTCCTGTACCGAGGGGCCGCTCCCGGAGGTTTCTCACATGCGTCGCCAACGTGGATTCACACTCGTCGTTCTTTGACGGCAGCGCCGTGACCGTGGCGGCGATCACCGACGGGACGAGCCAGACCGCCTTCGCGAGCGAGCGGCTGCTGGGGAGTGGAATCACCAACCAGGATCTCTCCGGCTGGTACATGTCCATGACATCGTCGCAACCGACGTCCGCGGACCAGACCTACACCACCTGCCAGGGGCTTCCCCCTCAGATGATCTGGTACAACGAGACCGGCGCGGTATGGGCTTCGGGAGAGATGCCCAGCACCGCGTACAACCACGTGGCGCCGCCCAACGGTCGATCGTGCGCGATCATGAGCATGCCCAGATGATGGCACCCTGGTCGGGAGACGCCATGGATCTTCCCTGGTCCATGCAAGTGCCGCCTTCGAGTGCGCACCCCGGCGGCGTGAATGTTCTTGCCGGGGACGGTTCCGTCCGGTTCGTGAAGACCTCGGTGTCCGTGCCGACCTGGCGAGCCCTGGGATCAAGAGCCGGCGGCGAGGTCGTGTCAGCAGACTCTTACTGAGCGAGTCGATCATGCGTGGCTTTCGTTCGTTGCTAGCGATAGGCTGGATCTTCGTGGTCGCGCTCGTCGCCGCTTCTCGAAGAGCGGATGCTCCAACGACTCCACTCCCAGCAAAGCTCAGATTGACGCGAACAAGCAACAGCAAAAGTTGATGCACGACCAGTTACAAAAGGGCTTCGCGAAGCGGCCGGCCGCGAACCGAAAGTGACCGCGGTTCGCGGGAGCCCAGATTTGATTGGTTTCTACTGTACCGTCGATTACAATGACGCCTCGCGATCCTCCCATGACTTGCTTCTGGCTCCCGGCGCACGCAAACTCGCATGAGATTTTCAGACCATGAACCTGGGCGACAGCAACGCTGGCTACTGCTGGCGGTCGCTCTCGTTCTCCAAGGTCATGTTGCGTTCGCCGACTCGGTATCGTCGCCTGTCTTCGATGCCGAGGCTCATGCGCAGGTCTGTAACTGCGGATCACACTGCCGACAGGCCTCCTGCTGCTGTGGACGCCACTCCGCCGCAAAGCGCGATGATCGGGCCGCACCGCCGACTGCCACACCGCAAGGCGACTCCACGCGGTCTGCTCCGTGCCTCGAACAGGCTCCATGCAGCGACTCGGGCCTCCCCCCGACGGCCGGCCCTCGCTTGCAGGAGAAGGCCGGCACGCTAGTCAAGTGCGTTTCGCGCAGCACGCTGATGATGAGTGGTTTCCTGCCTGTGCCCACGTCTTGCGGTCGCCCTCGGTGGCGGCCCGCGCGGATTCAGAGACCCCCCCGACCGGGCCTGCCTGTCTGATCGTTTCACCCTCTTTATATATGTGATCCAGCCCCGCTGGCCCTGCCAGTGCGGGCCCAGGCTTCGCCCGTTCCAGGTCGTCAATTCTTCGCGATCGCACCGCGGCTGTTCAGGCCGCGGCGGTGATGACCGTCTGGCACGACCTCAGCACAATTGGAGCTTAACCTCATGCATCGACAACGCGCCTTCACATTGATCGAACTACTTGTTGTCATAGCGATCATCGCCGTGTTGATCGCGCTCTTGCTGCCGGCCGTCCAGTCCGCCAGAGAAGCGGCCCGGCGAATCCAGTGCACCAACAATCTGAAGCAGATCGGCATCGCCCTGCATGATTACCACAGCGCAATCGGCGCTTTTCCCCCGGGCTACCTGTCGCTGATGGATCCCGTGACATTCGATAACGACGGTCCTGGCTGGGGCTGGGCCTCTTTGCGCTCAATCAGATGGAACAGCTCCCCATCTACAACAGCATCAATTTCGTGCTGGGGATCGAGTTTCCGGCCAACCAGACCGCCCGGTTGACTGTCATCGGCAGCTTCTTATGTCCATCCGACGCCTGGCGGCAGGATACGTTCACTGTTGTTGATTCAACGACGACCGGCACGGCCCCCGGTGCCCCGATCTGTGATGTTGCCTCGTCGAACTATGTCGGCTCGGTCGGCAGCGGGGACCCCTCGAGTCTCTATCCCTACATCATCGACTCCGATGATGGTCCCCCGGGCCGTGATAATGGCAACGGACTCTTCTTCCGCAATCACTCGATCAACATCGCTCAGATCACGGACGGCACAAGCCAGACCTTCGCTGCCGGCGAGCGCAGCCAGAACCTGTCGCGCGAAGCTGGACGGGCGCCGTTACTAACGCGGCCGTTCCTCTGGTGGCGCTCCAGGCCGAAGCGGGGCTCGACCCCGAAGGAGGCGGTGCGCTTGTCCTCTCGCACACCGGGGAAGGACACGGGCCCAACTCTCCCTCGGGCCTCGCTCATGGCGATCAATACTGGTCGCTTCATCCCGGTGGCGCCAACTTCCTGTTCGCCGACGGCAGTGTCCGATTCATCAAGGAGCAGGTTGGCTTCCGCATCTTCCAAGCCATCGCGACCCGGGCCGGTGGCGAAGTTCTCTCCGCCGACCAGTTTTGAGGAGTATGCAATGAGACGGTCTGGCATCATCCTCCTTGCCTTCCCGGACTTGGGTGTCGGTTTTCTCTTCGTATGGGGCAGCTGAGCTCTGAATCTGACTTTTGGGGGAGGAACGAGCCACCCAGAGTCAACAATATGGTTACCTCGCGCTTGCGATAGGCCCTGTCAGAACGGATCGCCACTCACAATCTCTCCGAGGTTCCGGCTGCAAAGACCGCCGTAGACGCTCGGGTTAATCGAGCTCTTGATGAAGAGGGCCGATCCATCGCCCATGAGGAATTGATTTCCAGCAGGGCCGGCAGTGAAGCAACTGTCGGGGTCCGAGAATCGGCGGGGAACGGTGCCGCGAATCTTTGAATTCCAGCGATCGCAGTGCAAGCGAGACCGAATACAAGAGCCGGCAAACCCGACCCCTTGCAATGGCGAGCAGTGCGCGATGATCCGCAAAGTTATTACGATTTCCAATAACGTGTTACTCCGGAGTCCTGGCAACGAATCGGAGAGATCACATGCGACGAGATGGACGAAGCGGATTCACACTGATCGAGCTCCTTGTGGTCATCGCGATCATCGCGGTGTTGATCTCGCTCTTGCTACCCGCAGTGCAGTCGGCGAGGGAGGCAGCTCGACGCCTGCAGTGCGTCAACAACCTCAAGCAAATCGGAATCGCCCTGCACAACTACCAGGCGCACTGGGGTCATTTCCATCGGCCGGGATCATCGCCCCAATGACCAACTACTGGGTCTGCTGTGCCACAGGGCCAAACATGCCAACCTGGCCAGGACATTACCGCTACTCGACTCTGGTCCAGATCATGCCGTTCTTGGAGCAGGGGAACGCATTCAACGGCATGAACTTCAATATCCCATTATATGACGTCAACGGAGACGACATGCCGCAAAACACAACCATTTATATCGTACAAATCTCGGGCTACCTTTGCCCGAGCGACGTGCGCGACCACGTGCTGCCCGACCAGGCTCCAAGTAACTACGCGTCAAACACCGGGGACGGCCTTCCAGGCGGCTTTGGCCTACCGGCCTCGTATGGCAACCCCGACGGACCGCTCTACCTCAATTCGGCCATCACCTTCGCCAGGATCCAGGACGGGACGAGCAACACGGCGCTGATGGGAGAAAGCATCATCGGCAGCAACTCAAATATCCCGCCCGCGCCAGGCGCACCGAACCCGCAGGAGATTGTCGTGCAGACCGCCTCGGGAATCAACGTGTTCGCCGATACGTTCACGTATATCCCACTGACCGCCGCGGAATTCGCCAATCCAATCGGCTATCGCTGGGACAGGCAGACAAACTGGATTGAAGGGGACTATCGGCACACTCTGTACGACCACTTCTACACTCCCAATAGCACGACCTATGACTGCCTTCGAGGACCACTCCACGGCTGGAGGGCGGCGCGCGAGCCGGCACCCCGGCGGGGTTAACTCCCTGTTCGCCGACGGTAGCGTCAGGTTTATCAAGAACTCGATCAATCTCAACACCTGGCGGGCCATCGCCACAGTCGCTGGCGGCGAGGTCGTCAGCGCCGACTCATACTGAGGAGAACGAATTCGATGCGGAAAACCCGGTACTTCCTTGCGGCATCGCTCGTCGTTTCTGCGATGCCATCCGCGAACGCCCATGAGCTTTGGATCAGACTTAAGCCGGAGGCCGACCCCGCCTTGGTCCGGCTTTACTTTGGTGACACACCCGCCCCGGGCGAGGCCGAGCGAGTGGCCGAGATCGCCAGAACACAAGTATGGGCCGACGGCAAGCCGCTGGAGGTCACGCGGCTGCAGGACGGACTACAAGTTCGGCTTCCAGATCGCCGGCCAGCTATCCTCAGCGCCTTTGCCGACCGGGGCGTGGTGGACTACATGGGCGATTCTTTTGTGATCTACCTCGCGGCTTACGCCCAAACTCGTTCGCTTGACCTCAGCGAAGCGATGAAACTCGGTCTCGGGGACGATCAGCTTCGGCTGATCCTGGTTTCCCGAGGAGAGCAGCGTCCAGTGGTGCGGGCCACCTGGAGGGGGAAACCCGCGGCCGACGTACCGGTCGAGATCTTTAATGACCCCTCTGGGAAACCGACCGAAGTCCGCACCGATAGTCAAGGTGAAATCGCTTGCCCGGACACGAAAGCGGGGCCTGTTTCACTGCTCACGGTGTTCATGGAGAAAACACCCGGGAAACGAGATGGGCGGGACTATAGCCACACTCGGTACAAGGCAACTCTGACGTTCGGCGCGGAAGCCGGATGTGAGTCGTCCGTGATGTCGCCCGAGGAGTGCTTGACCCGCGTGAGAGAGGTTCATGGAGCCGCCGGACCTTGGGCCGTCGCCGGGTATCGCATGGGGGTGCGGGGGCTGGCGGAACTCGGACTACCCCGGCATAGCTTCGACCTCCTGGTGATCCATCGATGTCCGGCCGAAGTGCAGTATTCGTGTATCGCTGATGGATTGCAGGCCGCAACCGGGGCAAGCCCTGGAAAGATGAACCTCAAAGTCGAGGAGACCACGGCTCGGGAGCTGAAAACCGTGGTTGAGGATCGAAGAACAGGCCGGTGCTTGACGTTTACGCTTCGCCCGGCTCTCACGGAGTCAATACGCGGGCTGCCGAGCGATCGTATCGAGTCCGAGGGCCGCAGGGTTTCCGGACTCCCGGATGACGAGATCTTCACCGTGATCGAATCTCGAGCGGCTGCGAAGTGACTCCTGGTAAACCAACCAGGCAAGGTAGAGGGTGCTTCGCCTTCGGGTTCCGCGCCGAGCGCAGGGTTTGACCACCGCCTCCTGTGTTATCTCGGTCCCCATCAGGGCCAGAGCCGAGGGTTGGAGATGCCTACGATCTTTCCCAGATCCTCACCCCTGACGGTCCGCAGCTTCATGCGCAGGGTTTCCATTGCCTTGCTGTTACCGGCCTGTCCAACGGGCTGCGGTGGACCCGGCCCGTATTCCGGAGCCCTCTATCCGGTTACAGGCCAGGTGCTACTAGCCGATGGAACTCCCCTGACGGGTGGATCGGTTCAATTCATTCCCAAGCTGGGAGGTCTTCCCCGCACGGTACCATCGGCCCCAACGGAACCTTTTCCTTGCAGTCACTCAAATCTCGGGAGGGAGCCGCTCCGGGCGAATACAAGGTACGCATCGAGGCTAGCTCCGAGCTACGTGCGAAGAGAGGGAAAGCTGCCAAGAAGCTTCCATTTCCCTCCAAGTACGGCGAGTACGATGGGGAGACCGGGCTAACAGCGACGATCAGGTCGGAACCCACCCAGCTCGAACCGTTTCGACTATCCGACAAGTAGGAGCCGGAGGGAATGCTTCATTACTGGTCCCCTTACATTAACTGGTTTGCAGTCGCTCGCCCCGTATCTCCATGATCGTCGGTGACCTACCTACGGCCAAAGCCGGCACGGTTCTTCATGGCGGATTATTCCTCAGTCGCGGGTCAAGGTCGTTGTCTGTCGGCCGCTAGTGCGATCCTCTCGGGAGAGTCTTCCGATGCATATTCCCGACGCTATTCTCTCGCCTACCGTCGCCGCCACAACGGGAGTCATCGGGGCCGCTGGATTGATGGTCTGCGTTCGGAGGGTGCAGCACCAACTGCGCGATCGGACAACCGTACTCATGGGTACGATGGCCGCCTTCGTATTCGCGGCCCAGATGGTTAACTTTCCACTATTCCCTTTGCCGATTTCGGGCCACTTGCTTGGCGGCGTGCTCTCGGCTGTCATCCTTGGTCCCTGGGCAGGGGCGGTGGTCATCGGCGCGGTCTTGATTGTGCAGCTATGCTCTTCGGCGACGGTGGAGTGACAGCTATCGGGGCCAATTTTGTGAACATGGGCCTCGTCGGCTCGCTATGCGGTTACGCGATCTATGCTCCAATCCGTCGAGCGGTGGGCGGGCGTACGGGTGTGTTGGTCGGTGCGATGGGCGCGGCCTGGTTCAGCGTGATCCTGGCCTCGGGAGCATTTGCCGTGGAGTTGGCCGCTTCTGGTACTGGGACCGGATTCTTCACGGTCTTGGGCTGGATCGCCCTGGTTCACGCCGCGATCGGATTGGGGGAGGCGGTGATCACCGGACTGGTGCTCCGGTTCATCATTTCGGTGCGCCCTGAGCTGATCTATGAGACTGTACCGCCTGATCTTCCGCCCGTGCGCCGTTGGGGTCAGATTCTGTTGGCGGGGTTGGGCGTTTCCTTGGCCGTAGCCATATTCCTTGCCCCGTTCGCTTCTGAGTACGACGACGGCCTGGAATGGGTCGGGGCCAAGCTGGGGTTCATCAAGGAAGAGAAGTCGGTCTTCAGCGCCTCCGATCCCCGATTACCAGCTCCCTCTTCCCGGCCTGCATCATATCAAGGTTGCCACCGCCGTCGCTGGGGCAGTTGGGACGATCGCCGTCTTTACGGTCTCATTTGCCCTGGCTCGGATGTTAACGCCGGCGTCTCACACGGCTGAATTGACGCGAGACATCAACGACCGACAAGCCGTCGACGCCGAAGGCCGAGGCGGAAATATCTGACCACCGGGGCCAGAGTACATACACAGGCTCACGGACGAAACCGACTGACCAGGGGTGTCGCGGTGTCAAGCGTTGTTTCTTGTTTTCACACGGCCTGATCGCCACGAGACATCCGGGCGTGTGACGTCGGCTGGCCCGCGCTTGGCTCGGCTGTCATCGCGGAACTCGAAAAAACAAAGTCTGACACCGCGAAGCCACCGAACCCGACGGCGTCTTCGCATGGCTCGCATTCCAGAGATGTGCATCTGCCTTGCCGAATCGCACACTGCTATGAGGATAGGACCGAATGAACTGAATGCCCGCGGTGGTCGATCGTGGGCCCCGCTGCCGATTCGCGCCGCTGCCGTAACTCAAATGGGCGGAATTGCGTCCTTCCGAGGCTTCTTTGCCATGATCGTTCGGCGCGAGCTTCCAGCGCGTCGGCCTCGGTCGTACGGCCAGTCTTACGGAGCAGACTGGCGTAGGGCATCAAGACGAGTGCGAGCGTCAGGTTCTCGGGGCCAAGGTTCTTCTCAGTGAGCACGAGTGATCGCTTGAAGGAGTCCTCAGCGTCGCGATATTGTCCGCGGGCCATCTCGATTTGCGCCAGGGTGGTGAGGTTAGCCGCGATGCCGACGTGTTCCGGCCCCACGGCCTTCTCGACGATCGATAGCGACGCCGGGCGATTTTCTCAGCCTCCGCGGGCTTGCCTTCCTTGAGAAGGACGGCGGCGAGATTGTCGAGGCTTTGGGCCACGTCGGGCTGGTCAGGCCCCACGCTTTCTCGCGGATGGCGAGCGTTCGACTGTAGAGACGCTCGGCATCGGCGCACCTGCCCTGATCGAGCTCGAGCCACGCAAGCCGCATCAGGCTCGCGACCAGCCAGGGATGATCGGCGCCGAGCAGCTTCTCGTCAATCAAGAGCGCTCGCTTGGCGAGCTGGCTGCCCTCGGCTTTCTTACCCTGAAAATGCAGGGCGTACGCCAACCCGAAGAGCGCTCCGGAGAGCCGCTCGTCGCCGATACGTAGAACTTCCGCTTCGGAGATGGCCTCGCGAAAGAGGCCCTCTGCCTGCTTGTTGTGGCCTTGTTTGAGTGCAGACTTGGCTTCGTTAAGAAGCTGTTTAAACTTCTCCGCCGATGCGGTTCGCTTGTTTTCGGCCGTCGCATTCGGTTCCGAGGAGCGAACAGCGGCCGGATCGTGGTTTTGCGCAGCCGCCGAAGTGTCAACCAACACAACAGGACAGGCCAGCCAGACCGCCACGCCAAAGGTCGTTCTGAAAGCGGACATTCAATTTCCCCGGCTAACGTGGATAAAGACGCATCCGGATGCAATCAACTCACAGTCAATCCAGGCTCACGATCGAGTGCCGCGCCAAAACTATCGGACTGCTCATCGCGATTGGGCGCACCGAGTTATCGCGAAAAAGCTTCCAGTCCCGCGGTCAGGATGAGGCTGCGAGCCGGCACCGACGGCCCTCGAATCAGCGTTTTTGAGAAGCTACCGCCGACCTACCTTGGGCTGCCGACCTGCCTTGGGCTTGGGCTCCTGACTACCTTGGGCGTGTAGGGAAATCGTTCCGGATCGATGCGCGACAGGGCGATGCCGGCAGCTTCGCGGACCCTGGCGTCACCGTCGTCCTGCTCCGCCTTCTGGAGCGCGGGGATGGCATCCTTGGCTTGTTCGTGAAACTCGCCAAGTTTGAGGGCGGAGCTGCGGCGGACGTCGTTGCCCTTATGCGTGAGGGCTTCGATCAACGCCGGAACGACCTTTGCCGCGTCGTCCCTTCCCCGCGGCAAGGTGTGCGCCGCGATAACCCCCTCTATCTCTGTGCCCGACTTCAGATCCGCGATCAACTCGTCGGTCGATTTCCCATTGTTGCAGCCGCCGCACGCCAGCAAGCAAAGCAACAGAACCAAACCTGTCTGCACGCGCATCACTCAAGTCCTCCATCTGAATAGGGGCGAAGAACAAGGCGAATGGCCAGCGTCCACCGGCTGGTGGGCGCGGCCCGCGGCAATCAATAGGAATCTGACGAGATGATCTCGCCGCCGGCTCTGGTCATTAGGTATTGATACGAGCCCGGGGAGATGCCGGTCTTGAGGAAACGCACCGAGCCGTCGCCGAACAGGAAATTGCATCCACCTGGGTGCATGCTCCAAAACACATCGGGGTCGAATACCGGGTTGTCGCTGTTGGGCTTGTGCGTGGCGTTGCCGTGGCCGAGGCACAAGGCTTCGTCGAAGTCCGACTGGTCGTAGGCGGTGCCATTTCCGGTATTTGGGCACTGGGAGGGAGGAGTATTGGGGGTTGTCCAGGGTGTGGTACACATCCACGCGGGGCACCTTGCTCCCGTCACTGCGCCGACCCAGGTGGTTGGGGAGTGGGCGGTGCAGCGCTCGCCGACGGCGTTCGTGTTGCTCAGTCCGTCAGTGACGGCGGCGATGCGCGTGTTACTGTTGCGCCAAAACATGCCGATGCCGGCCGCGCCAAACCCACAGGTAATGCCGCTGTTGCTGCCATAGATGCCGTCCGTGGGGTCTCCGTCTAGGTCGTTGCCGTCGTATGGGTTGAGGTAGATGGGTTGGGGGTTCCCGGTGGCGTTCATAAAGCATTCCTCCCAGCCGCAGACAGCGACGTAGTTGGAGTGCCCCACCGTGGCGATGGGGTTGGTGAACGTGCTGTCGTAGAGGATGACGGGCTGCGGGTTGTAACCATCCGAAGGACACTGGAAGACGGTCAACGACGTCAGCACGGCCGTGCTGTTGGCTGCGTGGCCGGATTGCTCACGACTGTTATTCCCAGGTTGAAATTGATCGAGTTATACAGGGGCTGCTGTTCCAGGAAGGGCAGCAACATGGCCGCCCAGCCCCAGCCCGGTCCCATGTCCAGGTCGGGAGTATAGTTGGGGTTGTTTTGGTAATCGATGTAGCCGGGAGGAAACGCGCCGACACTGTTCTCGTAGTTGTACAGCGCGAGGCCGATCTGCTTGAGGTTGTTGACGCACTGGGCTCGGCGGGCTGCTTCGCGGGCAGACTGCACGGCGGGCAAGAGCAGCGCAGATCAAAACACCGATGATGGAAATCACGACCAGCAACTCGATCAGGGTGAAACCCCTGCGGATCTTGGAGATTGATGCTTGCATGGATGGATTCCCTTCGTGTTTTGTGATTCTTGATAAGAAAAAGAATTGATGGCTTTCCCCGGCTCCGAACCGTGTAACGATCCTGGTCTCGCCGGGCCGGGCAGTGTGTGCAAAATGGCAGGTCGCGACCGCAGCCTTGGGCAGCTTGTCCGCCGATTTTACTGTATCGATCAAGCTTTACGGACGGGAACGCCCTGTGTATTCCGAAACCCGGACTCAAGGCATGTCCAGCCAGAAGCTTGAGCTCGAATCGTCGAGAACGGGGTTCAGACCTGTAGCAGCCTCGCGGTGCTGAAACTCAAGCCCTGAACGCTAGCATCAAGGCCCAGCAAGCCGTTCCGCTGGTAGCGAGCGTGGCCGCCAAGTGATCGAGTGCGAAAGACTCACATGGCGTGGTCTATGAGCCGTGGACCGAGGATCTCAGACGAGCGGAGGGGCGCGGGGGATCGATGGCCGGGCGACGGCAGGAGGTGAAGAGAGCTGGGCCTGTTCCTGGGGTCGTAATCGGACGATTTCCAGGCTGGGAGTCCGATCGGGATCAGCGATAAGCTGACCCTGTGCGTGAAAATAGCAGATCGGGCAGTCGTGAGCGGCGGCGTTTTGCTGATCGCCGTGTCCCGGCGCCGACTCGTGCTCGGTCGCAAACCCGGTGGCGCAGATGCCCGAAGCCGGAAGCGCATGCAATGCCGGACCACCCACTGTGGTGGCAGCATAGACGCCAGAATCGTGGCCAGAAGGAATGGGTTAGCTCGCGGACGCATCAAGCTCTTCTATTCCCGTGGCGACAGGCAAAATCGGGTGTGACGCCTAAACCTACCCTGCGATCTTGACTCGAGAGACTAGTGTCAACAAGTCATACCCGGCTTGTCAATCGGATTCTCCATTTTCGAGTAGACTGGACCGCGCTACCCGACCATGCAGATCATGTTCATGCCAGTGGTGGGTCGCCAAGGCCATGGCCGACATGGCAGGGCAGGTGATCGCGATCCTCAGCGAAAGACGCCTGACGAGACCGAGGTCTTGATCAACACGTCTCAGCCCTGCCGGGAATCTCCTGGAAAGTCATGACATTCTCATAGATCAATTGCCAGATCCCTTTCTGTTTAGTTTCATAAACTTGACAAATGTTCGTTTTACATTTAAAATCCTGCTGCGGATGACGGACATCTACGGATTTCTCCTGGCCAGATCGTTGAGAAGTGAAACGTGTACCAATCAAAATCGAACTGAAGGGCCGGTTAGCAGCCAGGTAGATCTTGGATGTCGGGGCGGATCCGCGGTCGAGCTTGGGTTGCCCAAAAGCAGGGGCCCGGCGCCGGCGACTGACGGAACTGGGCTAAGTGAAATGACAACCTCCGTGACTGCACGAACGATCGCGATTGGCGACATTCACGGCTGTCTCCTGGCCCTGGATGCCCTTCTTGCCGCAATTGATCCCCAGCTAGAAGACGTCATCGTCACGCTCGGCGATTACGTCGACCGCGGTTGGGACAGCCGGGGCGTGCTGGAACGACTGATCATCCTTGCCGACCAGTGTAACTTGGTTCCTATCCTCGGCAACCATGACGATATGCTTCTCCGGGCTCGGTACAGCGCTCATCTCTCGGCCTTCATCAGCATGGGCGGCATCGCAACGTTGGCTTCCTATGGCGCCTCCTCGCCGCCGGACTTGAACATGATCCCCGACGATCATTTCGCGTTTCTCGAGACCTGCCTTGATTACTTTGAAACCGAGACCCACATCTTCCTCCATGCGACCTACCTTCCCCACCTGCCGATGAGCCAGCAACCGGGCCTGGCGCTGCGGTGGGAGTCGCTTCGAGATTGCGTTCCAGGCCCTCATCATTCCGGCAAGACCGTGATCGTTGGCCACACCTCCCAGAGAAGCGGCGAGATTCTCGACCTCGGACATATCAAGTGCATCGACACCCGCTGTTACGGCGGAGGATGGTTGACGGCCCTTGATGTGCACACGGGCCAGGTCTGGCAGGCAGACAGGGATGGGCGGTTACGCAAGCGCACCATGACGGCAAGGGCCCGCAACCAAGTTCAATCACTAGATCAAGTCTAATCGACGCCGGGGACTGTGGACCCGGCTACACCCAGAGCAGACGCCGGTGATCAGGAAGCGGTGGCCAGAGGGGCGGAACCCATGTGCCCGGCTGACTGCGTCGCGGATTGTGCGGATCTCGTCATTGCGAAATTCGACCACCCGATTGCAAACGGTGCAATGCATATGATCGTGAGCCGGATACCCGTAGTCGTGCTCGTACGCCGTGCGATTTGTCAGGCGAAGTTCGCGAAGCAAGCCGGCCTCAACGAGCAGCCTCAACGTTCGATAGACCGTAGCCCTGCTGATCGCATGACCAGAATCATGCACATCGCGGACCAGCTCGTCGGCATCGAAATGTTTATGCGTATCGAAGACCTGGCGGACGAGGACACGCCTGGGTTCGGTAAGCTTCTCGCCGCGGATCTCCAGGAACTCCCGAAATTTCGCCTCGGGGCTATCGGTGACGGAAAGCGGTGCCAGTTGATCGACTGTGCGAATTTCGGCCACAAGCATTCCCCAGAGCAGTCGCCGTCTTGGCCGCAGGCCGCCAAGGCCAGGTCGCTTTCAAAGTCGAACCTCATTCTAGCGGGATCGCCGCGAATGATCCAGAGACGCGGAGACAGGCTTTCGACTGAGTCGACTGGGGTCGACTGGAGATCGGTGTTCCAGAAAGGCAAAACTGAGCGAGAAACTCGGGCGAAAAAGCGGCGGTCTCATTTCCCTGTCTCTCCGATGCCAGCGAGGAGTCTTGCAAACTCGGGAGTATTCCTCAAGGGAGCCAGATCGGGATCTGCCGCCATGCCGTCGAGGCGAAGACCGGCCTCCTTTGCGCGCTGCAAGTAAAGCAGAGCCATCGACGTAAACCTTGGACGGCTCTTGCCGCGCGTCAGCAACGACATGGCACAGGCTGCGTTATAAAGCCGCTGAGGTGTGGGAGTGCGAAGGATCCGCTCCACATCCGATTCGGCGCCAGGGTCGTCCATGCGAGCTCGAATCAGGGCGCGAAGCTGAAGAGCATCGCAGAATTCCGGGTCGATCGACAACGCCTGCTCGACCTGGGCTAGTGCGGCGCGTTGGTTCTGGGTCCTGACGAGATGTGCCATTCCCAGATAGGCTCTGGCACACCTCGGGTCGAGTTCAAGGGCCCGGCTGAAGTCGGCGGCGGCGCCGCGCTTGTCCCTTTTCAGGCGAGAGAACCCCCGTGCCACGACCAGCGAGGGATCGCTGGGTCTCGACAGAATGGCCGCGGAAAACGAGGCCTCCGCGTCGGTGTGACGTCCTACCCGCGCCAACGCCTCAGCATGCGCAGGCCAGAACCGCCGGGGTTCGAACGTTAAGGGCGATGGCACGCGCGAAATCGACCAACGATTGCTCGGGATGGTCCAACTCGAGCAGGGCGAGGCCGCGATCCACGAGCGCCTCCGCGAACGCATCATCGAGTTCAGTGGCACGATCATAAGCGGCCACCGCTTCGGCGAGCCTTCCGCTCTTGGAAAGAGCCAATCCGCGGTTCAGGTACGGCCAGGCGAGCTGGGGAGCAATAATGGTGCAAGCCCCGAAGTCTGCAGCAGCATCAGCGTGCCTTCCTTGATCACTGTGGCAAATTCCCAGAGCAAACCAGGTCCAGAATTGGCGCGGGTCGAGAGTAACGGCGCGGGTCAACGATGCTTCGGCACGATCCGAGAGGCACTGAGCCAGCAGGAATGTTCCGAAAAGATAGTGATCACGCGCGGAACGGAGAGGCGTTTGGCCCGCCTGGTTGCGGTCTCTCGCGGCATCCTGCTGGCGGCCCAGCGCGGCCAGCAGACGCGCTCGGTCGTAATAAAACGCGGCCGGCAGGTCGCGGCCAAGTGCGCGGGCCTTCTCGAGTCGCTCGATCGCCGCTTCATAAATCTGTCGACGCGTCGACTCGGAGTCGCCCGGGTTGATTAAAGCGACCCGGGCGCGAACCTCCAGCAAGATCAGTTCCGTGAGATCACGCCGTAGAGCGGCTTGCTCGGTTTCCGACAGATCCTCATAGTCCGGGGCCGAAGCCAGGAAATCCCCCTTGATGTCGAGATAAGGAACCATGATCGACCGTGCCAGACGGAGGCCTCGACTCAGGTGATCCTGCGATCCGTCGTGAATGGTATTCAGGAGCAACTGGGACTTCTCGAAGTTGTCGTGGAATCTCAGGTAATTCAGGCTTGCCTGGGCTCGTCTGCTGTTTCTCAGGACGAACCAGCTTGATAGGCAAACCAGGGCGATGGAAAGAAGCGCCACAAAGCCCATCGTGGTCGTGCTCATGAGAGACGAATGGCGCCGTCGCCACTTGGCAGCCCGCTCCACGGGCGATGGCTCCCGCGCATGTTTCAGGGGGTAGTTCAAGAGATGCCGCTCGATGTCTTCCTGAAGCTGATAAGCGTCCTGGTAGCGTCGTGCCGGATCTGGTTCCAGGCAGTGTCGAATCATCGATTCGACGGCAGGGCTCACGGCCTTGTTCCAGCAACGAAGGGGGGGAGCGGGCGCTTTTCTGCTGGCGATCAGTCCGGCAACGATCGCATCGGCTGGGCCCCTCGTGACATCGACGGGGCGTCGCCCCGTCAGGAGCTCAAAGAGGATGATTCCCAGCGAGTAAATGTCGCTTCGTCCGTCCACCGGCCGCGTCCCCTCCTGCAGCGCGTCGAGCTGCTCGGGAGACATGTACAGGGCTGTTCCTCCGAGCGACACCAGACTGGCCCCTTGTTTGAGGTCGACGGCAAGATTCAGATCCAGCAGCATCGGCTGACCTTCGTCGGTAAGCAGGATGTTGGCCGGTTTGAGATCCAGATGCAGGATCTTCCTCTCATGGGCATGAGCCAATCCGCTCGCCAGCCGCGAACCCATCCACAACACAGCCTGGACGTAGCTGAGTCCTTTCAGATACTTCAGGGTTTCGTCGGCGGGAGGTGGCTGCTGCCGCTTCGGATTCACCGGTAAGCTTTGCGGTCGGACAGCATCAAGGAGTGGATCACCCTCATGCTGGGATCGAGTCATGGAACGAGCTTGCTGTTCCAGTCGGTTGTCGATCACTGAACTGATAAGCCCTAGACCAGTTACCGGTAGCATGACCTGACTCTGGAGACGATCGCTGACATCTTGAAGCGTCGTGGTCCCGAAAAAAGGCATGCAGACAACCTGAAGCGTCCGAGCCGAGTGTATCGAGTAAACCGGCACAATGTTGGTGTGCTGGAGCTGGGCCAGCAATCGAGGCTCCTCGTCTCGCCGGGGTGAGATCTTGAGCACAACGAGGCGATTTGCCAGATCTCCTTGTCGAGCCAGGTAGACGGTCCCAAAAGCACCCCTTCCGAGAATCTCGAGCAGGTGAAATCCCAGGAAATCAGAGCCAACTCGAGGCTGACTTGCCGCGTCGGAAGTGGCGCGGACGGACTCTTGCAAGTCTTCGGGTTCCTTCGCTCGGAGGTCGCCGGTTGGATCACAGCCTGCCGAAGCCGACGCGCTGCGATCTTGATGGATCAGTGGCTGGGCTCGTCCTTCTCTTCGACCGGAGAGGTTCGGCTCAGCATCGCCGGGGCGAACGGCGGCTAACCGTGACTGAGCGATCGCTTGTGTCGGTATCTCTGTCCTGGTCATGGCTTGAATCCCTTGAGGGATGAGGTCGCGAGGCGAGAGGGCTGCATTCCAGTCGAGTGATCGTTGAGAGCGAGCGGTGCATCTAATAAACACATATATATTTATAGGATGTTCGTATGATGCGACTCTATCCAAAGAAACTCGTTGAGCCGGTCCCAGCCCTTGCCTCGGGTTCGTATCGGAGCGATTCTTTCTTGTTCCGAGTGCCTCCGAGACTTTCTCCACCGCATGTAGAACCAGCACATCTGCGCGATCGCCGCCACGGACAGGGCCACAACCTGAGGCGAAAGCAGGCTGGCCCAAGCGTTCGCCTGGTCTGCCTCATCCCCTCGGAACTCTTGGCCAGGCGGCCTTCCGAGATCGTATCGGCGTGAGCCATGCCAGGGGATCAGGCTTGCAAATCTAACGCTTAAAGCCTCATCTGTTGCACGTTCCTCGGATTGGGATCCGCCCCAGCGCAGCAGGTACCCCCCGTGCTGAAAGGCCCATCGCTGCAAGCCAAGAGTGGCCGCAATTGCACTACGCAGATCGAGGCTGATCATTGTTGCCTGGGCGGGAGATCCGGTCACGTAGACCGCGAGATCCCCTTCAGTCGGACCGGCAGACTCCCAGAAAAATCTCGCGGGACCAGTTGGAAAGGCCTTGAGTGACTGGCCGGACACCGCGCCCTGATAGCTCTGCGAACCTGTGTTGGCGACGGCCTCCTGCTGCACGGTCTCAATGCCATAGGCCGCGACCGCAGGGCGGCCGATCAGACCGGGCCCCAGGCCCGAGTAGGAAGTTGTGGCGGCCAGAGTATCTGTGATCGGGAGACCGCGCAAGGACTGGGAATCGCCATGAATCGGGCCGTCCGCGGATCCAGCAATGAAATCGGTCGTCCCCGATGCACTCGCATCTGGATGGGCCATTGGCAAGGGACCAAGTGCCGGTGGCGTGAATGTGACTGTTGGTGAAGGGCTCGTGAACTCGGAGAACGTGATCAGCCGCAACGACAGCGCGGGGCCTTGGCCGACACCGTTTGCCAGAACGAGCTCAGTCTGGTCCGATGAGAGGCGGACGAATAGATGGCCTTGGTCCGGAGTGTTCGTTGCATTCTCGAGCTGTATCGAATAAACACCGGGTGCAAGGAGTGTGTCGTTCGTTCCCGAGGAGGCGAGCGGTTTCTCCAGTCCCGGACCGGTGATCTGAGCGGAGGGCGGATCGCCGCTGGATTGTTCCTGAAAGACATACAGTCCCGGTACAGTCACTGCGACGTTGTAAGTGATCGATTGCCCCGGGGACAGAGCAACGTCGAGCGGGACTCCGGCGACCGCGCTCACGGGCAGCAGCGCGCCGAGATCTATCGGATTCTGCTCCGGCTGCCGACCTGCCACCCCAGAGTACGGCATATCGCCCGTGGTCGACGAACTCTGGTCGCCTTGCTGAACCGCCACGTCAAACTGCCCCAAGACTCCAGAGGGCTCTCCGGCAGCGACCGGCGATAAGCCCGCAAGGTCCGTCAATCCTCCCTGCTGCGGCAATTTCACGAGATAGTGACCAGGTGGCAAGAACGTGTCGAAAAGATAAGAGAATTTGGCATCGGATTCCGAGTAATTCGAGACCTGGACTGGCCAGCTCCGACCGGCCTGGTCGACGACCTCGACGGCATTACTCAGCGCCGGTTCCCAATCGCCGGGCTGGCCGGTCGCGGCCATGGCTCGGGAGAATGCCAGAGTAAAACCCGTCAGCGCGGATCAGCGGGATCGGCATGGTCAAGCGTAAACCCCAGGAGAGTCGGCGGGGTGTCCACGGGATCGGCAACCAAGTAGAGCGTGAATGGACCGCCATTCTGTGTCTGGATCACCGTGCCGGGCGATCCGGTCGCGGGGTCATATCCACCCGGCTGGCCGGGCAGGTTGCCCACGCCAGAGACGCCGACGTAGTAGGTTCCCGCTTGGAGACCGGCAAACAGGTAGGGATCTTGGGGAGCATCCGGCAACCCCACGGCGTCGCTCGCGATGAGCTGGCCCTGGTCGCCGAACAAGGCCAGCGCCGTATCCAGCGGTTGCCCGTCGTTCTGGGGTGTCACTTCTAGCCCGAGACGCCAGAAATGGCCCGGGTCGAGCTGGATACGATAGAGCGCGACCGCCTGGGAAGGTGTCTGAAAGTCGAGCGCACCGGCGACTTGCTCCGGGGTCGAATCGGGTTCCGCAAGATCAACCGCGTCGGCCAGACTGACCCCCGGGACTGCCACGTCGAACTGGCCCAGGACAAGATTGGTCGTGCCGTCGGTCAGGTAGTTCCCATTCAGGTCCGTGATGGCCGAAGTGCCCAGGATCCACACCTGGTAGTGGCCCGGTGCAAGTGGCTCCGAGAGGGTGGCAGTGAGCAGGGTCGCCGATGGGTCCACGATAAGCGAATCAGGAGTCGTGCAAGCGGTCGGGTTGCCGTCCGCATCAGTCTGGACGACCACGACATCGTTGTCCACAGTGTCTGGAAAGATCGGACGATTGAATTCGAGCAGGAGCGACGAAGGGGAAGCGGCAAGCACCGAATTCGAGGCCGGGGTAATGAGATTGACGGACAATGGGCCCTGCTCCGTCTGCGGAGCGACGGCCGCCGTCGTGCTCGCGAGCAGAGCAGACGGGGGAGTATCGCCCGGGCTTCCAACACCCGAAAGGGCAATGCGCCCTTCCAGCAAGTCAAACTGCGGGATTTGCCTTGTCTTGGCGCGACGTGCGGAGCATGGGCGATCAAACATTGGAGTGGCTCCTGAGCAGACTCGGGGCGATGCGCGGTGCGAGGGAAACCGATCGTCGGCTCGTCACAGATCGCTTGAAGCCACTCTCCCTCGCAACGACTGCACGTGGTCCGGACGCCTTCGGCATTCTGACGCGAGCGTCGTGGAGAATGCTCCGGCACGTGAGCCCTCAGCTCTGGGGGTGCAAGCTTCAGCCGTCCATGGCGCAATCGACGATCTCGTAGTGCATCGCCTCGGTCCTTTGGGTCTCGGGCTGGATCAGAGTCGGCAAGAACGCTTCGTTGTCGGTGTCGTTAGAGAAGAAATTTAGTGTCATTATCACATTCTGGCTGCTTTGATCGGTTCCGATAACGGGCTGGTCATCGTCGATCGGAAGGGGCGGCTGCGATAAGGCAGTCGAGGGCGCAAGGTATTCGGCGGTTCCCATGACCAGTTGGGGATCTGCGCTCTCGTTGACCAACAAGGTATCGCCCGTAGCCGTAATACTGCCCACGGTGATGAGTTGGCCGGCATTCCCGGTGCTGTGGCGATTCTCGTTCAGCGTGCCGCCGCCCTTGTCGGGCGCTTGTGGCACGGTGGTGTTGGGAGGCGCGATCGGAAGTTGGGTTAGCGAGCCAAAATTCACCTGAAGTCCATAGTCCCCGAAGCCCGAATTCCCCGTCGTTGAGCCCTGGCATCGGATATCGTAAACTTGGCCGGCAGACACATTCCTGATCACGGTCGTGACTGTGTCACCCAAGTTGGTGGAAGTTTGTTGCGCGAGTATCGTGTTTCCCGCCGAGTTGAAGACGGCAAGGCTTGGGGATAGCAGGCTAAGACCTGTGGACTGCATGCGGACGGTCATCGTTCCAGTAGTCGAGGGGGGAACAGTGACCTTGTACCACTCGATCGCG
Source organism: uncultured Planctomycetaceae bacterium (assembly GCA_963760085.1). GTDB lineage: Bacteria > Planctomycetota > Planctomycetia > Isosphaerales > Isosphaeraceae > Aquisphaera. The sequence continues at coordinate 25,036 of CAVXCB010000054.1, forward strand.
TTGCCGCCGCTCGTGGGAGGGATGAGGTCCAGCGCCGAAATCGAGAGCTGCCCGTTGGCGCCGATGTACGAGGAGATGTCCGCGGCCGAGCGGGAGGAGGCGTTGGAGGAACTCGCATTGAAGATGTCCGGCTGGCGGGCATTGTAGATGGAACGGATGCCACTGATGTCATCAGCGTCCAAGGCCTGCTTGGTGGTGATGTAGGTCCCGTACATGGCCGCCGCGGGGTCGGTGCTCTGACCCAGCCCGAGCGCATGTCCTAATTCGTGGATGGCAACCGTCATCAGGTCATAGGCCGTTCCGTTGATCTGCCACGACTGCGTGGTGTTGAAGAAGACGTCACCAGCGTCGGTCCCGCCGTTCGCCGGGGGGGGAAGGTAAGTAAACGCCAGGATACTGCTCGACATCGCATAGCCACCGATGCGGATGTCGCCGAAGCGAGGATCGCCCTGCTGGTCGCCGGCAACACCCAGGGGCGATCCATTGTCGGCGACCTGCGTGAAGTTGACATTGGCCACCTTCTCCCAGACCGCCGCCGCATCGGCGATTTGCGCCTGCCAGCTTGCAGTGGTGAAGTGCGCGTTGAGCGTTGACTGCAAATTGCTGGCGATGCCCCCGAGGCTCGTGCCGTCGGGCATGAAGCTGTAAGTTATCCGGATGGGCTGGGTCCACTTGTCTCCCGTGTTTGCATAAAGCAATAACCGAGGTTCGAGTTCTTCCAAGCGAGGACGGACGGCTTTCGACGTGGGTGCGCGATGAAAGAGACGGCTTCGTACTCTATCACCTGTCATGGTGAGTTCCTCCCAACGGACCTCTGGAAAAGAATGGGGACTTGAGAGTGATCAGCCAGCGATCATCAGCGGGTCCCCGGATCACATTCTTCAGTGCGTCTAGTGCGCGGTGCTGTCACTGATCGATCCAGTCTCACCTTGCCAAACTGCTTTGAGGAACTACCGTTGCGACGGAGCAATTCGGCGGGGCTCGAAGGGTTGCTCACGCCGGCATAGCAAGGCTTAGTCGGCGTGACCTGGTGCGGCGGCTCGTGCTTCAATTCGCGTTGGTCAAGGGCTTTTGTACTGACCACCCTGCCGATGGCCTCCTCGAGCTTACGAAAGTCAATGGGCTTGGTGAGATGCTCGGCGAAGCCGGCCTGGAGGCTCATGGCCAGATCGTCGGCTGTGCCGAACCCGCTCAAGGCAATTCCCGGCGTGGGTTGCCTGAGGGTAAGTTCTCGCATCAATTCCAGTCCGCTCCCATCGGGCAGTTCGATATCGCTGATGACCAGATCGTAGGTGTTTGCTTCAGCCAGTCTTTTCGCGGTGTGCAGGTCGTACGCCGGGTTGACTTGGTGGCCGCGCTGCCGCAGCAATGAGGCGACGTAGTTCAAAGTGTCGCGATTATCATCGATGAGGAGGATGCTGAGCCCCCCTGCTGCAGAAGGGCCTGCGAGAGTGACTCTCGGGCAGTCGTCAGTGCTGATACTCGGGTTAGGGTCCGCAAGGGTCATGAACTCGATAGTCAGAGTCGTGCCACGGTTCTGACCGGCGCTTGAGGCGGTCAGGCGACCGCCGTGCGCTTCGATTACGGAGCGGCTGATCGCCAGTCCCAGTCCTAATCCACCATAGCGCCGCTGCTCTTCGGGCGCTTTTTGTTCAAACGCGTTGAATATCCGGGGCAGGCGTTCGGCAGGGATCCCGATGCCATTGTCAGACACCTCGGCCGAAAGGTGAATGTCTCCTTCTTCGTCCCCTGCGGAATTCCAGGTTCGGATCGTGATGCAGCCACCGAGGGGCGTGAACTTCGCGGCGTTCTTGATAAGATTCCAGAAAACTTGCTGCAACCGGGCCGGATCACCGCTCACCCAGTGACCGGATGCAGACAACTGGAGATTAAGCAGGAGCTGAGATTCCGTGATCTCGGCGCGGCAGACTTCGGCGGCGTGCTGGATCACGCGATGGACGTCGACGCACGCCAGCGACAAGGTCAATCGCCCGGTCGTGGCTCGGGTGATATCGAGCAGATCGTCGATCAATCGGGCCTCCAGCATGGCGTTGCGGTGGATCATCGCCAGAGTGGACCGGACTTCCGCTCTCACATCGTCCTGTTCCAGGAGATCGGAAGTGGCGAGCAAGATGGGAGTGAGCGGTGTCCGAAGTTCGTGGCTCAAGATAGCCAGAAACTGATCCTTGGCGCGGCTTGCTGCGGCGAGTTCTGCGGTTCGATCCCGGACTCGAGCTTCCATGTCTTCGTATGCTTGGTGAAGCGACTCCTCGGCCTGTCTCTTCTCGGTCATATCTCGAATGACGGCCGCAAATCCGAGTAGATTCCCCGCGGAGTTTCGCATCGGGGATACGCCTACATGGGCCCAGAACCGGGTGTCATTCTTCCGCCGCCGCCAGCCCTCGGCCTCGAATGTCCCATTCGCCTTGCTGATCTCGATGTGCCGCTCGGGAGCCCTTAGCTCGATGTCTTCGGGTACGTAGAACACTCCATGGTTCAGTCCCAGTATCTCCTCGGGGCGATAGCCCAGAATCCTCTCTGCTCCAACATTCCAGCTTGCAACGCTGCCGTCGGGAGTAAGCATGACAATGGCGTATTCACCGATGCTCTCGACCATCAAGCGTAATCGCTCATGGCTCTGACTTGATGATTCAATCAATAAACGAATGGTAGACTCTTCGGCTCGGCTCAGTCCGGACGTTGAGGGGGGGAGATCACTCAAGGAAGATCGATCGTTCAGATCCTTGTAGAGCTGGATCAACAGACAGTTGATGAGCAGACCTTCCAGGCACCAGATGGGAAACAAGGTCCACTTGAGCGTGTCAGACGAGGAGATCGTGAGCACGAGTGGTAGCACGAAAGAGTTCGCGACCAACGCGACGGAAGCGACCAGGAGCAGACCGGCATGGGGAATTCGCCAGCCGATGCCGATTGCTGCGATCACACAGTAGAGGAGAACAGAGCTACTGGCTCCTAGCAACGACACGAAGAGCAGTGCCAGAGCGATGGAGGTCATGGCGATCCCGGCTCGAGACGGTAACGTCGGCCGATCGCCTCCGAGTGTGCGATCAAACTGCGATCTCCATCCGCCGAATTGCGCATTCCGCGTGCCAGCCGGACGTCCGAGCATTAGGTTCAAGAGACTTCTCCAGGGGCTGCACTCTGCCTCCCCGGAATGATCGCGTGGGAGATGCATGGAATTCTCCCTCAAAGATGCACATTCGTTGATCCGGATATGGGTCTCGGATTGCCGGTTTGATGCCGTGCGGGATTACTCGACCGAGTCTCGCCCAGCCGGAGGCCGATCGCGTGCTTTCGATCCTGCTTCCCTTCGTCGGGGCAGCCGGGTTAGGACTGATAGCCTCAATTAGTCACGTTGATCTAGTGAATTCAGCGAACACGGTCTGCGTGGTCCAGGGGCGATCCAGGGCACTTGTGATTCTTTTCCTTCATGGAAATGACCGGTCTATCGTGAGGCGTTCAGGCCCCGAGTTGAGGGTGTTAGCTGCTTGGCCAAACACGGCGGTAAACACCCGAATCTCATCTGCGCCAATTAGTTGCCTTACCTGGCCCAATAGGTTTTTTCGTATACTATATTAAACGCATTACTTGGTCAAGGCAAGAGATGTTTGGCCAGTATCAGTAATTAGCGTTGAAACGCAGGCGGTCGACAAGAAAATCCTATTTTGGGCTTCCGCCAGCCATCGAGTCCCGCATGTACTCGTCAGTCCCCTTCAGAAACTGAAGTGATCCGATTGATGGCTGGGCCGTTGGTAGAGCAGCTTGATGCCGACTTGAGTTCCCATTACTCCGCGCGCTTCAGGCCCGTTTCCCTTTCGGTGCAAAGATTAACGAGGCTGGCCCTGGTTCCCAGCGCGAGGTGGATTCAGTCGATGTTTGGTCTGGTGTGATCTCGCATCCAGCCTCGAGCACGCCTTCGCACTGGCGGGCCGGAAGAACGGTGTCGGCATTGCCGGAGTCGATCCTCCCCCAACTCGACTTTTGACGTGTTTAACGTGGAGTGAGTGGGGTCAGGGTGATGACCCTGCCAGTGGCAGTCCCAGGACCGGCCGCGGGGTCTGGAAGCAGCGGAGCCATCACGGGCTCATTGACCGGTTCGTTGATCGAGCTGGGGGCCGATCTCGATCGAATAGCGGTCCGGGCGGAGGCGGACGGCGGAATCGGAGCGAAGATCGGCGTTGCGGCCGGGGCGCCTGCGGCCGCGTTTGGGGCTGACTGGCGGCTCAGCTTGGCCTGGAGGTTCTCCAGGGCAGTGTGCAGATAGCGGATGCCGTTGTCGCAGCCCTGGGGATTGCCCGCGTACGAGAACGAGTGAGCCTGAAGGCGGCCCATCCGGCGCTCGAAAATGACGATATGAACATACTCAATGAAGTCGTTGGAGGGTGTGCCGCAATGGCCTCGAACGCGCGACAACTCGCTATTCTGGGCGGCGTCGATAAGCGGCCGGAGGTCGGAAGCACCGAGCCGATGGACTCCTTCCGAATCAATCACGGTGCCGTCGGCGAAGACCTGAAGCAACATTCCGAACTGGCTGCCATCGTTCGAACGACCCAGCGCGATGCGGGTCAGTAGCGGGTCGGCAGTGGTAACCGCACTGCTGACGCGCGGCCGCGGACTGAGCCGGGGCTGGCTTTCCAGTGAACCTATGAGGTCCGGCGTGGATGGCCCTTCCGACGAGATCGGCCGGTCTGCCGGGGTCGGGTTCGGCGTTCGATAGACCGGGCTGCCGGCAGGAAAAAACGAGCCGCCGGTGCCGATGTCGCCGAAGGCTGACGAGGGCGTCTGGATTCCCGGATAACCTGACCCACCCGCGGTGGTGGAATTTGGCGATGACGTCGACGCGGCCGACGAGTTTCCGCCCAAACGGAAAAGCCGGCCGAAGAAACCGGAATCATCGGCCTGTGCCGGTCCTGAGTGGAACGCGAAAACCAGTATGCCTGACACCGCCAGACCGCCTGAGATTCTCGAGAATACTCCGCGCATCGCAGACCTCCTTACCGGTTCGCTTCGAGTTGGTCCGGGGTTCCTCGGAACGGACGCATTGTCCCCTCCGAGTGCTCCTATTGCCGGTTTCAGAACGAGACGACGCGGTAAACCTCCTCAACCGTCGTCGTGCCGTCCAGAATCTTATCGACCGCGCTTTGCTTCAACGTTCGCATTCCCAGGTCAACCGCAACACGGCGGAGCACGTCCTTGGGGATTTGTTGGAAGATCAGATCGCGCAACTCCTCGCCTACCATCATAATCTCGAAGATCCCTGTGCGACCCATGTAGCCGGTCTGAAAGCAAGCTGGACAACCCAAACCGCGATGCAACCGAAGGTCCCTGTGCTCCTCCGGATCAAGCTCGAGACCGAGCAAGACTTTTTCATCGGCCGCGTAGGTGACCCGGCAATAGGGGCAAATCTTGCGGATCAGGCGCTGTGACGCGATCGCTAGCAGGCTGCTGGAGAGCTGATAGCCGGGTATGCCGAAGTTATAAAGATTGCTGATCGTGCTGGGCGAGTCAGACCCGTGCAGCGTACTGAAGACCAGAACTCCGGTGAGCGCGGCACGGATGCCGATCCGTGCCGTCTCCTCGTCGCGAATCTCGCCGATCATGATGACGTCCGGGTCCTGGCGCAGCATGGCTCTTAAGCCCTCGCTGAAGCCCATGTCTCCCTGGCTGTTGACCTGGGTCTGATTCACGCCGGGAATCCGGTGCTCAATGGGGTCCTCGATGGTCATTACGTTGCGCAGCGGAGAGTTGATCCTCTCCAGGCAGTTGTAGAGGGTCGAAGTCTTGCCCGCGCCGACTGGTCCGGCCACGAGCACTGCGCCATAGGGCTGGGCTATCAGCCGGTCGATAGTCGCGGCTTGATCCGGGCTCATTCCCAGGTGCGTGAAGCCGACAACGGCTGTCAGCACTTCGTGGATTCGAATCACGATCTTTTCACCGTAAATCGTTGGGAATGTGGCCACCCGGAGGTCGCGCGGCCGGTTATGGTGCATGATCGAGATGCGCCCGTCTTGGGAATGCCGGCGCTCGACGATGTTCAGGTTGGACATTACCTTTAGTCGGCTGATCATGGCGGTTGCCATCGACGGCTCGACGAAGAGAATGTCCTGGAGCTGGCCGTCAATACGATAACGCACTCTCAGTCCGGTCTCCTGGGAATCGAAGTGTATGTCCGTGGCACGACAATCAAAGGCACGTTCCAGGATCTGCCCCACCACTTGCGGCAAAGGAGCGGTCTGGGTCATCTCCTGCAATTCCTTGCGCACGTCGCGGTGATGCTGGGTGCGATCCGGCAATAGCGGTTGCGTCTGCACCGGCACGGGCGCCTGGGGTTTGGTCGCAACGACCTTGTCCGAAACGTCACGCGCCAGAGCCGCCAGCCGCTCGAAGGCAAGCTCGTTGAGCTGTTCCGGCGAGATCAGATTGAGCTCGAGAATCGACTGCCGGAGGTCCCGCTGGTGCTCCCGTCCATACTGTTGGGCCGAGCGAATCTGGTCGGAGGCAACGAGTCCTCGCTTGATCAGGGCCTGGACCAAGATCTCCTCTTCTTGGGTCAAAGGCACAGGCGCGGTCAGGTTCGGAGTCGAAACCGAGACGTCCGGCCGTTCCGCAATGGGAGCCGCGGGTGCTGGAGGATCGTCAGAGGTTGCGGGCAGCGGGTCCACGTCCTTAGGCTCCTCGGGTTGGGAGTCGCCAGGCCCTGCTGGCCGAGGCGATCTGAGACCCTCGAACCGAGAGCATCTCGGTTTATCGTGTCTTGGGTTCGCGGAGATAACCACTTATGTTCCCAGATTAGACCGTATTCTTCCGCAAACCGAAGGCATTGCCAAGGAGGTCCCCCTGCGACTGATCGTTTTCGAGGTGTCTCGTGGAAGATGGCAGATGCCGGGCCAAGAGTGGCTGTGTGGTACGCGCATCTGGTCACGGGCGCTTGACAGTAAAGCAATTGGCCGACGTCGGAGGAACCCGGAAAGGTTACCCCGGCGCCGGCCGGATGATTGTCTCGAAATGGCTCGCGGGTCAGGAATCAGCCGTCGATCACCTACCCATAATCTCTTCCAGCATCCGATCGAGAGCGAGTTCTAGCTTTTCAGGTGTTTCGTAACTTCCGGCTGCAATCTGGCGACGGATTTCCTCCACTTTCTCGTGGCGGATCTCCGGCAACTGGCTGATGCCGTCGAGCATCTGCCCCAGAGGGGATATTTCGACATGATCGCGCGAAGCTCCCGCGTGAACCGTATGACCCGCATCCACGCTGAATGCAGTCAATCGCGGGTAAATGGGTTGAGGGCCTTGTGTTCCCCCTGCACCGAAAATTTCCATTGGGCCTCCCATATTGGTGCTCTGACCGATGGCTCCACCCTCGGCAGTTCCGGGTGTTGTTCGATTGACAATCTTCGGAGCCTACACGAGATAGCGAGCCGGCTAACGACAGTCGGATCTCCTGACTCCGGTCTCCGTCCAAGCCATGGCGTCCGATTTGGACATCTCTGATTTGGTTATCGACTCCTGCTGCATGGGAATTGAATGAAAACTCCGAAAATCTGTCGGTGTATTCGGCGCCGGGTCGCTATCGCCTTCGCCGGGTCGTATCAATTGGTCGTTTGAGCCCTTCGGCCAAGAGCGCTGACGTCTGTCCAAGCCGTTCCGTCAGCGCGAGCGCCTTCTGCTGAAGTTGCAACACTTCCTGCTGCTGTTCGGGAGTTTTCACCTGTGCTTGCACGCTCTCAATTGTCTTGATGGCGTCGTTCAGTTCCTGGGCTCCCTTGGTGAAAACCTGAGCAGTATCGTACACGGCCTGGACACGCAGGTCGTCGTTAGAGGGTTTATAAAATGGACTGAGGACGAACGGGTTGGTGTAGATTTTCTGAACGAGCTTGTTTCCCCAGTCGGTTGCGTCGCGGACGTTGGTCACCGAGCGCTCGATCTCGGCTCGGCTTCGAGCCACGATCTGAACACCTTGGCCGGCGATAACGCCAGCCTGGTAAAGCACCCGATCGGCCCGGGCACGGGTCACGTCCAGGCCTTCGAGCAGTTTCTCCACCTTGGCGCGGTCCTTGGCCATCACGTCATTGAGCGAAAAGGTCAGGTCGCGAACCGAGGCGAGGCCCAGGCGGACGTTCTCTCGGTTCTCGCCCAGAATCAGTTCGGCCTGCCGGGTGATCGCCTCGAGCCGGGACAGAGTCGCATCGATCTTCGGAGCGCTCGAGCTGATCCTCCGCGACAGATCCTCGAAATGGCCCACAGTCGATTCCACAGCGGGGCGGATGGCGTCGCTCATGTCCTTCATGTTCCCGGAGGTCTCCTGCAACGCGGCCAGCATCTGCCGCAGCCTCGGCGCGATCGAATCCACTGTGTGTCGAACCTCGGAAATGGTGTGGCTCAGATCACTGCGCTCGACCGGTCCCAGCCCGACCTGCTCGATGATCGGGTCGAAGAACGAGCTCTCGACACCCTGGATCGACTGGCCGGGCACCAAGGCCACGGCCGACTTGCCGGTCGCGACGATGTTCACGTGACTCATTCCAGTGAGGCCCTGAGTGATACTCACCTTGACGTCTTGCCGCAGCTTCTTGACCAGATTGGCTGGCAAGGAAATGCGCACGCGTGCCCGCAGCGTGCCCTCAACCTCCACCAAGTCCAGGTCGACGACGTTTCCCGCGTCCAGGCCTGCGACCCGCACCGGGCTGCCCACCCGAATACCCTGGCCATCGCGAAAGACCACGTCGATGCTCTTTTGGGCCGCGAGAAACCCGGGGCCGTCGCTAGCCAGTCCCATGAGCGCGAGCAATCCCATCAGGCCCGCGATCACGATCAGACCAACCGTGACGTCCCGTATCGAAGTTCGAGCACTCATCGTGGGATTCCCTCCCCGGAATGGTCTTGCACGAGGATAGCTCCTCAGTCAGGGCGTTGGCGGCTGGAGGAGCGAGGGCCCGTAGACCGGGACCGCGTGATATACCAACATGAACCACGTCATGTTCAAAAGTAAGATCGACATCATTGACAGGCAGGCTGCACGTACGATCGGCGCCGCCAGGTCTCTCGACCCAAAACCATTCCCCGCCGCCGTCACGCTGGATGTTTCGCCGGCCGAGATCCCGACCAACCGCAGCGCCTCGAAGCAGCAGATCGCCGCCGGAACCAGACCGAAAAGCAGCCCCTTGACGATCATCCCGATGACGTCGCGAAACCAGATCATTCTGCAGAACATAAGAAAATACATATCCGACGACAGACCCATCAGCGAACCGGCCGACTGCCAGCCCACGACGGTTCCCACGACGAAGCCCCAGAGCGCAAGCAGCATCGAGGCCAGGGCCGTGGCGACGATTCGCGGGGCTGCCAGCCGTCCAGGCATGGCAAGATGTTGCCGGTCGTACATGGTCTCACCCGGATGGTGAGATCCGACGGGAGAATGGCTCTCCATGGCCGGTTCCTGGCCCATTCCAAGGTCGCCCGCGACCAGACGGCAGGCAATCAAGCCCGAGATCGTTAACCCGGTCATGAGAGTGGCCAGGTTCCGCAACAGACCCACGCCGACCACTGCACCCGTGCCATCGAGAAACGTGCTTCCGAAATAAGCCTGCATCGACAGAAAAGAGCCCATCGCCACGTGCACCAGCCCGACCAGCGGCGTACCAGTCAGCAACAACCACCACAGCTCATCTTTGAGCACCGACCAGAAGCCAGGCAGGCCGTCGTCGCGTGAGAACGTCATCAACGAGAACGCGGCCGACACCATGAGCGCAGCCACGCCGCCCAAGTAGGAGAGCACGCCAACAATGCTCTTGCCCACCCAGCCGATGGGGGTTAGCCACAACGGCAAATTCGGGGCCGTCATGCTGGTACTCGTGGCCATCGCCGGGGTTCTCCCTTGGTTTACGGGTCTATCTGACTTGTGGCGAGGGCCTGGGTAAGCTTTTTCTCGGCTGCGCCGGGGCCTGGCCGGATGGCTTTCCCGCCAGCCAGGATTGCCAGCAACTGATCGCCTCGGAGCGCTCTGTAGTGCTTCCCCACGGCAGGTAGCCGAAATCACGCCCGGTTCGCAGTTTCAACTCCTCGTGTGCGGCCAGCCGGACCACCACGTCGGCGTCGTTGAGCCGCCCGATCAGGGCCGGAAGCACCACGGCGTCTGGCTGCCCGTAACTCAGGCTCATGGCGCGCGCCCGAACCAGCGGAGCGGGATGGGTGATCTTGTGGAAATTACGCGGGCCCAGCCCGCATCCCGAAATGGAGGTCAGAATGGTGCTCACGGCTAATGCAGCGGCCAAGCACTTCATCACCACACTGCTCTTCCATGAACAGCCACCCGGTGAGGATCGCTCGGCCCGGACCGTCCGTCCCTTGCCGCAGCGGTTCTGGGTCCGACTCGAGGCGAACTCTAGACAAAACCGGCAAAACCGACAACGGCAATCTCAAGGCCGCCCAGGCGTGACCGCTATGTTCTTGCGACCTCTCCTGCGCGAAATTCGGCGGAGTCATCGATCGAAGGCGCAATGGGAGGCAGAGCCAGGCTTGCTTCTTGTGAACATGCGTATTCAAGCAGCAAACAACCTCGCGTTGATGACTAGCGTCTATAGCGCCTTACTTGTCGCGCGGTAATCGCACCGCCGGAGATCCACAGATTCCTTTGGACTACGATTGGGTTTGATTCGTATCAAGAACTGCGGATGAATAGAATGCAAACTATTTGCACGAGAAGGACTTGCTGCCGAGAGCAATCGGGTTTGTTTGGCGCTTTTCTGGTCACTGGCTGGCCAGAGCCGTATGCTCTTCAACCAATTTGGAGTCAGCTTGGCGGCGCTGCGAACCGGCAGGTCTTCACCAATCCTCGTTCCCTGGCCGTTCCGGAAAGTCTGCGCAACACGCGAAGCAGAAGGCTCGGCTTGCACCCTCGAGAAAATCTCACCGTCCGCCGCCCTACCCATTTTGCAGCGCGCGGGCTGCTAGCGGAGCGAATCGCCTAAGACGATGTGCAGCATCTCCCCTATCTATCTAATACGACATGACTTCTCGCCTCTTGCAAGCGTTTCCGGAAATTGCACTTTTCTCGGGGCATCAGCGTGCTGGCGGTGGCTTCGTTTATCCGGAACCTTTCCCATCGAACTCATCGAACGTTGTCCTCCAAAGTCTCCCATGCGCCTGCTTTTCGCCTGGATCCATTGTCACCTTGATCCGTCCAACGGCGCGGCCTTGTGCACACGCGAGCTGCTCGAGCCGCTGGCCGCACTCGGGTCGGACTGCCGGGTGCTCACGACGGGAATCCTCGACCCCGAGCAGGGACATCCCACGACAATAAGGGGTGCTGCCGGACCGAGGCTCCGCGGCTGAGCGCGATCACGGCGGATACATGGCCTGGACTTGTGCCGCCAGGTCGCACCTGGTCATACATTCCCCCTGTCTGTCCCAGTCGATGGCACGTGGCCTGATTTGTTAATTAATCGCACGAGGAAGGAGAGACAACCGACCCCAGATGTCGTTCTTAGGCCACGCAAGGCGGTGTGGCGATTATAATAGCCCGCGCGTGGTTGATCGGCCGGAACCGTTCGGCAATCATTGTCTGCGCCTCTTTTGAGGAGACACGGTCATCTTGACATTGGTTGAGCTTGCGAGACGAGCGGTTCGGTGAATTATGAAGCACCCGGTGGCAGTGGTCATGCGTTCTGGGAGACCAGAGGGTAACTGGAGACCCTCGCGACGAGACAAAGGCCGAATCGTCGCGACAGATACGCCCACAACGGTCGTGAAGGATTCGACTGAGGATCAAGTCGGAAGAGCGGATCCGCTCGGCCGCCTAGACCATGAGCCAGACGAACCTGTGGTTCCCCTCGGAAAGTGGTCGCCCGCGGGTGGGCCGCTACCACTTACTCGAACCGCTCGGGCAAGGCGGCCAAGGAGAGGTCTGGAAGGCCGTTCAGATCGAGCCACGCATAGAACTCGTGGCTCTCAAGCTACTCAGGCCCGGCGGCACCCGCGTCCCCAAGAAACTGGCTCGTTTCCGGCGTGAGGCCGAACGGGGGGCGAGGATGGACAACCCGGCACTCCTGCCTACCTATGAGTACGGACTCGACGGCGACGTCGCCTTCTTCACCATGCCGCTCGTTGACGGCTTCGCTCTTAGTCAAGTCCTGGATCAACGTCGAAAGTATCGAGCGGGCCAGCCTCCGATTCAGTTGCACCGCCTGGCAGTCCTTTCCGAGCCGCGGTACATCGATGCGGTAGCTCGTGTCCTGTTGCGCGTGGCTTGGGCCCTCGAAGACGCCCACGCCAACAGGGTGGTGCACTGCGACGTCAAACCGGCCAACATCTTGCTGGATCGGAATGACGAGGAACGAACCTACCTGATCGATTTCGGCATGGGCCGCGACCTGGATGCCATGCCCCGAACACCAGCGGAGAGCCAGCCGGGCACGGTGCTTTACATGGCGCCCGAGAAGCTGATGGGCCGCCAGGTGGAGGAGGTCCTGTGCGACGTCTACACGTTAGGAGCGACGGCTTTCGAGGCTTTCGCACTGAAGCCTTCGCGAGTCGTCCCAAAGGATCTGCCAAGCTCGCTCTGGGCGAGATACCTGGCGAATACAGAACCGCCGCGACCGCGTACGATCCTTCCCCACCTGCCAGAGGGGCTGGAACTTATCCTTGTGCGAGCACTGGCACAAGACCCGAAGCGGCGTTATTCGTCGGCGGGGGCCATGGCGCGGGATCTGGAGCGTTTCCTGTCCAACACTCAGTCCGAGTCCTGCCAGGGTAGCCTCGACTGACCAGCGCATCGCCGCGCTGCCACCGAGCGCGCCAGGTTCGCCTGGCCAGCCGGGAATCGCTGCTTGGTTCCAAGAGCCGTCTGCCCGGTCTCACCTCTAAGCGATTACCAAGCCGTCGCCGTGGTGGAATTCCTCCTATCGCAGGTATTCGTTCAGCAAGGCGACCTTCACCATTGCCATGATGCCGGCGTGGATCGCCTCGGGCAGCTCGGGCCAGGCGGCCACGGCAGCGGTCAGATCGGGGCCCCGGACGGGTTCTCATCGTCTGACGGCCTTGAGGTTCTCATGTCCTAGTGGGTCTCAGTGAACGCCTCGTTCAGCACGAGAGCCATTGGAACGCTCGCCTGATAGAGTCGCCGCGCACGAGGGACTGTCTCACGCAGCTGTCGTTGTAGTTGACAGTTCTTGCGTCAAGTCGTCCGGGTCGGATTGAAGGAGTGTCCAGAAGTCGTACGTGGGTAATCCCAAACCCAAGGCTTGGTACGGACACTGCTTTTTCCGGGGACCGGATCGGAATGGGTGACAGTTCCAATACAGGCGCTTCAGATCGAGCATCGGTTGGGTCATCCGGCGGTGACGGGATTGCTGCATCCGCAGTACGCTGTTCATGCATTCTACCGCGCTGCTGGCTCGGACCGTGTCTTGGAGGATGGCCGTGATCCGGTCATAAGCCGCTTGCTCGGCATCCTCCAGTGGTAGGTGCATGGCCACGGCATAAGCCATCATGGCCAAAGGACTCGGCCCTGGATTGGAGGAGCCGCCATGCCGTCTCCACCACCGCCAAGCCAGTACCTCGCGCCATTCCTCTCGCGGTTCAGCCGCTGCAAGACGCTGGTGCATTCGATCCAAGAAGGCCAGGCTGCGTGGGTCGGTGAGGAAGTTTCTGACCTTGCGCCATTCGGGTCCGGTCAGTTCGCTCAAGCCAGCCTTGATCTGGGCCTCCGCCCAGAGACGATCATTGAGTTGCCCATCGGGCCGGAACAACTCGAAGGCGGTGCGGCAACGGTCCCAGGCCGATTCGACGCGTTCCACCGGTTCAAACGCCTCAATCACTTTGGACCAGGCAGTACGGGCGACCCAAGCCGAACCCCGCGCGTCGATTCCTTGCTTTTTGTCTCGCTGAACCTGGGCGTCGCAGGTCTGGGCCTGGTCCCAAAGCGGCTCCACTGCACGCCACGCTTGTGTCAACACTCGTTGAGCCTCTTGAGTCGTATGGAAGAGATCCAGCCCGTGGCCCAGAGCGGACGCCAAGGGGTCGCTCGGCGCCGCAATTGGGCAGTTTGCTGGAGGGCCGTTGCAATCCCTTTGGCAGCGTCGGAGATCACGAACTCGAGATTCTTAAAAGGAGTCAACTGCTGCTGCCACGTCGCGGCCTTGCGGTCGTTGGCGTTGTGACAAAAGACCGCGGTCATGCTCGTCGGCTCGATGCCGACCAAGGTCGGCCGCCCCCAAAAAAGATCTCATCGAGAGCTAAGGTCTGGACCTCGGTTGCGCACTTTTGGTCGAGCACCTGGAGGACCTTTGCGGCCCGTTTCGCCTCGGTTTTGACCCAACGGCCGATGGTTGAATGGTCCGGTGCCTGACCCGCGGGCAAGAGGATTTGGAACAGATCCTCGGTCTGACGCAGGCTCAACCCCACGCAGAGGCAACCGTGGCGAACTTCCGTTGCTTGACTGGGTCCAGGGCGACTGGTTGCTGGGCACGAGCCTCCAGTTCGGTGACTCTCCGCTGGAGTTGCTGGATCTCGGCCTCCTGTTCGGCGAGCCGAGACTTGTCACTGGACGCCTCGGCCAGCCGCTCTTCGACCTTGCGGGCATGCTCATAGACTGTCTCGCGGCTGCACTGCGAATCTTGGGCTTGCCCAGTCACAGAGCCGTACTGACCCGAGAACACAGCGGCGGCGTTGCGGACCCAAGTGCGGACCGGTAGCTTGAACATGCGTGAGCCCTCCATGGCAACGGTGGTGAAATCCAGTAACGCCGCATTTCACCGGGGGAGAGCTTTCCAGGCCAGCCCAACTGTCAACTTGCCGATCCGCCCACGGGGCTGAAATGAGACAGTCCCGCGCACGACTGGCAGATTGGCGTTGTAGTATGCATCCGAGAGCTTCTGTCCGGACTTTAGCCGCTTCCCGGTTTCAGGCACTAGATAAGCTGCTCTCGCGGCCAGCAGGCTCTTCATGTTGGATCCTTCTTGAGACCCCCCCATAATCCCTCTATCGAATTCAAGGTGACCGTAGACACCATCCTCGTTGCCAAGATACATCAACCGTCACGGTTGGGGAGATCCGGGGTAATTCTCTCAGTGCATGTCACCTCGTGCGTTCAGAACAGGAGCCCGTCGTTAGTGAAAGACACTTCCATGCCAGGTGCGACCACCGGCGGCTTAGACCTCAAGGCCGTCGATGCAGACGATCTGGCCCGTACTGTCCGGCAACTGGCGATCGATCTGCACCAGATCTTGAAACGCCAAGACCCAACGATTGGCGAAATAGTCAGACTCCGACGACGCGTCGGGGAGCTTCACTGGCACCTCGGAGACTTGCAAGAGACCGAGATTGATCGATGGCTTCGGAGCGTTGATCAGAGGCTCGAAACGAAGCTACTCGCCGTCCTGAAACTGGGTTTATCAACAGACTGATAGATCTCGGATATCATCATATTTTTTATATGAGTGTTTGTGTACAAACTGCAGAGCAGCCGTTCGATCAAGACCAGAGTGAGTTGATCGCGAGCTACAGGTCCCTGCTTGCAGGGCAGGTGAATGACCCAGATGGGGGTGCTACGTCGCCAGTTCAATCTCGAAGGCCACCTAACCGAACCGCTCTTCTGCACCTACATCCTTGTTTACCTGTCATACGTCCCCGGCCCGGTCCTACGTTACGATCATGGTGACCTCTCCTACGGCCTCTACCTGTACGCGTTCCCGGTCCAGCTGCTGTTGATCAAGGCCTTCCCATGGCTCACATCCTTGGCCTTGTTCCCGCTAGCAATGCTCACAACACTCGCCCTAGCGATCCTCAGCTGCTGGCGCTACATCGAACACCCGTGCCTCCAATTCAAACGCCCCCGCCAAGCAAAGATGCCGCTACCTTTGCTTAACACCCAACCGGAATACCCACAAGCAATCCGTTGTTGATCAGACATACGAATCCACCAGGCTGTCAGCATTGGAACACCAGAGACCAATGCGCAGCCCCTTACCAAACCCGCCCCGATCGGCCGCATAGAATCGCCCTACTCGAGTCAGCCGATCGGCACGGGCAATCTATCAGCCTTGGAGCCGATCGCCCCATCCGGCACACTCTGGTGCCACCCGTGGCCGCTTCCGAGAGGGACGGCAAATGGCGGCAAACGCAATCCAGCAAGCCAAGAGATCCGGTGTTGTTGTCGGATCAACCAATGGTATCGGACGATGCCTGTGACGTCCGCATGGCCATTCGCAGGAGGTTTTTCCGAATCGAGAAGGGAAAAAGGATAACTGATAAGGGCGTACGGCTCGGGTTGATTTCGAACAATCAGTGATGTCCGCCCTGAGGGATGAGATGCACCACTCATGAAGGGCTTCGGGCCTCGGGGTCTGACCCCAAGGACTTGTTCTTAGTGAATCGTGCCGGAAGGGGTGGTCGTTTCTGGGTCCAGAGATACGCGGAGAGCCTCTGTGTCGACAGAGACATGGTTGTGACCACGTTGTAGAGCGTACGGAGTCGCCATGCAAAGAGCGATAATCATGGCGCCTATTTCGACATCCGGCTGCGCGGGCTTCCGAGTGTTCTGGCTCGACAGTGGCGTCTGGTGACGGGCCGTTTTACGGCTTGTCGAATTTTTTTTTTTTTTTTTTTTTTTTTTTTTTTTTTTTTTTTTTTTTTTTTTTTTTTTTTTTTTTTTTTTTTTTTTTTTTTTTTTTTTTTTTTTTTTTTTTTTTTTTTTTTTTTTTTTTTTTTTTTTTTTTTTTTTTTTTTTTTTTTTTTTTTTTTTTTTTTTTTTTTTTTTTTTTTTTTTTTTTTTTTTTTTTTTTTTTTTTTTTTTTTTTTTTTTTTTTTTTTTTTTTTTTTTTTTTTTTTTTTTTTTTTTTTTTTTTTTTTTTTTTTTTTTTTTTTTTTTTTTTTTTTTTTTTTTTTTTTTTTTTTTTTTTTTTTTTTTTTTTTTTTTTTTTTTTTTTTTTTTTTTTTTTTTTTTTTTTTTTTTTTTTTTTTTTTTTTTTTTTTTTTTTTTTTTTTTTTTTTTTTTTTTTTTTTTTTTTTTTTTTTTTTTTGGGGGGGGGGGGGGGGGGGGGGGGGGGGGGGGGGGGGGGGGGGGGGGGGGGGGGGGGGGGGGGGGGGGTGCTGTAGAACATCTGATCGGGGCGCCTCCCGTCGCGGTCCCGGACCAGGACGATCGTCAGCAACCGGTCGCTTACCCGCCTTGTAGTACAGGGCCCGGATCGCCTTGACCTTGAGCTTCGCATGAAGCCCATACTGATCGAACTCGAATCTCCTCCAGGCTTGGCCGGTGTCCATGGGCCCACTGCGTCATAGCCGGGAAGAGTTTTCTTTTATTGCGGGCGCGAACCTCTGATCTTCGAGCGCCTCGGAGGCGCCGCTCGTACAACGCCGCGTTGGAGGCGACCCGGCAGATCAAGTTGACATTCCCTGGCAAGATGCTAAGGCAGAACGCTCTTGCCGCCGTAGGCGCTGTTCTGCTGAGACCATACCGCCGTAGCGGGAGAGCCACAGGCGAACCGGGCGATCAGCTCGACGGCCAGTTCGGGGCGAGTGCGATGGTTCGGGTCGAGAAACGGCCGCTGGCTTCTTGCCCGCGCTGTCGAACCTTCTTGCCCTTGGTCAGCCCCTGGCGGTTGCGGTAGAGCCTCATCCCCACCGGCAAAGCCCAGACCTTGGTCGGGGACCAGGGCGGGTTGGGAATCAGCAGCGAGAGGATCACCCAGTCGTGCCCCCAGGTCGATCATGGACCTGGCGAGACTGGAGAGCAGCGGGTCGTGATGCATCCCGGTGCCGAAGATGGTCAGGCCGCGTTTGCGACAGAGAAAAAAAAAAAAAAAAAAAAAAAAAAAAAAAAAAAAAATTTTTTTTTTTTTTTTTTTTTTTTTTTTTTTTTTTTTTTTTAAAAAAAAAAAAAAAAAAAAAAAAAAAAAAAAAAAAAAAAAGGGGGACCAATGTCCGTTGCCGACGTTGCTACCGGAGAAGATGACCTCAGTGATGTAGCGGCGTCGCTACGAGAGTTCCACCGGTCAGAGTCTGGACGAAGGTGAGGAAAGTCGGGGAGGTGAACACCGGAGCGAACTGCTGTAGCAACGCTGTGAACGAGGGAGTAAGTTCTATAGGTCGGCTTCCTTGCCTGGGTGCCTTGTTCAGTTGTTAGAACCTTGAACAAGTATACCCAAAACATAGGCGAGGAAGCCGACGTGTTCATTCGCTCAGAGGACCACCTTCAAATCTGCGAAACCTGAACTAAGCGTTCATGTCTGAACTGACCCATCTGATCGAAGCCGCTCAAAAGGGAGACCGCCGGGCTGCGGCGGAATTGTTCCCCCTCGTCTATGACGAATTGCGGAGGCTTGCCGCCGCGAAGATGGCCGCCGAGAAGCTCGGACCACACCCTCGACGCCACCGCGCTGGTGCATGAGGCTTACTTGCGGCTGGTCGGGGACCAGAACTTCGAAGGTCGAGGGCACTTCTTCGCCGCCGCGTCCGAGGCGATGCGGCGGATCCTGGTCAACCACGCCCGGGACCGCAATCGGTTGAAGCGGAGGGGCGGACGGAACCGGGTCGATCTCGACCGGCTCACCGGCCTGGCTACCGCCACCGACCTTGACCTCCTCGAACTCGACGACGCTCTCGACCGTCTGGCGAAGGATTACCCCGCTGTCGCTGATCTGGTGAAGCTACGGTTCTTCGCGGGGATGACGCTCGGTGAGTCGGCCGACTCCCTCGGCATCCCGCGCCGAACTGCCGACCGCCAATGGGCGTTCGCTCGGGCCTGGCTCGCCGACGCGCTCGGCGGCGGGTTCAGCGGTGGCTCCTGAGTTGAGTGCACCACGATCGCAACGGCCGTGATATCGCTGGCAGCCGGCGTGCGGCTCGTGTGTAAACCGCTGCAGCCAGAAAATTCTCGGATTCCTTGGCGCATTCCGGGGCCGAACGGGGCATTGTGATGAGATCCCTTCAAAAGGAGGCGACCGATGCCCGAAAACGACCCGAAGCTGATGACCGTTTTCTTCGAAGCCCTCGAACGGACCGACCCGGCCGCGCGGGCCGCCTACCTGGACGGCGCCTGTGGGGATGACGCAGTCCTCCGCCGGCGAGTCGAGGCGCTGCTGGCTGCCCACGATGGGGCCGGACGGTTCCTGGAAGGCGACGCCAGCGGAAAGTCCGAACCGACCTCACCCGCAACCCTGGAAACGACCCGGTCCCCCGTCTCGGAAGCGCGTCTCACGCCGGAGCTGGCGACCGAGGAACACCGAACGGACGATGCAGACTTCTCGCTCGCGGACGCCCCGGAGGCCGACGGCCCCGGCGGATCCGGCGTGGGCCAGGTCATCGCCGGCCGGTACACGCTGCTTGAAGTCCTCGGCGAGGGGGGGATGGGCACCGTCTACCGGGCCGCCCAAACCCAACCGGTCAGGCGGCAGGTGGCGCTCAAGCTGATCAAGATCGGGATGGATTCGCGCGCGGTGCTGGCTCGATTCGACGCCGAGCGGCAGGCGCTGGCCCTCATGGACCACCCGAACATCGCCCGCGTCTACGACGGCGGTACCACCCCCCGCGGCTGGCCAGCCGTTCTTCGTGATGGAGCTGGTGAGCGGAGAGCCGATCACCGAGTACTGCGACCGCCATCGGCTTTCGGTCCGGGCTCGGCTGGAGTTGTTCATCGCCGTCTGCCAGGCCGTGCAACACGCCCACCAGAAGGGGATCATCCACCGCGACCTCAAGCCGAGCAACGTCCTGGTCACCGAGGTGGACGGACGGCCCACCCCGAAGGTCATCGATTTCGGGGTCGCCAAGGCGACGGAGCAGAGGCTCACCGACCAGAGCCTCGCGGACACCGGGGCGATCGTCGGCACCCCGACGTACATGTCGCCGGAGCAGGCCGACCCGTCGTCGATGGACATCGACACCCGGACCGACGTGTACGCGCTGGGGGTGATCCTCTACGAGCTGCTAGCGGGTTCGCCGCCGCTCGATGCGAAGCAGTTCAAGCGGGGGGCCATCCTGGAGATGCTGCGAATGGTGCGGGAGGTCGACCCGCCGAGGCCGAGCTCCAAGGTGAGCACGGCGGACGCGTTGCCGAGCATCGCGGCGAGCCGCGACATCGAGCCGGCGCACCTGAAGCGAGCATTGCGGGGAGACCTCGACTGGATCGTGATGATGTCGCTGGAGAAGGACCGCACCCGGCGTTACGAGACCGCCAACGGGCTCGCGGCCGACATCCTGCGTCACCTGGCGCACGAGCCGGTGGTGGCCGCCCCGCCCAGCCGGTCTTACCGGCTGCGGAAGTTCGTCCGGAAGCACCGCGGCGCGGTCATTGCGGCGAGCCTGGTGCTGCTGACGTTGCTGGGTGGGTTGGCAGCCGTGGCGGCGGTGCAGTCGGTGGCCAATACCCGGCTCTCCGCCTCGCTGGAACGCGAGACGAACGCGAACAAGGCCCTGGCCGCCGCCAACACCCAGCTCACCCGATCCCGGGCCGCCGTCCAGGCCCGTTACGACCTGGCCGTCGACGCCATCAAGACCTTTCACACCGGCGTCAGCGAAGACTTCCTGCTCAAGCAGGAGCAGTTCAAGGAGGTCCGCGACCGGCTGCTCAAGTCGGCCAGCGACTTCTACGGCAAGCTCGGTGCCTTGCTGGGCAAGGAGTCGGACCTGGCGTCGCGGCGGGCTCTGGCAGGCGAACTACGAATTGGCCGATCTGACGGGCAAGGTCGGCAAGCCGGAGGACGCGCTGGCGGCACACCGGCAGGTCCTCGCCGCCCGCGAGGCGCTGGCGGCTGAATCGCAGTCCGACCCGGAGATCAAGGCCGACGTGGGACGCAGCCTGACAGCCATCGCCGGTCTGCTTCAGTCCACCGGCAAAACCAAAGAGGCGGAGGCGACGTACCGCAAGGCGGAGACCCTGCTGGTCGAGCTGGCCCCGACGATCGCGGAGGCCGCCGCGGTGCGGGCTGTCCTGGCTGACTGCCGGTCGCGTCTCGGCTCGCTCCTCGGCGATACGGGCCGCAATGACGAAGCCCTGTCGGTCTACCGCCTGGCGAGCGGACCAGGAGGCGCTCGCCGCCGCCCCCGGGGCGACGCCCGAGTCGTGGCGGGACCTGGCGGACACGATCTACAGGGTGGCCAGGGTCTTGCGGATATGGGCAAGATTGCGGAAGCGGAGGCCGAGTTCCGCAAGGCACTGGCGATCCAGCAAAAGCTGGCCGACGACAACCCCGCCGTCACTGCGTTCCGCGACAGCCTGGCAATCAGCCACAACAACCTCGCCAACCTGCTGTCGAATTTTTAAAAGTGGTCGGAAGTAGAGGCCGAGTACCGCAAGGCGTGCGCTCCGGCAAAAGCTGGTCGATGACAATCCTGCCGTCACCAAATTCCGCGGCGCCTGGCGGAAATCCACACGCACCTCGGCGTTATGCTGTGAATAGGGGCAAGTCAACGGAAGCGGAGGCCGAGTTCCGCAAGGGGCTGGCGATCGCACAGAAGCTGGCCGACGACAACCCCGCCGTCACTCAATTCCGCAACAGCATGGCGAGCATCCACTCAACCTCGGCGAGCTGCTGGCGAACGCGGGCAAGTCATCGGAAGCGGAGGCCGAGTTCCGCAAGGCGCTGGCGCTCGTACGGAAGCTGGCCGACGACAGTCCCGCCGTCACCGAATTCCGCTTCGGCGTGGCGGTAAGGCACCTGGACCTCGGCGATCTGCTGTCGAATACGGGCAAGTCATCGGCAGCGGAGGCCGAGTTCCGCAGGCGCTGGCATCCTACAGAAACTGGTCGATGACAACCCCGCCGACACTCGGTTCCGCCTCTACCTGGCGGGAAGCCACGCTCGCTTGGCGATCTGCTGTCGAATGCGGGCAAGTCATCGGAAGCGGAGGCCGAGTACCGCAAGGTGCTGGCAATCAATCAGAAAGCTGGCCGATGACAACCCCGCCATACCCAGATTTGAGGGGTACTTGGCGGGCAGCCACTAACAGCTCGGCCGCCTGCTGTTGAATACGGGCAAGCCATCGGAAGCGGAGGCCGAGTTCGGCAAGGCGCTAACGCTGCGGCAGAAGCTGGCCGAGGACAACCCCCTCATGCCCGTTTTTCAGAGGACCTGGCGTATTTCCTCCTCCATATCGGTTGGCAGCTCGCGCAGGCCGGAAAAACGGACGCTGCGATAGGCTACTACATGCGGGAAGAAGCGATCCGACAGAAGTTCGCCGATGCCAGCTCGGCAGACCCAGATGACAAGGATTACCTGGCAAATTGCCAGACCAACACGGCAGACGTGCTCCGTCGGTCTGGGAGGTTTCACGGGGCGATCGCCGCAAGCGAGAGTGCCCTGGCGATCCGTGAGCCTCTGGTCGCGGCGCATCCCGAGTTTGCGTTTCGGCCTCGGCGAGACCTACCTGCGACTCGGGCAGGTGCGATACGCCATGGAAACCTGCCCGAAGCCGCTGCCGCCTGGAAGCGTGCCGCGCATTACGACGGAAGCAAGACCCTATTCGCGAACAGTCGTTCGTGCGGGCCTGTTGCCACGCCGGCCTGGCGGGACTCGCGGGCCGGCCGGGCTCAGGGGTGTCCGCAGCGGATGGGGCGGAACAGACCGAAAAGGGCATGGCCTTGTTGCGCCAGGCAGTCACTTTGGGCTACCGCAACCCCAGGGGATTACCTGACCGAATCGGCCCTCGACCCGCTCCGCGACCGGCCCGACTTCCGGCTGATGATGATGGACCTCGTGTTCCCGACCGAGCCGTTCGCACCGGCGACTGAGAGCGCGGCCCGGCAGGTGAGCTGCTACCGAATGGCCATAGCTCGGGACCGTGGGAAGTGATCTCCATGAGCCTGATGGGACGATCGCTCCGGCCCTGCCACGATACGACAACGGCCTTGCACCCCCGGTCGGAGGGCAAGACCGCTTACATTTCCGTGATATTGGGCAAGGCTCGCTGCGAGCGGTTCGCGGCGATGCGCTGAATCATGGCTCGGGCGCTGGCCAGGGTAGTTTAACCAGCGCCCGGGTTTGGGACTTTTTAAACGCAAACCGATATCAGATTACCTTCTCTCCCGGCTGCTCGCAAACAGTGCTCCGACCACGTTGCCGGCACTCTACAATCCGTTGCCTCTACTCTGCCAACCGTGCCTGTACTCTATAGACCGTTGCCTCTATACATCGAGGACTGTGGGTTTTTGTGCCAGAAAATTGACAGACGAGGCCAGGATGAGCGAGTCGACGCGGCGAGCTTGACTGGCATGATCACCGGCAGTATGAACGGGCCTACGACGTGAGCGCTTTTTCGGTTAAGGAGGTCACAATGGTGCGTAAACGTTGCTATTGCCCTACACGCCAACTGCCTACCTAGACCGGGAGAGGGCCCTTGCCGTGCTGAAAGACATCACCGACCGCGGCGGGGTTGAGGCAGGCAAACTTGCGGTCAGGCTGTGTCCGTACTGCAACCGCTGGCATCTGGCCCCGGCTGTCTCGCTGAATACACCGCCCTTTATGGATGACCCGGCTCGAATTCCAGACGATGCACCTTGACCGAGGGAGAACCCGACGATGGCAAACACCGATGGCGAATTCCAGCGCATCCCCGATGGATTCAAGCTAACGATCGCAGATCATCCCTCACTGTGGCACCACTCGCTCGCCGCGCCACGAGACTGAAGCCCAGGTCGAGCAGCGCGTACTGCGGGCGGTTCTGTTCTCGCTGTGGGGTGTGATCGCAGGAATCCCCGGCCTCGAAGATGTAGGCGTCGAAGTATGTGGCGATAAGTGCCTGATCAACTTCAGGGCCTCCGACGTCGAGACCACCAGGGCAAACCCAAGGGCCTTGCCCTGCGGATTCAGGTCGAAGTTAATCCCAATGGGTAACCTCCTGTCCTGGCCCAAAATAATCGCGGCCTTGTTCCTCAAGTCGAAGACAAGGCCGCATATATTGCGACACTCCTCGCGGATCTCCACTGAAGAAGGAGGCACGAGTAAGATGCTTTGGGGTTGATAGATAGGGCTTGCGTCCCCGTGAATGAGGGTGCTGACAGACCTCAACACGGAAGGACGCAAGCATGGGCACGGATGCACCCACGACTGTCTTTATACCGGTTCACTGCTGCTCCCAAGAAGGCCCCTTGTCCCACGTGTGGCAAGTTGGGCAAACGGAAACGGACCTGTACCCGCGAGGTACGCACGGTCGCTTTCAAGGCCGTGGCCTACCTGAGGATTACCTACGGTGAGTACGCAGCCCAGTGCAGATGCTGCACGACTTTCCGAAACACCCCCGAGGGCGTGCTTCCCAAGGCCCACTACGACAACAAGGTCCGAGACCTGGTTCTGGATCGCATCGTCAAAGACGGAATGAACATCGATCGGGTCTTGGAGTCACTTCGGCGCGAGTTCCTGCTCGAACTCTCCACGGGATTTGTCTACGACGTGCTCCGCAGTCGCGTCGAGCAACTCGACATGGCCGAGCATCGTCGTAAGGTCCTGGAGCATTTCAGCGGAACTCTTTGCGTGGACGAACTGCACCTGGGCTGCTTTACCTTGCTTCTGGCTACCGATCCACTGAGCGACTTGCCGGTGGCTTTCGCCCTGGTGGCCGCCAATGACCAAGACCACATGCTGCGATTTCTCAAGAACCTCAAGAACTGGGGGCTCGAGCCGCGTGTGGTGGTCACCGACGGCTCGAATTTGTACCCCGCTGTGATT
>CAVXCB010000055.1:0-106603 GCA_963760085.1 uncultured Planctomycetaceae bacterium
ATGCGTTCGCCAGGGTCGTGGACCGGCTGCTGGCCTCGCCGGCATTCGGCGAGCGCTGGGGACGGCACTGGCTCGACGTGGCTCGCTACGGCGAATCGACCGGGTCGTCGCGGAACCTGCCCTACCCCCACGCCTGGCGATATCGCGACTACGTGATCGACGCGTTCAACAACGACAAGCCGTACGACCGGTTCCTCCGCGAGCAGATCGCCGGCGACCTGCTGCCCGGCCCGATCGCGAGCGGCAGCGGGACGAGCAGCTGGTCGCCACCGGTTTCCTGGCGCTGGGCGTCAAGGACGTCAACCAGCGGTTCAAGGTCCGCTTCATCATGGACAACGTCGACGAGCAGATCGATACGGTCAGCCGGTCGGTGCTGGCGCCTGACGGTCGAGCTGCGCCCGCTGTCACGACCACAAGTTCGATCCCGATCCCGACGGCGGACTATTACGCCCTGGCCGGCATCTTCCGCAGCACCGACCTGTGCGCCGGCCTGCGAAACAAGATGGGCGGCGGCGGGCTGGACTATTACGACACGGAAGCTGGTCCGGCACGTCGGACGACGTCGCCGTCCGGTCCGCGGCCGAGCCGAGAAGATGACGAAAGCGAAGAAGGCGCTGGCGAGGCCCGAAGCGAGTTCAGTCCATCGCCGGCACGCCGGCGGGGAAAGGCCCCGGCCCGGACGGACGGCCGAAGCAGGCGGTCGCCCGGCAGAAGATGAACAGGCTCCAGACACGAACTGCTGGCGCTGAGCGACCCGGCGGCAACGGGCCAGGTGGCCCTGGGCGTACGCGACGCCGAAGACGGTCGGCGACACCGAGATCCGCATCCGCGGCGAGGCGGAGAAGCTCGGCCCGATCGTGCCCGCGGCTTCCTACGGCGTCGTGGTTCCCGCGTCCAGAGGATCAACCCGAGGCAGAGCGGCCGGCTCGAGCTGGCCGCGTGGCTGACCAGCCCGAAGAACCCGCTGACCCCGCGCGTGATGGTCAATCGCGTCTGGCAGCACCTGTTCGGCGAGGGACTGGTCAGCAGCGTGGATAACTTCGGCGTGACCGGCGACACGCCGTCGCATCCCGGAGCTGCTGGATCACCTGGCCGCGCAGTTCGTTCCGCGACGGCTGGTCGGTCAAGAGGCTCGTGCGGACCGATCGTGCTGAGCCGGGCGTACCAGCTCGGGTCGCGAAGCGCCGGCCGGAGCCTCCGGTCGATCCAGCGAATCGGCTCGCTCTGGCGGCACAGCCCGCGGCGGCTCGAGGCCGAGGAGATCCGCGACGCGATGCTCGCCGCCGCCGGGAGGCTGAACCTGGCCCGGCCCGGGGCTTCGCCCGCCAAGGACATGAAGGTCGTCGAAATGCGGAATAACGGCCCCGAGGCAAAGCGTCTGGTCGAGGAGGCCCAGGCCAGCACCCACCGCAGCGTCTACCTGCCGCTGCTGCGCGGCATCACGCCGCGGTCGCTGGAGGTGTTCGACTTCGCCGAGCAGGGCATGGTCACCGGCAGACGCGACGCGACGACGGTCGCCCCGCAGGCCCTCTACCTGCTCAACGACCCATTCGTGCGGCGGCAGTCGCTGGCCCTGGCCGGGCGGCTGCTGCGCAGGCCGATCTGGACGACGCCGGCGCGCATTCGACCGGGCCTACCGGCTGGCCCTGGGCGGTCGGCGACGGCGACGGAGATCGACCGCGTGAGGGGCTATCTGGCGGACTACGCACGGCCGCGAGCGAAGCGAGCCGATGTCCGCCGACGGCCGTCTGGGCCAGCTTCTGCCAGGCCCTGCTGGGATCGGCCGAGCCCGCTATCTCCGGTGAATTGACGAACCTTGTAGGGCCCGGTTTGCCAACCGGCCATCTGGCGAGCCTGGCCGGTTCGCCGAATCCGGCTCTCACATACGATCAACCCGCCTGGAACGGATACACCAATGCTGAAGCCGCGATCCCTGTCGATTCCGATCGGAAGTCAGGTCTCCCGCCGGCAGGCGCTGCAAGCGCGCCGGCGCCGGCTTCGGCTACCTGGCGCTGGCCGGGCTGCTCGGCCAGAACGCCGCTCGCGCCGCCGCGCCGCCGGGCAGACGCCGCCAGTCCCGGGCCGCTGGCGCCCGAAGCCGCCGCACTTCCCGGCCAAGGCCAAGCGGATCATCTTCCTGTTCATGGAGGGCGCCATGTCCCAGATGGACACCTTGGAGTACAAGCCGCAGCTCCAGAAGACGACGGCAAGGTCGGCCCGGGCGGCGGCACGCTCACTGCCTCGAAGTTCAAGTTCGCGCCAGCACGGCCAGACCGGCACGTGGGTCTCCGAGCTCTTCCCCAACGTCGCCAAGCACGTCGACAAGCTCTGCTTCATTCGCGGACTGCACACCGACACGCCGGCCCACCCCGAGGCCGTCATCCAGTTGCACACCGGCACGGCGCTGGCCTCGCTGACCCGGCCGTCGATGGGCCCTGGCTGCTCTATGGGCTGGGGACCGAGAACCAGGATCTGCCCGGCTACATCACCATCAATCCGCCGCCGAACTTCGGCGGGGCAACCAACTACGGCAGCGCCTTCCTGCCGGCCCACTTCCAGGGCACGCGGATCAACGACCTCGGCTACGATGGCGAACCTCAAGGCGCAGGCGACCGCGTCGCTGCAGCGCAAGCAGATCGACCTGGTCCAGGCGATGAACCGCGACCTGGCGGCGAGGCCCGGCGCTCCGGACCAGCTCGAGGGCGTGATCCAGTCCTACGAGCTGGCGTTCAGGATGCAGGGCAAGGTGCCGGAGCTGCTCGACATCTCCCGGGAGCCGCAGGCGGTGCTCGACGCCTACGGCGTGAAGCCCGGCCCGGCCGGCAGCTTCGCCCGCCAATGCCTGATGGCCCGGCGGCTGAGCGAGGCGGGCGTGCGTTTCGTCGAGATCACCCAACCGGGCTGGGACCATCACACCAACCTGCACAAGGGGCTGATCGGCAACGCCGCCGCCGACCGACCAGCCGACCGCCGCGCTGCTGGCCGACCTGGAACAGCGGGGCTGCTCGACGAGACGCTGGTTCTCTTCGGCAGCGAGTTCGGCCGGCTGCCGACCGCGCAGGGGCGCCGACGGCCGCGACCACAACATCACCGGCTATCCGATGTGGCTGGCCGGCGCCGGCGTGAAGAAGGGTTTCTCCTATGGCGGCACCGACGAGTACGGACAGAACGCCGTCGAGGGGCGAATGCACACCACGGACCTTCATGCCACGCTGCTGGCCCTGATGGGGCTGGACCACGAGAAGCTGACCTACCGCTATGCCGGACGCGATTTCCGGCTGACCGACGTGGCCGGCAACGTCGCCCGCGAGATTTTCGCCTGATCCGGTTCCCCTCTCCCCGCTGGGGAGAGGGGTTAGGGGTGAGGGGCGGAACTTCCACTCGTGTAAGGCTTTGCCCCTCACCCCCGACCCCTCTCCCCAGCGGGGAGAGGGGAGCAACGCAACCGGGCCGCCCGCGCAAAGCGCGGCCGGCCCGAGAAGGACATCGCTCGCGCAACCGGATCACACGATGCCGGCGCCGAACTCGTTGGACGGCTTCTCCTCGCGGGGGCTCGTCGAGGCGGTGTTGTTGCCGTGGGCGCATGTGAACCGCGGCGTGCGCGCCGTGGGTGCGATAATGCCGCAAGCGTCCGAGATAACCATTCTTGCCGGGCCTGGTAGGAGGGAAGAGGGGTTATCACTGAATAGCGCTTCCTTAACCTCTGAGCTGCTTGCATCAAGCGTTTACCTGCATGTCCCCTAGACTTCTTCCCCTCTCAAACGATCGATATCTGTCATGTCCCTTTTTCCCTCTCCCCAATTCGGGCAACGATTGGTCTCGATAAAATCGACCTCTTCTGATTATGCTCCCCGATCGTAAGTTGTGATGTCTGGATCACACTTGACACTCGGGCCTTGGCCCGTCAGAGAGCGCAACGGGTGATCTAATAATGAAACTTTACACTTGGGAGTCAAGGCGGTAGACGGTCACAAGTGTCTAGGTACTACGCGGCCGCCCTGCTGGCGGCCCTGGAATTGGTTTCGGGAGCCCCGACAGCCGCTGTGACCACTACCGTGATTTGTGGGAGGGCCTGTTTCTTTTTTTGGAAGGAGGATGAGAATGATCGTTCAAGCCAGGACTCCTACGGTGCTTAGCTGGGCCGGCCGACTCGGCGTGCTCGGCCTCACCGCCCTGGTCTTGACTCAGGCGTCCACCTGGGCTCAGAAACCTGATACTCCAAAACCCAACGCCGTCCGCTCTAACGACGAGCAGTTGCGAGATCAGGTTGTGCAGGTTTTCAAGCATGACCCGGAGGTTGCCTCACTGATCGAGCAGATAAAGGCGACAGCCGAAGAGTTGGATCGAAGCAAAGGAGCCGTGCGGCGTAGTGCCGATCCCGCCATGATCGCGGCCCAGAGGCGTCTGTCCAAACTCAGGCTTGAGTTCAACGAACTCTGGAGGACTAAGAGCGAGGAGATCCGCCAACATCTCATAGGCGGAGCCGAACACGGTGACAAGGACCGTAACGGCCCAGACACTACCAAAGCCGCGGAGCAGAATTTACGCTTGGAACGGCGGCTCCGCGATCTTTGAGGATAAGGTAGACCGGCTGCTTAAGGAGGTGGAGAGCCTCAAGGGCGATAAGAAGGACAATGACACGACGAAGAAAGGCAGCGACGGCAACGGGAGTTCGCACAGAGACCGGCCTGGCGGCAAACATCAGGACTGAGAGTTGTTTCTTGATGCACAGGAATCGTGGATTCGAGCCTCCAGGAGGAAAGAGGCTTCAACGGTGACCTGCGTCGCGCTACGGGTGATCTATGGTTCACACAATGTGCACGAAGGAATTCGTCCTCGGCGGGCTCAGGGAAGTTCTTCCCAGTTCAGGGCCGGGCCATCGAAGAGCAGCCGGAGATGATTCAGGATGTCGCGGCCAATGACGCCGACCTCCGCGTCCGATCAGGAGGTATCGCCCCCGGAAATTCCTCCGCAGGAACGCCAGACTGGCGAGCACGGCTTCGGAATCGCTGATCGTGCCGTCGAACCCCACGAGTTGATACCGTTCTCCTGTACCCTCGAGCCCGAGCGACGTGGCGGAGGACCTCGGCAGCAACGTCGCGTCGGCGCCCGAATCGATCAGCATCGGCACGTCCTCGACCGCTTTCTGCGAACCGGATGGCGGACGACGACCAGTGCGACCGGGGCCGGCGGGACGTAGAGGAGGTCATCATAGGCCGGCATCGCGCGGCTCCTCGGTGACCTCCTTCACGAAGTCCGCCGCGAGTTCCGGCCGCGATAGCCGGGGACTCGCGACGTGAAACCTAGGAGCCTCCTCGACGCCTGGAACCACGACATAGACCTTCGCACTTTCCGGCAGCCGAACTGGCTCGGAGAGCTTGATCTGGCCGTTCTCGACCGTGGCCTCATACGTGGCAACCTTCATCGCTTTGACTCCTGATCGCCGTGGCTCACCCGCAAGTTGTCGCTCTGCCGGAACTATTGGCGGGATTGGGGATTCGTCTCATTCTATCAAAAGATCGGCGCTCTGGCCCCTTGGGCGCGATAGCGCGATTCATCTGGCCGATCATCGAGCCGTTTCATTTCACCGACCTAGACGTCGGTTCGATAGGAACTGGCTCAGAACCATCGCTGAAACTGATCGAGCAGGAAGCACCGTCAACCCAATCGTCATAGGCTCGACCAGAGAGATTGTATTCAGCCACCATGGCAAGCCAGACGAGGACGCCAGCGACGCCACTAGGAACATCATCCGGTCCAACGTTATCTGTGCACGGGGCGTTCCCAAGGTCTTGACCTCAAGGAGAGCGATTGAAAACTCTCGATCATAGTTCACCGCTTACGCTTCGATCCGACCCCCGTACTTCGGAGGGCTCCCGGCCAAGGCATCTTCGAGTGCTTCACGAAGGTCAGCGGAGACCTCGCCAGAGCCTTCGATGATGGATAGGAATCGGGTTCGGACTTCCTCAGCAGACCGTCCGGAGCCGATCTCCTCCCGAACGAGGATGTAGAAGTTGGAGTAGACTGGGCCACGGCTCAGTGAGGAAAACCAGTGGCTCTGACCAAGAACGTAGGCCGCGCTGGCGGCGATGCTGGCGAGTCCGGCACCCAGGTACGCGAGTCGATTCCCGAAGCGCTTCGCCTCGCCACTCGATATAGTTAAGTCTAGTGTCGCGGCCCGCGGAAGACATAAGTATAGCTTGAAGCCTAGAGCCGCTGCCCACGAGAACCAATAGAAGATCGAACGTAAATACATACTGAATAATAACTTGGATCAATGGACCGAGGCAGGGAGACCGTTTACTAAAACATAGGTAACCTTGTTTCTTGTCCCTTCTCGCTCAACTGGCAACCTGACCGCTTTAACTCTGGGTTTCTCGGACTTGAACGACTTATTCCTCTCCAGCGGTCAGGCGGGTCGTGCCCGTTTCAGTGTTCACCTCCCGACCGGCTCAACTCTCCTCGGCAGGCGGCGCCGTCGCTGGGACGCCATATTCGCCACGGCGATTGCGCACGCCGTGGCGTAGGTACGGCAGTGGGAAATGGAGATCAGGATATCGGCGATCCCGCGCTCGCGTGCAACCTCTTTGGCTATGCCGCCCACCAGGACCTCTGGTTGCCCGGACTCACCGATCCGCACCTCAAGGTCGGTCCAGGAAATGCCCCGGCTCCAGCCGGTGCTCATGGCTTTGAGAATAGCCTCCTTGGCCGCCCACCGGCCCGCGAAGTGCTCGATGGCGTGCTTCCTCGACTGGCAGTAGCGTACCTCACGCGCGGTGTAAACCCGCCTCAGGAAAAGCTCGCCGTACTGCTCGATCATCTTGCCGATCCGCGGACATTCGACAATGTCGGTGCCGATTCCCAGGATATCCATGCCCAACGTCCTTCCCAGGAAAACGCGTCGTCGGTGAGGTTTTGTTACAGTTAAGTCTACTGGGCACTTGCAACGTGGCCAAGCTGGGAGATTGGCGAAGGCCGGTCGTCGGCTTCGCTTCAGGATGTTAGGAGCGTTTATCCCGCAACTCCAGTCCCCAGGAATGCCGCAGGCGATCGATGGCATCAAGGATGGCCAACGTTTCATCGAGAGGCATGAGCGGGCTTTCAAGCAGGCCCTCGCCAAGACAACGCATCGCCTCGGCGGCCTCAAACTGGTAGCCATGCCCCGTTACGTGATGAGTGATCGAGGTGGTGTTGGAGCGTACCGACGACAGCAGTGGGCGGCCGATTCTCTCGAAGGCAGCCCGAAGGAGCCGGCTTCGCTTGATCCGGGCTTTCCAGCCGCCCCTAGATATCACCGGCTCGGTCGAGCCGGTGGGCTCGACGGATCTCGTCCAGGATACCCGGCGCGGGGCATAGAACGGCTCATGGATGCGAATCTGACCATGCGTTCCGACGATCAAAGCCTCATTTCTGAGCCGGCTGCGCAGTGACGCACTGAGAACAGCAAGAGCGCCGCCATCGTAGCCCAAGAGCAGCGACTCTTGCTCGTCGACACCCGTCGGTCCGATCGAGGCGCGAGCAACCAATAATCTCCTGGGCGCCCCGAACAGGAAGTGCGCCAGGGAAATCAGATAAACCCCACGATCCAGGAGGGCCCCGCCCCCTTGTCCAGGATCGAAAAACCTGTTGGCTGGATCAAAGGGTGTGGGATAGCCAAAGTCGGCGGTCAGCAAACGGATATTGCCCAGCTCGCCAGAACGCACAATGCTGCGGACACGTAGTAACAGGGGATGGAATCTCATCCACATCGCCTCCATGCAAA
Source organism: uncultured Planctomycetaceae bacterium (assembly GCA_963760085.1). GTDB lineage: Bacteria > Planctomycetota > Planctomycetia > Isosphaerales > Isosphaeraceae > Aquisphaera. The sequence continues at coordinate 7,763 of CAVXCB010000055.1, forward strand.
AACGACGCGAGCGACGAGCAAGGTCGATCACCTCGCGAGCCTCTTCGGCAGTGCAAGCAAATGGCTTCTCACAGAGCAAGGCCCGCCCGGCAGAGAGGCAGGCCAGAGAATGCTCCCGGTGACGATCATGCGGGCTGGCGACGTAAACGATATCCACGTCATTATCAGCCATGAGGGCTTCCACCGTGTCGCATGCGCGACGAGCCCGGAATCGGTCCGCGAAGTGCGCGCTCGCTCTGCCTGCCGGGACGCGACCAACGACAGCACCGCGCCGGGCACCAGGCTTAGATCCTCCGCGAATGCCCGGGCGACCACGCCGGTTCCCAGAATGCCCCACCGGATGACAGGCGCAGTTCCAGCAGTGTGCAATCGCCAATGTCTCCATCGGTCTAATGGTCTGTTCAGTGCCAGGGTACGATCGGGTCAAACGTTGTCGTTAGTTTATACGAAGCCCCGGTTTCACCCGCCTGATGGATTGCGATGACCAGCTCATTGGTGTGCAGAGCGTAGTGCATCGGCATTCGGGAGGGACGATTCTCGCGGATCGAGGATGCTACTTCGGCGACACCCCGAGCAAAGTCCATCTGCTGCGAACCGCGATACCGGTAACGCCTCGTTTTCTCTCCGATAAGAGGATAGCGCTCTTCCAGGGCGACATGAAAGTCTTGCGACGGATAGTAAAGAAACGCTGAATCGCACGGGGGAACGGTAATACCAGCAGTCGTGAGTGCTCAAGATTCCCTCATCGCCGACAATCCTTAGCGAGTGATCGTGAGGGGCGATGATACTGCAAGTGAGCCGGGCGACCACGCCGGAGGAAAACCTGATGCAAGCGACCGAGAAGTCGGGAGCCTGCGCTGAGAGGCTCATCGGTCTGCTTATCGGGCACCAAGCAGGCCGAATAGGCGGTCACCGTCTGTGCGGGTCCGAAGAAGGCAGGAAGCCAGGTCAAGTAGTAACCGGCATGCTCGAACGTGCAGCCGATCTCGAACTCATCGGTTGCGGGCCAGGGGACGCCGGAGGCACTCTTCCATTTCCTATAGGGCATCCGAAACACCATGCCGTCGTCCATCTCGGCGTAAACCAGACGCACGTCTCCTATCTGGCGTTCACGAAGGGCCTTCCACAGGGTTTGGGCCGTTTCCCCCAGCAGACTGCAGGGGGCGGAGGAAAGCTGCAGATCCCTGGACTCGGCAAGCTCGACCAGCTCTCTGGCTTGGTCCAGCCGCATGGCCAGCGGCTTCTCGGAATAGACGTGCTTGCCTGCCTCCAGCGACGCCCTGGTCACCTGGTAATGGCTGCGAGGGTTGGTCAGGTTGACTACTAGTTGAACGGACGAGTCTTTGAGCAGATCTGCGAGCGAGTCAAATCGAAAGACGCCGTGAAACGAGGCAAACTTTATTGAGCGCTCCGGATCGCGATCTGTGACGCCGATCAATTTCAGTTCCGGATATGCCGGCAAGGTCGCCAGGTAGTAATCCGCGACAAACCCACAGCCGACTATCGCTATGTTCATGTCATCATAATATGGTCACACCGCGACTTGTGGCGAGATCACTCCGACACTCGCACCGCGAGCCTGGGTGAGGAAGGAGCGCGGCGGACGAGAGCAAGGGAACCCGGCGGTCAGTATGCCCCGCGGCCGACCAAGACTACGATGAAAGTCTGGGCGATGATACGGAGATCCCGGCCAGGGACCAGGTTTCGACGTATTCTCGGTCCAGCTTGACCATGTGGGAGTAGTCAATATCGCTTCGCCCCCCGACCTGCCAGGGACCGGTCAGCCCTGGCAACACCTGCAAACGACAGGTGTAGCCCTCAGGATCAAGCTCCCTGAGTTTGTCGCTGTCACGCAATTGGAGAGGGCGAGGGCCAACCAGGCTCATTTCGCCGCGGAGGACGTTGATGAGCTGGGGAAGCTCGTCCAAGCTCGATCGCCTCAGGAACCGACCCAGAGGTGTCACCCTTGGATCGTCGCGCAGCTTGAACAGCACACCATGCTGCGACTCGTTATGCTTCTCCAGTTCGCCCAGCCGCTGCTCGGCATCAACGACCATCGTGCGGAATTTGAGCACATGGAAAAGGCGTCCGTAGCGGCCGCGACGAATTTGACGGAACAGGACAGGACCGGAGGAGTCGAATCGGATCAGCAGCATGATTCCCAGCATCACCGGAGCGAGCAGCAGCATCCCAATCAACCGCCGGCCAGGTCCATCAGACGTTTGAGAGAATAGTTCAGGCCATCTATCGTTATCTCGGTCGACTGCAGAGGCAGAACCGGCGAAACTTGAAGCTTGGCATTCAAAATCGTTGTCATGTCTTGGGATTGCGAACCGAACCGCATTGTATTTGTTCTCGGCGGGGAACTCATCGGTGCAGATTCTCCAGGTAGCCCTTCCTTGGATGGGCGGCGGCCTTAGGAACCTGAACTAAGACAGATCCGAGCGTGTATTCACTTACAACCACGAGGGTATTCGTTTTGCCAGAGGTCAAACGGCCGATGTAAGCTAGCACGGTCATTCCGCACGGTCAATCATCATTCGGCATGGTGTTGATTCTAGGAATCAATGTGGAGTAAGGGTTGCAATCGGCTGGATATTGTGGTGCTGGCTGTTGCCGGAATCGCACAAGCCGAGTTCGCGATAGTACCTGGGTGCAATCGTTCTATTATGAGTGCTGTCATGTAGCCTGCATCCGGCCTTCGACCGCATTATCCTGTCCAAGTTTCGACCCTTTGACGGATGGGGGTGGATTACAGGGCAGACCCTGTTCGCCAATGGCGGGTGCACCACCCGTTAGAATTCGTGCTCCCAGCGTCAGCAAAGTACCCCTGCAACTGCTGCATATCAGGCGGAGCACGGCGTTCTTCACCCCGTTGGTGGCGTTTAGCAAGGGGTCTTCGCCAAGATTGACTCGCGCTGGGTCTCTCGTTCAAAGTGCTCTGTCACAGCCTTGCCAGGTTTCGGCCGTCGCTGGCGACCGGTGCAAGCTGGCTCGCGACAGGTACTGCTTGCTGATATAATGGAAAGAGCGATAGACGCTCAGACAATGCTTGCAAACGCTGCCGATTTTCATCAGGTCATAGAGAACACCGCGGTCCAGGATCTATCGATCTCCATGGATTTCCTTGATGGTTTGACGTCGGCACAAAGCCAAGCGGTCACGCACATCGACGGCCCCCTCCTGGTCCTGGCGGGAGCCGGGTCTGGCAAGACTCGGGTTATCACGCGGCGGGTCGCCCATCTGCTGCACTCAGGTATCGCGCCTGAGAACGTTTTGGCCATCACCTTCACGAACAAGGCGGCCGGCGAGATGCGCCAGAGGATCGAGTCCCTGGTGCCGAGTTCCCGCGTCTGGGTCGGGACATTTCACGGCTTCTGTGCCCGGCTGCTTGCGGATCCACGCCAAGCTGGTGGGGATCGATCCCGGGTTCACGATCTACGACCAGGCCGACCGCCTCCGCGCCGTCAAGGACGTCATGGATCAGGTTGCGGGTGCGAGGCAACTGTAACTCCCGAGCGCGTCGAAGCGGTCATCAGCCGAGCCAAGAACGAACTGGTCAGCCCCGAGGTACTGCGGAGCCGGGCGCCGATGAGAAAGAGGTGTTGCTGGCTCGGGTATTCGCTGCCTATGAGGATAAGCTGAAAACCTCGTCGGCCGTCGATTTTGACGACCTGCTCGTGCTCGTGGTGTCAATTCTCAAGAACCATCCCGACGTCCGCGCGGGGCTCGACCGCCGTTACCGGTACGTTCTTGTCGATGAGTACCAGGACACGAACCTGGCCCAGTATGCCATCGTCAGGGCCCTTTCGGTCGATCATCCCAACCTTTGCGTCACGGGAGATCCCGACCAATCGATCTATGGTTGGCGAGGGGCCAACTTGGCCAATATCCTCGAGTTCGAGAGCGATTATCCCGGTTGCCTGGTCGTCAAGCTTGAGCGGAACTACCGCAGCACGAAAAACATTCTGAGCGTCGCCGATCACCTGATCAGGTTCAACCACGACCGCAAGCCCAAGTCTCTTGAGACCGAAAACCGCGGCGCGCCTGTCGAGCTAACCGTCTTCGCTGCCGAAACCGATGAGGCCCAGGGGATCGCCGACAAGATCCAGAGCCTGGTTCGGGAGGGCGAATACCAGTTCAGCGACATCGCGGTCTTCTGCCGGATGACCGCTCTGACTCGTCCCATCGAACAGGCCTTTCGATCCGCGAAGGTGCCCTACCAGATCGTGGGCGGAGTCTCGTTTTATGAGCGACAGGAAGTCAAGAACGTCCTGTCGTACTTGAGCCTCTTGACCAACCCCAAGGATGATCTGGCATTTGCCCGGATCGTCAATGTTCCTCCCCGGGGGTTGGGCAAGACCTCGCTCGATCATCTGGTGGAAGCCGCTCGACAGCGGAACATCCCACTTCTGGCAATGGCGCGGCAGGCAGGTCAGGTCCAGGAGCTCAAGGACAAGGCGGCCCACGGGTTACTAGAGTTCACGCGGCTGGTAGCTGAGCTGGCCGCGCTCCGCGATCACCCAGCCGAAGAGGTAATCCGCCAGCTCCTCGAGCCGCACTGGCTATCGCACTTACCTGACCGGGAACACGCGTGACAATGGCGAGGATCGGCTGGCGAATCTTGACGAACTGATCTCAGCGGCCCGCGAGTTCGACCACGATCATCCCGGGTCATCAATCCACGAGTTCCTGGCGGAAGTAACGCTAGCCTCGCCTATCGACCGTTGGGACCAGCAAACCGGTGCCGTGACCTTGATGACTCTGCATGCCGCCAAGGGTCTTGAATTCCCGGTCGTCTTCGTGTCGGCACTGGAGGAGGGACTGCTCCCGCACACTCGAGCCAATACTGACGACAAGCAGCTGGAAGAGGAACGGCGGCTGCTTTTCGTCGGCATCACCCGGGCGAGCCGCGAGTTCTATCTTAGCCGCTGCCCGATCCGAACCTTTCGGGGCCAGCAGCAGGCAACATTGCCTTCCCGGTTCCTGGAGGAGCTGCCCGCCGAGCAGATCGAATATCACGATCTTTCAGGCGTGGAACTGCCGCGAAGCGTCGGCGGCCACGGCGCCGGCGGATGGCCGCTCACCGGGCCAGAATCCCTACGCGTTCACGGCCTGCTCCGGCCAATTCCGGCTGACTACGGCGGCCGAGCTGGCGGGGGCTACGGCGGAAGGCGGATTCGGTTTGCCAAACCCCTTGGCACCGGAGAATCTTGAGCTCTGCGTCCCGGGATCACCGTGCTTCATCCCCAGTTCGGCATTGGTCGAATCCTGTCGGTTGAAGGGGCGGGACCCAGGCCGCAAGGCAACGGTGGCCTTTGCCGTGGGCCTACCGCGAACCTTCGTGCTGGCCCTCTCGCGGCTACGCCCCATCGTTGGCAAGGCCGGCGGCGGGTACTTGGCCTTCCGAAGCCGGCGGGCAAGGTCGTCAGTGAGCTCACTGCCGAGCCGCTAGATGCGAACTGTCTCGGTGGAGGATCGCAAGTATGCCTCGTCTGGGCGTCAATATCGACCATGTGGCAACTCTCCGCCAGGCGCGGGGCGGCCAGGAGCCAGACCCGGTCTGGGCTGCCGTGCTGGCCGAGCTTGGCGGCGCCGACTGCATTACCATTCATCTCCGTGAAGACCGACGGCATATCCAGGAGCGCGACCTGAAACTGCTCCGGCAGACGGCACAGGTGCGGCTCAATCTCGAGCTGGCAGCCGATCCGGCGATGATCGATCTGGCCATCGAGCTCCGGCCCGACCAGGTCACCCTGGTTCCCGAGCGGCGCGAGGAGCTGACTACCGAAGGGGGACTCGACGCGTTGGGCCAGCGCCAGCGAATCGCTCAGGCCGTCGAGCGCTGCCGCCATGCCGGACTCGAAATCGCACTCTTCCTCGACCCCGAGCCTGCCCAAGTCGAGGCAGCCCTGGAATTGGCTGTGAGTGCGATCGAACTGCATACTGGTCGATATGCCAACAGCCGCGAGGCCCCGCAAGGCTCCGCGAGCTGGAAGCCTTGCGAGTCGCGGCCCAAGCCATCGTCGCAGCAGGCGTGGAACTACACGCTGGCCACGGACTGAACTATCGCAACGTCGCGTCAGTCGCCCGGCTCGATCGCATGGCCGAGCTCAACATCGGCCATAGCATCATCAGCCGGCCATCTCGTGGGCCTGGAACTAGCCGTGCACGAGATGAAAAAAAGCATCAACGATCAGGGCCCCACGGTGTAAACCATCGTCCCTCATTGGTGTTATAGTCGGACTTATAGTTTTTGCTTTCTTTCGCGGTGCGTGTGGATCTACCATGCTTCTTGTTTCGCCGCATGACGAACTCCATTTGTCTTGCATTTCATGCTCGCATCTGGAATCCTGTGAATGGACCGGGTTTGATGCTGAGACCAGCAGACTCTCTTGAAGTTCATCCCGGCTTCGGTTGGCCGCTTGCTTCTCGGGGATAGGGCATGCTAAGAAAAGGTGGTATATTCGCGGGGTGCACCGTGGCGCTGGTCACCCCGTTCCGCGACGGTGCAGTGGATGAAGCCGCTCTCCGGGCTATCGTCGAATGGCACATCGTGGAGGGAACGCCTGCCCTAGTCCGGTGGGCACAACCGGGGAAGCACCAACGCTCACACACGACGAGCACGAGCGGGTCATCGCGGTGGTGATCGAGGCGGCGGCCGGCCGAGCCAGAGTGCTGGCCGGCACGGGGTCAAACGCGACGGCAGAGGCAATCCGGCTCACCCGATTTGCCGCCCGCGCCGGGGCCGACGGGGCCTTGCTTGTGGCTCCATATTACAATCGGCCCAACCAGGAAGGCATGTACCGCCATTTCGCGGCCATCGCCGAGAGCGTTGATCTTCCTCTGGTTCTCTACAATATTCCAGGTCGCACCGGTCGGAACCTGGAGCCCGAAACTGTCGAACGACTGGCCGGTATCGGACCGATCGTCGCCATCAAGGAGGCTGCGGGCTCGCTTGACCAGGTCAGCGAGCTGCTCCTCCGGACCGATCTGACGGTTCTCTCGGGAGATGACAGCCTAACCTTCCGATGATGGCCGTCGGTGCCTAGGGTGTCGTCTCCGTGGTCGGCAACCTTGTTCCCCGTGACGTGATCGCACTGATCGACGCGTTTCAGCAAGGTCGTCAGGAGGAAGCCAGGCAACGCCACGCGCGACTGTTTCCACTTTGTAGGGACCTGCTCGGACTGGCCCCCAATCCAATTCCGGTCAAGGCTGCCTTGGCCAGGCTAGGACGCGGCAACGGAGAGTTGCGTCTGCCCGCTTTGTCCGCTCGATGAAAAGACTTTTGCGACCTTGGAAGGCCGCACTCTTTCGATATGACCTCTTGACCTCAGCTACTCAATAGCGGTATGACAGATTTATATTGCAGAAACAATGGACAACGATGTCTGTGCAACAAAGACATCGATGTTCACCGAGATCAGCAACCACCGCCGGCACGTACAAAGGCATCTAGTTTCTTGGATACGTTCTTTACGGGTAATGTCTCGATCGTCGATGACGTACCTGTGCTACTTTCGTGGCATCCCTGGCATGGCGAGGGCCGCTTGTACTTAATGGCTGCACCTGCGAGAGGATCTCAGCGTGGCGGACTCTGGGCTCGGTTCCACGAGATGGATTTCTCGCATTGCCGGTCGCGGTCTTGTGGGCTCCGCGGTTTGTGGATTGGCCGTAGCGTTCTGTGTTCCAACGGGGTGGTGTGAGCCTCGTTCCTGGTTCCGTCCCTCTCCCTGAACCGGTCTTCGATCCTGGTGAAAGAGGATATTATGGCACGTAAAGATACCAAACGATCCCGAAGAGGCTAACGGTCAAGGACTCGATTTTCTGCCCGAAGTCTCCGAGCAGTCGATCCGCGAACTTGCTCAGGTCTTCAAGCTACTCAGCGACGAGACTCGACTGCGTATTCTGTTCTACCTCGCCTGTCTCCGAGAACCGTGAGCTCCATGTGACTGATCTTTGCCAGCGACTGGGTCAGAGTCAGCCGGCGGTAAGCCATCACCTGGCGCTCTTGCGGGTTTCAGGCCTGATCGAATCACGCCGTGAAGGCAAGCACAACTTTTATAGCGTGCCGCACCGACCACTTCGGCGACCTGCTGCTTTCCCTCTTCTCGGCCGCGGGCGAAGTGCCCCGCAACAAGAAGTACAAGTTCCACGACTTTATCCTGGCTTACACGGGAGCCTGATTCGCGGGCTTTGAGCTTCGATCACTCCGCGACTCGAGCAACGGTTCCTCCCCCGGTTCGAAGGCCAGTAAACCACCTCGCGGGTTCGCTAACAGGCTTATTTCGCCTGAATTAACTGACACTCGCGTATCCTCCGCCAGTACCGTTCATCCCCCTTGAAAACACCGACAACTCAATCAGGCCGCGCGGCGCGTTGCAATGGGCGGGACGCAGCCAGCCTCTCGCCCGCTCCGAGAGCCTGGAACTCCCATCGTGGAAATCGGTGCGGCTCGTTCCGGTATGGCCCATCGTGATCTGCGAGACGAAACTCCGGCTCACAGACCGTGCCTCGAGCCGTCTGGCGAGGCGGCGTTTCGCGGCTGAGCGGTAATCCGGGTTCCCGCAAAGAAATCGGTTCGTCTTGACCGTCGGGCTGCTTCGGTACAGAATGCCGGCGTGGAAGTACGGAGTCGAATAGAGCGAGAGCTCTTCCTGCTTTCCCATCGCTCTGTGGCAGACCCATTCATTCCTCACTGATGGCGGCGGGACTATCGAAATCCTCCACCGCAGCAGGGTGGCTCGAACAAAGCGTTTACTTCGTCCGCAGTCCAATCAACGACTACCAGCGGTAGAAAAGGAGTTGTACCGATGGTCATTTCCTCTCGTGCGATCGTGGCGATGGGGCTTTGTGCGGCAGGGTTGGTCTTCTTGCGGGCCCTCCCTCGGCCAGCAACAGGATGGCGGTGTTCGCCGCACGGCCACTCCCTCGACGGCAGCTCCGGCGGCTCCGGTCTCGCCCGTGATCGGGACAATCGACATGGACGCCGTCTTCAAAAACTATGATAAGGTCAAGGTTTCCAGCAAGGAGTTCAAGGCTGCCGCGCTGGCACGCAAGGGCGAACTTCAGAAGATCCAGCCCGAGGCACAGCAAGAAGCGGAGATCCTGGCCAAGATGACTCCGGGAACCGAAGATTACAAGAAACACGAGAATCGAGTGACGCAACTGAAGGCGCAGGTCGAAGCCGGACGCGAGCTGGCCGAACGCGATTTCGCGTCTCGCGAAGCCGAGGCGATGGCGACTCTGTACAAGGAAATCCAGGCCATGGTCGCGAAGGATCGCCCAGTGGCGGAAGATGACCTACATCGTCAAGGTCTCCAATCAGCCAATCTCGGGGAGCAACCCCAACTCGGTAATGGCCGCGATGGCCAATACGATGGTCTATGCTGATCCGCGAAACGACATCACAAACGACGTGGTGTTCAACCTGAACCGGATCTACAAAGCCACCGGCGGCGCCGAGTGTGAAGGGTCCCTCCAGCACGCACGCCAGCCGCGACCCGGCACTTCCTCTCCGGCCGCCGGTCCTACCCAGCCCGAGGGCGGCAATTGAGCTGAACGAGGAAACGACAGGAACCCATGCTTACCACCAAGCGTTCGCAACGTACGCTTGCTTCGTCACACGGAAGTCCGCGGGGTCGGGTTCTTTCAGGGCTCGGACGTCACTCTGCGATTCAACCCTGCCGAGCCCGGCACGGGCGTGGCTTTCCTTCGCGTCGACTTGCCGGATCGGCCATCGTGCCCGCCCGGATCGGCCATGTTGTGCCGTCATCAAGACGGACGACAATCCAGCGCGGCTCTGCACAGGTCGAGATGATCGAACACGTGATGGCCGCTCTGGCCGGCTCACGGATCGATAATTGCTTGGTCGAGATCGATGCCCCCGAGTGTCCAGGATGTGACGGTTCCAGCCGGGTCTTCGTCGAGGTGCTCGAGCAGGCGGGGGCAGTCGAGCAAGACCAGCCGCGGAAGGCCCTGGCGATTGAGCGATCGTTCACTGTTCGCGAGGGAAACGCCACCCTGGCCGCCCTTCCTGGTTCTGGTGATGGCCTGACCCTCTCTTATCACCTCGACTACGGTCCAGACTCGGCAATTGGCTCTCAAAGCTACTTGATCGATCTGACTCCGCCCACGTTTCGCAAAGAGCTCGCGGCTAGCCGGACTTTCTTGCTGGAGTCCGAGGTCCAAGCCCTCCGCGCTGCCGGCATCGGCACTCGCGCGACGCCGGCGGATGTGCTGATCTTCGGCCAGCGTGGTGTGGTGGGCAATACGCTCCGGTTCGCGGACGAATGCGTCCGGCACAAGCTGCTTGACATGGTCGGCGACCTGTCGCTCTTGGGAATGGACCTGCATGGGTTCGTCGTCGCCCATCGCTCAGGCCACCACACCAACGCATCGCTGGTACGGAGGTTGCTCCACGGCCTAGAAAAGGATAAGGAGCACAGCTACCGGTCCCCGGTCATCCCGTTGCGGGAAGACGGAACAATCGATATCCGAGGTATCCTCGATATTCTCCCCCACCGCTATCCGCTCTTGCTCATCGACCGCGTGCTAGAGATTCAAGCCGGCAAGACCATCGTGGCGATCAAGAATGTGAGCGCCAACGAGCCGTACTTCCAGGGGCACTGGCCGGGACGGCCGATCATGCCGGGCGTGCTAATCATCGAATCGATGGCCCAAGCCGGAGGCGTCCTGATCGCGGCGACCATGGACCGTGCGGGGCGGGTGGCAATGCTCGTATCGGTCGACGCAGTCAAGCTCCGCCGGCCGGTGGTTCCCGGCGATCAGCTCCGCCTGGAAATCAAAGCGCGTCGAGATCAAGCAAAACTCGGCGTCGGTCTTCGGCATGGCCAAGGTGGGCGACGCAGTTGCTGCTGAGGCCAAGATCCGATTCGTCCTCGTCGACGCTCATCTCGCCGCGTAAGGAGCTCTCATGCCGCGATGAGCCGCTGTCTTGCTGCGGTGCGAGTGATTGATGCGGCGAGGTGCTATCCGTTCAAAGTACCCTGATTCGCGAGGATCAAGTTGTATGGCCACGATGATCGCGGACACTGCGTGCATCGACCCCCGTGCCGACATCGCCGACGATGTCGAGATCGGGCCGTACTGCGTGATCGGTCCCGACGTGAAGATCGGCCGGGGCACGCGCCTGATCGCCCATGCTTGCATGCTGGGCCACACGACACTCGGCGAGAGAATAACGTCGTTCATCCGTTCGCGGTGATCGGCGGTGAACCCCAGGATGTACTCGTACAAGGGGCAGCCCACCCGGGTCGAGATCGGCGATAACAACGTGTTCCGCGAGGCAGTCACAATACATCGCGGCAGTGATAAGGAACAAGGTGTCACTCGCATCGGCTCGAACAACTACCTGATGGTCAACGTTCACATCGCCCACGATTGCGTCTTCGGTGACCGGATCCTCATGGCCAACAACTCGATGTTCGGCGGCCACATTCACGTGGAGTCGTTCGTCAACATCTCCGGTGGCGTCGGCATGCATCCGTTCGTCACGATCGGCGCCCACAGCTACATCGGCGGCATGTCGCGAATCTACCACGACGTTCCTCCTTACATGATCATCGAGGGAAATCCCTCGAAAGTCCGCTGTATCAACGTCGTGGGTCTGAAGCGGCACGATATCAGCGCCGACTCGATCGCTTCCCTGCACGAGGCACATCGGCTGCTCTATCCGTGCTCGAATGACAACCAAGCATGCCACCGAGATTCTCGAGTCGCACGGCCACCTTTGTCCAGAAGTCCGCCGCTTGCTCGATTTCATCGAGATCCAGCAGCAGGGCAACCATGGGCGGGGCCGCGGAACGAGGGAGAGACTGAACATGAAACGGTTGCGAGTCGGCGTCGTGGGCGTGGGACATCTGGGCCAGCACCATGCCCGAATTCTCGCCAGCATGCCCGAGGTGGAACTCGTGGCAGTGGTCGATTCGCGGCCCGAGCAGGCTCAACGCATCGCCGACAAGTTCGCCACCCGCGCCGTTGCTGACTACCGACGATCTTCTGGATCGAGTCGACGCCGTCTCGATCGCCGTTCCTACCATGCTCCACCACGAAGTTGCAGGGACCTTCCTCTCACGAGGCATTCCCACACTCGTCGAGAAACCCCTGGCCAGCACGCTTGCCGAGTCCGAACTGCTCGTCGCCCTGAGCCACTCCACCGGTGCCTTGCTCCAGGTGGGCCATATCGAGCGCTTCAACCCTGCGCTCTCAGTACTGCACCAGCTGGCCGATTCGCCCCAAGTACATCACTGCCGAACGGCTTTCGACTTACACGTTCCGATCAATCGACATCGGAGTCGTGCTGGACCTGATGATCCATGACATTGACCTCGTGCTCTCGCTGACCCAGTCTGCCGTGCGGTCGGTCGCGGCCGTCGGAGTGAGCCTTTTCGGTGAGCATGAAGACGTGGCCAACGCCCGCATCGAGTTCGAGAACGGCAGCGTCGCCAACCTTACGGCCAGCCGCGCCAGCTATACGGCCATGCGCAAGATGCGGATCTGGAGGCGCGGAAGGCTACGCCTCGCTTGATTTCGCGGCCAAGTCCGCCACCTTGGTGCAGCCGTCCGACGAGTTCCTCAGCGGCCGGCTTGACCTGGAGAAAGTCGATCTCAGCCAGCCCATGGCGGTGAAACAGCACGTTTTTGGCAAGGTCCTGCGCGTGGACCAAGTTCAGCCGGCCGGACGCGAGCCCTTGGCACTCGAGATTGAAGACTTCGTGCAAGCCGTTCGCTGCGGGACCCGACCCCGTGTCGGCGGTGACGACGCTCTCCGCGCGATGAGGCTGGCCGACCAGATCCTCAAGAGTCTCAACGCCCACCACTGGGACGGCGATGCCTCCGTCAACCCCCTGCCCGCCCAGTCGGTCGAAAGCAACTCTGTCCTCCGTGGCCCGCACGCCTGGCGAATCAAGAACCGTCGCCAGAAGCCTTCCGCCACGGGTCACTAATCAGGCCAGACGGCTTCCTGTGCAAGGATCGCGGCCGGCGGCTTGTCGGGGTGTCGTAAACAGCTTGGGACGGTTCACTTTGAACCGTCCCTTGTTGAGGTATTTACTGGCGCTTTCAGGCGTTCTGACTACCTCGAAAGCCCGGACCACTCGTGGAAATGGTCAATCATGCTCGTGATTGCGTTGGTGGCCATGGTGATTGGGCACCAGGGCGGTGGGCCGTCTGAACAGCATTCTACGGAGCAGTCACCAAGGCTCTTATCCGCCACGATCGTCTCCGCGTTAGTCTGGGTTCGCGGGCTGGGCCGAGGCGTGGGATTCGGGCTGGGAACAGGTGCGGCCTCCGCGTTTTCTGAGGAGTCGGCTGCCGGCTTGGCCTCCTGAGAACGGTCTCCAGTCAAAATGGAGGGCCGATGTGCGACCACGATGGCCCCTCCCGAAATCGCACCGAAAAGCAAAACAGCGGCGGCCGTTGTAAGTCTGCGAGCTAACATGATTTTCAATACTCCATGAGTCAGAGTCAGGACGGAAAGCGAAACGGTTCGCGCCGCGGAGAACTGCACCGCGGCTTGCAGTGCACACTCGACAAGAGGCGTAGACACGAGCGATTGCGGGCCGCTCAGCCAGTGTGCACTCAAGAGAGCCGAAGGTACCAGCACTCCTCGGCGTTCCAGCCGTGCCCGCAAGAGCTGCCTGCCGCGCCACAAGCGGCCGCTGAGCGTGCCGACCGGCCAGTCCAGCAGTCGAGCGGCTTGCTCGTGAGTCTTCCCCTCGAGGTGACAGAGTACGATGGGAGCCCTGTACCGGTCCGGGAGCCGACCAAGTTCCTCGTAGAGCAAAGGCCGGAGATCGACTTTGAACGGATCGGCTTCCCCTTGAGGTTTTTCCGCGTTCTGAAGTTGTTCCTCGTTCCCAGGGCGATAGCGCGACGCGACAGCCCTTGCCCGCTCCGCCGTCGCGGTGTGCCACGGAGCACAGCCAGGGGCCGACCGATTCACCGACCCGGAGCGAATGGGCCCTGCGGACTAGAACAAGAAATGTCGCCTGGAAAGCGTCGTCCACATCGTGGGAATGCCGAAGAACCTGGCGACAGACGGCCAGAACCATCGGTCCGTGGCGCAGGATCAGCTCGCGAAAGGCCAGTTCGCCGGTCGAGTCCCGAGCCTGCACGAACCTGCTCAGGAGCTGAGCATCACTCAGCCCAGTCATGGTCCCGGTTGTCCAGAGCACTCCAAGGTGTGAACTCTTGCTGCCTGGCCTACGATGGATCATCGCGGTCTCGCCTCCTCATACCTTGCACTACTCTTGTAATGCAACGACACCATCGATTCATACGGAATTCTCGAGATTCCTGACCTTGTGCTCAGCGGAAGTGGGGCAGTCGCCGCCAGACTTGAATTCCACTCAGCCTTGCCTCGGGGCGGTAAAACTGGGTCACGGTGCGCTCGATGATCGGGATTTGCAGCCGCGGGTCGAAGCTTCGTTCACCGGGAATCCAGACGACAACCGTATCTTCGGCTGCCTCGAGCAGGCGAGCGAAAGTCGGCTTCACGGCCAGTGTCGAACTGATAGAGCCAGATGATACCCGCGTCGGCCCGCAGGGGCGAGATTCGCCCGACCGAGCCGTTCACTCCCGGGAAGGGCACGTTACGCAGCAGGTTCCCGACTTGGCGTGCGCGGGCCGGTGTTGCGGCGAAGATACGCTAGCACTTCGCGATACTGCTGCCAGGTGTACGGGGAATTGCTGTCCAGCGGGGCGAAGTGGGTGGCGGCCCCAAGCGGTATCTGCACCGGATCAATCCCCTGCCCTATTTCTGCTAACGCACGAACGCTTGCCGCCGTGTCGCAAAACCGCGGGACGCCAGGCGACGCGAGCAGAAGAAGTAGTCCGATCGACCCCAGCGCCAACCAGGGCCGCTGTTTCCACGCTGTCAGGACCCTGCCCGCGATCACCGCCAGGTTGATTGACCAGATCAGCCAAAGCGGATGCGCGAGGTACACGTGCGCGAAGGGATGAAGGGGCCGATACACCAGGACCAGCAACAACATCAGAACCCAGGGCAGTTCCATCCGACGAACCCCGGATGAAGCCGCAAGCGCAACCGCAAGCGCGAGGGCGGATCCCAGCGCGATCCGCCAATTGCTCTAGCTGGACGATCAATGTCCATACTGGGCTGGCCGGAAATTGGCCATAGCGGCCTTGACTCGCCTGCCGCAGCCCCCGCACAAAATCGCCAAGCAGTCCTTGCAGCGACCAGCGGAGCGAAGCCCACGGCCACTCCCAGGCACGTGGCTCCAGCCCACGCAAGCAGCACGCGACTTCGCCGCCTGTGCCGACCAGCGGCGGCCCGCTGGACATCGGGTCCGTCAACGTCGAGACCGCCACGACAAATGCCACTGCCGGCGCGAACAGCAGCACGTGCGGCCGGATCACTAACGCCAGGCCAAACAGCAGCCCAGAGCCGACCGATGTGGCCCAGCTCGGCCAGGCCTGGACGAGCATCATCCCCAGCACAACCAAGAGCGGCGCGTGCCAGTCACGCTGGGCCACAAGCGCATAATCGAGGCCCAAGTAGTAATGCAGAACCGCGATGTAACCCACCAGCCCCGGCGAGCAGCGACCGAGACAGCGGAGTGACCAGGCAGCCATCACTAGTCCAAGCGTCAGCAGGAGCGCGGCGTCCGCCGCGTAGACTGGCGAGGTCCGTCCCCAGCCGAAGCTCGTTCCCAGCAGCCATAGCAGCTCGATTTGCCCCGGAAAATTGAAAACGGCGACGTCGCGATAAGGCAGAAGTCCGACGTCCCATTCCTGTGCAACCGCGGCAAGGGCGTCGATATCGATCCACCACGGCCAGGTCAGGTAATGCGGCAGCCAGCCCGCAAGCATCACCAAGCAAAAGGTGGCCAGCACCGCGCTGAGCGGAGCACCGAGCAAGAGTTCCGAGACCTTGGGCGGGGCTGTTATCTTAGCCTTTGTGGCGATCAATTCAAGCTCTTCAATCGTGGAAAGTACAGTACGTAAACAAAAGCCTTGTCAATCCTCCACGGCCATGCAATATCATTCCTTTTCGTTCCTCCTCCCCAAACTGCTTGCTAATCGGTGACAGTTTGGCCAGGTTCGGAGTCATCTGTCAGTTTGAGAGTGCCCCGTTTTTCGCGGTCTCCACTTGACGTCTCTTGGGACAGGAGCATTGCTATGACAGGCATCAGCGTATTGGCCTCGGCGTTCGGATTGCTGCTCGGAGCGGCTGAGGCGAAGAGATCCGACAGCATGGGGCTTGTCGAATACCAGGCCCCGGCTGATTCAGGACTCAGCCTCGTCTTCCGGAATCGGCAATCCGATGCCGGTGTGAGGAGGTCTGAGGCCGAGAAGAAGGAACTGGATAAGGTCACAGGAACGTGGGTCCAGACAGGAGAAGGCGTGCCGCCCGAGAACGCGAAAGTGCGTTCTCATTTATAAGGGCCGGGAGTTCGAGGGACGGCTTGGCGAAAAGGTTCTCTTCAAGGGAAGCGTCATGTTCGACCCGACGCAAAACCCCAAGGCCATCGACCTGACCCTCGATTCGGGACCGAACAAGGGCAAGGTCTCACTCGGGGTCTACGAACTGGAAGGCGACAGTTATCGAGGATGTTTGGCCGCACCCGGTAAAGCGCGGCCGACTCGGTTATCGCCGGAGCCTGGTAGCGGCCAGCAGGGGTTCGCGTTCCGGCGCGTGAAAGACGAGGAATCCAACAACCCAAGGCCCGCCACTGCAACATCATCAGACGCGGACAGGATGCAGCGGGAATTCGATCGATTCGAGGGAACTTGGTTCATTGCCTCGGTCATGAGGGACGGCAAGTCAGTGCCAGAGGAGGTCTTGAAGGCGAGCCAGCTAGTACTCAAGGGTGATCGATTCACGCTCACCGAGTCGAAGGAAATTCACCGTGGCAAATACGCAGTGAACCCCACGGTGACACCCAGCACAATCGACGTGACGTTCACCGAAGGGCCCCGCGCTGGCAGAATCCGGCGAGGTATTTACAGATTAAATGGAGATACCTGCGACGTCTGCTTCGGATTGGAGGAGCTGCCCCGACCAACCGCGTTTGACAGCAAGCCTGGCAGCGGCCTGACCCACGAAGTGCTGAAGCGCGAAAAACGCTAACGAGTCAAGTCAGGCGGCGGGTTGCACTCGTTCCCACGGTCCCCGCCTGCACTCGTTCCCACGGTCCCCGTGGGAATGTCGTCTTCGACGCTCTGCGTCGTCTTCCCGAGCTCGGAACTAAGACTCATGGCACGCAGCCGCTACCAGTTCGGATCAGCCGCATTCCCCCACTTCATGACCTGCGCAGTTGTTGGCTTGTTGCCTGTGTTCACCCGGCACCAGACCGTTCAAATCGTGTCTCGATTCCTGGCAGTTTCTTCAGGCTCAGGATCGCCTGGTGCTGCTGGGATATGTCGTCCTAGGGAACTACATCCACTTCATCGCCTCGGCCGAAAACCTCGCGAAAGAAGTCGGCGATTTCAAGTCATATATATCCATAACAACCCAGTGCGGCGAGGCTACGTGAGTGATCCGACACACTGGAGATATTCGAGCGCCAGGAATTATGAGCGGATCGAGTCGTTGATTGCGGTCACAACCGATTGGTGATCCGGGGCTCGGAGACGACGCGGAGCGTCGCAGGCGGCATTCCGGCGGTGACCGTCGGAACGAGTCAGTGAGTGAGAAGCTTCCCGGTGGCACTTAGAGGTAGATCACGGTTCCATAGATGTCGCGGTCGCTGGTGTTTGTGAAGTTGGCCCAGACGTTCGACTTCTTGAGGCTGACCGTCGCACCGGTGGCGACGTAGAGGCCGCCGCCGAGGCCGTCTCGAGCCGCCGGTCAGCCGCCCGTGGCCTGGTTGCCGGCAATGCTGGACTGCTCGATGAGTGCGGAGCCACCGGCTCCGACGAAGATGCCGCCACCCCAGCCGCTGCCGCCGTTGGCTCCCTTGCCGTTCCTGCCGCCTTGGGCCGAGTTGTAGATCAGCGTGCAGCTGTTGACGGTCAGTGACGACGTGTCGGGCGTGCCCATGATGCTGCCGATGGCCACGGCGATACCGCCACCGATGCCAGCGCCGCCGTTGGCCCCGGAGCCACCGGTACCCCCTTGAGCAAGGTTGCTCGTAAAGGAGGTGGTGGTGACGGTCGCGGTCGAGTTATTCTCGAGAGCCAGACCGCCGCCAATGCCATCACCACCGGCCTCGCCGCGGGCCCCGGCGCCGCCAATTGCCATGTTTCCGCTCAGCGTGCTGCCCGTGAGCGCGAGGCTCCCGCCGCTGTTCAAGATGCCGCCGCCAATGCCATCGCCACCGGCGACGCCGCTGGCCTGGTTGTTGATGATATTGGAGGAGGAGACGTTCAGCGCGGCCTGGTTGGATATGCCACCGCCGGCGACGGCGGAGTTGCCGCGGACGATGCAGTTCGACAGCGTGGCCGTGCCGCATGGCGGAAGTTGGCCAGGCCGCCGCCATCACCGGTGGCGGAGTTGCCGCTGACGGTGCAGTTGGTCAGGGTCGTCGTGCCGCCTACGGTCGTACAGGCCGCCGCCGTTTTTGCCGGCGGAGTTGCTGCTGACGGTGCATTTGGTCAGGGTCGCCGTGCCGCCGTCGATCTCCATGCCGCCGCCGTCGTTGCCGGCGGTGTTGCTGCTGACCGTGACATTGGTCAGCGTGGCCGCGCCGTTGAGGCCGCCGCCTGAGCCGACGGCGGAGTTGCCGCTGACGGTGCACCCGGTCAGCGTGGCCGTGCTGCCTCCGAAGTTGATCAAGCCGCCGCCATTGACGCTTGCGGAGTTGCCGCTCACGGTGCAGTCGGTGAGCGTGGCCGTGCCGAAGTCGCTGTCTGACACGCCGCCGCCGTAGTAGGCGGTATTGCCGCTGACTGTGACATTGGTCAGCGTGGTCGTGCCTCTGAAGGTTGCCACGCCACCGCCTTGATCGCCGCTGCGTATTGCCGCTGAAGGTGCAGTTAGTCAGCGTGGTCGTGCCAGAGTTGGCCAGACCGCCGCCGTCGATGATGGCGGTATTGCCTCTGACAGTGCAGTTGGTCAGCGTGATCGTGCCCTTGAAGTCGCGCAGGCCGCCGCCTGAGGCGCCGTTGGCGGAGTTGCCACTGACGGTGCAGTTGGTCAACGTGGTCGTGCCCCCAATGTTGAACAGGCCGCCGCCCTCAGAAGATAATACCCACTGCGCCGCTGGCGGTGTTATCGCTGACTGTGGAGTCGGTCAGCGTGGTAGTGCCCCCGCTGTTGAACAGGCCGCCACCGATAGAGCCAAAAGACGCAAAGCCGGAGTTGCCGCTGACGGTGCAGTCGGTCAGCTTGATCGTGCCCGCCACCGTTCGACAGGCCGCCGCCGTTTGAGGCGGTATTGTCGCTGACGGTGCAGTTGGTCAGCGTAGTCGTGCCGTAGTTGGCTAGGCCTCCGCCATCGCCGCCGGCGTTGCCGCCGGTGATCGTCAGTCCCGAGATGGACGCGGTGACCAGCCCATCGACCTGGAACACCCGGCTTTTCCCGCCGCCGCTGACCGTCACTCCGGCCGCCGGGCCCGTGATCGTCTCCTTCCCGGTCGTGTCGGTCAGCTCGAGCTGGGTGCCGGCCAGGGTGATCGTCTGCGGTGTTATGAACACGGTGCCGTCAAAGACAATTGTCTGGTCGCCCCCGGTCGTATTCGCCAGGACGATCGCTTGGCGCAGGTCGGTCTGGCCCGCGACGGGCGTGTCGGTGGGGTTGTTCACGACGATCGTCGACAGCAGCGCGGTTCCTCCAGCGCCAGCAAGGTCGGACGCATGCGCCGCCGTTTCCGAGCCTCGACCGTTCCGCGCCCGCCCCTTCGCTGATCCCTCGCTTCGTTGCGAATCATGATGCGATCGCTCCCCTAGTAATTAATCGCTTCGCATGTCTGACACGTTCTCACGAACGCTCGCCGCGTCTCACTCCCGTTCCCGGCCCACCCCGCCGCCCCCGTGAAGGCCAGGTGCCACCCATGTTCCCTAGTTGCCAGAAAGTGGGTGGTCCCTTCCGCACCCCTAATATTCGATTCGGAAGCAGAGCCGCCGGGCACGCCCCGGCGGGGGGTTGCGGGATGATGATCCAATCGACGGTCAGGCGATCATGTCAGGTGCGATAGCGACGTCGCGTGGCGGCGTTTGCCAAGCACGATGGTGTCCAGGAAGCTGGGCTCGTCCAGCACCAGCGGAGCGATCCTCGAGTCGAGTACCGACGACGATATTGTCGAGGTCGGGGCCGCGGTGACACAAGCAGGGCCCGATGCCGGCGGGTCGCCCAGGAAGCGGATTATGGCGAAATCATCGCCGCTCGGAACAGAACTATTTATATATGCAGATCCATCAGTGACGATCTTTCCATCGGATTGGAGAGCCACATCCTTCGCGATTGCATTTCCAGCCAGGGTGTCGAGGACGACGCCGTTCGTACCGAACGTGGAGTCGAGGCTCCCGTCCGAATTCAGGCGCGTGAGTAACGTCTGGCCCGGAGAGTCTTCCCCGATGAGGCCGGCGGCGACGATCTTGCCATCCGGCTGGATGACCCCGCTCGAGAAGCCTCCGCCAGTGGTGCCCGCGATGACGACGACGCCCGGCGTTGGACCACTGGGGTTGAACGTGGAATCGAGGCTGCCGTTGACATCGAAGCGCGCGACCGCTCCTACTTCCAACCCTTGAGAGTTCTTGGAAGTACCGGCTTCGATGATCTTCCCGTCGGGCTGGATGGCCAGTCCCCCTCCGTAGAAGCCTATAGCCTGGCTTCCCAGGATCACACTTCCACCGGAACCGAAGGACGTATCGGGGCTCCCATCGAGGTTGTAACGCAAGGACGACATCCGAAGGGCTCGATACCCCGCCTGCGACCACGATCTCAGTCGTTCCGTTCACGGTCTCGAGCGCGACGTCGTAGAACGATTGGGAAGCCCCGGGGACGAATGTCGGGGTCATGATGCCGCCCTTGCCAAATGATGTATCGAGGGTGCCATTGGGGTTGTACCGAACCAGGGCACAATAGTTTCTGGAAGACCCAGGGGCGATTGATCCCGCGACGACGATCTTCCCGTCGGGCTGGATGACCACTGCATGAGCACTGTCGTGCCCAAGGATTTTCGTGGTGACGAGGCCGTTGCCGTTGGGGCCGAAGCTCGTGTCCAGCGTGCCATTGGTGTTGTACCGCGCCATCGCGAAAACGGTGTCGGTCACGGAGTTTCTCCCACTCCCTACCGTCACCAACGTGTATCCAACGACGACGATCTTCCCGTCCGGTTGGATCGCGAGGTCGTTGGCATAGGCGGTGAGCTGTTGGTTGAAGGTGGTCACGACCTCGCCGCCCGAGCCGAAGGTGGGATCGAGGCTGCCGTCAGTGTTGTAACGAGCGACGGCAAAATCATAGAACCCCCACCCCGCCGCGACGATCTTGCCGTCCGACTGGATCTGAACCGCGAAGGCATTTCCACCCGTCCCCTGGACGTTCGTCCTCAGGGAGGGAAAGCCGGTCAGGACGATCCCGCCACTGCCGAACGTTGGGTCGAGGTCCCCCGCGGTGAGCAGGAACCGGTCCTCGAGCGCATCGGGCCGCGGGCGGAGCTGATGGCGCTTGCGGGCGTGGCGTGCAGGGCAAATCAGGGAGAAGAGGCTCATTGAGGTCTCCTTTCTGGGTGATGTCACACAAGACTGGTCCGCAATCAGGTCCAGGATGATGCCCCCAGTGCGCAGACCGGGCGCACGGCGCCGGCGGGCCGACCGTTGCGCAGCGGTCACGCGGTGGTTTTCGACCTTGCCGCCGCTTGCCTCATTTCGCGGCGTCGCATAGTGATATGAGCATATGTATAGATGTCGCCTCTTTGCCAGTTGCTGCATCGACGGACCGGTCAGGGTCGGGCGAACACGTCGGCGGGCAGGTCGGTCAGGCCGAGCCTCCTCTTCCACGCAGCGGCCTTTTCGGGCTTGCCCCAGGCATCGTAAAGTCGCACGATCCGCGCGGCCGCCTCGGGCACCCGGGGCTTGGCCGCCGGGGGAATCTTCGCCGCGCGGGCCTTCATCCCATCGTAGCCGGAGAGGAGCAGCGGCTCGGCCTCGGCATACCGACCCCGGCCCAGCAGCGCCCCGCCGAGTTCATTCATCGTGTTGAACCGGGACCAGTCGTTGGGGACCACCTTGTCGCGGATCGCAAGGCACTCGCGGAGCATCGGCTCGGCCTCGGACCACTTCGCTTGCTTCAGAAGGTTATTGCCGATCTGGGCCAGGACGCCAGCCAGGACTGGGCTATCGGTTTTTTCGACCTTACGGCGGTGGGTCAGCACGTCGCGATACAATCGCTCGGCCTCGGCCCAGCAGCCGAGCGACTCGAGAGCCAAAGCAAGGCTGTACGTCGTGGCCAGCGTGTTCGGGTGAGCGGGGCCGAACTTCCGAGCGGCCGTCAGCAGAACCGCCTCCCAGAGCACGATCGCCTCGGCGGTGCGGCCGACGGCGCGGTAGGCCGCGGCGAGGTTGTTGCGGCTGGTGAGCGTGTCGGGGTGGTCGGGTCCAAGCCTGGCCTCCTGCAGCTTGATCGTCGCCTCGTGCAGCCTCATCGCCTCCGCCGTCCGGCCGGCGGCGCGGTAGGATTCGGCGAGGTTGTTGCGGATGGCGAATGTGTCGGAGTGGTCGGGGCCGAGCGTCGACTCCCGCAGCTTGAGCGTCGCCTCGGTCAGCGCGATCACCTCGGCGGTGCGGCCGGCGGCGCGATAGCATTCGGCGAGGTTATTGCGACTGGTGAGCGTGTTGGGGTGGTCGGGGCCGAGCTTCGACTCCCGCAGCTTGAGCGTTGCCTCGTGCAGCGCGATCGCCTCGGCGGTACGGCCGGCGGCCTGGTAGGCCACGGCGAGGCAGTGGCGGCTGGTGAGCGTGTCGGGGTGGTCCGGACCGAGTTTCGATTCAGACAGCTTGCTCGTCGCCTCGAGCAGCGCGATCGCCTCGGCGATGCGGCCGGCGGCCTGGTAGGCCAAGGCAAGCCTGCGGCGGCCGGTGAGCGTGTGGGGGTGGTCGGGCCCGAGCCTTGCCGTCATCAGCTTGAGTGTCGCCTCGTGCAGACTGATGGCCTCCGCCTTCCGGCCGGCCGCGAGGTAGGCCGTGGCGAGGTTGTGGCGGCTGACGAGCGTGTCGGGGTGGTCCGGACCGAGTTTCGATTCAGACAGCTTGCTCGTCGCCTCGAGCAGCGCGATCGCCTCGGCGGTACGGCCGGCAGCCTGGTAGGCCAAGGCGAGGTTGTTGCGGCTGATGAGCGTGTCGTGGTGGTCCGGACCGAGCTTGAGCTCATGCAGCTTGAGTATCTCCTCTTTCATGCGGATCGCCTCGGCGATGCGGCCGGCGGCCTGGTAGGCCAAGGCGAGGTTGTTGCGGCTACTGAGTGTGTCGGCGTGGTCGGGGCCGAGCGTGCGCTGCAAGCCCTCACTCGCCTGCTGCAGTAATTCGAGAGCCTCGCTGGACCACTCGAGGTGAGACCTCACGTGGGCCAGTAAGGAGAGGGCGTTGAACGTCCCGGGGGCCTCGGGGCCGTGGAGGCGCCGCTCGACATCCAGGGCTGCCCGGGCTTGGGGCTTGGCCTTGGCGAACGCACCCAGGCTGTGGTACGTGTCGGCCAGGGTCATCCGTAATGCACTCTCCGCCTCAGGTTGGTCGTGGAAGCGGCTGCCGACCTTGTCAGCGGCCCGGTCGACCACCTCCAGCAGCGTAACCTTGTCCTCAATGGCGTTGTTCGCCGGCTCGGCCTGAGTAAGCAGGTCCTTTGTGAGGAAGTCGTTGACCGCCTTGGCCTTGTCGGCCTCGGCGCGGGCGGTTCTCTCGGCGTCCTGGGCTCGGCTCCGAGCCGCCTGCGCCCGCTGCTCGGCTCGCGTGGCCCGGACCGCCTGCCAGGTGCTCA
Organism: uncultured Planctomycetaceae bacterium; assembly: GCA_963760085.1. Lineage (GTDB taxonomy): Bacteria > Planctomycetota > Planctomycetia > Isosphaerales > Isosphaeraceae > Aquisphaera. Next base: position 31,663 of record CAVXCB010000055.1, read on the forward strand.
CAGCCGTGCCCGCGACGAGGGCGAGCCCGACGAAGGCCGCCGGCATCAATGCCGCCCGATTGCGGCGGGCGAGCTTGCGGAACCGGTACCAGGCCGACGGGGGGCCTGCCTCTACCGGCTCGTCGTCCAGGTATCGCCGTACGTCCGCCGCCAGCCCGCTGGGCGTCTCATACCGCCGGTTGCGGTTCTTCTCCAGCGCCTTCATCACGATCCAGTCCAATTCGCCGCGCATCAACTTACCCAAGGAACGCGGATCGGACTTGCGGTTCGCTGAGATCGTCGTCGCGGTCGCCTCCAATGTGCTGAGCCGCGTGCTCGGTTTGGGCGGCTCGTCCTCGCGGATGATTCGTCGGAGTTCGTCGAGCGCGGCCGTGCGGAAGGTGTCCTGGTTAAACGGCGTCGTGCCGGTCAAGAGCTCGTAGAGCAGCACGCCCAAGGAATAGATATCGCTGCGAGTGTCGATATCCACCGCCGACAGCTCGGCCTGTTCGGGGCTCATGTACAGGGGCGTCCCGATGAGCTGGGCGAAGCCGGTGAACAATGTCTTGTCGGTCAGGCTCTGACCGGTCGCCTTGGCGATGCCGAAGTCGATTACCCTGGGCAAGGGCACGCCGTCGAGCGTGGTCACCAGGACGTTAGTGGGCTTGATGTCCCGGTGGATGACCCCTTTCTGGTGGGCGTGCTGCACGGCATGGCAGACCTCCATGAACAAATCCAGCCGCTCGCGGATCGGCAGGCCGTGCTGATCGCAATAGTCGGTGATCGGAATTCCCTTGACCAGCTCCATCACAAAGTAGGGGCGGCCGGATTCCGTGGTCCCTGCGTCGAGCACCTTGGCGATGTTGGGGTGGTCCATCAGGGCGAGTGCCTGGCGCTCGGCCTCGAACCGGGCGATGACCTGTCTTGTGTCCATGCCCGGCTTAATGATCTTGAGCGCGACCTTGCGGCGCACGTGCTTCGTCTGCTCAGCCATGTAAACGACGCCCATGCCCCCTTCGCCAATCGGCTCCAGCAGCTTGTACGGGCCGATGACCGTGCCGGGACATTCCATCGCCTGGGGTGGGGGCAGATTAAGGGTCTCACCCGCGGCGGGCGAGTCCAGGAAACTTCCCACCTTGGGCTGAGCGTCGAGCAGCCGTTCGACCCGCCGGCGCAGGTCCGGGTCAGAGGCGCAGACCTCATCAAGGTACGCGGCCCGAGCCACGGAAGACCGCCGCTCCATCGCGGCGAAGAACATCTCCTCGATACTGGGAGTTGGGCGGCTCATGGTCGGGATCCGTCGTTGTCACTCCAAGATCAATCGAGACTTGCTCTGCAAGACAGTGCGAAATCGGCGGTCGCGGCACCTCACAGCGCGGGCGGTTTCTTCGCCGTGCTCATGCTTTCACGGGTTGCCCCGTATCCATCGTCTCCAGATGCCATTCGATTCGAGTGCCGAGCGCTCTGGCATACCGGCTCAGCGTGGTGAAGGTCGGATTCCGATTCAATCCGATCTCGAGCTTGTGGACGCCGGATCGGTCCATCCCCGCCCGCTCGGCGAGGTCGGCCAAGCTCAGCCCCTGCCGTTCTCGCTCTGCCCGCAAGGCGGCGATCAGTTCGCGAAACGGGCGATCCGGAGGTCCCAACGCGCGCACCCGCTCGGATTGCTCACAAGCCTGTCGGTCGATTTGCCCTTTCTGGAACAGCACGCGTGGACTGGGCTGACTGCTGTACCTCTGAGTGATGGCCTCATCCCGGGGAGTCCTGTCGGAGGTCGACTTACCTGGTTCTCTCTGGAGCGGCTTCCGCGGTTTACTCATTGCTGCTTCCTCAGTCCTCGCTCGGCTCGAATGCCGTAATTGGTCGGATCATGGGCACGTTTTCGTCCAGGACGTCAAAAGCCACTGCGATAAACCTGTCGGTGTAGGTATAGCCGAAGATCAGACAATGCTCCGGGAAGGAACGGTTGGGCGTGGCTTCATACTGATCGTCGAGCAGCACGGATTCGACCTCGTCTTCGGTCAGGTCGTAAGCCCAGACCTTCTGCCGGTTCCCCAAGGGTTGACTCGGATCGTCCCAGATGACCTGGGCATCGGATCGCTTGATCCGGCGACATCGATCCCTCCTGGCCATTCCCCCTCCTCCACCGTGTAGTATTATATTACTACAGGCGAGTCACGAGAGCAAGGACGATCACGGTGTGGTCATACGACATCACGTTTGTTTCGGATCGCAATTCCGGGGGCCGTCCTCGTTCAGCTCGCTGTATAGCCAGACCCGGGCATACGCCCAGTAGCGATCGGCCGTGGCGCGGGAGATCCCCAGCACGCGGCCGGCGTCCTCCACTGAGAGCCCCCCGAAATAGCGCAGCTTCACCAGCTCGGCCTTGGTCGGGTCCTCGGCCGCAAGCTTGGACAGGGCCTCGTCGACCGCCAGGATGTCGTCGGACGGGCCGGTCCCCGGCAAGTCCACGCTGTCGATGTCGATCCGCTGGAGATCGCCGCCGTGCTTCCCGGCCCGCTTGCGCCGCGCGTTCTCGATCAGGATGCGGCGCATGGCCTCGGCGGCCGCCGAAAAGAAATGTCCCCGACCGGTCCAGGAGGGCGCCTCCGAGCCGATCAACCGCAGATAGGCTTCATGGACCAGTGCCGTGGCCTGAAGCGTCTGGCCGGGCGACTCGCGGGCCAGCCGTTGCACGGCCAGCTTGCGCAGCTCATCATAGACCAGGGGCAGCAATTGCTCCGGCGCCTTGGGGTCTCCCTGCTCAATCGCCGAGAGGATGTGGGTCACGTCGTTCATCTGCACGGCCGCCGTTGGCCGCCTCGATCATCGACACAGCCGGTTCGAAGCCGAGCACGCTTCGCTCGGCGAAATCCGATCGGACCATGCAGGGCGATGAGCGAGGCTCGGCTAAAGCTTAACCGCTGGCAACGGGGTACGACAGCCCAAGAACCGTCGGCGGCCGACGCTGGATCGGACGGGAGCGGGCTACACGATCGACGTCTCACAGGTAGATCACGGTTCCATAGATGTCGCGATTGCTGGTGTTTGCGAAGTTGGCCCAGATGTTCGTCTTTTTGAGGCTGACCGACGCACCGATGGCGACGTAGAGGCCGCCGCCGCTGCCGTCGCCGTCGCCCGAGCCGCCGGACAGGCCGCCGATGGCCTGGTTGCCGGAAATGTTGGCCTGCTGGATGAGTGCGGAGCCGCCGGCTCCGACGAAGATGCCGCCACCCCAGCCGCTGCCGCCGTTGGCTCCCGCACCGCGGCCGCCCCCTTGGGCCACGTTGTAGTTCAGCGTGCTGCTGTTAAGGCTGAGTGACGACGTGTCGGGCGTACCCAGGATGCTGCCGACGGCCACGGCGATGGCGCCACCGATGCCGGCGCCGCCGTTGGCCCCGGAGGCACCGGTACCCCCTTTGGCGAGGTTGCTCGTGAAGGTGGTGTTGGTGACGGTCGCGGTCGAGTTATTCTCGAGAGCGAGACCGCCGCCGATGCCATCGCCACCGCCGCCGCCGCTGGCCCCGGCGCCGCCAATCGCCGTGTTACTGGTCAACGTGCTGTTGGTGAGCGTGAGACTCCCGCCGCTGCTCAAAATGCCGCCGCCGATGCCAGTGGCGCCGGCACCGCCGCTGGCCCGGTTGTTGATGATAATGGAGGAGGAGACGTTCAGCGCGGCCTGGTTGAAAATGCCACCGCCGGCGACGGCGGTGTTGCCCTTGACGTTGGTGCCAGTCACCGTGGTCGAACCGAGGGTGGTGTTGTCGAGCCCGCCGCCATTGCCAGTGGCGGAGTTGCCGCTGACGGTGCAGTTGGTCAGGTTGGTCGTACCGTAATTGTCGCCGTAGTAGGCGACGCCGCTGGTGAACAATCCGCCGCCGCTTACGGCGAAGTTGCCGCTGACCGTGGTGTTCGTCAGCGTGGTCGTGCCGAGGGCCAAGGTGGCCAGGCCGCCGCCATCGCCAGTGGCGGAGTTGCCGCCGACGGTGCAGTTGGTCAGTATGGTCGTGCCGTCGGCCTTGAGGACGAAGACCGAGCCGCCGAAATCTATCACGAAGATTCTGCCCGAGGTGGCCACGCCGCTGCCACCGCTGGCAGAGTTGCGGCTGAGGGTGCAGTTATTCAGCGTAGTCGTGCCGTTGGGGATGCTGCCGAAAGGGCTGGCGGTGCTGAGCAGACCACCGCCGACGCCGTTGGGAGCAGAGTTACGGCTGAGGGTGCAGTTATCCAGCGTAGTCGTGCCATAGTTGGCCACGCCGCCGCCGCCGTCGCCGTTGGCGACGTTTCCGCTGACGGTGCAGTTATACATCGTGGTCGTACCGTAGTCGTTGGTGTAGAGTCCGCCGCCGCCGGCAGCGGAGTTGCGGCTGACGATGGAGTTGGTAAGCGTGGCCGCGCCGAGGTTGAGGAGGCCACCTCCCGTGCTGTTGGAGCCAGTGGTATTGCCGCTGACGGTGGAGTTGGTCAGCAGGTCGTGCCCTCGTTGGCCAGGCCACCGCCGCCATCGCCGGTGGCGGAATTGTCGCTAACGGTGCAGTTGGCCAGTGTGGTTATGCCGCCGAGCAGCAGGCCACCGCCGATGTTGCTGGCGGAGTTGCCGCTGATGGTGCAGTTGGTCAGCGTGGCCGCGCCGGAGTAGTTGCAGCATGCCGCCGCCGGCGGCGGCGGAGTTGCCGCTGACGATGCTGTTGGTCAGCGTGGTCGTGCCGGATCGGTTGTACAGGCCGCCGCCGCCGATGGCGGAGTTGCCGCTGACGATGCAGTTGGTCAGCGTGGTCGTGCCGGATCGGTTGTACAGGCCGCCGCCGATGCTGGTCGACGAGTTGCCGGTGACGGTGCAGCTGGTCAGTGTCGTCGTGCCGCCGGAGTTGGCCAGGCCGCCGCCGGAGTTGCCGCTGACGGTAGAGTCGGTCAGCGTGATTGACCCCAGGGCGAAGTTGGACAGGCCGACGCCTAAGTTGCCGCTGACGGTGCAGTTGGACAGTGTCGGAGTGCCGCCGTCGTTGAACATGCCGCCGCTGGTGTTGGCGGGTTGCGCGGACGGTAGAGTCGGTCAGCGTGATTGACCCGAGGGCGAAGTCGAACAGGCCGTCGCCTGAGTTGCCGCTGACGGTGCAGTTGGACAGTGTCAGAGTGCCGCCGAGATCGTACAGTCCGGCGCCTCGCTTTTGAAGGCACGGTTACCACTGACGGTGGAGTCGGTCAGTGTGGTCGTACCTCCATTGATCATCAACCCTCCCCCTCTCAGGGCCGAGTTGCCGCTGACGGTGCAGTTGGTCAGAGTGGTCGTACCCCCATCGTCGTACAGACCGCCGCCACTCTTTGAGGTGCCGACGTTGCCGCCGGTGATCGTCAGTGCTGAGATGGACGCGGTGACACTCCCGTCGACCTGGAACACCCGGCTTGCGTTGTTGCCGCTGACCGTCACACCCGCCGCCGGGCCCGTGATCGTCTCCGTACCGGTCGTGTCGCTCAGCTCGAGCTGGGTGCCGTTCAGGGTGATCGTCTGCGGCGTTTTGAACACGGTGCTGTCAAAGACAATCGTCTGGTCGCCCCCATTCGTATTCGCCTGGACGATTGCCTGGCGCAGGTCCGTCTGGCCCGCGACGGGCATGTCGGTGGGGTTGTTCACGACGATCGTGGACAGCAGCGCGCGTTCCTCCAGCGCCAGCAACGTAGGCCGCATGCGACGTCGTTTCCGTGCCGCGACCGTTCCGCGCCCGCCACTTCGCTGATCCATCACTTCGTTGTGATTCATGGGTCTTTTGCTCCCTGGCGTTGAACAAAATTCGGTGAAGAAAAAACTCTCTCACGCCCTCACAAACAATGACCAGAGAGGCGGGTCGACGAGGGTCTTCGGTAGGGCGGGTGTAACCCGCCAAGTGCTCAAACCCTTCGCGAGTGCTTCTTGAATCCCAGGCCGTCCCAGAGATCCGGGCTGTCCAGCACCAGCGGGGCCAGCGAGAGATCCGTGGCCGTGTTTCCGGCCGGAGGCGTAGCAGGGTGGTAGGGGTGTACCCGCCCCCGGTCACTTTGATCGGATTACTCGTGGCCGAGGTCAGCCCGCTGCTGGAGACCTGGAGCGTGTAGCCGGAGCCGGTCTTGTTGATCGTCAGGTTGGTGAAGCTGGCCACGCCGCTCGACGCGGTCACGGTCAGCGTGCCGCCCAGCTTCGCGCCCGTCGGATTGCTGGCGAACGCGACGCTCACGCTGCCGGAGGCGGTCGTCACCACGTTGCCGTAGGCGTCCTCGATACTCGCTTGCAGGCCGAAGGAGCTGTTCACCCTGACGCTGGCGGGCGGCTGCGTGGTGATCGCCAATTGCGTGGCCGCGGCGGGGGTCACGGTGATGGCGCTGGTGGTCGCACTGTTGACGCTACTGTTGGAGACGACAAGCGTGTAACCGGAGGCGGCCTTGGTCAGAGTCAGGCCGGAGAACGTGGCCACGCCGCCCGAGGCCGTTACAGTGAGCGTGCCGCCAAGCGTGGCGCCGCCGGGGTTGTTCTGCAGCGCCACGGTCACGGTGCCGTTGAAGGACGGGTCGAGATTGCCCGAGCTGTTGTCGGCCTGGACCGTCAGGCCAAAAGCGGTGCCGGCGGTGACGCTGGCCGGCGGCTGCTGTGTCACCACGAATTGGTCGCTGTTGGGGATGTCAACACCGATCGCATTGGTCCCGGCATCGATAAACCAGATGTTGCCGTCGGGGCCCGTCGTGATTCCTCTCGGCCTGGAACCCGTGTAGGGGACGGGGTATTCGGCGATGGCGCCGGTCGTCGGGTTGATCGTCCCGATCTTGCCGGCGGAACTATCGGTGAACCAGATGTTGCCGTCGGGGCCCGTCGTGAGAGAATTGGCTGAGTAACCGGTGGGGAGGGTGAACTCGGTGATGACGTGGGTGGACGGGTTGATCATCCCGATGGATCCTCCGTTAACACCGTCTGTGAACCAGATGTTGCCGTCGGGGCCCGTTGTCATCGCCCCATCGGCACTGACCCCCCCTTTGTCGGTGGGGATGGGGAACTGGGTGATGGCGTGGGTCGTGGGGTTGATCTCAGCGATATCGTACGCTCCCTGCTCGGTGAACCAGAGGTTGCCGTCGGGGCCCGCCGTGATACTCTGGGGCAAGGCGCCCGACGACGGGGATCGGGAACTCGGCGATGGCGTGGGTCGTCGGGTTGATCATCCCGATCTGGTTGGCGGCATGCTCAGTGAACCAGAGGTTGCCGTCGGGGCCCTCCGTGATCCCCGATGGCGTTGAGTTGGCGGTGGGGAGGGTGAACTCGGTGATGACGTGGGTCGTCGGGTTGATTTCACCAATCTTGCCACGGACGAGCCGAATCAATGCTCGGTGAACCAGAGGTTTCCGTCGGGGCCCGCCGTGATGCAATAGGGATAGGAATTGGCGGTGGGGAGGGTGAACTCGGTGATGACGTGAGTCGTCGGGTTGATCTCCCCAATATTGTTAGCATCGAGCTCGGTGAACCAGAGGTTGCCGTCGGGGCCGGCCGTGATCACTCTGCCACCGGCATTGGAAGTGGGAAGGGGAAATTCGGTGATCGAAAGCAAGCGACGATCTTCCAGTGCATCAAGCCGCGGGCGGAGCTGATGGCGAGTGCGGGCGTGGTGCGCAGGGCGATTCAGGGAGAAGAGGCTCATGGATGTCTCCTTTCGGTGTGGAGTCGAGCCTGGTCAGGGTCGGTCTGCGGTCGAGTCCGGGAGGCCTCTCTCCAGGGCGCGCAGACCGGCGGCACCCGGGGATACCGGGTCGACGGGCCGACCGCTGCGGAGCGGTCGCCTTGGCCGGTTGCGTTCTCCCCGCCACCAATCGTGTCATCCCACGGCGGCGGTGGCGTATCGAGTTCATCAGTCGAGCGATCAGAGCCTACTCTCGTCACCGGCTCATGGCCCAGCGAAGACGTCTGCAGGCAGGTCGGTCAGGCCCAGCAGGGCCGCTGCCTCGGCGCGAAGCCGCATTAACTCGTCGTCCTTCGGCTGTTTCTTGTCCGCCATCCATTCGACGGCGCGGTCGTATTCGGTGCGGGCTTGATCCTTGACGTCGCCAGTTGCTGGTGAGCCATGGCCAGAAAGAGCCAGGCTGTGCAGTCGCCCCGGGGCGCGACTCCAAGGCCTTCTGCATGGCCGTGATCGTGCTCCTCCAGTCCCCTGCGCGGTATCGCGCCAGGCCCAGCTTGACCAGGGGGTCTGCCTCACGCGGGGCCAGCTCGACGGCTTTCTCAGCAAGTTCGATCGCCCGGCCCGAGTCGCGGAGCCTGGTGTCTGGGAAATCCGCCAGATACCCGGCTAGGTTGAATCTCGGCCCGGCCAGGGTCGGCCTGTCGTTGATCAGCTTCTCGAAAAGAACCTCGCCTTGTCGGAAGGCTGGCCCGACTTCTGATCGCCGCCCCGCTCGGTGCAGCAGGTCGGCGAGTTCCATGTGGACCACTGGCCTGAAAAAGGCGATATTCGGTGTTCGTGGGGACATCGCGTACTAATTGCTCATAGACAGGGAAATCGCGGCGATAGGCTTGCTCCGCTTCCTGGAATTGGCCGGTATTCCGCAGCAAATTACCGAGATTTTCGAATTCGATGGCCAGATCAAGCCGGCATTGCTGGTCCGCCGGCGTCGCGGACATGGTTTCTCGAGGAAGTCGATACCTTGACGATAGAGCCGCTCCGCCTCGCCGAAACGGCCTTGGGCCGAACAGACATTCCCAAGATTATTACATATGGTCCCCATTCGGGACTTGCTTCCAGGGTCCTCGGGGAAATCGGCTACCAGCTTCTCGCCGATCTCCAAGGCGCGGCGTAGCGGCTTCTCACCCTCCAGGTCTGGGCCCCAGCCCCCTCGGTTCCAAATGTTGACCAGGGCCCCCGCCAGCCTTCTTCGATAATCAGGTTCGCCCGGATAATCCGCCGCCAGTTTTTCGAGCTGGACCAGTGACCGGCGCCAGAACGCCTCAGCCTCCTTGTTACGATGCATCGACTCCAGAACCCCGCCCCACTTTTCGAGGTTATGGGATAATAACAGTTTGTTGAATGGAACTTCTGGGTGATCGGCCACCAGTCTCTCTGCGTACTCGAGATTCAGTTTGAAGCAGGTTTCCGCCTCCTGGTTCCGTCCGTTTTCCAGCAACAGGTCGCCCAGGTCGCCGCGGTTATTGGCCAGCAGCCTCTTGCCCTCTTGGTCGGAAGGGTCTCTGGCAACTGACTCCTCGTCGATTTTCAAAGCTCGGCGGCGGGCCGTCTCCGCCTCCCCAGGGCGACCGGTCGCTTCAACACTTCGGCCCAAAGGACGAGGAGATCCCTCAAATTCGAGCGGTGTTCGCGTTTGTCGGGGTCGTCGTTGACCAGCTTCTCGGCGAGGGGCAGATACCGGCGACAGAGTGGCTCCGCCTCCTGCGCACCCCGATTTTTGCCTCTTAACACATCCAGCAACCGGATGCTTATGACAACCTGGTTGTGCCGGTGTACCACTTGTTCGGAATACCCTGTCGCCAAGGTCTCCTCGATCGCCAGGGCTCGGCGGTAGGGTGCCTCTGCCTCCCCACGGCGGCCGGTATCTTTCAGCAGATCGCCCCAATTCACGAGGTACTCGCTGCAACGCCACTGGTATTCGGGATTACCCGGATAATCGGCCGCCAGCCCTTCCGCCAGGACCACGGCCTGGCGGAGCTCTGGCTCGGCCTCCTGACGTCGGCCGGTGGCCAACAACAGCCGACTCAGGGTCGAATGGCCCTTGGACTCATCATTACGAGTGTACCCACTGATGCCAGCCAGTGACTTGCGGAGGTGATCCTCCGCTTCCTTGAACCGATTCATCTGCAGGAGCAGACAGCCCAGCATCAGGCCAACAGCACGTGGTCCGACGATTTGATCTTTGAAACCTCGGGATCATTGGGGAACTTGGTCCCAACATCCTCACCGAGCGATGCACTGGCGGAAAGCTTGCTCCGCTTCAGACAACCGGCCGGCCTGTCCCAGCAAAGTGCCGAGGTTAAAGGGATAGCGGAGCAGTTCCCGAAGGTAACGGCTCTCCCCGGGGTACTCGGCCACCAGCACCCGGTGGAGGTCCTGGCGCCCGGAGGTAGGCCTCCTCCGCCTCCCGCAGTCGGCCGGCCGCCTTCAACAAGTGTCCCCTGCTACGTGCCGGCGATGGCCAGTTGATGACGATACTCGGGCACGGCGGGGAAGTCGGCGACGAGCCCCTCGACCCGCTTCGAGGCATCGGCGGAGGGCCGGCTCAGCCGGCCCGGTGAGCCCCAGATCCCTGAGGATGTACCCGACCTTACGGTACGCCTCGGCCTGCTTCAGCCGGACGGCGGGGTCGGAGCCCTGCTCCAGGGCGAATTCCTCGTAATACCGCAGCGCTTCTCCAGGAAGCCGCGCCGCACCTGGTCCATGCCCGGATAGTGGACTAGCATCTCCTCGGCCACTTGCACGTACATCTCGTCGACGGCCTCGCGGGCCAGGCGGGATCGAGCCTCGGCCCGGTTCCGCTCCCGGGCGATCAGTACGCTGCTGACCGCCAGCACCACGACCGACAGGACCAGAAGGGCGACCGCCGCGGCCACCGCCGCCGGTGCCGCCGCGACCACTTCGCCGCCCGGTCCAGCAGGCCCGGCCGCCGCGCCCGGATCGGCCGGTCCTCGAGGAAGTTCCGCAGGTCCTCGGCCAGGTCCTGCGCCGTCGCGTAGCGGCTCGCCGGGTCCTTGGCCGTCGCCTTGAGAACGATCGTCTCCAGGTCGCGCCGGCACGGCCGGGTTGAGCCGGCGCGGCGGCGTCGGCTCGTCCTCGGCGATCCGGCGGAGGATCTCGGCCCGGTCGTGGCCGTCGAACGGCCGGGCGGAGCGTCAGCAGCTCGTAGAGCGTCACGCCCAGCGAGTAGACGTCGGTCCGGCCGTCGATCACCACCCGCCGGCCCAGCGCCTGCTCGGGGCTCATGTACCGCAGCGTGCCCAGGACGTCGCCGGAGAGCGTCAGCCGGTCGTCGCCCCGGACCTGCGCCAGGCCGAAGTCGGTGACCCAGAGCCGGCCCTCGGCGTCGAGCAGCAGGTTGGCCGGCTTGATGTCGCGGTGGAGGATGCCGCGGGCGTGGGCGTGGTCCAGCGCCTCGGCGGCCTGCAGCGCCAGCCGGGCGGCGGCGCGGACGTAGTCGCGGTTGCGGGTGGACGAGCCGGACGCGCGGGACGATCGTCCGGTCCGGGAGGCTCGGGGCGTCGGGGCCTCGGGTGGCGAGGCGACCGCGGGGAGCGCGACGGTGGGCGCGTCCGACCCGGCCCCGGCCGGCCGGTCGGGCGCCCCGCCCGAGAGCAACCGGGCGGCGAGGTCCGAGGTCGAGATCCCGGCCAGGCCCGGGGCGGGGCCGTCGGCCGGGTCCAGGCCGTCGAGCCGGCGGAGTTCGGCGATCATCGCGGCCAGGCTCTGGCCCTCGATGAGCTGCATGGCGTAGTAATGGACGCCGCGGTCGCAGCCGACGCCGTGCACCGGGACGATGTGCGGGTGGTGCAGGCAGGCGGCGGCCTGGGCCTCGACCTGGAACCGCTGGATCTGCCGGGCGTCCAGCGCGGCGGCGAACGGCAGGACCTTCAGCGCCACCCGGCGGCGCAGCGAGATCTGCTCGGCCTCGTAGACGATCCCCATGCCGCCCCGGCCGATCTCGCGGAGCAGCCGGAAGTCGCCCAGCTCGCCGAGCCCGGCCGTCGGGTCGGGTCCCACCATGTCGCCCCGGGACCCTCCGCCGACACCGACTGGCCCAGGTCGGCCAGCAGCTCCAGGGCCGGCAGCAGCCGGCGGAGCGGCTCGGTGTATCCCGGGTGCTCGCGGGCGAACGCCTCCAGGTCGACCGCTCCCCCGCCTGGACCCGGCGGGTCAGCTCCTCGATCAGGCGGTCCAGCTCGGGGTCGGTCCCGCTGACGGAATCGCCGCGTGATCCCGGGAGGGCGAGGCTCCGTCCGAGCCGGCTGGCTGGCTCGCCGGGAGGCTCGCCCTCCCGGGGGACCCGCGGCCCCCGCCCATGTCGGGAGGGCGAGGCTCCGTCCGAGCCGGCTGGCTGGGCTCGCCGGGAGGCTCGCCCTCCCGAGATCGATCCGGCTCGCCGGGAGGCTCGCCCTCCCGGATCCTGCACGGGCCTTCAGGGACGGGTCGTGGGTCGTCGCGCTCATGGCAGCTCCTCCGGACCTTCGTCGTCCAGCAGTCCGCGGAGGCGGGCCAGGGCCCGCGTGTGTCGGGTCATCACGGCACCCGTGGTGAGGCCCAGCACGGCGGCGATCTCGGCGATCTCCATCTGCTCCAGGTGCCGCATCACAAGCACCTCGCGGTCGCGCGGGGGCAGCCGGTCCAGCGCGGCCTTGAGCCGGTCGCGCAGCTCGGCGCGGATCATCCGCCGGCTCGGGCTGGTGCCGCGGGCGACCAGGCGGTCGGCGAGCCGGCCGACCGACTCGTCGGGCAGCGGGACGGACCCCGGCACCTCGCGGGCGACGCTCCGGCGGCGGGCGTGGAGGTGGTGGCGGTGGGCCTCGACCAGCCGGTCCCAGGCGATCTGCCGGAGCCAGGGGTAGAACGGCAGCGGGCGGCGCGCGGAGGTAGTCGGGCAGCCGCGCGGCGGCCTCGGCCAGGGTCTCCTGGACCAGGTCGGACGGGTCGACGCGGAGGGCCACGCGGTCGTCGAGGCGGACGGCGACCATCCGCCGCAGGCGGTCGCGGTGCCGCTCGAGCAGTAGCTGCCGGGCCCGGGTCTCGCCACGACCGGCGCGGTCGAGCAATTCGTCGGTGTCGGGCTGTCCGGTGGCCGTCATCGACTCACCTCCCCAGACTGACCCCGCAGGCTGGCCCTGAACCTTACAGTTGGCTCAAGCTTTATTCTAGATTGCTCCACTTTGTCCGAACGAATCACCTGGTTCGATCAGATAATTGTTATCGGGCGCCGCTCGTAGAGATTGGGCCCCATTCGGTCTTTGCCAATTCGGCGGTCAGTGGCAACCAGTCAGCGGGGAGGGCGTGTGCCCGGCCTGATTCCGCTGGTGGCGGCTTCGGCCGTGGGGCGTGAAGCGTGGGGCGTGGGGCGTGGAGACGCGAGGAACCTGGGGGTGATCGAAAAGCGCCAGAACGAAGCCAATTGCTCGGGTGTTAATTATTGGCATTTTGGAACTTAGGACGAAAAAAGCAGAAACGAGCGTGCGAACGAAGCCGATTTCGGACGGCGGCGTGGGGCGTGAGCCGAGAGGCGAGGGTCCGGCCGGTGGCCTGTGAATCTGAAAGCTATACTCCGAGCGGTAGTGACTCAGACATTCCTTTCGCGGTGTGGTGCACTTGGGGCCATCATCGAATAGAAGGTTCTTCGGAATCTCGCGCAAACACAAGGAGGCACACCACGGCTTCGGAGGCGGTCGGAATGTGCATGGGGATTCAATTCTGCAACCACGGAACACTCGGAAAAGCACGGAAACAATAGCTTAGAAAATTTGACCTTGACTGGGTAGCTGCCGAATAGGTCTGAACCAAGAGTCCTCCTTTCCGTGTCCTTCCGCCTTTCTGTGGTTCAAGGTTTTGTTGAGCAGTTGGAGGAAAGCGCCACGAACGGGCTCGAGAACACGATTTCTATCGGGGATCGGCTAGTTCGACGGCCGGCGCAACTCCTTTTTCACGAAACGGTTAAGTCTAGTATCGCGGTCCACGAAAACCAAGAATCGAGGGTCGGGGGCACAAAAGCCAACGGAAAATAGACGTAACTGCATGCCGAGTAACAACTTGAGTCAAGGAACCGAGGACCGGAAACCGCTTACAAAAACCTCGAAAACGTAGCATTTCGTAGCATGTTGACAACGTGGGGCGTGGGGAGTGAAGCGTGGGGCGTGAAGCGTGGGGCGTGGGGCGTGAGGCGTGAGGCGTGAGGCGAGGGGCGTGGGAGGAGTGGATAGTGGTTAGCTTTCGGACGAAGGACCGACAGAGTCTCCTCTTCAAGACGCTCGAGTCATCGCCGCTCGACGGGCGAAGCCTTGAGCGCCTGGGAGTCTTGCCTGGTCTTGAAAGTAGGGCTCGAAATGCTACCAGACAACGGATCGACCGTACCGGCGGCGCATTGACGGAGGATCGGGCACGGTAGGGTCAAGGGCCGAGCGCTCGGGGGCGAGCCAAGGGAGGACGCGATTGTACAGGAGGGTGACGGACGCCTTCGGGCGAAGGCCGCGATGGCGCTCGATCTCGCGGAGGGCGTCGGCCAGCGGCCAGCCCTGCACGACGACGCGATACAGCCCCATCCAGGCGGGAGAGCGGTCCATGCTTGCGTGGCAATGAACCAGGATCGGCCAGGCCGAGGGGTCCTGGGCCAGCGCCAAGGTCTGGGCGATGAAGGCCTCGCCCGAAGGGTCGTCACCCTGCTCATTGCCGACGTAATTCAAACCACGCTCGCGGCCGAAGCGGATCTCGTCGGGCAAGAGGGGAGCTGCGGCCAGACGTGTCCTCGGGAAAAAGGTTGACGATCGTCCGGAAATGATGCCGCTCCTGGGCTAGCACGAGTCCCTGGTAAGTGGGCATGGCGCTGAGATAGATGCGCCCAGGGACGACCTCGCGCAGACGATGGAGCGGACGCTGGTGCCACAAGATCCCCCGGCCAGTGAAATCCAGGCCAAGCCAGAGCGACACCAGACCCGCGACGATCACCCGCCGGGACCAGACCGCGACGTGCCGGGGAAGAACTCGCAGCAAGGCCAATGCCCAGGCCAGCAAACCCCAGACATAAATCCACCGCGGCCAGAAGCCGAGCGGCTCGGGGTCGACCCAGCCGAACTGGCGCACCAGGACAGAGCCGCAGCCACGCTGATCAAACCGGCAACTCCGCTGCCGGGCCCTGTACCCACAGAGCACCAATCGGCCACGCGCGGAGCCCCAAAGTATGATTACAAGTAAACAGAACTGCCGTGGCCGAGAGGACCAGGCGGATCGCCCAGGGCACGGCCGGGTTGAAGATCGTTCGCCAGCCCAGGCCGTGCCAGCCGTCCAGAAGCGGCCCGGGAGTCGATGCGTGCCAGTAGCCGGCCAGGGAAAGGGCCATCGCCGAGTGCCAGAGGCGTGCCCGAGCGCCTTGGAAACACCCCACCCCGACAGCACGATGGCAGCGGCGGCAACGTAAACGGCAATGTGGTCGATCGTGTCGCCTGGCTCGGCAAACCGATAGGCGGCGGGCGGATAGGTATTGAAGGTAGGGCGAGCCACGAGCGGAAATTCGGGGTCGATGTCGGACTCGAAGTCGACGACGTACCAGATTGCGGGGAGCGTCGCCAGGGCGAGCACGAGCCAGGGCCAGATGCGACAATTGCGCGGTCCTTGCGCGGCTTTTGCCATAACAACGGTGCACCCCTTGAAACACAAGCTCGGGGCCTGCGCGGTTCAGGCGGCCCGGTCCTCGACGTGCGTTATACCACGAAGGGCGTGTTCTGCGAAGACTTCCGTCTGGACCCGTCCCTTGCCGGAACGAACACCGAGCCGCACCAGCAGGCGCCGGCGGAATTCGCGAAAGGGGCGGGCAACCAGGCGGTGGGCCCGAATCCACCAGGGAACGAGGTTTGCATCTCAATCGAGTCAACCCCGCACTGATCGGGTCGGCAGCGCGACCAGTGCTTCATCAGGTGGTACTTGTCGCTCCCCGAGAAGATCCGGAAGAGGGGTCCCGGGGAGCCAGCTCGGCCAAATCAGGCTGATCTGGAAGTCGATGAGGCAAGGATCACCTTGCTCTCTGACGATGATGTTCTCGCGCTTGTGCAGGTCAACATAGACCGTGCGCGCGCTTGTGCATTTCCTCGAGCAGGTTATCCAGGTCACGGAAGAAGGTGTCCGAGACTAGCTCGCGGTAGCCCAGCGGATGACCGGCAACGTATTCCCGGGCGACAGCATGACGGAGGACGGCTCCTTCGACGCGCACCACGCCCGACAGGGCCGGAATACCTTGAAGGCCCGCCAGGTGCTCCAGCAACTTTTTCTCATTGTTCGCCGTCCGGCGGCCCAACCAACCGAGCGGCAGACCAAGAAAGGACGCTTGACGATGCAGCTTCACCACCCGCAAAACGCCGTCTGGACTTTCATATAAAGCAGTGGCTGCCCAGGAATCATGCTTGAAAAGCTCCCGCAAGCGATGCGGAACTCCGCCGACTTGCAAGCTCCCGGGCGGCGCCTGAAGCCCTAGAGCTTTCAACCACTTCGGTCGGGGCTTGGGCCTGCTGGCGAGCGCATGTGTGGGCACAGTCATTGTGCTTCCTGACAAACCGAGAGTTCTGTGAGGGCTATGAGACTTGTTCTGATTCTTCGGTCGCAACAGCCGGAATACTTGAGTGAAAGGCAGAAAACGCCCTCTGCGGATGTAGTTCTTAGGTTCAACTCTCGTGTTTGGAACCGGACAAGAACGGCCGGACCGGGGGGCGAGGCAAGTTGGGAGGAATGAGACTTGGAAGCGGCATGGCAGGCAGAAACTGTCCTGCGTCGTCAGTCGAAGTACCCAGCAGCCAGCGAGCAAGCCTTCCACGCATCAGGTTGGGACGGATCAAGCGAGTGGGCTGATCGAGGTCCTTGAGAATGCCTTGGGCGGCAAGGTAACCGCTGCGAACGGCACCCTCCATCGTGGCTGGCCAGCCGGTATTGGTCCAGTCGCCGCCAGGAAAAAACCGTCAACCGGAGTCCGTTGTGGGGGACGCAAGCGGTCAACCCCAGGCCGGACGGCGAAGGTGGCTCCGTGCTCCGTCACGACCCACCACCGCAGCAGGCGGGCCTCTCGGACAACTGGCCATATCTTGGCCAGGTCGGCAAGAACGGCGTCGCGGATTGCCGGTCTGTCAAATTGAAGCAGGCCGTAAGACGCGCACTGATGACCACTTGTAGATACTGACCTTCGTCGCTGGAAGATTCGGCTTCCGAGCGAAGGGCGGTGGGCGATCGGGGGGCCGCACGTCCCTGGATGGCCGTGTGGTTGAATACCCACTGAACCAGTCGGCCGGGAGTAACCACATGGTCGAACGGGCAGACTGGGCGATCAAACCAGAGATGAATTCCCGTAATGGGCGAGGACTGAATGAAACCAACTCCTGCGAGATCGGGGATCCTGGCGATCAAGTGCTCGCCGAGCAGGCCCAGAATGCGATCGAACGGAACGGCCAGAACCACGAAGTCTGCGGATAAGGTCTCGCCCGTGCGCAGGATCACTCCCCGCAGCGTTCCATCCTCATCGCAATCGATCGTTCGAACGCCCGTCGTCAGGCGGACGGTCGACCTCGTGCTCGCGGAGCCACTCCTCCAGGCGAGAGCCGTACAATTCGCCCAATGGTACGAGGGGAAGTTCGATCTGAAAACCGGTCCGCGTGCTCAGAAATGCATCGACGAAGACCTTGCGGGCATGTCCAAAATCCATCTGATCGAGCTGCTCATTGAGGGTGGAGACCAGCACGGTGGACCAGAAAAGCTCGATGGTACGCGCATTCTGGCGGTGCCTGTGCAGCCAGCCGGCGAACGATTCACCTGGCCGCTCGTCGTGGCCCAGCGCCAGGTGGGCCAGGCCGTAGCCGATTCGCAGCTTGTCGGTCCAGCTCAGGTAGCAGGATCTCAGGAAACTCTCGGCGAGGTGGAAGGGAGCGGTGCGCCAGTCCGGCGCGAGCCGCGAGACTCGTTCCTGCGGGCCGAGGAACGAGACGGCCGGCTCGCGGCGAAAAAACTGAGCGATACCAACCCGACGGCAGAAATCGGCCAGGTTTGTGCAGCAGGCCATGCTCACATGCTGGCAGTTGTCGACAAGTTCGCCGGTGACGGGGTCAGTGAACGAACTGGCTCGGCCGCCTAGCCTTGGCCGGCTTTCCAGCAGGGTCATCCGCAGGTCGCGACCGATAAGTCCTGACGCGGCGGCCAGCCCCGCCAGGCCGCCGCCGACGATCACGACATGAGGAGGGGGAGGCTTTTGCAAGAGCGACATCAGATACGGGAGAGGCTCACTGCTCAAGGAACAAGCGTTGGTGATTGCACGACCGGCTGGCGGACGAATCGCTGGGGCAAAGCCCTGAAGGCAATCGCCGCTTTTCGCCAGGCTGGGACCGCCACCCGTGTGCTCATTACGTTGTAATTGCGTCGAGCGATCTCGTCGAGCAAGGCCCGGTAGATTCCCACAATGGTCAGGAGAACGGGCCGTCCAACCGGGTCGATCAGCGGCACCAGGTCCATGCCTTGCTCGTAATAGGCCATGGCGCGTTGTGCCTGAAAGGCTAGTAGATCGTGAAGCCCGCGGCTGAGCCGTCGGCCTTCCAGTTCGCGCCGGTCGACGCCGAACCTGACCATCTCGTCCTGTGGTACGTAGACGCGTCCATTGCAGGCATCCTCGCGAACATCGCGCACGATGTTCGTAAGCTGCAGAGCGATGCCGCAAGCCTCCGCCAGCCGTTCGGCCCTGCCGTCGTCGGTTCGATAACCCCAGATATGAATACAACAGATCCCGACCACTGAGGCGACGTGGTAGCAATAATCCGCAAGCTCATCAAAGCTCGCGAACGTGCGTGGCTGCACGTCCATCGAGACGCCTTCGATCACCTCGTAGAGTAGCGACGGCGGGATGTTAAAGCGGCAGACCGTGTCGGCCAGAGCGAGTAGCCCCGGCCACGAAACCGGCTCTGCCGCCAGTGCCGAGTCCAGCTCGAACCGCCACTGCCGCAGCGCCTCTCGCTTCTCTCCGGCGCTGCCGGAACCGTCGGCCAGATCGTCGGAATGCCGCATGAATGCGTAGAGCGCATACATTGACTGTCGGCGGGCACGGGGTAGCAAGCAGAAGGCGAGATGGAAGTTTCTCGCCTCGCGCCGGGCGAGTTTGCCGCAGAATCGATAGCTGGCCGCAATTGTAGATTTCATCCTCACGGGGATGTCTCCAACGGGCGCCGCTGGGTGCTTGCGCTAGGGGCGATAGCCATCTCCCTGGAAACCGCGTTCGGGGTCGAGCTTGCCCGAGCAACTCGCCGTCGACCTCCAGTTCGAGCCAGTCCAAGACCAAGCAGGGCACGCCCCAGGAGGCCGATCTTGGTCCATCTAGTCAGGGCGGGGCGGCTGCTCAGAACGTCGAAACCCTGAGCTGCAATCCGATCCAGAACTGCCAGTCCACCCCGCGAGAACAGGTCAATATCGACGGCCAGAGCACCGGGAATCCTCGGCACCAAGGCACGTCCCTCGTCGAAAAGAACGCGGGTTCGCTCGACCTCGAAGCGCATCAACTCGGCGAAAGCCGGCGTGAATTTAAGTGCCCTCAGATCGCATTCGGGATAGCCGTAATCGCTCGCGATCGTCGCGCGGCAGGTAGATTCGGCCAATCAACAGGTCACGCGCCACGTCCTGCCAGAAGTTCGCAAGCTGCAATGCCGTGCATGTGGCGTCGCTCAGGCGGACGTTCTCGGTGGTATATGCGCCGGCCACATGAAGCACCAGATGACCGACCGTATTGGCCGATCGCCTGCAATAATGCACGAGCTGAGAGTAGGTCTGGTATTCCGTGACTGTCTGATCCTGCACGAAGGCGTCGATGAGTGCTTCGAGCGGCTCGATAGGGATCTGGTAGCTCGAGACGGTTTCCGCCAGAGCAACCATGACCGGATGCCGCGTCCGGCCCTGGTACATGTTCCGCAGCTCGCCGCGCCACCAGTTCAGAAGTTCGAGTGAACGCACGGGGTCGCCGACCTCGTCGCCCAGGTCATCCGACCAGCGGCAAAAGGCATATATGCTTTGAAATGCCGGACGGTGTTCGCGCGGCGTCAGCCAGGTCACCACGCTGAAATTTTCGTAGTGAGTGGCCGTCAGATGGCGCAGTAAGCCAACGCTTCTGCGCGAGACGCTCGGCAGCCCCAGGCCCAAAACGCCGTAGATCGTCCTGGAAAGACATGTTCTTAGATACTCGCCGCGTCCGACCCCATGCCCCGTTCAGGCTAGATTCTAATGGTCAGTGCTGCCGCGTACCAGACGGGCCGACTGGATCGTTGACCCTTGGATCCAGGGCGGTGAGAATCAGCGGAAGACCAAGCCCAAGGGGAGCCGCCGGGAGAACCGCGGGCAACTGTTGAGGCTGGTCGGGGGTCGAATGGTCTTCCAAAGCAACGTGAGCGAGTCGAATCATGCGAGTCAGTACGTGTCTTTTGGCCGTAGGTCTGGTCGTTTTGAGTGGCCTTGGCTGGTGCGCAGGTGTAGTGTCGCATGGTGCCAATGCTCAGGAGCCAGGAAAGCCTCAGAGGCTTTTCAATGGCACGGATTTGACCGGATGGGTCACCCCCCAGAACAAGGCGATCTTTTCGGTCGAGAACGGCGAGATCGTCGGCCGTACGCAGGGCAATCTCAAGAAGAACGAATTCCTGGTCTCCGAGAGGACCTACCGCGACTTCGTGCTCAAGGCGAAGGTAAAGTTCAAGAACGGCAATTCGGGAATCCAGTTCCGCAGCAAGCGCGCGGCCGACGGCGCCGTCTCGGGACCGCAGGCCGACGTGGCCGAAGGTTATTGGGGGTTGCTTTACGAAGAGCGCGGCCGCGGAATCCTTGAGCGTTACCCCGAGGAAAAGGCGAAGGAACTCGTCAAGAACGGCGACTGGAACGACTTCGTGATCATGGCGAAGGGTAAGCACGTCACGATCGACTTCAACGGCACCCGCATCATCGACCGCACGGACGAGCAGTTCGCTGACGAGGGCATCATCGCCTTGCAAACCCACGTCGGCCCTCCCATGGAGGTTCGATTCAAGGACATCGAAATCACCGAGCTGAGAAACTGAGGATCACCTCGAGTCTGAGCCAAGAGCTGATCCAGGGAGACCGTTTTGGGGCATGATCATCTGGCTTGGTCTGGTTGCCAATGGGCTGTTGATCACGGGTGGCTGGTGGCTGGCCGGGAGTGGGTTCGGGCAGGCAGGAAAACTTGACCGCGTGCTAGCCTGTGCGGTTCTTAGCTTCACCTGGTGCTTGCTGGGAGTGGAGGTGCTGGGCACCGCCGGTCTGCTGGCGATCGGCCCACTCTTCTTATGGATGGGCTTGCTGTTCGCTGCCGGCCTGGTGGCGCGGCAACTGCGGCCGGTGGCGCCGATCGCTCCGCCCACCCTGGGGACGGATGCGGAACCGTGGCGATGGGAAACCTTGCTCGCGCTGGCATTTGTGCTCTGGGTCTCGGCCGAGATGGCGATGCAGTCGTTGTTGCTGCCGGTCAAGGTGGTTAGCGACGGGCCGATCTACCACCTTTATTTCGCGGTGCGGTGGTGGAAGGCCAGCCGGCTGTTCCTGGTGGCGACGCCATTCGGTGAGAATGCCGCAACCTATTTTCCTGCCAATGGGGACGTCTGGTTCACGTGGTTGATGGTGGCGTGGGGAGGCGACCGTCTTGCCAAAGTCGGGCAGGCACCGTTTCTCTTGCTTTCGGCGATCGCTGTGTTTGCCATCGGGCGAATGCTCGGCGCGACAAGGAACTCGGCCCTCCTTGCGGCATGTTGGTTCGTCACTTCATCTCCCCTCCTGGCTTTCTCGTTTGAGGCCAACGTTGACACTTTGTTCGTCGCCTTCTACTTGATCGCAGTCTACTTCTTCCTGGTTGACTTCCAGCAAGCCGGGGGCAGGGCTGCTGTGATTCTCGGCGGGCTGGCGGCGGGCCTTGCCTTGGGGACCAAGCCGGTGGGCGTCGTTCTCATCCCTCCCCTGCTCCTCTTGGTCCTCGCTTCCAAGACCTCCCGCACGCGTTCAACAAGGAAGATCCTCGCCGCCTCCTTCCTGTTGCTTTGCTGCCTTTTGCTAACCGCGGGTTTCTGGTACGGCCGCAATTTCCTATTGACAGGAAATCTTCTCTACCCGCTGCACGTCGAGCTCTTCGGCAGGTGCATGCTGTCGGGCTGGTATGGGCGGGATGCCATGCGGTTCAGCATCTACTACCTCCCTTTTTCCGAGTGGCGGGCACTCGTCGACATGCTCGTGGCACTGACCGATCCGCGACTTGCGCCGTTCTGGATTGCGGCTCTGGCCGGAGGCTGGGCCATTGGCAGCCGACGCACTCCTCGGCAAGACAAGTTGACTTGGGCTCTCGCGGCTCTGGCCGTGCTGAACGTCGCCCTCTTTTGGATCTGCATTCCCTACCGGACCCAACAGCGATTCATGCTCCAGGCGCTGGGACTTGCCGCGGTGCCGCTGGCACGACTGCTTGATTGCCGGCGTGGCCTGCGCGTGGTAGCGGCCGCCTTGCTCATTCTCCACCTGTTGACCCCACAGCCGTGGCCGGTGGCACTTGAGGAACTTGAGATCCCTTGGGACCTGAGCCCGCTTATTCCCAACGCGGTCGGTGCATCACTTCCCGTGTTCTCACGGATAGCGCACGCATTTCGCGGGGCCGAATCTCACGGCTTTCGTCGCCGTGATATATGTGCTCGGCATGGGCTGCTGCGCGGGTCTTGCGGTTTGGGGAGGCAGCCGATCGAATCTCTCGAGTCGCCGCGGACTGAACCGCTGCTCGCTGCTGGCAGCGGGAGTCTGCGGACTCGTGGGTCTGGCCGCTTTGCAAACCGGAGCTCTGGCACTAAATCAAAAGCAGCTATTCTATCCACCTTTCCGCGACTTTTACTTTGGATGGCTGAACCTGGAGAGTCGCTCTGGGGCATTAGGCGCTCGTCTGGCGTACGCAGGAACGAATATCCCGTATTACTTGTTTGGGACCGGCCTGCGAAACGAAGTGCGCTACGTGAATGTTGACTCCCACGCCGACTGGCTTATGCACGACTACCACCGGGCAGCGGTCGACCGGAAAGAGTCGACCTGGCCCAATTCGCGACCTGGTTGGGATCGGGCTCACCCCAATTTTCAAGCGTGGCTATTCAACCTCCAGGCTCAGCATATTCAGCTTCTAATCGTGACCCGAGCGAATTCGGGAGAGGGACAACACAATGTCGCGGACAGCGAAGGGTTTCCCATCGAACGGATCTGGGCCGATTCGCACCCCGAACACTTCGAGGCGCTCTATGGACCCATGCAGAAAGACCCCTGCTTTCGGCTTTACCGGTTGGCGGCGTCATCCTGAGGGTGCCATCACCGTTTCCTCACGTGGTGGGCAGAATGGTTTTTTCCCAAGAAATTCCCACGGATTGCCATGCGAGGAAGCACAGATACTAGAGAAAGACATTGCGGTGCAACTGACCAGAAGCTGGCGCACGCCAATGCGATGATCTCTTACCTGGGAGAACCGCGGAATGCGATTGACCCTCAGAACACTGCTTGCCTGGCTTGATGACACACTTCCCCCCACACAAGTGCGCGAGATTGGAAGACAGGTATCAGAAAGCGCTTACGCGCAAGAGCTGGTTGAGCGAATCCACCGCGTTACGCGGCAGCGACGCTTGACGGTACCGAACAAGACAGGTCCCGAGGGAAGCGATCCCAATACCGTCGCAGGCTATGTTGATAACGACCTCGATGCGGATGGGGTCGGGGAGTATGAAAAAAAGTGTCTGAGCTCGGACGTCAACCTGGCGGAAGTCTCATGCGTGCATCAAATTCTTAGCCTGTTGGGTCAGAAGGTCCACGTCCCCGCCGAGGCCAAGGCCCGGATGTACCAGCTCGTTAAAGGGCGAGAATCGACTCCCGCGAGCCGACGCGACGGTGTGAAGCCGGCGGTTCGACTTCCTGTCACGGAGCCGATTCAGCCCTGGTTACCCCCCCCACCGCCGCCCCAACACTGGTTTGAGCGATTCGGCCCTGTGGCCGGCTGCCTGGCCCTGCTTGCCCTGCTCTGCTGGTCGGCCTACGAAAGCTTGACACCACCACCCACGTCACCATCCATCGGAGTACCTCAGCAGCCCACGAGAGTCACCACCGCGGCCAGCGAGGACTCCGGCGAGCCAACAACTGCCAGCCCTTCTGTCGGAGGTCAATCGCCGGCTATTGCTGGAGCGATCGCCGGGGCAGCCGACGCAGAAGGTTCCAAAGCTGTCCCGGTTGATCCCAAAGCGAATGAGGTCGAGGCGGCCGCGGGGAAGGAAGCAGCACCATCCAGAACGGACGACAACTCTGCCAAGACCAAGAAAGAGGCAGTGGCAACGGCTCCCACGCGGGCTGTTCCGACTGGCTCTGTGGGCGTCGTTGAAAAGGCGACTGGCCTTTTGCTTCGCTTTAACACCGAAAAACGCGAATGGGAACGGATCGCCGAGGGAGCCTCGCTGAGCACATCGGACCGACTACTTTGTCTAGAGCCTTTCCGGGCCCGGATCATCGTTGCCAAAACACCCATCACGCTGATCGGTGAAACTCAGTTATCGTTGAAGAGTAAGACCGTGGACGAGCCGCCTGCCTTCGAGCTGACCGACGGCCGAGTCCTGATCGAGAGTTCCGCCCCGGAGGGAAGCCTGAAAGTTGGTTTTGCTGGCCTGAGCACAACCATCGACCGGCCATCGCATGGCTCCTTGGGACTGGAACGAAGCAGCGCATGGCATTACGGTCAGCCTGCGAACCAGCTCCCTCCCCTAACCATCCACGCACTGGATGGAGAGCTCATTGCTGCCCTGGACGGGACCAAGGAAACGCTGACCGGACCTGGCACGCTTGTCGCCGATTCCAGCGGTCGCTTCCAGCCCCGGATCAAGAAAGACCTCCCGGCCTGGATGGCCGAACCCGAGCAGTCGCTCAAGGACCAGAAGCTCGGTGAGCAGTTCTTGGAGCAATTCTCCAAACCCTCGGTAATGGAGGACGCCGTGCTCGCCACGGAAAGCGAATCACCGGTCACCAAGAAGCTGGCGATCCTGGCGGTCAAGGCGATGGGAGATCTTTCATTTGTGACGCCCATCCTGTCCCGCGCTGGCGACCGAAGCGCCCGTCAGAGCACAGCCGCGGCCCTCCGCGCATTCCTCTCTAGGGGACCGCTGGCCGGTAAGCAGCTAAGAGCAAGTCTCGTCGAAGAGTTCGGCGACCAGTCCGGCCAAGTCGTCGAGAAATTGTTGATCGGTTACTCTGCCGACGAGGCCACGCGGAGAGAAACACTCCAGCGACTGATCGAGATGCTGTCATCGCGTGATCAATCGCTGGCCGTGCGTGAGCTCGCGCTCGACAACTTGAAGAAGATTACGGGTCGCGACGATCTGGGCTATGATCCTGATCATCCGGATGAAAAGGGCTACAACGGCTGGAAGTCGCTTCTGAACAAGGATGATCTCAAGGCGGCTCCGAAGCGAAAGGCTGGCGGCCAATAACGTAATGGACAGACGGTATCAGGCCGGAGTGGAACTTTCGCCGCAAACCGATCAGGACATTTCGATATGATGCTTCCGCGTGCTTGTTCCACAATTTGCCTTGAGTACGCACGCGTCATCGTTGGATACCGACCGCCGTTCATGGTATGATTCACTTCAGCCCTGGAGATCTTTGACCCATCTTTCCCAGTTTTCCATGGGTGCTTCGGGGCCAATCTCCGGTCACGGGGTTAGGTGGCTAGGACTCTGGCCTGTCGGTTTCTTGCATAGGGTTTGGCACCTTGAACCTCAGCGCATCGCTCATCGCAGTAATGGGAGCGATCTTGCTCTGCCCCGGGTTTGGGGCATGTGCGCAGGCGCCAGCGCCTTCGACTGCGAATGACCGATCTCAACCCCAAGCGCCTTCGCCTGCGGCCCATGTGCCGGGCGAGGTGATCATCCTCAACCGCGCCACGGACTTCGGCGAGTTCTGGAACAGGCTTAAGCAGCCTGATCTGATTCTCATCAAACCTGCCGCTCCCAGCAGTTCACCGGTACAGTCCACCGGGGCGGCGACCGGCGCTCGACCCCGCGATTACGTCGTGAACGCGCTCAGGATCCATGGCCGGGTCGAGGATGACCAGGCCATTCTCGATCTCGAAATAGAGCTGAGCCTTCTTGCGGCGGGAGAGACATGGGTTCCATTGGGAATCGACAGTCCGATCATCGGCTCGGCGCGCGAGGGCGAAAAAGAGCTCGAATTGCGAACCGCAGAGCGAGGCCAATGGGAAGTCCGGCTCGAGGGGGCCGGCCGGCACCGGCTTCGCTTCGAGCTCAAGGTTCCGGTCAACTTGAGCCTCGATCGGAAACACTTGTCGATGGCCATACCCGAGCGCTTTCAACCTACTTTGAGCTGGTAGTCCCCCGGGCGGTGCAGGAAGTTGAGGTCGCACCAGGCGGGTCGGTAGGGATGACGGCCCTCTCCGGGGGAAAGAGCACTCGTCTGAGCGCTCACCTATCGCCGCGATCGCGACTGATTGTGGAATGGACCGACGAGGTGGAATCCGGTTCCCCACCTCCACCCCTGCTGGCGGCCCAGGTGGAGATAGCAATCGAACCCGACCTCGACGCTGTCACCACACGCTCATCGTGGGTGGTTCGCTGCGTTCGCGGGATCGCGGCCGGCTCGAGATCCGGCTTGACGAGCAAGACGTCGTTCAGGTCTTGAAACTCGAGGACCAGTTCCGCATGGACGCCATCGAGCGTAACCTGCTGACGATTCCACTGGGAGAGGCCATGCGGCCGGGACAGACGCGCCACCTTTTCCTGGAAACGCGACGGACCTTTCCGCCCAACGCCCCCAGGACCTACGCCTTCTCCGGTTTTCCCCTGTCGAATGCCGCAGAGCAATCTGGTGCGATCGGCATTGTGCAGTCTGCCAATCTTTGGATCAACGTGACAAGGGCTCAGGGTTTGCACCGCATCGACCCTCGAGAGTTGCCGGCCGAGCTCCGTGCACGTCCGGGAACAGGTACTGCCTACCAGTTTCTCGATCACCCTTACAAGCTGGGACTGGGCATTGAGAGCTCTCCTCCGTTGTACCGCTCGGAGTCGAATAGCCGGATGGTTCTCGACTCCCATACGGTGCAGGTTGATACCACGCTTCAGGTTCAGCGCGTGCACGGCCGTCTCTTCGAGATTGAGGTCGTGGTCCCAGCAAGTCTACAGGTGGTCTCGGTGGGACCTGCGGACATTGTGGAGTCAGCGACTCCCGTCGCTGCACGAAGTTTGGTGTCGGGAAGCGGCCTCCCGCAAGAATCAGTACAGGTGCTTAAGATTCATCTCACGGAGCAGGGTCGCGATCTCAAGTCATTCTCGCTGCGGCTACAAGGCCAGCAGCAAATCGGCCCCGAAACAGAAGTGAAACTCGGACTATTCGCCACTATCGACGGAGTCTCCACCGCTAGCACCGTGTCTCTGTTCGCGGATCCCGGGATAACCTTCGAGCCCGACGAGCCCGCACATCGGGACGTTTCCAGCTCTGGAGCATTCCGACTGCAATCTCCCAGCGAGAGTTCGGCGGCTAGCCTGGATTCCAGTCCGGGACAACGATCGCCGATCGCAGTGCTCAAAAGCAATCAGAACCCCAGGTGGCTGCGCGGCCGCTTGACTCGGCACCCTTTGTTAATCACACAAGATATCAAGGTCTCCGCGCATCTCGCCCGGCATTCCATCGATGTGCGTCAAGACACCGACCTGCGGGTAGATCATGGGTCGGTCACGTCACTGACGCTCCGGGTGCCGCTGTCGCGGTCTCAGGCGTGGCAAGTTCAGAGCAAGGAAGCGATCAGGCGCGAAGAGCTGGATCAAGAGGCTGGTAATTCACGGCTCTTTCGGCTGGTCTTCAATCCGCCGATAGTCGAGAGCTCGCTCTTGACCTTCCGCTTCCAGCTGCCCCTGGAATTGGGACCGGCGAACGGCGCTGCGGTCAAGACGACTATCCCTTGGATTGAGGTCGAGGAAGGCGTGCCGGCATTAACCACAGTCGAGATGGATTCGGTCCCGGGAATCAAAACGACGGTCAATGACGCAGATTGGATCAGCGCTGCCTCTGACGAGGGAGAATCCGGCGGGAATAACCTACGGCAGCGCTATCGCCTGAGCAAACCTGCGACGAAGCACCCAGGCTTCTCGTTCTTGGCCAGCCTTATGGAACAGGTGTCGCTGCCTTCGTTGGTGGTGCCTCGCTTGCTGCTACGCACCGTGCTGGGAGTTGACAACGAATCGAAGACACATGCCTGGTACTGGTTTGAATCTCATCCCACCAGCGTGTCGTTCAGCCTGCCGGATCGCGCCCAGTGGATCCGTGTTCGGATTGACGGCCGGGCCGCCGACCAGGTGGAACACGACCCATCCGGCGGGTTCTATCGACTGACCTTGCCCGCCGAATCACGTTCCAAGCCGGTGCTTGTGGAGGTGGAGTACCAGCTCTCGGGAACCTGGGCGAACCAGGTCTGCGTGCCCCCGCAGTTGCCCGCCGCAGCCGTGGTCTTGCAGACACTCTGGGAGGTTCAGATACCATGGAGCCAGGCTCTTATCGGAGTGCCACGGGGATGGGCGGACGAGAATGATTGGCACTGGGACTTATATGTCTGGAAGCGGAGGCCTTGGAGGCCGTTTTCAAAGCTGATTGGATGGGTTGCCGGCTCACCGGCACTTACCGCCAGTCTGGAAGATCCGCCAGGAGAGGAACAGGACAGCTCGCACAGCTATCTTTTCGGGCGATCGGGCGAGCCAGTTGCCATGACTCCTTGGCTGGCGAACCGAGCGGGAATCATAGCGGTCTGCTCGGGCAGTGTGCTCGTCCTGGGCTATCTGCTGATGTTTTCTCGAGCCCGATTCCGTGCGATCTGGGTCGTGACGGCGGGATTCTGCCTGGTAGGTTCGGCGGTTGCGCACCCGAGCGTTCTACTGCTGGTCATTCAATCCGCACTCAGTGGAGTGATTCTCGCTCTGCTCGGTCTCTTGATTCAAAGGCTTATTGAGCGAACGAGGTCGTCTGGCGCCCTGGCCATCCCGCCACGATCACCCGCGCCGTTGCAGACCACCGCGGCAGCCTCTCAGATCGACTCCAACGGCGTAGGCTCCGATGACTCCACGGCGATCCGCGCCCGCGTCTCCTCGACGGTGGATTACGCACCTCAGCCGCTGGTGATGTCGCCCGAGCAAGACTCGGCGCGGATTTCGCGCTTGCAGCAGTCCGGGTAAGTTAGAGGGCGGGCCGCCCCTCGCGGATCAGGTCCGGCAATAACATGGCGACAGGCCCATCCGGCAATCACGCTCAGAGCTAGAAAAGAACCCTGATGAAGAAGCGTCTCACAGTTGTTTGGGGCCGACGCGGGGCGGCCAGACGGCCTTTTGAGTTGATACTCCTTGCCCAATCGGTCCTCCTTGCAGCGGTCGGGGCCGGTCCGCCCGAGATTGTTCGCGTCCATGTTCCCGCTGCCCAGGCCACGGGCTGGTTTCCCGCCGGAACCCCGTTGCGCTTGATGGCGGCAGATCGGTTTGAAGCGCTCCTGGATTCGGCTCGTCGGGGAACGAATGTCTCAGGGACACGTATCCCCGCCCGTCTGATCCGGGCGCACCATCGAGCTCGCTGGAGTACGGGAGTGTTGACCGGCGAATCCCACCTGGCCGCATGATTCCCACAACAGGAGTCGCGGCCTTGGTTCTCGATCCGTGGACGCCGATGATTCTTGCACCTCACAGGGATATGCAGCCAGCGCAGTCGGTGGGGCGCTCGAATCCGGGAGAACGGTTGTATTGATCGAGCCATCGGCCTCGGCCGGAGGCAACGCCGCCGTCACCCTGAACTGGGAGCTCCGCGCCAGTCGCGATTCCAATGGTCGCAGCTTTGCGCTGGATCTTCCCGGGAACGAGACCACGGAGTTGACTCTTGAATTGCCGGTGGGCTGGATACCTCTTGGTCCGAAAGGTTATCGGCAGGGGCCGCTGCCATCATCGCAGCCCGGCTTTCAAGAGTGGCGCTTCCACGGCCGTCCTGAATCGATCAATCTTCAATTGCTCGACGGACGAAAGCAGGCACCCCGCGGCGAGGAGTCTCTCATCTGGGTGAGTGGACCTACCCGTGTCTTGCTCGGCGCGGCCGAGAACCGAGATCCCCGGTCCGCGAACTGGACAACCGACTGGACGGTTCAACCTGATCGGCGAGGATTGATGCGTTTCACGGTGGAGCTCGACGCGGGACTGGAATTCATCGAAGTTTCGGGACCCGAGGTCAAGGAATACCAGGCCGAGCATGAAGGCGAAGTCACGCGGCTCCACATCACCCTTGCGGGCAACGGTAGGGTGCCGACACCCGTACACTTTGAGGCTCACGCCCGGGTTCCCTTCGAGGGGCGATGGAGTGTGCCCGCAATGCGTCCCCTCGACGCGATATGGACCGGTGGCACCACCACGGTGGTTGTCGACCCCTTACGCGTGATCCAGGATTGCCGGGAACGAGCGGGCAGACGCATACCGGCAGAGAGAGGCCAGTCGCAAGCTGCAACCGTAATTGTCTTCGAGTCCAGATCCGCCGATTCTGTGGCGGACCTCGTGTTCCGGCAGACGCTTCCTCAGTCGGCGTGCAGCGTAAAGGGCCGGCTTCTGGTCGGCCCGACGGCGGCTCAACTGGAATGTCAACTGACCGGGGTTGGCGGCCGCGGCCCCGCAAGAGAGCTCAAAATCGAGTTGCCTCCGACCTGGGTTCCCGATCGTGTGCGCTGGAGTGGTGCGGACGAATCGATAGCCTGGAATCCGACCGTTCAGGCGGACGGGAGCACCCGGCTGCACGTGCTTCTTTCTGGGGGTGAAGGGGCCCCGATGGGCCGGGCCCTCGAGATCTCAGCCTCGTCCACGGCCACGGGAGGGCGGGGGCCGCTTGTCCTACCGCGAGTCCGTCCCTCCGGTCTGCCTATCGGGGACGAGACCTGGGTGGCTATGGTGGACCCGGCAACGACCCTCACTCCCATATCGGCATACGGCCTCGTCTGGGTCGATCCCGCTCGAGTCGAAGGGATGATTGGTTTGAGTTCTTCCGTAAGTCCAGACGTTCGCCCCGCCTTGGCCTGGCGCTGGAACGGCGAGAACGCGGTCGCTCGAGTGAACCAAGAACCGGCCGAACAACAGCCCAGGGCCGAAGTCCAGTATCGTTCGAGGATCGAACAGGCTGGCAAGAGCCTAGTCGTCGAGGGCAGGGTCCTGATCAAGCCGGGCAGTCGTCCGCTGGATGTTCTGCCGGTCTGGATAGGTGAGCCGGCCGGCGGCTCTCAGGATTGGTCTTTTCAGGCAGGAACCGAGGCGAGAGAGCTCATCAAGCTCCCCCTGGATGCGGCAACGCGGTCCAGTATCGGTTTTCCCACAACGGGATCAGCTTGGAGGTTGCCCATTGCCGCTCCCGCCCTGAGAGAAAGCCAAATTCACTTCAAGGCTCGGCTTCCCTGGAACAAGCACGGTTCCATTCCGTTGATATCGCTTCCTCGCCAGTTCCTACCGCGAAGCACTGTCCTGCTCGAGGTCCCGTCGCGGATGCGATCCGATGTTCAGACCGTGGGGCTACGACGGCTCGAAATCACAATGCCCGAGCGACTCGCCACATTATGGCATCTGGGTCCCAGGCTGGGTCCGGCCGGGCAGGCACCGTCGGAACGAGCCGACTTTGTTGCTCATGCGTTCACTTTCACCGAGCCGGGAGGCAAGCTGGAGTTGAGCACGGAGGAGCTATTCCAGAACCAGGAGGCCGCCATTATCCGCGACGCCTACTTGACGACCATCCTGCACCCGAGTGGTCCCTGGCTGAACCGAATGCGCCTGCTTTTGCATTCCGAGAAACTTGTCGACCTCAAGTTCACGATGCCGGCGAACACGAGGCTCGTCCGAGTACAACTCGGTGGAGTTGATGTGGTGCCAACGCTGGATGAGGGACGGATGGTCGTCTCGCTGCAGCGGGGAGGTCCGAGCCCGGGGTACAAGACCGTCGACTTGGATTACGAGACGAGCGAACGGACTATTAGTGCCGGGGCCGAGCTCGTGCCCGTGCTGCCACGTATCGAAATGTCTTGCCTCTCGTTCTGCTGGGAGTTGATGACTCCGCCGCGCTGGGTGGCCAAGTCGTTCGGGCCAAGCTTGCTTCCGACCGATCCTGGAACTACACCGAACTGGCCCTTTGGTTCCCTGGGTATTCCACCAATCGGGTGGCCGGGCAGGGAACCGGTAGCGCGCACGCCTTCCGTCGAGGCCCTGCGCCGGCTGGACGAAACCCTGGCTAGCTCGTCGTCCGATGAGCTGAGCTTCGCCGGCTGGTTCGCCCGCTGGGATTCGGGGACTACGCCCCTTCTCATCGACCGCCTGGCCCTCAGCGGTGCCGGTTACGGTCCCAGGTCTCGGTGCGTCCCCTTACGCGTCGACCCAAGAGGGCAGCCTGTCTCCCTTAAGACCCTTCAACAATACGGGCTTACGCTTTTACGCCTCGATCCCGGATTGGTGATCACGTCACTGAGCGAGGCGGCACGGTATAATCAGACCGATTACTGGCAGAAAGCAATGGGTGAGGCGCTGCTCTGGGGTTCCGATCGTTTCGACCGGTTCCAGACGACGTCACGGTGGCGAGGCGAGTTCACTTCCAGGGACGCTGACGCAAGCGTCTCGGCAGAGCCCTCGCGAGCGCCTCCCGGCTGGACAACCTGGCGATTTACCGCCGCCACCTGGCCCGGTCCGGCAAGTCGCGTCGAGCTGCGCGACGAGCACTCGGGCCTGGTCGCGGGCTGGACGGTCGCGCTTCTGGTCACCATCGGTTTGAGCTCTTTTCGCAGCGCCTCGCCTCGCCAAGCCCTGACTGTGCCGATCGGGCTGATGTTCTTATCAATCTTGCTTCATCTCTGGCAGGCCGACGACCACGCCAGCTTGAGTGCGGGCCTCTTCGTCGGAGCGATGGCCACCGTGCTGTATCAACTTGGAATTCAGCTCGCCGCGCGGCGGCCAGCGGCACGCTCGGTCCCAGTCCTCTCTGGTATGACAAGTGTGCCAGCCGTCCGATTACCGGTTCGAGCCACAACTCTGCTGCTGGCGGCATTTTTGATCCCGCAAGATCGCGCGGTAGCCAGGCGCGACGGAGAGCAGCCGATCCCCGTCTTGATACCCTACGAGGGGACGTTTCAGCCGGGGCAGGTTCCGGAGCACGTGATCCTGCGCGAGAGTGACCGCCAGCGCCTGCAAGAGCTCGCAGAACCCAGGACGCCTGCGAATAAAGATTCACTGTTCCTGACCCGGGCGATTCATCATGTCTCGTGGTCCGGGGATCGAGAGATATCCCTGGTGAGCGATCTCGAAATCCGATCGACGGTCGGCGCGGCATCGACCTGGAGAGTTCCGATCACGGGAGCCCACGAGATCACCGCTGCTCTTGATGGCCGTGAAGTGCCTGTCTTTATCGAGTCCGCTGGTCGGCAGGCGGCCATCACCATTCCGAACGCTGGGAGCTTCAGACTACAGGTTCGGAGGAACTCATCAGTGGCGATGGAACGACTCGACGCGGCGCTCGACTTCCCGGTCAATCCCATGCCCTCGGCCCGGTTGATCATGGACCGGCCATCCCCAGTAGGGCCACCGAGGCTAGTAAATGCTCGAGGCAGGCTAACAGCCGCCGGTGATCAATCGTTGGCGGCAGATCTGGGGCCGGTTGAGCACGTCGAGATCCGCTGGGGAAACCTCGATGCCGCAGGGTCGCAAGGCCCCGGAGCGATCATCGAGAGCATGGTGCTTTGGGATATCGAGCCTGCCGGCGACCGCATTCGTTGCAGGTTCATACACCGGGGACCGCGACCACTCTCTACCCTGAGTTTTCTGATGGATTCCGAGCTCATGATCCGGTCGGTCGATATTCCGGGATTGATCGATTCCTCCTGGGCCGGAACGTCCGAAAAACCGATCTGGACCGCGAGAATGGATCCGCCATTGCAGGAAGGAGCTGTCATGGCGCTGGACTTGTGGCGACCAGCCGCGCCCTCGAAGGGCGGCAAGGGGAGTAGATCCAAGGATGACCTGCCAGCCGCCGAGTCGACGCGTCGGTTTCCCCCCATAGAACCACTGGGAGTCGAGCGCGATTCGGGACTGCTCGGTTCACGCCGTCCGGGCCACTGGACGGGGCGGCTCCAGCCACCCTCGGGCACGGAATCCCTCAGCGACGAGAGCTTCGTGAAATCCTGGGGACTGTTGCCCGACGATCGACTCACACTCTCGGGCACGACCCGGCTCGTTCGCGACGTGTTTCCCAGCCTCCAGACTGGCCCCGCGGTCGCGCGGATCAAGGTCAAGCCGGTACTCGAGCTTGGGATCGAACCGGGACGTATTGACGTCCGGTTCGACGCCGACCTCGATGATATCGCCGGTTCATTGAACCATCTCGAACTCGCCGTTCCCCACGACCTTGTCGTTCTGAGCGTCGATTCCGACGCCCTGACCGACTGGAGCCGGCCGGATCCGCGCCGGCTCTTGCTGCGCTACGATCGTCCCTTCTCCCGTACTGCGCAGGCAGCTAAGAATTAACGGTTGGATTCCGGTTCTCGAAGATCCTCTCAAGATCGGCAGCCAGCAACTGGAAGTGCCTACCCCGTGGCTGGAGGTCTCGGGTTTGGAGAGTGTTTCCGCCACTCTGATCATCGAGTCGACCCTCAGACTTCAGGCCAACAGCGCACCCGGCCTTAAGTCGCTGACGGCGGCGCCTGCTCGCGCGACAAACGGGACCGATGAGCGAACTCGCCTTACGTATCACGTCGAGGACCCAGCTAAACTCGGCTTCCTTCAGTGGAGCACGGCTCCCCCGCGCGTCAACGTCCTGATCGAGAGCCAGATCACAATCCATCGGGATTCGGCGGAATGGGTGGCCGTCCTCCACTATGACGTTGCCGGCGGTGCCCTCGATTCGATCCATCTCAAGCTTCCCTCAAGCTGGGCGACGAGAGCCCAGGTTGAGCTCGAAGGGGGCGAACTCCGACAGAAGCCCGACCCAATCGGTCCCTCCACGTTCTGGACTCTTAAACCAAAGCGGCCGGTCTGGGGATCTCAGCGGGTCGTACTTGCGCTCGGCACTCCCACTCTTGATCGGACAGGAACTGCAGCTTCCCGAGATTGCCCCCTTGGGGCCGGGATTCGCCGATACCTACCTTCGCCTGGTGTCCGCCTCGGGTTCGACGCTCACGACCGCGGGCTCGAATGGCCTGCGCGAGATCGGCCACGCCAGCCGGTTCAAGGACGAGGAATTTGGCGACGTTCCTGGAACCATCTCACGGGCGTTCCATGTCGAGCGGACGAACTGGTCGTTGAAAGTCCAGATTCCCTCAGCAGCGGACGAGGGGAGTGGGACGGCGAGTGAGTTCGCCCGGGTGGTTTCCGCGGATGTAGAAGTGGTGATGTTGCCAGATCGCTCGTTGAGGGGCCGCGCTGTCTATGAGACCCAGGCACATACCGGCCGGTTCCTCGTCGCCGAGCTTCCTCCCGGCGGCACCTTGCTCTGGACGACCGTGGACCAAAGGCCCACAGCGGCTCTCCGCTCCGGCGAGGACCGCTGGCTCATTCCCCTGGGTGAGCAGCAGGGACCTAGCCGCGTCAGCCTCTTCTGGAGCGACAAGGACCCAATCGTGAGATCAAATGGTGCGGAGTGGATTCTAGTTTTGCCCCGAGCCGGGGTGGCACGGGTTTCCACGCTCGCGACGCTTCACCTACCCGATCAGATGACGATCAAACCGCCGCTCGCCGGCCTGGAGGTCACTGTGCCTGACCGGATGGAACTGGAGCGCGCCGATCGCATCGCGCGACTGGTCACCGAGTTCATCGCCCAGATCGACCGCAGTTCGGGTCGCGAACGAGAACGCGCCGCCGCGCTTTTAATTGCGCACGAGATGTCCCTCCGCAGCGCGGAAAGATCGTTAAGATGGAGTGCCCGGCTTGGTGACCGCATACCAAGAGAGCGTGCCGAGCGCGATCTGGAGGTGATCAAGTCAACCCGCATGGCTCTGCTCGAGACTCTTCGCGCCGCCGCCATGGACGACGAGGTCGACGCGGCCCGGAACTACTTTGGCCTGCTCAGGAAGGGACCGAGTGGAACCCTTGTTGCCGTGCCGGAACCGGTTGGCCAGGATCGACTGCGCAATCTGGGACGGCCGTCGTTCTTGATCGGGTTGTCCTCCGGCTTGAACGAGCAGCCGACAAGAATCAACGGCTCGCTCGAGAGCGCGAGTTTCGCCGATAACGAGACACCCGACCGTGCCCGTTCGATACTAATGCTGGGTCTACTACTGGCGCTGGGAGTGACCGCCGTCGCAAGTCGTCGCCCCGCCCTCACGAGCTTCCTTATCCTGATCAGTCTGCTGGCGATGCTGGGATCGGTGGGCGGCCCAGCCACCGCGGCGATTGCAGCTGGCGCTGACCGCCGCTGGATGGGTTTCCCAGCCCCGTCTTCAATCTGCGTCTGCCTCTCCAATTCCTTCTCTACCTGCCGGGCTAGGCAGCCAAGGATGATTGATGCAAGATCAAGAATGGCAAATGGTTGTTTTTTAGCCCCCTCGGTTCTTGTTCTTGGGCTGATGACTTCTGGCACTTGACATATGCGGTCTGCCATGCGCCGCATGTCATCCGACGTGCGCTGGTCCCCGACTAGCCGAACAGCTCACGAATCGGCTGGCCCCCATCGACGACTTTCATTGGGCGGCCCCGCGGAGTTGTATACTGAGTGTCGGTATTGATTCCCATGCTCTTGGTCATGGTGGCGATCAGGTCCATGACGCCGACCGGCCGGTCGGTGATGTCGACACCGTCCTTGTCGGTCGCGCCCACGGTTTGGCCCGCCCTGACTCCTCCTCCCCCAATGACGACCGACCAGCTCCGAGGCCAGTGGTCGCGGCCGGCGTTCTGGTTGATCCGGGGCGTGCGTCCAAACTCGCCCATCCAGACGATCAAGGTGCTATTGAGCAGCCCACGCTGTGCCAGGTCGGCCACCAGCGATGACATCCCTTGATCGAGCTCGGGCAGCAGGCGCTGCGACAGGGTCTCGAAGTTGTTTGCGTGCGTATCCCAGCCTCCCAGTGAGACTTCCACGTACGGCACCCCCTGCTCCACCAGCCGTCGGGCCATCAGGCACCCAGAGCCGAACGAGCCGTGGCCGTAAGCCCCTCGAACCGCGGGGGATTCGGTCTGGAGATTGAAGATGTCTTGGTACTTTGAGTTGATCATCCGGATGGTCTTGCCGTAAACCGCTTTGTGGTCGACAGCCAACTGGCTGCGACGTTGCGCGATGAAATCGTTCTCCACTTGGGCGAGCATGTCGAGCCGCCGATCGAACCGCTGCTCATCAACGTCGGCGGGCGGTTTAAGGTTGGCAACCGGAGCATTGGGGTTCTGGATCACGAACGGCGAAAACGACATGCCCAGGAATCCGGCACCCATGCCCGGCGCGTTGATGGCGACGCAGTGTGGCAAATCGAGATTCTTGAGCTGTTCACCCAACTCGTAGGCGGCGATCGACCCCCATCCGGGATGGACAACGGTCGGGTTGGGAGCGTATCCCGAGTGCATCACGTAGGTGCCTCGATCGTGATTGCCCTCCTTGGAGTCGAGCGAACGGATGATGTTCATGTGGTGCATCTGCTTGGCCATCCTGGGCAAGTGCTCGCAGATCTGCACTCCGGGTGCCGAGGTGGCGATCGGCCGGAAGGGGCCGCCGTTCTTCTCGCTTTCTGGCTTGAGGTCCCAGATGTCGAGATGGCTCGGACCCCCCGACATCCACAGCACGATGCAGCTGCGGTGGTTCTTGCGAACCTGGTCTGCATTGGCATTCAGCGTGGCGAAAAACTGCAAGGCAGGCACGCCCAGCGCCGTTGTGGCGAGGTGCCCAAGAAAATGGCGGCGATTCAGCTCTGGTCGAGGTCGTGATGCGGCGGAAATCACGGCAATGGCTCCATGGGCAAGGCCGGATTCGACTTGCGGGCGACGACCGGCAGTAGCGGAAGGCGGAGGAAACAACCCACGGGTCTATCGATCAATGTATTAGTATAAATTCGTTTGAGTTCAGCAAGGCCCAGAACAGGTCCTGAAGCACTTGCAGCGAGTCTGGATAGGACGCCAGATAGTGCCCGGCTTGCTGGAATTCCTTGCGGGTCGGATAGCGGCTCAAGGCCGCGAGATAGATCTGGTTGACCATGTAGACCTCGGGAGATCGAGACTGCCTCTGCGCTTGCTCGATACAACCGGCCAGGAAGCTTCCGGGCTTGCCAGAGAGCGCATCGCGCAACAGCTCGCCGTTCATCATCATGAGCGCCTGCGGGATCGTGCCCTGAAAGGTCGTGGTCTCCTCCCCCTCGTCATTGCCAAACGCGAAGAGGAACTGCCGCAGCCAGGCGTCTCGTTTCTGATCGCTCTGGATGCCATTACCGGCGCGATCGGCGTTCGTGGCGGTCAAGAGCGAGTCGAAGAGCTGCTCCGGTGACATGGGCCGCAGTTGCATGTAATTGAATAGGCCCTCTGCTTTTTCAGCGCCTTTGCCCTTCACGCTGCTGGCCTGGTAAGCTCGGCTGGCCATGATCCAGCGGATCAGTTGCTTGAGGTCATAACGGCTCTCCCGGAATTCGTGGCAAGCTCTTCAAGTAGCTCGGGATTCGAGGGCAAATTGTGCGGTCCGAGGTCATCGACAGGATTGACAAAGCCCCGCCCCATGAAATGGGCCCAGACCCGATTGACGCAGGCACATGACAGTAACTCATTCTTGGGATCGACAATGAGTTTGCCCAGCTCGGTCCGGCGAATCACGTCGGTGCCCTGACTGATCTTTTGTCCGTTCAGAAACCTGGGGAATGCGATGCCGACCAGTCCGTTGCGCTTCTCGAACCGGACATAAGCGTCGCTGGGCTCATCCGTTACCTCGGTATGGTCGTAGGCTTCCAGTCCCGTATCATTGACTGCCGTCTTGTCCTCGGCCTTCAGCCCCTTGAAGAAGGCGTTGATGCCCCAAAAGTCTCCTTGCTTCCACTCGTTGGAGGGATGGTCGTGACACTGGGTGCACTGGATCTGTTGTCCCAGGAAGAGCCGGGTCGTCCGGGAGGTCAATGGCACCGCGTCGAACTCAAGATGAGCCAAAATATAGTTGACGGCCCCGTTCTGCTTGTTCGAGCCGGCGGCCGTGACGAGGTCGAAAACGACGTCGTTCCATGGGCGATTGGCGGCGAACTGCTTGCGCAGCCAGTTGCAAGCGCACCCCGATCGACCCTTCGGCCTTGATTGCCCCGGCCGACCAGCAAGATGGTCCATTGGGTCGCCAAGTTCTTGGGATAGTCCGCGTGCTCTAGTAGAAAATCGACAAGCTTCTCACGCTTGTCGGTCTCCTTCGTCTGCAGGTAGGCGTTGGCCTCCTGAACAGTGGGAATTCGACCCAGCAGGTCGAGATAGGATCGCCTCAAGTATTCTTCTTCGGTCGCCACCTTGCCGAGACTCACGCCCGCTTTTTTCCAAGAGCTCTCCAGCAACCGGTCGATGAACGCGGCACGTCCCCCGCTGCTGCTCTTTTCGGCGCCAGGTTTTGGACGTTCCGACGCGGACAGCTTCTGACTACCGATCAGGGCTTCGAGCAAAGCGATCAAGAATACGAGGACAGTGAAACGCCATAGACTGCTGACTCCGGTCCGTCCTTTCCACCCTGAATTCATGGACGTCTCCCTGGAGGACGAGCCATCGACGCAGAGATCACAAGAGAAGGATCATGTGGGGTGCTCGACAGAGGAAACCCGCAGGCTTGGCTTACGATACAGTTGGATTGCGTTGCGCCTTCCGCACATGATCCGCTTACAGGCTCATGGGGATTTGACCCGAGAATTACGCGCCTACAACCCGCATGTGACACAATACGTGCATATCAGGAATTGTAGGGCTTGCGCACACTGCAAATCCATCGGATTTCCATGATCCTCAAAAAGTGTTTTCTGGACGCGGCGCTTGTGGGGGTCACATCCCTCTTGCCCCGAACCCGCAGAAGCCGGCAACGCTCGGACCGTGGTGCGTAAATGAGGATTGAGTTGCGGACCTGCCGCAGGCTCACCCGTATGTCCTAAGGTGGGCTGATCCATGCCTCCGGATTGTGAATTTCTGATGAAGTTTTCCGCGCGTGACCACGCTCATCCCCTTAATGTAAGCGCGATCTTCGAAATCGCATCAGGCTAAGCAGGTAGGCTTACGCTTGTGTAACAAGGCGAGACCGTGTCGCCATGGAGCTCCCACTGCGACGTCGCATGGCTGCAACCCCTTCTGCAAACTTACATTTCGACAATAAAGTCGCTTCACGATCATCTCAACCAAGAGAGTCGAAATGCTCATTTCCTCGCCTTAGTTGTCTGCCAACACTAATAACTGCATATCAGAAAGGGCCAAATAAAATCATTTACCATGAATGAATTCATCTGACTTCGCACTATTTCTCACCATTCGACATCGCTACTATCGACCACCGGATGGACGGGGCCTCGTGCCGCGAAAGGCCAAGAAGCGCGATTCTTTGTTCGACTCCCATGAACTTTTTTTACAACGAGGCTGTAGATCCGCATGAGACACTTATTGAAAAGCCATGCGTACTTGGTAGACTGCATTAGTGTGCCGCACTACCACGGGTTGCCATCATGCAATCGTCTCGTGCACATTACCGTGGGTTTGAGCACCGATAATGCATGATATTACAATTTGGAGCGTTCGATAGATCGGTAAACGTCAACCTTGAATCCTGCCCTTGGACCGACCAAGCCGCAGGGTGCCGAGACCGGACTCGTTTTGATCAAACCAGCAAGGTCGGCACGACAGGATCTCGAATGACTGGCTGAACGTAGGTGATCGATGACTCGCTTCGTGGTTGAGGTATTTCAAAAGCTCATGAGCAAAGACATTGACTATCAGGCTTTGGACCGTTCCAAGGATGACTATTCAAGACAGATCAAGATCTTCGCGGAATCGCTGCTAGCACTGCTGATTCTGCTGGTGTCGATGCCAATTATCTTGATTGCCATGGCATTCGTGCGCTTCACATTGCACGGCCCGGCCATCTACGCCAGAACAGGTTGGGTCGCAACGGACTGGTCTTCACGATTTACAAGATTCGCACGATGTATCGTGACAGCGAGCCGCGAAGGAGCTCGGTGGTGTGTCCCG
Organism: uncultured Planctomycetaceae bacterium; assembly: GCA_963760085.1. GTDB lineage: Bacteria > Planctomycetota > Planctomycetia > Isosphaerales > Isosphaeraceae > Aquisphaera. The sequence goes on from CAVXCB010000055.1 coordinate 72,560, forward strand.
GGTGATCGAAGAGTTACCCCAATTGGCCGTTTACTCCGTTGCACGCACGTCGATGAGTTGCCGCAGTTGATCCAGGTGCTTCAAGGCAAAATGAGTCTCATCGGGCCCCGCCCCGACCGCCCGGAGATTGTTCGCGAGCTGGAAAGGGCTTTACCGCGCTATCGGCGCCGCTTGCATGTCCGTCCCGGACTCACGGGCCTCTGCGAGGTTTTGCAACCTCCAGACACTGATCTAAACATGGTGCGTAGCAAACTCGCTTTCGATCTTTATTACGTCGAGCACTGGAGCCTGTGGCTCGACCTTCGGATCGTTCTGGCCACAATTCCCCATATACTGGCCGTTCCGCCGGAGATGATCTCCCGTCTGTTCCGGTTCCCTCTAGTCCCCATTGATAGAATGCTGGAGCAGTCTTCTCCGATGGAGCAGAGTCTGGTGAAAACTCAGGTTCTGCCGCATCTGAGCGAAGCCTGCAACCCCGTGGGCTGACGATCGGTGCAAATTCCTTGATTGCGCTTGCAGTGGCCTGTACCGCAACCTACATACAAGTCTCCCAATCCGAGCCCGAGACGCGACCCGCGTCAGGGCTCGTTTTGATTCACGCCAGAAGCTTGACGAGCACAACCCTGGCGATGCGGCACCGATTTATCTCAGGGCTGCGCCAAAGCAGAATGGCGAAACCAGGAACCAGCGCGACCAATAACAGGTGGCCTGGAATCTGGATCCGCGGGAGAAGATGCCAGTGCAGGAGGCACGGAAGTTCGTGGACCAATGGGACAAAACGGTCAAGCTCCTGAAAATGGGCGCCTGTCGGGAATCTTGCGACTGGGGCACGCGCTGTTCGAGCAGCGACACGAACGCCAGGGAGCTGGGGCCTTGCTCCTCGCCAGTGCGGCCGGTTTGATGTTTCGATGTCTTTCCGGTTCACTGTCCGGCCGCGTGAGGACGAGGCAAAGCGCCCAGAGACTAGATCCAGAGCCTGAGACCCGGGCCCCGGTGCTTCCCCCATGTCAGCGTGAGAAGTACCCCTGTTCTACTCCCTTCGGTAAGATCATTCGTGGCCTGAACCGGATGGCCTTGGAAAGTGTTCCGGGCGAACGAGGTTTTTTTCCGCGGGAATACACTTTTGCATGCAATACGGGAAACCGAAGTCTATTGGCGAGGATCACGATGAGTCATAAGCCCAAGCAGTATGATTTGATCGTCATCGGTGGTGGCCCCGCCGGTCTCAGCGGGGTGACGACGGCCCGCATACTGGGCAAGTCCGTGGCACTCGTCGACCGGCATCATGAACTCGGCGGCGCTGGGGCCGACGCTGGGACGGTCCCCAGCAAGACGCTTCGCGAGACGGCCGTGGCCCTGTCGGGGTTGCGGTCCAGAGACCTCTACGGAGTGGACCTGTCGATCCGCCGAGAAGCGACCGTTGGCGATTTCTTGCGGCACGAGCGCACCGTGAAAAGCGGTCTGAATGCCATGTTCGCTCAGCAGCTCGATGCGTTCCACGCCGACGTCTTCTTTGGAGACGCGTCCTTCGAAGACCCGCACACCGTTCGGGTGCGGACGATTCCCCGAAGCCAGGCGAAGGATCAACACAAGGCAGACGCGGCCAGTGACAACGGAGAAGTGTTGATTCGCGGCGACTACATTCTGATTGCAACAGGCTCCTCGCCCGTTCGCCCTGCGATCTTTCCGTTCGGCCCAGGAGTTTATGACTCCGATACTTTGCTGGACCTGGTGAATATTCCAAAGACCATGGCCGTGGTCGGCGCGGGGACGATTGGCAGCGAATATGCCTGCACCTTCGCAGCGCTCGGAACCCAGGTTCATCTCGTTGACAGCCGCGACGTGCTGATGCCATTTCTCGATAGCGAGCTCTCTGGGGCCTTGGTCGATCAAATGCAGCGCAACGGCATTGTCTTCCACTGGAAGGAGCGAGCCGTATCGTGCACTACGAAAGAACAGGCCGTTCCTGGAAGGCTCGGTCAGTTCACCCTCAAGCTCAGTTCCGGGGAGGAGCTCATTGTCGACGAGGTACTGGTCTCCGTCGGGCGGCACAGCAACACCGAGAGCTTGAACCTACCGGCCGCTGGAGTCAAGAACGCGGACCACGGGGTGATCTCAGTGGATTCTACTTTCCAGACCAACGTCTCCCATATCTACGCCGCGGGTGACGTGATTGGCTTTCCGGCTCTGGCCTCAACCAGCATGGAGCAGGCCCGCCGCGCGGTTCGGCATGCTTTTGGACTGCCGGTCCACACCGGAACGCCCCAGCTCTTGCCGCACGGCATCTGGACCATTCCCGAGATTGGGATGGTCGGTGAGACCGAGGATTCGGTCAAGACCAAGGGAACCAAGTATGTCATCGGCCGCGCGTCGTACGCCGACAACGCCCGGGGACGGATCTGCGGCGACACTCATGGTTTTCTCAAACTGGTCTTTCGACTGCCCGACCTGGAATTACTGGGGGCTCACATCATAGGCGAGCAGGCCACCGACGTGGTGCACATTGGAATGATGGCCATCCTCGCCCACGCGAGGGCAAAAATGTTCGACGAGACGTGCTTCAACCTTCCCACGCTTGGCGCGATGTACAAGATGGCCGCGTTCGACGCCATACTGCACGCCGAACGCCACGCGGGGATTCTGCCGGCTCATGTGCTCGCTTGACCAATGCATCGCCAGGCAGCCCCGCGGATCGCCCAAGCGGATGGCGCCGCGCGGTCGCGCGGTCTTGAGTGCGCTACGAGCAACAGGTCTGGTCTGAGAATGATTCTTGGCCCGGCTCAGATTGGCTCCTCGAGGGTGGCGAAGGGATCGTCGTCGTCGAAGCCGTAATCAGGTTGCGTCGCCTGAACTGGCGGGTTGTTCGAGTAGGGAATGGCGATGTCTCCGATGATGATTTGCCGAGTCGACAGATCGAGAAGCTCGGCCGGCTGTGTGGGGGCGGGAAGGTCTCGCGATTCAGCCCGTTCGGCGGCCTGAGTGATTGCGACTGGCCGCCGCTTCTCGAGCAGGTGGCCGACGTCAAAGCACTCCCCGATATAATGCCGGCGCACTTCGGGGTTGTTGAGAATCTCCTCGCGGTTGCCATAGGCGAAGACGCGACCCTCTCGGATCAGGTAGCAGCGGTCCGTGACTTCCAGGGTTTCGCGGAATTGATGGTCGGTCAAGAGGATGCCTATGTTATAGGTCTCGACCAAGGCCCGGATCTGATCTTGGATTTCGGCGACAGTCTTGGGGTCGATGCCCGCGAACGGCTCGTCGAGCATGATCAGCTTGGGCTCGGTAATCAGCGACCGAGCGATCTCCAGCCGGCGCCGCTCACCTCCCGAGACGCGATTCGCCTTGGTTTTACGGATCGTGGCCAGGCCGAACTGGTTGAGTAGCTCATCCTGCCGCGCCTTCGTTTCTTGCGCGTCATGTTGCGCCGGGTCTCCAGGATGGCCATCAGGTTATCCTGGACCGAGAGTTGGCGAAAAACGCTGGAGTCCTGGGCGAGGTAACCCATGCCGGCGCGTGCTCTTTGATACATGGGTAAACGGGTGACGTCCTTGCCATCGAACTTGACCGTGCCGCCGTCGGAGTCGATCAGTCCGATGGTCATGCGGAAGCTGGTGGTCTTGCCAGCGCCGTTGGGTCCGAGCAAACCGACGACCTCGCCGCGATCGACATCATAATCGACGCCGCTTACCACCTGTCTGCGACCGTACCACTTCTCCAACCCCCGGACTTCCAAGATCGGCATGGCTCGACCCTCCTTGATCGCGGCAGGCGTCCGGGTCAACTCCGGCCCGGTGGTCTTGATTGGTCCGGCGGACCAGTCCCGCAAGGACTCAGCGGATCCACTTCATCCGTTCGACGTAGGGACGGAAGGGCAACCGGGTGTCGCGGGTCCACTCGAAGTTCGGCCAGAAGGGCACTCCGTGTGGCCAGTATATATAGAATGCCTTTCCCGTCAGCAGACTACGGGGCACTTCCCATGACTTGCGGTCTGAATTATCCCAGGTGTCGCTTGAGGACCAACCTCGGCTATCCTTGCTGCAAGGGCTATTATCGCCAAGCATAAGGAACCGTTCCTCCCCAAGCTCGTACGCTTGAGATCCTACCCTGGCAAGGTTCGGGAACTGGACGGGATCGGAAAGGAATTCGAAGAGTTCCGCGGCTGTTCGTGGCTCACGATTCTCGAACACGGGTCCGTAATCGTTCTGGCCAGGGTACTGTGTATAGTAAATATCTCGTTTCAGCACAAGGTCGCTGACGCTGATGGAGCCGTTGCGGACTGCAATACCCGCTGGCGAGAGATCGGCTGCCGTGGGAATCGGCACCTCGTCTCCGCGCTCATACTCCACGCCGGAATCGTGAACCGACCGGCCGTTGACCAAAAGCACAAGGCGATCATCCACGTTCGCGAAGTCGAGATGATAGCGGCCCGGCCCCTTGAGGGGCGTTTCGTGCTCGAGCAACGTCTGGTCGCCGCGCGTGAACCGCGGCGCCGGATTCAAGGTTGATTATGCAACGATGCGGAACGCCCCCCTTGACCAGTTCGATGAAGAACTCACCCTTGGCCGATGTCACCTCCACCGTGGCCGAGAGTGTGAGGTCTCCGACCCAATGCGGCTGCATCCATGCGGATCTCGTCTCGCGCGGTTGCCCGACGATGTTGGATCCGTCGGCGACCAGATTGGTGTTGTACGAATAGAAGTCCGTGATCAAGGTGGAACGGGGGTTGCGCGGCAGAGGGTCATCTTTGAGGATGGCCTCCCATTGTTCAGGGTCTGGAACCAAATGCTTGTAACGCAGCTCGACCCACTGATCGTCGGACTTTGCCTCGCCCCGGTACTGACTGAGCCCGGAATCAACGGCCTTCCAGCCGCCTGCTGTCACGGATTGCCACCGCCTCCACTCGTCACGGCCTGCCAGGGCCCGGGGCCGGTACCGGTCGTCATACACGCTCATCTGCATTGACATCTGGTGCTTTAGCGGTTTGCGTTCGAGCCGATAGCCCTTGCCGTCGCGGGGCTTCACGTAGATGTCGCCATGAGTGATGCGGATGGTCTCGCCAGGAAGCCCCACCAGGCACTTGATGTAGCTGACCTCAGGCTCCTCGGGATAGCGAAAGACAACCACATCCCATCGCTCCGGGAGGTGATGAGCCGGGAAGAAAAGGCAGATCGTACGGGAACATCATCACCAGGATGCGGTCCCCCTTGAAGCTGGGTGCGGTCGTCAACTCGTGTGCCTGGAAGCGGCAATTGACGCAGACTCCCGAGTCAACCCGGCGGGGAAACGAAGGGGCCTCGACCTCCTGCGATGCGTTCACGGAATAGACGAAGCCGCACTGGGGGCAGCTCAATTCCTTGTGGCGGCCCATCAGCGTCGGGGCCATCGAGCCTGTGGGAATCACGAAGGCTTGGGCTTCAAATCCTCGGACCACAAGCGCCAGGATCAGGGCGACCACGATCGCCTCGACCGTCTCGCGATGGCTTTCGCTGGGCTTGGATTCCACTTCCAGCGCGGTTTTACGGGGGCCTGGAGTTGACTTTATGGTCGCGGTGATCCGTCCCATCGTCGGCTCTTCTCTCGTTCGGTCGTGTCGGCCGACTGGGCGACCGGTCATGCCGTATTAATTCCCCACGCCCTCAGCTCAGTAAATGTACCGGATTCTCCTGGGATCGGGAACCCAGTAGACCGACCGACCAAAGACCTCCAGGGCCACGACTTGCCCCGGCAGGTGCACCAGGAAAGGCTTGCCCAGAAACATCGACCTGGGCACCACCGGGCTTCCCGACCAGAATCGCGAGTCGTTCGACACAGGGCTATTGTCGCCCAGCACGAAGTACTCATCATCCCCGAGCTGATACGGCTCATTCACGCCGTGAGAATGTCGGGGGATGCTGCCCAATGCACGTGTGTAATAAACATCCCTGAAGATCTTAAGATCAGCCACTTTCAGAGATCCACCCCGCACCCCCAGGGCAATCGGCGACTCGTCGCCGCGGGGCGCCGCGAGCTGGTTGTCGAAATCAAGGGGTTGAAACAGAGGCTGGCCGTCGATTGTCACGATCAGGCGGCAATCGACGACCGAGGCTTGCAGCAGGACCGTGCACGGCCAATGTTTCACCTCGGCCAGAGGCGTTGCCCAGGGAACGGCGAGCTGCTTGTGATCATTCCGTGAGACCTCCACCATGCCGTCTCCCTGAACCGGAACTCGAACCACAAAGCGGTCGACTCCGGATCGAACCATAACGGCAATCATCTCGACTTCCCGGCTCATCGTCAGTCGTGCCTCGACCGAGAGGTCGGGAACCACATTGTCCGTATTCAGATCGCCGCCATTGTAGGCATAGTGATCGCGGATCGGTCCGTACTGATTGAGCACGGGATCCCAGTGCCGGTAAACCAGCCAGTCCAGAGCATCAGTCGCCTCATGGCGCGTCTGCTCCACCTGTTCGTACAAGAAACTCCCCTCGGACCGGCTCCAGCCGCTGGAAAGTCGTTGCCGCGGCGTACCACGCAGGAATACCCACCGGGGGAACCGGTCTGAATCCTCAGGAACAAAGCGGCTGTCGTGCACCAGAATCTGCATCCCGCGAAGCTCGTCAAGGCTTTTCCGCGCGATCTTGCCGTCAATGAGTACATTCCCTCCCGAGATCTGCACCGACTCTCCGGGCAGCCCCACAACACGCTTCACATAGGCCTGCGTCGGCTCGCCGGGGTAGTGGAAAACCGCCACTTCCCACCGCCGAGGAGGACGAAAATCATAAAGGAACTTCTGGACCAGCACGCGGTCTCCGTTACACTCAACGGCCGTTGAGCGGTCCAGCTCGTTCTTCCCGCAGTTCGGGCATACAGGCCTCGGCGGATGCCCCTCCTCATCAACACCGATAACAAACACGAAACCGCAGTTAGGGCATGTCAACTCGCGATGATGACCCATCAGCGTGGGTGCCATCGAACCGGTCGGCACCACATAAGCTTCGGCCGAGAAAGTACGGAACATCAGTACGCCAAGACAGAGCACCACCACCAGGTCGATCGTCTGGCGCACCACTCCCACAGCCGGATTCTCTTGTGCACGACCCTTGTCGGCCGGATGTGTGATTGGACATGGTGCCTCGTAATTCGGTCAATCGTCGCTGTCATCCAGGACCGACAGGAAGGCGTCTTGGGAAATCTCGACGTTCCCCACTTGTTTCATACGCTTCTTCCCCTCCTTTTGCTTTTCGAGAAGTTTCCTTTTTCTCGTAATATCGCCGCCATAACACTTTGCGGTTACATTCTTGCGCAGGGCCGAAATCGTCTCGCGAGCGATCACGCGACTGCCGATGGCCGCCTGGATGGCGACCTCAAACTGGTGGCGGTCGATTTCTCCCCTCAGCTTACGGACCAGTTTCCGACCGCGGCGGTCGGCATGCGCACGGTGAACCACCACGGAAAGCGCGTCGACCTTCTGGCCCGCCACCAGGATGTCAAGCCGACAGAGATCGCCGGCGCGATAGCCGATCAGGTCATAATCCATGGTGCCATAGCCGCGAGTGGCGCTTTTCAGCTTGTCGTAGAGGTCGTAAATCATTTCCGCCAGAGGAAGCTCATAGGTCAAAATCGCCCTCGTGGGCGATAGGTACTCGGTTTTGATGAAAATCCCCCGCCGATCTTCACATAGCTGCATGATCGCTCCGATGCAGTCAGCGGGAAGGATGAAGTTGACCTTGGCGATCGGCTCGCGAAACTCCTCGACGTCGCCGGCGTCGGGAATTCGCGTCGGGTTCGAGATATGCAGGGTCTCGCCCTTGCGTGTGATGATCTCGTAGGTGACGTTGGGCGCTGTTTGGACCAGTGCAAGGTTGCTCTCGCGTTCCAGCCGCTGCTGCACAATCTCCATGTGCAGCATGCCCAGAAAGCCGCACCGGAAGCCGAATCCCAGCGCGTCGGAGGTTTCGGGCTCAAACGAGAAGCTGGAGTCATTGAGCGCCAGCTTCTGCAGCGCCGTGCGCAAGTCGTCGAACTGGTTGTACGATGCCGGAAAAAGGCCGCAGAATACGACAGGCACGGGCTCCTGATACCCCTCCAGGGCGACCTCGGCCGGCCCCGGAACCTGGGTGATCGTGTCGCCGATCCGTACATCGGAGAGCTGCTTGATATTCGCGATCACATAGCCGACCTGCCCGACTCCCAGCTCGTCGCAGGCCACTTCGCGGGGCCGGAACTGTCCCAGGCCCGTGACCTCGTGGTCGGTCCCGCCGGCCATGAGGCGGATCTTCTGGCCCACCTTCAGAGCACCGTCCACGACCCGAACGTACGTGATCACGCCCTGGTAGTCATCGAACTTGGAGTCGAAAATCAGCGCACGTAATGGTGCTGATAGGATCGCCCGAAGGTGGCGGAATGCGGTCGATGATCGCACGAAATACGTCGGGCACACTCTGGCCGGTCTTGGCACTAATCGACAGGATCTCGGCCGGGTCGATTCCCAGCGTGTGCATGATCTCTTCTTTGATCTCTTCCGGGCGTGCCGCCTGCATGTCGATCTTGTTCAGCACCGGCACGATGGTCAGGTCATTACCAACGGCCAGGAAAGCGTTGGCGACGGTCTGAGCCTGAACTCCCTGCGTGGCATCCACCAGCAGGATCGCTCCCTCGCAGGCCGCCAGGCTCCGCGAAACTTCATAATGGAAGTCCACGTGGCCGGGCGTATCGATCAGGTTCAGTTCATACACTCTGCCTTCGTGCGTGTAATTGATCGCCACGGCCCGGGCCTTGATGGTGATTCCTCGCTCGCGCTCGAGGTCCATGTCATCGAGCAGTTGCTCGCGGAACTCGCGGGGGGTGATCGCGCCGGATTGCAACAGCAACTGGTCGGCCAGCGTGCTCTTGCCGTGGTCAATGTGGGCGACGATTGAGAAATCACGGATATACTTGGGATCAAAAGCCATTCGACAATCCAGGCATAACATCTTGATTTTCAACGACATCGAGAACCAAACGCGGTCCGCGCACAGCGAACCCGGTGGAGCGAACCAACTCTATTGATTATATTACGCTGGTCGGATGACGAATAGGCGGCTTATGCAGACTCGCATGATCGAATCGCAACCAAGGCCCATCCGGTCAGCGAACACCGGGCTCAATCATTGGTCGCCGGCCAGCATGCCTTCCAAGGAGCAGCCCGATCATGAAATGCGTCTCCGCGATGTCCACCGCGCGTAACACCGACGCCGCTTTGCAACAGATCCTCCAGCAACTCGACCAGGGACTGGCCGGCGATTCGGCCGATCTTACGTTGATCTTTTCGTCAATGCATCATGCCGATGAGCTGGGGCGGATCGCTTCTGCATTCCTGGAACAGGCCCGGACTCATCACGTTCTTGGATGCACGGGTGAGTCCATCGTGGGTGATCTCAGGGAAGTAGAAGGGTCACCGGCGCTCTCGGTCTGGTCGATCAACATGCCGGGCGTTTCAATCCGACCGCTGCGGCTGGGCGAGCCAGGCGACTTCGACATGATCCCCGCCGAGGGGATCGAAAATCCGGAGCGATCCGTGGTTCTGCTGCTGGGCGATCCATTTTCATTCCGGACCGATGACTTTCTGCGCCAGGTGAACAACGAGGTTCGTGGCTTGCGAGTGATCGGGGGCATGGCCAGCGGCAGCCAGGTACCGCGGGGAAATCAGCTTGTGCTCGACGGCGAGACTTTCGTCGATGGTGCGGTGGCGATGTTGCTTGGCGGTCCGCTGTCGATCGCTACGGTTGTCAGCCAGGGCTGCCGCCCGATCGGGCGACCGTTGATCGTGACCAGGGCCGATGGGAACGTCATCCACGAACTGGGCCGCCGCCCCGCGCTGGAGGCGTTGCGGGACATGTTTCAGGAGCTGTCCAGTGACGATCAGCGGCGAATTCAAGATGGACTGCACCTTGGCCGTGTGATTAACGAGTATCAAGGCTCGTTCCAGCGTGGCGACTTCCTGGTGCGTAACGTCATGGGGGCCGATGATTCTGGGGCCATTCAAATTACCGACGTTGTGCGGGTCGGCCAGACCGTCCAGTTCCATGTCCGTGACGCCGAAACCGCCGATGAAGACCTGCGCAAGCTGCTTGAGGCAAGCAAACCGTCGGGCAACCGGTTGGGGCCCTGCTCTTCACCTGCAACGGTCGCGGCACGCGGCTGTTCGAGAAGGCCGATCACGACGTAGGCGTGATTCACGAGGTCTTCGGCCCGATTCCCGTCGCCGGCTTCTTCGCCATGGGCGAAATCGGCCCGATCGGCGGTCAGAATTTCCTTCACGGCTTCACGGCCAGCATCGTGCTCTTCGAACAGCAGGAGTGAAACCGAAGAGTGGCGAGCGGGGGGAGTGCGAGAAAAGAGTGACCCGTGGTCAATGGCCAGTGAGACTTAATAGAAGCCAGTGAAACTGAATGCGGGGCGAGAACGCCCCACAATCGTCGACGTCTCCGATGTCGATGCCGCTGCGCCGAGCTGCGTACAGCACTCAACTCCGGCAGAGGCCAACATGCTACGGAATGCTACGTTTCTGGGTTGGACGAAGCGGCTTCGCCGCGGGATGGGGGGAGCGGTCTGAGTGGGTGTGCGGACTGGGAGGGGACCGATCGTTGAAAGATTCCGGTGTGATACCTTGGGATTTCCGGCCGTTGTGGCTGGAGTTTCTTGGCCCCCTCGCACGAAAGGGTATCACGATGTCAGAACTCAGAAACCGCATGATCCAGGACATGCAGCTCGCCGGGCTGGTCGAAGGGACCCGACGCGAGTATCTGCGGGCGGTTCGCCAACTGGCCGTCTATTACATGGTTTCGCCCGATCGCCTCAGCGAGCGGAACGTCGAGGACTACCTCCTCTACGTCCGCGATGAGTTGGGCGTGGCCAAGGGGACGTTCGCTCCGGTCTTCGCCGGCCTCAAGTTCTTCTACCTCAATACGCTGGGCTACGACTGGCCGCTGTTCACGAAAAAAAAGTCCGCAAGCCACGCCGAGAGCGGTTGCCCGACGTTCGCAGTGACGAGGACTGCCGCCGCCTGATCGCCACCCTGGAAAAGCCCGTCTATCGCGGCTGTTTCACGCTCATCTACGCCTATGGCTTGCGGATCACCGAGGCGGTCACGCTGCCGGTCTCCGCGGTCGACTCGAAGCAGATGGTGCTGCGCGTCATCGGCAAGCGAAACAAGGAGCGTGTTCTCCCGCTGACCGAATCGATCCTCCAGATGCTCCGCGAGGTCTGGAAAACCCACCGCAGCCGGCGGTGGCTTTTTCCCAGCCGGCGACTTACGACCCACCTACCCGATGCGACCGCACGGGCCGCGTTCATCCAGGCGCGGAACGCCTGCGGCTTTAACGCCGCTTTCCGGCCGCACTCGCTGCGTCACAGCTTCGCCACCCACATGCTCCAGCGAGGCGTGGACATCCGCATCATCCAGATCTTGCTCGGGCATTCGAGCCTGCAATCCACGGAGATCTACACCCACCTGACCGAGCCGTTGCGAGACCAGCTCCGCAAACTGCTGTGCCAGACCACCGCCGGCCTCTTCGAGGGAAGGAGGCCCAGCCATGGTTGATCCCAGCATTTGCCCGCCCAAGGCGGATGTCGAGTTGGCGGACGTCGTCCGCCGATTCGGTCCCCAATACACTTCCCAATACGGCCAGGGGATGATGCCGTCGCAGAAGAGGGCTCTTTCGGACATCGCCGCCTGCTGTACTCGAGAGCTGGGGGGAAGGCTCTACCGCTGCGACGACTGCCACGACACGTTCTGGCGTTACCACTGCTGCCGAAACCGGGCATGCCCCAAATGCCATGCAAGCCAGACCCAGCAGTGGCTCCAAGAGCGTCAAGCCGAGCTCTTGCCGTGCAACTATTTTCACGCCGTGGTGACTGTGCCCTCGGAGTTGCGCGGTGTTCCGTCGCAACCAGAAGTTGCTGTACGGTCTGCTGATGCAAGTCTCGGCCGCGGCGGTCAAGGATCTCTGTGCCCAGAAACGGCACCTCGGTGCCCTGCCCGGCATGCTCTGCGTGCTCCACACCTGGAACGGCCAGTTGGACTATCACCCCCATGTCCACCTGCTGATCACCGGCGGTGGGATCACTGCCGACTGCCAGCACTGGGAGCCGGCTCGAGGAGAGTTCCTGGTGCCGGTCGACGCCCTTTCCTACCAGATCGCCACGCAGTTTCGCGCGGCCTTAAAGGCCACGGCGCCGGCCGTTTTCGCGAACATCCCGCCGCGCGTCTGGGGGCGGAAGTGGGTCTCCTTCTGCAAGCACTAAGGCCACGGCAACAACGCCGTGCTGAGCTATCTGTCGCGGTATGTCTTTCGCACGGCGATCAGCAATGCACGGATTCTCGACATGGACCAAACCCATGTGACCTTCCGCTGGAAAGACCGCGACGCCGACGCGTGGCGTACCCAGCGGCTGCCGGGCGTGGAGTTCCTCCGGCGGTTCCTCCAGCACGTCCTGCCGCGCGGCTTTCACAAAGTCCGATACTACGGGCTCTGGCACCCCTCGAAGCGAGACCAGTCCAATCGTGCCTGGGTGCTCCTGATCCTGGCGACGCCGGCCGACACCGCGCAACCGCCCAGGATGGCAAGCCTGTCGGAGGCGTTGAGCCAGCTGACGGAACTCACCGATCAAGCCCTCAACGAGGTGGCGGATCACGAGGCAGCTCTGCCGCGATGTCCCCACTGCGGCAGTTGCCGGACGCGGTTCCTCGGCGAGTATCCTCGTTTCGGAGTGCCGTAACCCCGACGGGTAGGTAGCCTGAAACGCCGATTGCGACACCCTTCGCCGCGTTCTCCAACCAAAGAGGGCGCGGCTTCTGGAACGCTGCGCATCGGCAGCGTTTTCTCACTCACACCGCCGGTCGATTCCCGTCAACCGCCAGAATGGCTCCCACCATCACCATTGGCCCCGACGCTCCCCCCATCCCGCGGCGAAACGCTTCGTCCAAGAGGCTTTTCTCATCGGCTTCGCGATGAGAAAAGCCTTGTCTGTTTTCTGGAGAAGTTTCTTGAGCCTTGTAGCTCGACGCAAGTTGTTTAGATCAAAGAATTTACGGTAGCTTCTTTAGCGTATTCGTGGGCCGCGACCATAGATTTTCGGCTATGCTTATGTGTTTTCTCCTATCGCGATTCAAGACTTAACTATATCGCGAAAAAGGAGTTGCACGAGGCGATCCAAACAGCCGATCCCCCCCTCGGCATCGCCATTTCGATCCGTTTTGCCCCATACGATCCACAAATCAGCCCTGATAGTGGAAGAGGCTACCCACTTTCTGCCACAAGGCAACCAGCGATCCCTCCATGGATCAAGTAAGTCACCGAACCGGGCAATTACTTCCGACAAGGGGGCTCCGTTTCTTCTTCGCGCAGCTCTCAGCTCTTGCCGGTTCACTTCGATTGAGAGGAGCATTTCGCTGGATCGTTCTGATCGGTATCATGCACCGAGTAAACTCACTCTACCGTGAGAGGTCCGCTTCATATCGTTCCCGTTTCTCCCTGGCGCCGAGGGTGCCCAGCCAATGTCGACTTCCGTCACGATCGGTTCCAGGCCGGACTGCGACTTGGTGGTCAACTTCCCCTCGGTTTCTGGACACCATTGTCGCCTGACGCGGGATGAAAATGGGCTCGTTCTCGAGGACTTGAATTCGACCAACGGTACCTATGTCAACGGCGAGCGTATCCGCGGCGCGGTGCGTGTGGGGCTGACGGCGACCGATACAATTCATCTGGGAAGCCATGCCCTTTCTGCCGAGGAGATGCTAGCTCTGTTCGATCGTGAGCCCACCCGGCCGGTTTCATTTCGCGGCGCCGAGATGGTCATCGGCCGCGTCCCGGGCTGTGACCACGTGATCGATCTTCCCATGATCTCCTCTCGGCATGCGCGGCTCTTCCGCGAGGGTGACCGGATCTTGATCGAAGATCTTCGGTCGTCGAACGGAACCTTCGTGAATGGGACTCGGGTCGAGGGGCCGGTCGTGCTCAATCCCGGTGACGAGATCGGCCTGGGGAGTCATCGTGTCACCATGGCCGCGGATTCGTGGACGAAAGGGGACCTGGTTCAGTCGGCCAGACCAGGCCAACCCGTTTCGGAGACGCCGCAGGTGGCCCTTCCGTCCCTGACCGAAGTTGCGACCTCGTCCGCGACGAGTCACCTGGCCACGGAGTTCAGCACGATTCTGAGCCGTCCTTGGCGTCTATTGGCCTTACTTGTCCAGGCACCACTGGCCGCGTTCTTGATCGTCGTCTTGGTCGGAACAAACTTTCCCGCTCCGATCCTTTTCTGGCTCGGCCTGGCAGCAGCGATCTGGTTTGGTCTGGTGGATGCCGTTCTCGGAAACGTGCTAGACCCGACCGGACTTCGCGCCGGACTGTCCGCGGAGGGTGTCCCGGCGCTCGCTCTTCGGTTGCTGATGTTGTTAGCTCTGTGCGCTCTCCAGTGCCTCCTCGCCTGGGTGATCGTGGCGAACATGGCGGCCTCAAGGCTCCAGTCCTTCCAGTTCTCGCCCTGCTCACCCTGGCTTCCTCGGTTGGTCTGGCCCTAGGGCTACTTATCGAAATCCTGTCCCCACGGCCGATTGTGGCTTGCGCCGTCCTACCGGTAATCGTTCTGCTTCTGTGGCTCTTTGGCGGCCAGTGGCGAGCCATCGCGGACATGCCCCCCGGGGCGGGCATCGCCGCTCGCGCTCTCCCTCGCGATGGGCCTTCGAAGGATTGCTCCTCCTGGAATCTCAAGAAACCGCCAATCTCGACCTGGCCGAAACCTACTTTCCGGCCGATTCCCAGCGCATGGGTCTGCGAGCCGATACGATGGCGCTCGTCTTTATGCTTATTGGATTGGCGGGGGCGGCCGCGTTCATTTCGGTTTCGGCGAAGCCGCGTTGATGAACGACTCCAGCTCATCGAGACGCCGCCAGGCGGCCGTGTTCGCCCATAGGTGATTCTGGACCGGTGAAGAGCCCGGCCGCATTTTGTAATTAATCCGACCCTCGCTGAGTTCATGCTCAGTGGCATAGGCTTTCAGCTTGCGGAGAAACTTGAGCGTCTCGTACCGCGTATGATCCAGGGTGATCAGTTGACGATAGGCCCATTGATCGGCCGCGAATTCTTGCTGGTCAAGGTATCCCAGAGGCAAGATGATGAAATAGACTTTCTGGAGTGTGCTCATGTCGATGCTTTGAACACCGGGGTCCAGAAGGCAGTGGATCATGTCCTGATGATCGACGTGGGCGATTTCATGCGCGAGGACGAACTGAAGGGCGGCGTCTTCCTCTCCGATGAAGGAAAACATGCCGCTAGAGAGATAGACATGGCCTCCCGGATGAGAGAAGGAGTTGATGTCGCTGGAATCGAGAATGGTGAAGGTGTAGCGGATGTCTTTTCGGGTGATTCTTGCCAGGATCGGCTTGGCTGCCTTGTGAACGCGCTCCTCTAACAACCCGTTACGCGCAGGTGGATTGAACTGCAAGATCATGGCGTGCAGATCTTCACCGAGACGCATTTCGTTCTGGTCGTCCAGTTTCGCCGGGTCCCATTTCTTCTGAGCCTCCGGCATCGACCAGAAGGCGTCGAGCTTGGGGCTGGCCGGTTTGTGCATGGCGACCTGCGGTGGTTCTGTCGGGGCATTCTTGTGCGCTGCCTTCCCGTGGCCGCCTTGCTTGGACCTGGCATGTTCGGCGGCTGGCGTCCGTGGAGCGGGAGCAGCATCAGGCGCGGCAGCCACGCTCTCGTGCCGTTCCACGTTCCGCGGTTCTGGTTCCGTTCCGCGAGCAGGCGCGGCAGTCGCGCTGGACGAATTCCCGGCCAGCCTCTCAGGCTCGAGGTCCGAAGGCTCGGTGACGGATCGTGGAGGCCTGGCCCGCTTCAAGCGGTCGCGGTACGACTGGCCCTCGCTGCGCACGAGCCATGCTGAGAGACCGACGTAAAGACAGGCCACAATGGCGGCGACGGTTTTCTTGAGCATGGTGGGGCCATTTCTCTCGGGTTTTAGCGGTTTCGTCAATGCGAAAGTTCTCAATTCTTGATCGGATTGTCATCGACGGCCAACCCCTGCGTCACGCGGTCTCTCTGTTCGCCGAGCTTGGCATAGAGCTGGGGAAATAGCTCCCGTTCGTCGGGAGTGCTGGCATTGGCGAACTGCAAGCCGTGCCGGAGCATGAACACTCTGAGATCGTTCACGGTCGTCCCCGCGTACCTGTCGAGCTCGCCGAGAGCCTGCTCGATGTCGGAGAACTTGAGCATTTCGACGGTCTCTTTCATCTCCTTCAGGCGGTCCCTTGCCTCAAGGTAGAGCCTGTCGGAGCTCTTCCCGACCACCTGTTCCAGCCGGACTTCCAATCCGTCGACCGCTGCTTCGAGCACCTTGATCGACTCCAGCTGCAAGTTGCGGTTGTATTGTTGCTCGAGAACGTTGTCCAAGGCCTTCTCCAGCTTTCGCCGGTCGTAATCGAACCGGTTGTCCTGAAATGCCTCCGGCCAGTGTCCCTTCCCCTTCGCCGTGAGCCGGGCGATCGAGAACCGGCTGACTCCCTTGGGGCCGAGCTTGAAGGGGATCCGCCGGACCTCTTCGACCGACAGGGGAACCGCGGTTGAACGAGATGTAGTCTCCTGGATCTTGGGGTTGCCCAACTGCCTCAAGATCTCGTTGAGTGCGTCCCCGACCCGGACATCGCGCGCCTCGGGGTGCTGGGCGATTCGGTCGCGAATCTTGTTCATCAAGTCCTTGGCCCTCTGGGCGATCATCTGGCGATGTTCGGCATTCATCTTATTCTCGTTCATGAGGCAGCCGTAAATGTACTCGTTGATCTTGATCGCCGTATCCGCGTTGATGGAATTGGCGATGGCCGTATCCCGGTTGTAAACCCCCATGCCCATGGACGCCACGCCAACGCCGCGCAGATAGTCTCCCTGCGCGGTCGAGCCGGGGCCGACAAAGACCGGTGGTTGGGCCACGGACTTCGTCACAAGGCAGCAGGACGACAAGTGCCGCCACGGTCGTTCGTGTCATGCGAAAGCTCCCCCGAATTGTCGGTGAAGGAAGACATCTTTAGCCACGGATGAAACACGGATGAAACACGGATAAATACATTGATGTAGTGCCATTCATTCAAGCGACGTCAGAAGGCAGCTCATGTAGCCATCGAACCATTTCAGTCAGACCAGGTTTCCGAGCTCTTATCCGTGTTTCATCCGTATTTCATCCGTGGCTATAAACGTATTGATCTTTTAACTGTGATTTTCTTGCTAGCTGGCTCAGCCTGAATTAACCCGACGAATCAGGACTCTTCATGGCCACGGATGAAACACGGATGAAACACGGATAAAGTCAGTTGATCATGAAAAAGGGATGAGATCGTTGTCGGTTCTCATGGCAGTCAGTAGATGAATCGTTTGAACTCCACCTTGCTGCGTCCGAAATTGATGAGCAGACCGATCTTGATTCCGGTGGCCTTCAGTTCGTTGAGAAGCTGTGCTTCGTCGGCCGTCTGGTACTCCTTGGCGACTTTGAGCTCGACAATGACGTTATCGGCGACCAGCAGGTCGACTTGGTAATCGCCTACAACGACTCCCTTGTACGTCACCTTGATCGCGCTCTCCGTCTCGGCCTTCAGCCCCCGGGCGATCAACTCGACCTGCATCGCCCGCTGATAGACGTTCTCCAGGAACCCGTACCCCATAGCCGAATGCACCTCGAACGCGGCCGCCACAATCTGCTCGGTAATCTCACCATGATCCAGCGCCATAGCAATCGTACTCCCGCATGATCGACATTCCGCTGAATCCCTTGTTTTCTTATCCGTGTTTCATCCGTGTTTCATCCGTGGCTCAATCTCCTAATCTCGTTTCTCGGCAGCCGATGTTGCACGGATCAAGGCGGTGATTCAGGAGAAACACAAAACACCATTATCCAAGGATTGGGTTGATCAGGTCTCAGTGGTCGGGTCACTGACAACTCGCTTCAGCAAGATGCTTGTTACGCACATATGTGGCTCGCAAGTTGAACCGGAAGTCCCCATGTCCTGTACCCGCTCCGCCGGGCTCGATCCGGCCTCGGACGGCTGGGCTCCGCCCAGCGGTTTTGCCGCTTCGCCGGCCGTGCCTTCGAAGCCCCGCTTCGGCTCCGCTCTCCAATTCTCCCACCTGAGCTCAGCGGCCAGACTGACCCAGGACCAGGCGAAAGCCGATGTTAAAGCCAACGTTCGTTGGCGAACTGCGGGTCGTAGACCGGCAGTCGTGCGCGGAGCCGTCCCAGCTCCCGCCCCGGAATACCCTGCCCCCGGCCCCGGCAGCCTCCGGACCCTCGGGTCGTCGCCCAGCGATTGCTTGTAGTAATTCTTGTCGTAAACGTCCCAGCACCACTCCCAGACGTTGCCGTGCATGTCATGAAGGCCAAACCGGTTTGCAAGCTTCTTCCCGACCGGGTGAGTCATACTCCCGGAGTTTTCGTTGAACCAGGCGTAATCGTTGATGATCGCTGGATCGCCGCCGCACGCGTATTCCCACTCGGCCTCCGTCGGCAAACGGTATCCCGGGCTCCTCCAGTCCGACACCCGGACTGTCCCCCCAGCTATCTCGTAGAACGGCTTTCGACCCTCAATCTTGCTTAGCTTGTTGCAGAACCTAATGGCATCGAGCCAAGAAACCATCTCCACGGGATACTGCCCGGTGGACTGGCCAACGACCCTGTCCTTGCCGCCGTTTGCTGCCGAGAAGTGACTCGGGTTTTTCCCTATTACCGCCAGGTACTGAGCCTGTGAGACCTCAGTGATGCCCAGGTAAAACGGTCGGGTGATCCTCACTCCGTGCCGGGGCTTATCATCGCCCTCGGCGTCTGTGTCGTTAGGAGGGGATCCCATCAAGAATTGACCGGCCGGGATCAAAGTGAGCCTCATACCGATTGAGTTCGTGATCAACCGAGTTGGGACTATATTGGCCTCGATACGCTGCTTAGTAGCGGGTGGCGGGCGGCGATGGTAGGTTGGCCGCCGGCACCTCAGCGGGGCTCTCGGCGGTATCCCTGGAGGCTGTCTCCGAGGATTGGGAGGCCCGCCGGCCTGTTCCCGCGCGATCGCTCACTGTCGGTTCATACTCGACGCGCAACTCCTCATCGTTACCACGATGGACGACGAACTTCCGAGTCGCGAGATGCCCGTCGCGCAATTGACCTTCAGTTCGTGCTCACCGGCGCGGAGGGTGATTGACTGGCGCGGGGTCTTGATGAGGATCTGCTCGCCGTCGACTTGTAAATCGGCTTTGGGGCCGTCGAGAATGATCTTGATGCGACCATAGTCGGTGGTCACGTAGATGATGACGCCCATCGCGATCAGGGCGAATGAGAAAGCCGCGGCGATCGCTGGCCAAAACCACCGCGGCCATCGCCGCATCGTCTCCGAGACATCCGCGACCACCTCCTCGCCTTCTTCCTTCTCTATGATGTCGATCAGGCTCTCCCAGATGGGCTCCTTTCGCGACCCAGTGGCACGGGACCCGGGAGGTGCACTCACGCCCGATTTGGGGTGGGTCGATGATGCAGTGACACTGGCCGGCGCTTGCCTTGGTTCAGGCAGTTCGACCCGGGACACTTCGGGCTTCGGAGCCTTGCAATCCAGGTGGCCTCTCTTGAAGAACGGCTTGAGCGCCTCGGCCACCTCGGCCGGCGTCTGGAACCGCCGCTCCGGCTCCTTGGCCAGCATCTTCGCCACCACCGCGGCCAGCTCGACGGGGACTTCGGGGCGGATGAAGTTCAAGGGCTTGGCGTCCATCGAGTGGTGCGCCTGAAGCAGCTCGTACAAGACTCGGTGCGTCGAACGGCGGGTGTCCGGCCAGCAGGCAGTACAGGGTGCAGCCCAGGCTGTAGATATCGGCCCGGATGTCGGCCTTCTGGGCGCTCACCGTCTGCTCGGGCGCGATGTAATGCGGCGTGCCCAGCATCTGGCCCTCGTGGGTCAGGCCGCCGTCGACGGCTCCCTCGCTGGTCACCTTGGCCAGGCCGAAGTCGAGAATCTTGATCACCGGCTTGTTGCCCATCGCGAGCGAGCATCAAGTTGCTCGGCTTGATGTCGCGGTGGACCATGCCGTGCTCGTGGGCGTGCTGGAGGCCGAGTGCCGCCTGGTACACGAAATTGCAGGCGTGGGCCACCGACAGCGGGCCGCTCTTCTCGACGAGCTTGGACAGGTCGTAGCCCTCGACATACTGCATCGCGAAGACGATGCTCTCGCCGACCCGCGTCGCCGAGTAGGCGGTGACGATGTTGGGGTGTTGAAGCTGCGCCGCGGCGCGGATCTCGCGGAGGAACCGCTCGAGCACCCCCTTGCGGTTCAAGAGGTGCGAGCTGACGACCTTGAGCACCTCTTTCCGCCCCATCAGCTTGTTCTCGGCCAGGTAGACGACGCCCATGCCGCCTCGTCCCAGCTCGCGGATGACCTGGTAGTCCGGGTGCTCGGCCAGCCCCGGCGGCAGCGTGCTGGCCGGCGGAGGCGACGGCGTACGCGACTCTCCGCCCAGCTTCGACAACCCCGCCAGCGACGAGCCGACCGGCGGAATCGACTCGGGCCGAGCCTGGGCATGCTGAAGCCGGCCTACGAAGCTGTCCGAGGTGACCTCGGCGACCCGGCGGCGGCACGCGTCGCACTCCGCCAGGTGCTTGCCGACCGCCTCGGCAAGCAGGTCGTCGAGCTTGCCCAGGCCATAGGACTGCAACGTCTGGTCAGACGGGTGCACAGCGGCGGGGGCGGCCATCGCGGACTCCTTCGTGAACCTGGACAGACGATTCGATCGGAAGACCGGGTTCGTAGGGTGGGTACAACCCACCGAAATGATTATTTATCACTTGTTGGTGGGTTGCACCCACCCTACGAATTCGGACAGGTGGTTGCTACACCTTGAGCACAAAACGCTGCTCGCCGATCTGGAAGCGGACGACGGAGTCCACCACGATCTGGGACATGCGCAGCCAGAGGCCGTTCTGGGTCCGGTTGTGCTCGGCGTGCCACGAGCCGTTCGGAGTCCGAAACAGGCGGACGTGCCGCGGCTCGCAGAAGGGGTCGTCGGAGCGGCAGATCGAGCAGGTCGGGTCGATGCCGATCCAGTACTCGGGCTTGACCAGGAGCAGCCGGTTGCCGATCTCGTAGCCGATCAGCTCGGTGACAGCCGGGGGGCGGAGCGGGCTGAGGCTGCCGTCCCAGCCCTGCGTTGCGCCGGGGATCGCGGGGTCGGCTACGTGGGCGACCGTTGCGTCGGCGAGAGCCTGAGGCGAATCGAAGCGGTAGCGCCCGTTGCCGACCAGGAACTCGGCGCGATCGGCCAGGACAGTCCGGCTGACCCGGACGAACATGCCGTGCGTGCTCTGGAGGTCGGTGACAACCCATCGGTGCAGCCCGCCGACGGTCTGAAGCGTGATCTCGACGTGCCGCGATGAGATCCGCCCGTCGATGGGGATCTTGAGGTCTCCCTCGCTACGGCCGATGACGAATTTTTGGTCGCGGATGCGAATCACCTCGCCGTCCAGCTTGCCGTCATCACACACGGTCAGCATGGGCACCGGTGGGCGGACCGTGGGTCGAAAAAGGGTCGCCGAGGGCCCCTTGCTGGGCGTCGGCGGGGCACCAGGCGTTGCAGCCGGAAGACCTTCCGGCTGCCCTTGGCCCTTGAGGCCGGAGATCGCCTGGCGAACCTCCTCGTCGGTCTCGATCAAGGTGCCGGAACGTTCCACATGTGGGTTCGGCTGCCCGGGTCGGGAGGGTTGCGACATGAGAAACACCTGTCATCGTGTCGGGCAAGATTGCCCGGTCGGGATGAGATGGACCGCGGAACTTGATCGATAATACTCTAGCGGAAACGCCCCCGAAGAACTATCCGCTCCAAGGGGCAGGGACTGACAGATTGAGCCTAGGGGAATACGAAAAGCCTTGTCGGCATGGAAGTTCGATTTTCACCTGGAAATACATCATGGAGGAGTCGCATGGACGCGTTCACCGCAGGGAGTCTGCCTTCCTTTCTTGCCACAGTTCCCGATCCTCGCAGCCGTCATGGACGGCAGCATCCCCTGCCGGCCATCCTAACCGCTGTCTGCTGTGCTATTATGTGCGGCGCGAAGAGTTACGAGGCCATCGGTCAATGGGTGCAGGACCAGGACATTAAGCTGATGCACCGACTGGGTTTCACTCGCCGACCCCCCAAGGCCGGAGGGATCCGCAAGGTTCTGATCGCCTTGAACGTCAAGGCATTCGAGCAGGCCTTGACTCGGTGGGCCGAGGCGTTGTTGAGCCGGCCTATTGGCGCCGAGCCATCATTGCCTGAGGCCTTTGCTCTGGATGGAAAGTCCGCCCGAGGTAGCTTCGATGGCCTACAGAAAGCCGTGCACCTGCTCTCATTACTAGCCCATGAATCGGGTTTGACGCTCGCGCAAGCAGTTGTCCCTAACGGCGGCGAAGAGAAGACCAACGAGCACAAAGCCGCCCTCCGGTTGCTCAAGGATTTGGTGCTGGGAGGGCATTGGTCACCGGTGACGCCATGTTCTGTCAGCGTGATTTTTGTCAGCAGGTGATCGATGCCGGAGGCGACTACCTCGTGTTCGTCAAAGACAACCAACCAACGCTCCTTCACGACATCCAGATGGCCTTCGCCCCTCCTGCGGAAGGGGCTTTTTCCCCCTCGGCAGCAACGAATTTGGGATGAGGCCATGGACACGGCGACGACGCTCGACAAGGGACACGGTCGGCGCGAGCGTCGCACGTTGAAGGCGACAACTGCTCTCAACGAGTATCTGGACTGGCCCGGAGTTGCCCAGGTTGGACAGGTCGCGAGCGAGGTCGTGAAGGACGGCAAGACTACCCACGAAAACCGCTACTTCATCACCAGTGTCTCGAGGGCTGTCGGGGACGCAGGCCGGTTGCTCAAATGGGTCCGCGGGCACTGGTCGATCGAGAATCGCTCTCATTACGTACGCGACGTGACATGAGTGAGGATTCCAGCCGGATCCGCAAGCGTTCCGGTCCCCAAGTGATGGCTGCGTTGCGAAATGCGACAATCAGCTTCCTGCGGACCACGGGCGCGACGAACATCGCCGAAGCACTCCGCCGCAATGCTTCACAAGTCGGCCAACTCTTCGCCATGCTGAGTATATTCAAACAGTGAGTGGCCCCGCTCGAAGGGGCGGATGAGCAGCGTCCTGCCCATCGGCCCATGGGCGGACTAGAGTCTCATTTGTTTGCCACTGCACTACTGGTCTCTGTGGCGGCTTGCTTGCCCCGCTTCTTCTTAGCGTCCAGCCGTTTCGACCTGTTCATCTTCTTTGGCTGTGGTGCCGTCTCTAACGAGTAGGTACGCTCGTAGGCGACTCGCTTCGTGATCATCGTCCTTGCTCCTTTCTGGAGTTCATCCACGTCGAAAGGGTCAAATGGAACACTCAACAACAAGAAAAGTCCTGATCCCAGAGTGACCTGACACAAAACCGGCGAGGTTTTCGAAAAACCCACCGCCGACTGCACGCGGAGATGAAAAACTCACCGGTCGAGTTCCTCTCCTCGAATCGACTCGAGGGAACTCACTCTTCGTCAACACGCACACTCTCGATCAAGAGTTTCCCGGACTTGACGAACAGGCCAACCGCGCCGACGTACTCTCGCACCTGCTGATTGACCGAGGGGGACGACGATGTCTCCAGGCCACCGATGAAAACGCGATCAGCCCCGTTTTCATCGATCTTGAAACGAATCTGGAAGGTCTTGCCCGCGGGCTTCTCGGCAAGCTGGCGGCCGCTTTCGTGCGGCTGAAAATCGAAAGAGGCGAATCCCGAATGAACCTTTCCACCCGAGCAGACGATTCTCGAGGTGACCGCGTGCCATCCATCCGGTCCCTGGTGCCGCACAATGCCAGGTAGGCTTCCGCGTTCTCGAGAGCAGTGAGCGTGATGAGCATCGAGCACCGAGAGTAGTCACGCCTGCGGGTGATCAGAAAATTTCCAGCCGATCCTGCCTCCAAGCTCAGCCCCTTGCTCGTCAGCTTGAGCGCGGCAGGATCGCCTACCAGCCAGGCCTGCGAGTTTTCGGTGGTCAGTTCAGGCCAGAACGATCCTGGTGCCCGCTCGTTGCCCTCGACGTTCAAATGGAACTCGGTGGGCCGGGTCGCCATCCGCCAGAAGCCAGCGACCTGTCGGACGGGAGTGTTGGCTGCAGCAGTCGCCAGGCGATGCGGGCGTCTCATGCCGATTGGCTGCGGCGTTGCCTCGCAGCATCGCGACGGCGTGATCCAGCAGGGCCGTTGCTTCCCGCAGTTTCTCGCGATTGGCGGGGTTGGAGGACGATTCCTCTAGTTCCTGGATCTCCTTCCTGATCCGCGTGAGGCTAGGGATCGCGGACGGGCCGAGAAGAGGGTTTCGCAGCAAGGGAGCAAGGCCATGTCGCGCTTGGTCCCGGATCAGGCTCTTCTGGATGTTCTTCTTGTCGAATTTCATCTCACGCAGAAATTTGTCGGCAAGCTTGACAAGGCTGATTGGCGTGGGTTTCTCACCCGCGGCGGGAGGCAGCGGCGGAAGCTCTGGTAAGGAGGCCTTCGCTTCCGCCACGGCGACGGGCGAGTCTTGCGGCACGATCTCCTTTCGACTCGGCCGAACGCTCTTCACCGCACCGGGCGGGAACAGCGGACGGGGCTGCTCGGTCTTCCGCGAAAGTGCCTGCGTGTCTCTGTCCGACCACGCGGTCTGGCCGGGTGAGGAAGAATCGGTCACGGTTGACTCGGTCTTCGGCACGACCGGGCGTGATTCCAACGGTGGGGGGGCAGGAATCGATTGGGATTTCGCCGTCTTTACCATGGGCTTGGTCTTGGACGGCGCAGGGAGAGGTCCCGGTGGTAACCGGAATGGGGGTTTCCGGTTCCTTCTGCCTGAAGATCCCGGAGGCCCAAGTCGTCAGCCCGACAAGCATCACAGCACCCGCCGCTACCGCCGGCCACATCCAGGCTGGCGGACGCGCCGGGATGGCTGCCGGTGTTGGACCGGGCTGGCCTGGTGCCGAGCTCAGCGGTATCTGCGGACTGGGCGATTCCAGCAAGGTCGCGGCCGCCGGCGCAGTTCCGGCCTTTGAATCGCCAACTGCGGGCGCAACGGGTGAACGTGGCGCCGGAGGTGGGGGAGAGACTGGCTGTGAAGGGGAGGCCGGCGAGGCATCCTGGGCCGGTATCGATATCGCAGGAGTTGCTTTCCCGCTCTTGAAAAAGGGGCCCAGAGCCCTGGCGACCTCGGCCGGCGTCTGGAACCGCTGTTCCGGCTGCTTGGCCATCATTCGGGCCACCACGGCCGTGAGCTCGGCCGGCACATCTGCGCGCACCTGGTCGAGCGGATTGGCCTCCCTTGACTGGTGGGATTGAAGGACCTCGAAGAGGCTCGAGCCCTGGAAAGGCGGGCCGCCCTTCAGAAGGTAATAGAGCGTGCACCCCAGGCTGTAAATATCTGCGCGGATGTCGGCCGACTGGGCATCAAGAGTTTGCTCGGGGGCGATGTAGTCGGGCGAGCCCAGCATCTGCCCCTCCTGGGTGAGCCCGCGATCGAGTGGTTGCTCCCTGGTCGCCTTGGCGAGTCCGAAGTCAAGTATCTTGATGATCGCGCGGTCCCCCTTGCGCGAGAGCATCAGGTTGCCGGGTTTGATGTCGCGATGGACCATTCCCTCTTCGTGAGCGTGCTGAAGCCCTAGCGCTGCCTGGTGGATGAAGTAGCTCGCATGGGGAACCGACAGCGGCCCGTTGGTCTTGACCAGTTTGGAAAGGTCATAACCGGCGATGTATTCCATCGCGAACCCGATGCTTTCAGACAGCCGGAACGCCGAGTATGCG
This sequence comes from uncultured Planctomycetaceae bacterium, assembly GCA_963760085.1. Classification (GTDB taxonomy): domain Bacteria; phylum Planctomycetota; class Planctomycetia; order Isosphaerales; family Isosphaeraceae; genus Aquisphaera. Next base: position 98,381 of record CAVXCB010000055.1, read on the forward strand.
GTGACGATGTTCGGGTGGCGCAACCGGGCGACCGCGCGGATCTCTCTAAGGAAACGGTCAAGCACGCCGGGCTTTTCAATGATGTGACGGCCCATCACCTTGAGTACCTCGTCGCGGCCCATGAGCTGGTTGTGGGCGAGGTAAACGACTCCCATCCCGCCCCGCCCGAGCTCGCGTACGATCCGATAATCAGGATGGTCGCTCAGCCCTGGCGGCAGCATTTCGGGCTGGAGCGAATGATCAGAGCCTGCGTTTTCAAGGTTCTTGGACTTGAGATCCAACGACGATCCGGCAGGCGGCGCGGAGTCGGGGGGCTGAGCGGATCCGGCGCGACCGCCAGGCGAGTTTCCGGCCGAGAGATCTGCAACGCGAGCGCGGCAGATCGAGCAGCCGAGGAGATGCCCGCGGACCGCATCGGCTGCCGTCATATCCAGCTTACCCTGGACGAAGAATTGCAGCGAGTGATCCGTCGGGTGAGCTGAAACGGAAGCGGACATCGTCGGGGCTCCCATAGAGTCTAGCGTGGCGAACTACCCGGTTGATCAATGCGAGACCCGACGACCGCAATCGCTCTCTGACTGCGGCGACGTCGGGAACTACCCCATGAGTTCGCCCGCCTCTTCCCGTAACCTTCTGAGAATTCGCGATTTGGCTTGAAGGACAGAATTGACTTGGAGCCCCAGTTCGGCGGCGACTTGGGCGGCCGGGTGGCCGTCGATGGCACATCGCCGGAAGGCTTCCCAGGTATTCGCCTGGAAATCGGGTTGTACGATCGCCAGCAGCTTCTGAAAGACGTGCCGGTCGTGGTCCAGGTCCCATTCGTGCGCGAGCTCGCCGTTGGGATCGGCGAGTTTATCGAGAAATCCATCCGTAAGGTCCATCCCCGCCAAGGGCTTGTGACCGAGTTGCTTTCGAAACGTCCGCACCTTGTTGACAGTGACTTGCCTGAGCCAGGCGCGGAAGGATCCTTCACGCTGCGCGCTCGAATCGGGGAAGCTCTCGCACCATCACCACGAACACCTCCTGTGCAAGGTCGTCCGTTTCAGCACCCAATCCCGGAATCCGCCCCAGCCACCGCGTGATCAGCGGCAAGTAAATGTCCTGAAGGCGGCCCCAGTCGGAAGCGTCCGGCCGGGCAAGTTTGAGACGGTCCAGAAGGCTTACAGAAGTTGGCGTCACACGTGGTTGCCTGTTTGGGCCAAGGCATTTATGCCAACAGTTTACCTACGGACGTGACGAACTATCCAATTCGTTCTGGAACTCAAAGGGTTCTCGCCGACGGCTAGTAGACCATTCTCTACGCAAGCATAGGGCCCCCCACGATACCTGGTGCGGAGAATATGAGTGGCCCTTTGGCTTCCCGCCAGAGCGGAGGATCGAGCTGTTCGACTTCGTTTCTCGCGCTTCTACAGAGTCCGCTTGTCTTCCAGTACACGCTTCCAGCGCTGGGCTACACCGCGGGAAGCCGCGGTGTAGGTTTCTTCAAGCGGCACGTTGATGTAGATCTCCGGCTCCAGGAACAAGGGCATCTCGATCAACTCTCGGCTCCGGTCTCAACTGACACGGCGGATGACGAGGGTCCTACGTTTGAGGACATATTCGCTCATCTCGACCTCGTCAACGAGTTTCGCGCGGGGCGGGCTCGTGGCTACGGCGAGGCCGGCCGTGGCCACCGCGAGGCCACTACTTGTTGAGGGCTCTTCGAGAGCGGGCTCCGGCGAAAGTTCGGGTCTCTGCAAGGTGAGCACATCGGGCCCCAGCGGTCCCGCAATCCGCTCGGCCTGGGCGTAGTAGCTTGGCGGCAGCAGACCGCCGTTGAGCGCGTTGCGGATCTCAGAGATCCATGCAAGATGAAAATCGTGCCAGGTTCCTGCGTTGACTCAAGTCCAGTCGTGAATGGGCATGGCGGTAGCTCACTACAGGAATGTACCTGATCGTGCCCGTTATCCTTCCGGCATCTTGCATTTTGCTTTTGAGACCACTCTCAGAATATCCCCATGTCTTCGTTGCGTCGACCAAGGATCGGCGCGGAGTCGATGTCCAGCCAGTAGAGGGATGGTGTCTGGCGATGATCTTGGATCGTACATGCTGGCTTCGAAACCAAGAACAAAGTCTGACCTCTCGCTTTTCGAAGTTTGACCTCTCGCTTTTCGGTTCAGGGGAGGGCCGGGCGTTGCGCCCCGCCTTACCCTGATTTTCCCGGACTTCGGGAAGCAAGGTCCTCAGGCTGTGTTCCCGCATCGGGACGTGGGAGAGTCGCTTAACATCCGGTTCGCTCTCCGGCCGACCCCGAGGTTCTTTGTGACGCGAGCGGCGAAGCCCTTAATTAACAACGTCAGTTGGTGGATTGTTGTCCGTGATCCCCGCGCCGTACCCCCAGTCCCAGATTCCCAAATTCGCATTGCCATTAGGGTCGAGGTAATTCCAGTTCCAAGGGTCGTCGTCGAACGTGCCCGTGCAGTCGGTCAGTGTGACATGACCGAATTGGTTGTTGTAGATGGCGCCTCCGTATCCGGTGGGGCCATTGTTGTTGGCCGAGTTGTTGGTGAACGTGAGCCCGGTGGCGTTGACAGTACCCGAGTTATTCTCGAATCCCCCGCCCTCGCTATTGCCGCCGACGAAGTTGGCCTGGTTGTCCGTCAACGTGAGCCCGGTGGCGTTGACTTTACCCCCGTAATTCTCGAAACCCCCGCCCTCGCCGGACGCAGCGACGCCCACGGCCTGGTTGCCCGTGAAGGTGGAAGCGGTGATTGCGAGCAAGGCGGGCGTAACAACAGGGAAGACGCCGTTGCAAACGCCCCCACCAAAGCCGGTGCCATCGACATTATTCGCCGGGGTTGCTCCGGTGCCGCCGGTGGCCGTGTTGGAGTCGAAAGTGTCAGAGTTCAGGTAAAGTGTACCCAGGTTGGACAAGGCGCCGCCCCAGCCCCACCCGGCGCCGCCGAGCGCACTCGGTCTGAGCGGATTGGTGCCGCCGTTGCCGCCGGTGGCTGTGTTCAATGTGAAGGCGCTGTAACTAATGCCAGTGGGGAGCGAATTCGTACTCAAGTTGCGCACGGCCCCACCTTCGGCGGTTCCGCCGGCGCCGCCGCTGCCGGAGAGCTTGCCGCCACCGCCGTCGCCGCCCTTGGCTATGTTGCTAGTGAAGGTGGCGTCGATCCCGTCGAATCCGCTGTCGACCTCGACGGCCCCGCCGTAGGCGTTGCCGCCGGGGCCGCCGTTGTTCGCCGGCAGCGGAGATGACACGGACCCGCCCTTACCACCATTACCGCCGACCGCCTTGTTATCCATGAACGTCACGCCGTAGGAGACGACGAGGGATCGGACCCCATGGTAGTAGAGGCGCGCCACCCGTGGCACCGCCGCCAGGGCCGCCGTTACCCCACTGGGAACCGATTCCGCCGTTGCCGCCGCGTGCCTGGTTACCCGTGAAGGATGAATTGGTGATCGTGAGGGAGCCCGAGAGGTTCTCGATGGCACCGCCCGCGGCGGCGCCGCCCTGTCCACCCGCGCCCTGAGTTCCCGTAGCACCCACGGCCTCGTTGTTGGTGAAGGACGTGCTGTAAATGACGATGTTCGAGGAACCAGTGCTGGCGATATAGATGGCACCCCCGTCGGCCTTGCCGCCGCTGAAGGAGTTCGTTGCCGAGTTGGAGGTGAACACGGAATTGCCGCCGATGTTGAGACCGCCGGTACCGCTGTAGTAGATCGCGCCGCCGTCGCCGCCCTCGACGGAGTTGACCAGGAAGGACGTCGCGTTGATCGTGAGCAAGGAGGCACCGAAGTCATAGATGGCGCCGCCGGTAACCGCCTGGTTACCGTCAAAGAACTGAATAAGAGACACGCCCCCGCCCGTGGACGGGACGACGTTCCCGAAATACGAGCCGTTCACGGTCACGGGTCCGGTTCCCGACCCGGCATAGACCGCGCCGCCGTCCCCAGCCTTGTTTTGCAGGAACGTCACGTCCGTGAGGTACAAATAGGAGCTGTTGAGGAGCTGTCCCTCGTAGTCGATCGCGCCGCCGTTGCCCGTCGCCTTGTTGCCTTGCTCCTGAAGGGGAGGGTTACTTGGATTTGTAATGACTGAACCGACAGAGGTCCCGAATTGACAGTTGGTCAAGGTCGCGGCGTCGCATTGGTCCCCGATCTCGACCGCGCCGCCGTTGCCCGCCGTTCCACTGTTACCCGCAGTATTGTCCACGAAGCTAGTGTTGGTGATCGTGAGCGAGTAGGAGCCCTCGTAGTCGATCGCGCCGCCGTCGCCCGTCGCCGCATTGCCCGGAATCGTCGAGGAGCCGAAGTACGAGTCGTTCACGTCTACTGGTCCGGTTCCCGATGCGGCGTAGATGGCGCCGCCGTTCGAAGTGGCGGTATTGCCCGTGAAGGTGACGTTGGTGACATACAGGGACGAATTGGCGAGCGTGCACGCGTAATTGACTCGCGCCTCCCGTGGTGGCATTGCAGCCCTTCAGTGTCATGCCGGATGTGCCGCCGTTAATCGTCACTGCCCCCGCGTTGGCACCGATCGACAAGAACTGGATGGGACCGGGTAGGATCGTCACCGCGGGTCCTTTGTTGACGATGCTCAGGTCCAGGCCAAGCACCGCCGGTTCGAACGGCGGCGGAGCGTAGGGGCCGGTATTCGTGAATCCAATAAGATCGATCTCGACGGCGGTGGTGCCGATGGGTTGACCTAAAGGGGCCCCGAGGCCGTCGGCAGGCGTATTGGCCAGCGCAATATCATTTGCCAACGTCTTAAGGTTCGCCGCCGTGTAATACGCCGTGGAGAGCACGACGCGGTCTTCCAGCAGGTCTGCCCACGGCCGGAAGCGCGTTCGCTGGGCTTGCGGCCCACGGCGACGGTCGCGTGGGAGATCGTCGACTTGGGATTCGATGCCGTCTGCCATCTGGAGAATGCCATCGGTGAGACTCCTTTGGTTGCAGCGCCGACCTCGCCGGGACAAACAATGCCCTGAGGTCGACGCCTCGGTGTTGGGCCGATCGCGGCCATTGGGTCGTGTGTTCGGGGGGGATGTGTCAAGACGATCCCCCAGCTCGCCATCCAAGGAGCACGGAAGAAACCCGGTCTGTGAAGGGAGGACCGTCGTGGGATTGCCTCGGGCGCAATTGGGCCGAGGCGCTCGGTGGGTTCAGGTGCTGGCGGCCGTCCTCCTCGGCATCGCGTCTACCCGAGTCGACACCTCGATCCCGCCGCCGAACCACAGGAACCGGGCGAACCGCCACTGGCGTTGGCGGGCATACCACACTTGCCGAGCCCGATCCCGCGTCCGCCTCGCCCGTGTCGCGTCCATCTTAGGTGCCCTCTCCGAGCGGGACGCCGGCCCACCGGCGGCCCGGCGATCATTCCTGCGTTCCACTCTCACAAAGTTGATCGTTCGAGCGGCGAAAACCCCCGCAACCTTGTCCCGATTTTTTCAAAATTGGGTCCGCCCTCCCCGGACAGGCTCGGTGGGAAGGGGGACTCATGTAGAGCCATTGCTCGTGCAACGGGCCGGACCAAGTCGGCAGGTGGGCGACAGTGCGGGCGGGAATGCCCCTGGCTCGCAACAGCGCCGCGGCCAGGTTGGCGCGGCTGGTGCACGACCCGCCGCTGTCCAGCCCCTTGCGGGCGTCGGGTGTGTCGAACGTGGCGCCAGCCTTGCCCTGATGGTGCGAGGTGAACTCGATGACGCGGCGGGCGTATGGCTCGACACCCTCGATCCGGCCCGTGAGTAGCAGTGGAACAGTAAACCGGCATAAGCGGTTTACGACCGCCGCAGTCGGTTCGCTGCCCCCTTCCCTCGCGGCCGGGGTCGCCTCGACGTAGGTCCGGACGTCGCTATAGACGAGCCGTCTGGTCAGACCAGGTCTTGTTCCGGAGGGGCTTTCCGAAAGGGCGACAGCTTGAGCTTGGTCTCGGCATTGCCCCACTTGTCGATGAACGCGCGGAGGTCTTCCGGTTGCAAGTGCGTCCAGACATGTCCGCACGTAAGGCACGCTCGGAAGGGCTCAGAACAAGAGACCCCCCGCTTCCATAAGTGAAAATTGAAGAATCGCATTCCAGTCGGTTCAAAGGATTTGTCCCGCCCTTCCAACATTGGGAAGCATCCGGCGACGGTTGTCTTCGCGTCACATTTCGGACAGTGGTCGGTGTTCATGGCGTCGACCTCGCGTCGTGACTACGGGTTTCGGGTCTGGTCGGGAACGCAAGCGATTCTATTCCGATAGCCGATATGCCACATACGGTCTCGTCCCGAATTGGGGCGAAACCGCCGGGAATTGGCGCCGTTCGAGCGTCAAGATCCCCGACCGATAGGCTGTTCCCTCTCTGACACGGAGTGGTTCCGAGGCTTACGCCAGTTTTCTGCTCGGATGCTACTCACCGGCCAAGATTGTGGCCTCGGCTCGACGCCGTCGAGCCGCACCGCGGCGCTGTCGCCATGACGAAGCTCCGGTTCGGGGACGGCTCCGCGGAGCAACCACCCCTGGGCCCGGCCTCAAGGCGGGGTCTTCAAGAGTTCAGAACCCTCGGTGATCTCACAGGCCGCCGTGGTGGGGCACACCCCAGACGCGTCAGGACGACCAGGGCGTATGCGACGTGAAACTTGCGTCTCATACAAGTCTCCTTCCTCGAACTTCCAGTCTGACCCGCCGACTTCCTGACCAGCCGACTTCCGATACCGGGCCCCTCGCCACCGCCTCGCCAGCCTTCAATTCAGCAGGGCGACTGACTTCTTTTTGCCCAACCCCAGGCCATCAAAGAGAACTTTGTTGAGCGAGCTGATTCTCGAAATGGCCATGCCATTGCCGTTCGCCACCGAGCTCAGTGCCGAGTCGAAGGTGCTGTGCCTGATCGAACTGCTACTATTGAGCAGGCTGGCAGTGGACGACGACATGGCCAGGCTCTGTACGGTCCCCAGGCTCGTCGCGGAGGAGGTGCCGACGGAGCCCTGCCCGCCCGACCACTTGGCAACATTGGCACCCACTGGGGGAGCCGGGACCGGCGTCCACAGACCGGGGATCAGGCCGTCGATCAATGGGGCAGCGTTCGGCGTCCCCCAACCGGTCTGAGTGTTGTATCCGCCGCCGATGATGTGGAAGTCGGACCGCGGGAGGGACTGGTTGATATCCGACAACAAGGTGGCGCTGTTGAGGGAGCCCTCCTTTACAGGGCGCGGCCCTGGTCGGCGATGGCGATCAAGGCGGCCCACTGGGAAGCGCCGTAGCTGGTGCCGCCGTCAAGGTAAGGGGTCGTATTGCCAAATTGCTGCGTGTTAACGGTCCAGAACCCGCTAGTCCCGGGAAGGTAGTCGGCATCATAGGCGACGTCGGGGACAGAACGGAAACTCCCTCCGGGGAATGTGAAGTTACCATTATTGGTCGAGCGAGACTGGTAGCCCGGCTCGGGCTCGATGGGGCTCACTCCGCCGGCGACGATTCCGCCATTGTTCCAGGCCGACTCTGAGCCATAGTTGTTGGTGCTGTTGGTAGACAACGACGTGCCGCCGACAGCGAGGACGTTGGGCGATACTGCCGGGTAGTGCACGTTCGCGCCCGGCGAATCGCCGATCGCCGCCACGAAGGCAATCCCCTGGCCGTTCCGCGAGGTGAAGGCGGAGTCGTCGCTCAATTCGCCGCTCTGCTCTGAGTCGCCCCAGCTCATCGACACCACACTGACACGAGGCTGTTGCGTGGCATAAACGACGTCGTTCAGCAAGATAGGGAACGTGGTATTCCAATTACCGGTGTCATAGCCCTCGACCAGCAAGATTTTCGCCCCGGGCGATGCGGTATGCGCCACTCGACGTCCGCCGCAATCTCCCCCGAGTCCGACAGGACATAATTGACGTTAACAGTGCTGCCAATCTGCAGGTTGCCCTGGCTGTTGATCCCCTGCACGATTGTGGTGAGCCATTTCGAGGTCGCGCCGTAGGTGTACAGAGAGTTCCGATTATACCGGCTCACTACGTAGTCCCTGTCGAACGCGTCGACATCGCTGGTGATGGTCGGGTCCCAGCCGGGATCAACGATCGCGATCGTCTGGCCGGTGCCGTCGCCGACTACAGACGTAGGGTAGGTGGAAGTGACGGCGGGCCGAAGAAACGCCACCCGATCAAACCCGTAGGCTTGCTTGATCAGGGCCGGCGTGAATGCGGTCATCAACTGCCGTCCTTCAAGCTCGTCCAGACCGGGCCGATGGGCCAAGCGGGGCCGCCGTTGCGA
>CAVXCB010000056.1:0-390024 GCA_963760085.1 uncultured Planctomycetaceae bacterium
GCTCACCAACAGCATTACGGTTGCGAATGTCGTCAGCAGCACCGGGACCTTGATCCAGTCGGGTACGGGCACAACTATCCTCACCGCTGCCAACACCTATAGCGGCGCCACCACCATCAGCGCCGGCACGCTCCAGATCGGCAATGCCGGAGCCACGGGCGTGTCTCGGCACCGGAAGCGTCACTGACAATGCCACGCTACTGTTCAATCGCACGAATAACTTCACCGTAGCTAACCTCATCAGCGGCACGGGGAGTTTGATCCAGTCCGGCACGGGCACAACCACCCTCACCGCAGCCAACACCTACAGCGGCCCGACCACTGTCAGCGCCGGCACCCTCAAGGACGGCATTGCCAACGCTCTACCCACTGGCACGACATTGACCGTCAGCGGCACAGGAATCTTCGACCTCGGCGGATTCGCACAGACAGTCGCCGGCCTGGCCGACGGAGGGGTCAACACCAGCACTGTGACCGACAGCGGGGCCACGGCCACTTTCACTGTGAATGATGCGGCGCCAATAGCTTCTCCGGCTCCATCACAGGCGCACTGGCTCTGACCAAAACAGGAGCTGGCACGCTCACCCTCTCGGGTGCCAACGCCTACAGCGGCGTCACAACGATCAGTGCTGGCACGCTCCAGATCGGCAACTCCGGGACTACCGGCACCCTGGGCTCCGGAAGCGTCACTGACAATGCCGCGCTGATGTTCAATCGTACGAATAACATCACCGTGGCTAACCTCATCAGCGGCACCGGCAGTTTGATCCAGTCCGGCACCGGCACCACCATCCTCACCGCAGCCAACGCCTACAGCGGCACGACCACCATCACCGCCGGCACGCTCAAGGACGGCATCGCCAACGCTCTACCCACTGGCACGACATTGACCATCAGTGGCACTGGTACCTTCGACCTCGGCGGGTTCGCACAGACGGTCGCCGGCCTGGCGGACGGAGGGGCCAGCACCGGTACCGTGACCGACAGCGGGACCTCGGCCACTTTCACTGTCAACGATGCCGGGGCCAATAGCTTCTCCGGCTCAATCACGGGCGCTGGCTTTGACGAAAACCGCGGCTGGCACGCTCACCCTCTCGGGGGCCAACACCTACAGCGGCGTCACGACGATCAGTGCTGGCACACTCCAGATTGGCAACTCCGGGACCAGCGGGACCCCAGGCAGTGGCAACATTACAGATAACGCCGCGCTCAGCTTCGACCGTACCGACAACGCGCTCGTCGTCGCAAGCATCATCAGTGGGACTGGTACGGTCAGCCAGATCGGCTCTGGAACCACCACTCTCTCGGCCGCTAATTCCTACAGCGGTTTGACTACTGTCAGCTCCGGGACACTTCTTGTCAATGGATCGCAACCCGGTAGCGCATTGACGGTCAACAGCGGCGCAACGCTGGGCGGTACGAACGGCAAAATTGGCGCTGTTAGCGTCCCAGGTGGAACGGTCAGCCCAGGTGCCGCATCTGCTGGATCGGGCATCCTCAACAGCGGAAATGTGAACTTCAGTTCCACGGCGGCTTTGAACGTAGATGTCGATGGCACAATAGCAGGAACCGGCTATGACCAGCTCAACGTGACAGGCACAGTTAACCTCGGCACTTCAACGAAGTTAAACGTCACCCTGGGCACTGGCTTTACTCCGGTTCCTGGCAACACCTTTACCATCATCCAAAGTTCCAGCGCCATCTCTGGTACGTTTACCTCCCTTGCGGAGGAGACGCTTTTTTCGGCGAACGGACAGTTCTTCCAAATCAGCTATAAAAATGATGATGTATCCTTGACGTGCATAGCAGTCACGACGACCGCGGTCAGTTCATCGCTCAATCCGTCCGTTTACGGTCAGTCGGTGACCTTCACGGCCACTGTCAGCGATGTCAGCAACAGCGCCGTTCCGACCGGCAGCCTCGAGTTTTTCGACGGATCGACTGACCTCGGCTCCGGAACATCGCTGACCGGCAGTGGAACGAGCGCGACATCGACGTTCACGATCTCGACTTTGACCGCGGAAGCGCATTCGATCAGTGCGGTGTATTCAGCAACGGGCAGCTTTCAAGGCAGCACCTCGAGCCCCGTGAACCAGACGGTCACCCCTGCGGGGCTGACGATCACGGCGAACAACCTGACCAAGGTTTACGGCGCGGCGTTGCCCGCGCTGACGGCCAGCTACTCGGGCTTCGTCAACGGCGACACCGCGGCCAGCCTCACGACTCTACCGACATTGACGACGACGGTCACCGCCAGCAGTCAAGTCGCCGGCAACCCATACGCCACCACGGTGAGTGGCGCAGTCGATTCCAATTACACGATTTCGTACGTGGCTGGGAGCCTAACCGTCACCCCCGCGGCGCTGACGATCACTGCCAATAATCAATCCAAGGTCTACGGCGCGGCGCTTCCGACCTTGACGGCCAGCTACTCGGGCTTCGTCAACGGGGACACCTCGGCCAGCCTGACCACCCAGCCGACGCTGACGACAACGGCCACCGCCAGCAGCCACGTGGCGGGCAGCCCCTACACCATCATCGCCAGTGGCGCGGTGGACTCGGACTACAGCATCAGCTACGTCGCCGGAAGCCTCACCGTCACCGCCGCACCACTGACGATCACGGCCAACAACCAGACCAAGGTCTACGGCGCGGCACTGCCGGCTCTCACCGCCTCGTACTCGGGCTTCGTTAATGGTGATACCTCGACCAGCCTGACCACTCAGCCCACGCTGACGACAACGGCCAGCGCCAGCAGCCACGTCGCAGGCAGCCCCTACAGCATCACTGCCAGCGGCGCGGTCGATTCGGATTATTCGATCTCATACGTGGCCGGCACGCTCACCGTCACCCCCGCGGCGCTGACGATCACTGCCAATAATCAATTCAAGGTCTGCGGCGCGGCGCTGCCGACCTTGACGGCCAGCTACTCGGGCTTCGTCAACGGGGACACTTCGGCCAGCGTGACCACCCAGCCGACGCTGACGACAACGGCCACCGCCAACAGCCACGTGGCGGGCAGCCCCTATGCCATCACTGCCAGCGGTGCGGTGGACTCGGACTACAGCATCAGCTACGTCGCCGGAAGCCTCACCGTCACCGCCGCGCCGCTGACGATCACCGCCGGCAACCAGACGAAGGTTTACGGTGCGGCGCTGCCGACGCTCACCGCTTCGTACGTAGGCTTCGTCAATGGCGACACCTCAGCCAGTCTCACCGCTCAGCCCACGCTGAGCACGACGGCCACCGCCAGCAGCCACGTCGCAGGCAGCCCCTACAGCATCACCGCCAGCGGCGCGGTCGATACGGATTACTCGATCTCGTACGTGGCAGCGAGCCTGACCCTGACTCCGGCGCCGCTGACGATCAGCGCCGACGACCAGACCAAGGTCTACGGTGCGGCGCTGCCGACCCTGACCGCCTCGTACTCGGGCTTCGTCATTGGCGACACCTCGGCCAGCCTGACGACGACGCCCACGCTGAGCACGACGGCCACCGCCAGCAGCCACGTGGCAGGCAGCCCCTACACCATCACCGCCAGCGGCGCGGTGGACTCGGACTACAGCATCAGCTACGTTGCCGGAAGCCTCACCGTCACCGCCGCGCCGCTGACGATCACCGCCGACAACCAGACCAAGGTCTACGGCGCGGCACTGCCGACCCTGACCGCCTCGTACTCGGGCTTCGTCAACGGCGACACCACGGCCAGCCTGACCACGCAGCCCACGCTGAGCACCACTGCCACGGCGTCCAGCCACGTCTCCGGCAACCCATACATCATCACGGCCAGTGGCGCAGTCGATTCCAATTACACGATTTCATACGAGGCTGGGAGCCTCACCATCACCCCCGCAGCGCTGACGATCACGGCGAATAACCAGACCAAGGTCTACGGCGCGTCACTGCCCACGTTCACGGCCAGTTACACGGGGTTCGTCAATGGCGACACGTCGGCCAGCCTCACGACTCAACCGACGTTGACAACAACGGCCACCGCCAGCAGCCATGTGCCCGGCAGCCCCTATTCCATCACGGCCAGTGGCGCGGCAGATAGCGACTACATGATCAGCTACGTCGCCGGAACCCTGAGTGTCACCCCAGCGGCTCTGACCATAACCGCTAACAACCAGACCAAAGTCTACGGCGCGGCCGTGCCAACCCTCACCGCGTCGTACTCGGGCTTTGTCAACGGCGACACTTCAGCCAGCCTGACTACTCTACCGACGTTGACGACAACGGCCATGGCGACCAGCCATGTCTCCGGCAGCCCCTATTCCATCACGGCCAGTGGCGCGGCAGATAGCGACTACACCATCAGCTACGTCGCCGGAACCCTGAGTGTTACGCCGGCGGCTCTGACCATAACCGCTAACAACCAGACCAAGGTCTACGGCGCGGCACTGCCAACCCTCACCGCGTCGTACACGGGCTTTGTCAACGGCGACACGACCGCCAGCCTGGGCACGCAGCCCACGCTGAGCACGACCGGCACGGCCACCAGCCATGTCTCCGGCAGCCCCTACGCGATCACGGCCAGCGGCGCGGCAGATAGCGACTACACGATCAGCTACGTCGCCGGAACCCTGAGTGTCACCCCGGCGGCTCTGACCATAACCGCTAATAACCAGACCAAGGTCTACGGCGCGGCCCTACCTACGTTGACGGCCAGCTACACGGGGTTCGTCAATGGCGACACGTCGGGCAGCCTCACGACTCAACCGACGTTGACAACAACGGCCACCGCCAGCAGTCATGTCTCCGGCAGCCCCTACGCGATCACGGCCAATGGCGCGGCAGATAGCGACTACATGATCAGCTACGTCGCCGGAACCCTGAGTGTCACGCCGGCGGCTCTGACCATAACCGCTAACAACCAGACCAAGGTCTACGGCGCGGCCCTGCCAACCCTCACCGCGTCGTACACGGGCTTTGTCAACGGCGACACGGCCGCCAGCCTCACGACTCAACCGACGTTGACGACAACGGCCACCGCCAACAGTCATGTCGCCGGCAACCCATACGCCATCACGGCCAGCGGTGCGGTGGACGGCGACTACACCATCACCTACGTCGCCGGAGCCCTGACGATCACACCCGCGCTTCTGTCGATCACGGCGGATAGCCAGACCACGGTCTACGGCGCGGCCGTGCCAACCCTCACCGCGTCGTACACGGGCTTTGTCAATGGCGACACCGCCGCCAGCCTGAGCACGCAGCCCACGCTGAGCACGACCGCCACGGCGACCAGCCATGTCTCCGGCAGCCCCTACGCGATCACGGCCAGCGGAGCGGCAGATAGCGACTACACCATCAGCTACGCCGCCGGAACCCTGAGTGTCACGCCGGCGGCTCTGACCATAACCGCTAATAACCAGACCAAGGTCTACGGCGCGGCCCTGCCAACCCTCACCGCGTCGTACACGGGCTTTGTCAATGGCGACACCGCCGCCAGCCTGAGCACGCAGCCCACGCTGACGACGGCGGCTACCGCGAGCAGCCATGTCTCCGGCAGCCCCTATTCCATCACGGCCAATGGCGCGGCAGATAGCGACTACACGATCAGCTACGTCGCCGGAACCCTGAGTGTCACGCCGGCGGCTCTGACCATAACCGCTAATAACCAGACCAAGGTCTACGGCGCGGCCCTACCTACGTTGGCGGCCAGCTACACGGGGTTCGTCAATGGCGACACGGCTGCCAGCCTGAGCATTCAGACCACGCTGACGACGGCGGTTACTGCTAGCAGCCATGTCTCCGGCAGCCCCTATACCATCACGGCCAGTGGCGCGGCAGATAGCGACTACACGATCAGCTACGTCGCCGGAACCCTGAGTGTCACGCCGGCGGCTCTGACCATAACCGCTAATAACCAGACCAAGGTCTACGGCGCGGCCCTACCTACGTTGACGGCCAGCTACTCGGGCTTTGTCAATGGCGACACGTCGGCCAGCCTGACGACTCAACCGACGTTGACAACAACGGCCACCACCAGCAGCCATGTCTCCGGCAGCCCCTACGCGATCACGGCCAATGGCGCGGCAGATAGCGACTACATGATCAGCTACGTCGCCGGAACCCTGAGTGTCACGCCGGCGGCTCTGACCATAACCGCTAACAACCAGACCAAGGTCTACGGCGCGGCCCTGCCAACCCTCACCGCGTCGTACACGGGCTTTGTCAACGGCGACACGGCCGCCAGCCTCACGACTCAACCGACGTTGACGACAACGGCCACCGCCAACAGTCATGTCGCCGGCAACCCATACGCCATCACGGCCAGCGGTGCGGTGGACGGCGACTACACCATCACCTACCTCGCCGGAGCCCTGACGATCACACCCGCGCTTCTGTCGATCACGGCGGATAGCCAGACCACGGTCTACGGCGCGGCCGTGCCAACCCTCACCGCGTCGTACACGGGCTTTGTCAATGGCGACACCGCCGCCAGCCTGAGCACGCAGCCCACGCTGAGCACGACCGCCACGGCGACCAGCCATGTCTCCGGCAGCCTCTACGCGATCACGGCCTGCGGAGCGGCAGATAGCGACTACACCATCAGCTACGTCGCCGGAACCCTGAGTGTCACGCCGGCGGCTCTGACCATAACCGCTAATAACCAGACCAAGGTCTACGGCGCGGCACTGCCAACCCTCACCGCGTCGTACACGGGCTTTGTCAATGGCGACACCGCCGCCAGCCTGAGCACGCAGCCCACGCTGACGACGGCGGCCACCGCGAGCAGCCATGTCTCCGGCAGCCCCTACACGATCACGGCCAGCGGCGCGGCAGATAGCGACTACACCATCAGCTACGTCGCCGGAACTATGAGTGTCACCCCGGCGGCTCTGACCATAACCGCTAACAACCAGACCAAGGACTACGGCGCGGCCGTGCCAGCCCTCACCGCGTCGTACTGGGGGTTCGTCAATGGCGACACGTCGGCCAGCCTCACGACTCAACCGACGTTGACAACAACGGCCACGGCCAGCAGCCATGTCTCCGGCAGCCCCTACGCGATCACCGCCAGCGGTGCGGTGGACGGCGACTACACCATCAGCTACGTCGCCGGAACCCTGAGCGTCACGCCGGCGGCTCTGACCATAACCGCTAATAACCAGACCAAGGTCTACGGCGCGGCACTGCCAACCCTCACCGCGTCGTACACGGGCTTTGTCAATGGCGACACCGTCGCCAGCCTGAGCACGCAGCCCACGCTGACGACGGCGGCTACCGCGAGCAGCCATGTCTCCGGCAGCCCCTACGCGATCACGGCCAGCGGTGCGGTGGACGGCGACTACACCATCAGCTACGTCGCCGGAACCCTGACGGTGACCCCGGCGCCGCTTACCATAACCGCGCTGAACAAGACAGCAATCTCTGGTGCGATCCCTCCCGCACTGACTGCCACCTACGACGGATTTGTGAATGGGGACAGCCCTGCCAGCCTCTCCAGTCCTGCAGTTCTGTCATCGAATGCATCGGCAGAAAGTCCACCCGGATTCTACACGATTATGGTCTCCGGGGCGGCTTCAACGGATTACTCGATCACGCTTCATGATGGCGTCATGACCGTGTTGTCGCCGGTGGATCGAGTCATTCGTGGCGAATTAGATTTCGTAACCACGCTTTACGGAGAGATCCTCGGCAGAAGCCCCGAATCCGCGGGCCTTCTGTCCTGGAGGAATGAACTCGCTGCCGGCATGAGACCCTTTATGGTGTCATTACTGTTCTGGAGGTCGACCGAGCATCGAGCTCTGGTGAGTCAGCATCGTCAGCCCCTAATTCCTTTCTTCAAGGCTTATGGCGATGCCCTGAAGGCCTGGAAGCAAGCCGCTCAGCGCAATTCAGCCGTCCCTAACGGCCCCCAGGCGCTGCTTGGTATGCGAGCACGGACTGAACATATCCACAGAACAACGTCAGTAATCTATCATAAATAAGGCCTCAACTATACACTATATGTATATTAATTCATAAGTTAAGAACTAATGCTGCAGAAATTAAGGCTCGAGACGATTTTCAATTCAGATCCTAGCCACCCCAGCGAGCCAGTTTTCTGCTCAGGTGGTACATCCCAATTGCGGCAAAGCCCTCGATGTCCCTCCGCTCCGATGCGGTTACCCAGGAACCCGGCGCTCGATCCGCCGAGAACTTTGCGACTGCATCGACATGTCTGGGTAGTTCTATCTCGCTGCGCGGGGCGGTGGATTGCCGTTCAGCCGGGCGATTAGTTCGGAATAGGCCGGATGCTGGCGGATAGCCGCCAGAGCGTCGTCGTTCTCCAGGAGAGAAACCTCGTTGAAGCCATGCTTGGCGGCCTGATTCAGGTCGGCCAGGCATCTCTCGATACAGCTCTCCCTGAGATACTGCTGGTCCTTGAGAGGAAGTTCCGGGCTGGCCTCATCAATACATTTTAGACAGAGTCCCAGGCCGCGGGCCTGTGCATAGAGGTCTTCCACGACCTTGGGTTCGACCTCGTGGAGGGCAACCACCGCCTCGACGAACTCGGGCCAGCGCCGGCCTGACGCCATCAGGCGAGCCCGGGTCTTGAGTAGCCGGATCGCCTCCCCGGCTGCTCGTGGCGGAATGGCTCCCAGGGCACCGAGTGCCAGCGGGGCTTCCCGGCATTCCTCAGCCATCTCGCGAAGGTTCTGGAGATGGCGGGCGTCGAGACCGGGCCAGTTTTCGTGCTTGCCCCGACTGATGAGGCCAAGCAGAACATTGCCCGCGCACTCAAAAAACTGGGACGCAGATCCGAAATCAGACTCATCCTTGGCTATTCGTCCTAGATCCGCTAACACGAAAACGAGCCTGGCCTGGCTCTCTACGGATTCGGGATCAGACGCGACGAGGCGCGAACAAACCTTCTCGGCTCGCTCCAGAAGCGCCGCGCCTCGGCGGGATTACCTATCCTGGTGAGCACCCCGGCGAGGTCATGGAGTGCCGTGGAGAGGTGCTCCTGGAACTCGGTGTTGCCCGGCTCGGCGGCCATCAGCCGCTCGCCGACGGAGATCGCCTCGAGGTAGAGCTTCCGGGCCACGTCGAAGTCACGTGCAAACTTCCTCATATCAGCAAGTTTACGACAACATGACGCCAGCATGTCGCTGGCTTGAGTGTTCCCCGGCTCATCCGCCAGCCAGGTCTCTGCCAGGTCGCGGGACCTGCGGAACGACGCTTCGGCCGCGGCGGATTCGCCGGCAAAACTTGCGCACGACCGAGATGGAAGTTCGCCTCGATCAGTGCGCGCCGCGCATTGCCGCGAGCAGGGACGGCCGACTCGACGAGCGTGGAGAGCTCCACCGCGCGCTGGAGGTGCGGCTTGGCCTCGTCCGGGCGAGTCATGACGCTCAATTGGCCAAGCCCGAGGTGGGCCCTCACCAGGCAGTCGGCCACGTCGGGGTCGGACGTCTGGCCCAGAAGTTTTTCGGCAAGTTGCCGCGACTGTTCATACTGGTCGCGGGCGTCCTCGATCTGGCCGATCTGCCGGAAGATGTCGCCAAGTTTCCTGTGGGCGACCGCGCGGCTCAGGTCGGGTTTGGCAGCCGCGGTGCGGCGGGCGATGTCGTCGAGGCCCGAGATGGCTGTAAAAAGCAGGCTTTGCCTCAGCACGCGGGTCGTGGACGTCTCGCCTAGCTTGTCCTGGAGACCGAATACCAGCTCTTCGAGATTCGCCTGGGTGATGTTGCGCTCCCGCACAGCCTCGCGGAGTGCGGCCTGGAGGCGGGTGTTGTAGTAGAAGCCTCCTGCAAAGAGGAGCATCAGGGACGCCGCGGTCACACCAAGGGCTGTTGCCAGCGTAGGGTGCCGCCGCGACCATCTCAGACCTCGCTCCCAAATCGAGGTGGAACGGGCCTGGATCGTTTCGCCGGCAAGATAGCGGCGCAGGTCCTCGCCCAGCGCTTCGGCCGTGGCGTAGCGCCGGGCAGGAGCTTTCTGCAGGCATTGCAGGCAAATGGTCTCCAAGTCGCGGGGCAGGCCAGGCTGCACATGGGACGGAGGGACCGGGTCGTTCGATTTGACTTGAGCGAGGGTTTCCATGGCCGTCGGTGCGTGAAAGGGAGGGCGGCCGGTGAGCAGCTCGTAAAGCACCGCCCCCAGGGCGTAGACGTCGGTGGCCGCGCCGATCTGGCTGGAGCTCCCCTCAGCCTGTTCGGGAGCCATGTAGCTGGGAGATCCAACAACCGTGCGCGACTTCGTCAGGCCGCCGTCCGAGTCAAGGAGCTTCGCCAATCCGAAGTCCGCCACCTTGGGGTTTCCCGCCGCGTCGAGTAGAATGTTGGCCGGCTTAAGATCGCGATGAATGATCCCCTCGCGGTGGGCCTGGGCTATCGCCAGGGCTATGGTCCTGACCAATCGGGCCGCGTCCGCCGGCGACATCGGGGTGCCGCCGAGCACCTTGTCAAGGCTGCCGCCGGGCAGATACTCCAGCTCAAGGAACGGCAAGCCTTCGACCTCGCCGACATGGTAAATTTGCACGACGTCGGGGTGCTGCAGCTTCGCAATCATCTCAGCCTCGGCGCGGAACCGGGCCGCCGTGGCCGTTCCCGTGTGGGGTCCAGCTAGGATCATCTTCACGGCACAGAGCCGATTCAGAGTGAGCTTGCGGGCGAGATAGACGACGCCCATTCCCCCCCGCCCGATTTCTCCGAGCACCTCATAGCCGGCCGTATGCATCGCTGTACTCACGGCCGGGCTCAGGATCACCTTCGTCAGGTTATTACCCACCGTCAGGGCGGTCGCAACCGAGCTGTCAGCAGACTCTCGAATCCGCCCAGCGTCCCTGGACGACGATATGATCGGAACGCCGTAGTCCAAGACCGCGAACACCTCTTCGATCACGTCGCTGTGATCGGGGACCGCCACGCGGTAGGCATCTGGCTGAGGCCGCTCCCCGCGACCGAGACGGAACTCCAGGTCCATGGTGAGCAGCTCGCGGACAAGTCGACGTCGGGAATGATCCGATGAGCCCGCGAGGTATGATTCCAGTTGAGGCTCCTTTCCATCCCGCCATGCGGTCTCGAATCGATCGCACGCATCGTCGATTAGCAACAGTTCGGCAACCGGCAGTTCCTCGTCATTGATCCAGGCTCGGGGAGTCATCCGGAAATCTCCTCGTCCCACAGAGCACGGATGAGCTGGAGCTTGCGATGCACGGTCCTCGGCGAGGTCCCTAGCTCGCTGGCAATCTCCTCGGCATTGTGCCCCTCGAGGGTGCGCAGCGCAATGGCTTTCAAGGAAGGGCTCCGCAACTTGTCGATCAACCGGTCATACTCCTCGGCGAACTGGGCTGCGAGCTCCGGCGTCGGTTCGCGGCTCAGAAACCCCGCCAGGCCGTCACTGGCTGCCTCGTCACCCCCGGCTTCGAAGAACGCCGATTCCCCTTGAACCTTGCCCCCGCCCCGCTTCTTGCGGTTTTGACGGCGAACCGAGCTGACGGCCTTGCGGGCCGTGATGGTAACCAGCAATCTCCAGAGGCCATCGCGGTCGGCTAGCTGCGGGAACTGGCCGCGGCCGACGCGGTCGCAGAAACTGTGAAAGGCGCTCAGGGCGACGTCCTCTTCATCGAACTCGCGACGAGCGTGCCCGGGCAGCTTCTTGCCCGCCAGGCGGACCAGTTGTTGGAAATAGCGATCCCAAAGCCGCTGGATATCGGCCTCGTCGCCAGCCCTGATTCCATTGAGCCATCCCGACACTGAGGATTCGTCAGGCATGAGGATGTACTCCCATGTCCAGGCTGGACAGAGATTCTTGGCAGGTGCACATTATTCTAACCACACGGCAACCTTCTGTCACGCTGCAGCGTAGGTCGGATCGCTCGTTGTCGCCTCTTCAGATGACAAGTTAGCCGGCTTAGTTTGGCGCTCTTTCCTGCGTGGTTTCGTAATCGTGTTCGCTGGCTTGCAACGCCAACCTGAGCCGCATATTTTGGAAGCCTGGGGTTCTATCCCGGCTGTGTTTCCGAAGTTTAAGCCGCTTCCGAGCCCGTTCATGAACCGGGACTCACGGGCTAGCCGACCGCCGGCCTATCGTTCGACGCCTTCCAAGGGAGTTCCAAGATCATGCCGACCGTGACCGTTGACGGCGAGAAATCGTTCGATGTCGACCCCGGTAAGAAGCTCGTTCTCGCCATCGAGGATGCGGGAATCGACATCATGCACCAGTGTGGCGGCAATGCGCACTGCACGACGTGCCGGGTCGAGGTCTTGGGCGGCGACGCCGGCCCTCAATCCGAAATTGAGCAAGCTCGCCTTGCTCGCGAAGGTGAGATCGCACCTAACATCCGTCTCTCCTGCCAGGTCCGCGTCCATTCGGACCTCTGGGTCGCCGTGATCAATCGAGCTTCTGCTCAGGGCATCGACCCCGGCCCGCGTCCTCTTGATTGATTCCTTAAACTCACACGGTTCGCAATGAGAAAACCAGAGGCACGCTCGAGCGCGGGCTTGAGCGTGCCTCTCTGTCTGAGCCTGGGACGGCAAGCGGATCGGGTCAGCTAGTGATCGGTCCCGACGGACCTGTTATCGCATCGGTCACATTGCTGTGAGGAATCACAATCCGGCTGAAGCTGGCGCTATCAATATTGCCGAGGACGTAGATCGCCTGGTCAACGCTGCGGCCGACGACGAAGGCACTGCCCGGACCGATGATGACATCGCCCTGAATGTAGGCGGAAACCGCCTGTTCCGGGGCCACTGCCACCAGCGTGGTGGTCGTAGGCAGGTTGAGAGACAGGACATTACTGCCGGTGCCGGTTCCCTTGGGCGCCTGAAGGACTGCGCCTATATCTCGGCCGATCAGGATCTGCGATCCGTTGGAGAGGCTGATGTTCCCACCTACGTTCAGCAAGTTAAGGTCGCGGCCGATCTGGATGCTGGAGCTGGACCCGGTGTTCAGGGTGATGCCCTGGAGTACGTCGAGGGTGTTCAAGGTGCCGCCGACGGTGATCGATGCGCCCGGCTCAATGGAGTTGAAGGCGATTCGATCAACCGTCGTCGTGCCGCCGACGACAAGCGGTCCGACCAGATTTGCGGTATGGAAGCCCTCGATCGCCGCGATCGAGCCACTGTTGACGGTGATCTGGCCGATGTTAAGCGTGTGAGTCACTCCGGCTTGACCGTAGGCGTAACTCTTCTGGTAACCCTTGCGAATCGGTGTCGGCAAGGGGTTGATCGTGAGCTCCGTATTGTCGTTCGAGCCATCCACGATAATGCCGACCTGGCCATTCGGCATGGCATAGACCCGCACAGTGCCGATCGGTTGCGGGAGCTCTGTGGGCTGAGAGGTGGCTAGCGCGGGCTCCGGGGTGCTCTGCGTATAGGTTCCCGCGGCTCCATCGCCTGCGTTCGTCGCGATAGTATTGGACTCGTACGCTAACTGGATCCGGAAGTGCGAGCCATCCACGGCAACCACATTGGCGGACTGGCCGCCCCGGATCGTCTGTACCGCGGCGGCATGAATCACCCGGAAGTGGCGATTCCACCGCGGGGCATGCAGTGCAAATGGGGGTACGTTAACGTGAAAGGCAACGCCTGCCTGGGGGTGCCTGAGCAGACCGAGGTTCGTTCCCAGGTACTGGTGAAGCGTCTGGGTCGACAGCAGAACGCGATCTTCGAGCTTGCCGTCGAGTGCCGGCCGGTACTTGCGTGACGTTGGCCGACGGAGTTTCGTGCGGTAGTCCGACATGCGACGATCCTTCCTGATCGTGGGAACGAGCGCTTGTCCATCCTCTCCCGGACGACACGAACGTGCGCGGCTGGCCGGTTGACGTCGGCCCGCCTCGGTCTCGCCGGGATCAAGCGCGAGGGATCATCAGCGACTCCGCGCCGGATCCCAAACTGTTGAGATTATCGACACGGTGAGGAACCGTCCCACGCCGAAACAGTGCTTAGCGGCGGCAGCACTTGCGGCGAACACCGGTTGACGAGAGATCGGCGGTTTTAACGATCGTGGCGACAGCAATCGTTGGGACGGCTCGTTTGGACCCGATAGGTAGAATCAAGCCGGTCCTGACAGGGACCGGCTTGACGCCTCCATCGTCAGCTTCAGCCAGTGCGGGCTGGAATCCGGCGGCTCAAAGATTCTCGCCGGCATTGAACGTATCGCCACCGGTGATGTCGCCACTCACCAAGCCCTTACGAAACCACTTGACGCGCTGGGCCGAGCTGCCGTGGGTGAACGAGTCTGGAACCACGTAGCCCTGAGTATTCCTTTGCAGAGTGTCATCGCCAATGGCCGTCGCCGCGTTTAGCCCCGATTCGATGTCGCCTTCCTCGAGAATGTGCTTTTTCCTCTCGGCGTGATGAGCCCAGACGCCGGCATAATAGTCGGCCTGCAGCTCCAGCATCACGGAGAGCCTCTTGGCATCGCTCTCGCTCACCTGGTGCTGAAGCTGGGTGACTTTCTCGCTGGTGCCCAGCAAGTTTTGAACGTGGTGGCCGATTTCATGGGCGATCACATAGGCCTGGGCGAATTCGCCGGGCGCTTTGAAGCGTCTCTTGAGTTCGTCATAGAAGGCCAGATCGATGTAAACCTTCTCGTCCGCCGGACAGTAAAACGGCCCAACGGCGGTGTTCGCCAGCCCGCAGCCCTCGGTCTTGACGCGGTCCGTGAACATGACGAGATGGGGCTCCCGGTACTTTTTCCCGGCCTTGGCGAAGAGGTCCGTCCAAACGTCCTCGGTCAGGCCGAGCGTCGCTTTGACGAAGTCGGCCTGCTTTTCTTCCTCGGGCCTTCGGGCCGCCGGTTTTTGCTGGGCACCGGCGGGCTGGGCCACCTGCATGCGCTGCATTAATGCTCGGGGGTCAGCGCCTGTGAGCAAGCTCATGACCAGCACGATCAGGATCGTGCCAATACCGCCCCCTATTGCAACCTGGCCAGCCGAGATCCCGCGTCGATCCTCGACATTTTCGCTCCTTCGCTCGTTTTGCCAACGCATGTGTCGCTCTCCGAAGTAAATCGTTCCCGAAGCATCAAGTGCGATTGTAGAGATTCTCTCACCTGGAACTACCGTACGACCAGGGAGCTTGAATTCAAGGTGCCCGAATTGCCAGAAGGAGTGTACTGACCTGGAGCTTTTGCCGCGAGCGGCTCAAGGCACGGTTCGTCGTCGATAAAAACGGCAAGGCCGCTCAGGATGATTGCCCAAGGCGAACCTCGATGTCGGTGGGCTGGCCGTCGCGGATCACGGTGACCCGGATGACGTCGCCCGGCTGGTGCTTTTCAACCTCGGTGAGCAGCTCGTCAACGGTTCGCACCCGCTTGTGCTCGATACCGACAATCAGGTCGGCGGAGTCGGCGTCGACAAACGGCCGCACAAACCCCAAGCCAAGGCGCTCATGCTTGATCTTGGCGGGCTGGATTCCAGCTTGCTCGGCCGGTCCGCCGTCAACCAGGGCCATTACCAGCAGGCCATCATCGGTGGCATACACACGCGTAATGCCCAGGTCGGCGCGGATAACCCGGCCATTCTCGATCAGGGGCCGAAGGATTCGCGTGATCCCGTTGATGGGTACTGCGAAGCTGATTCCCGCCGATTGCCCCACCTGGCTGATGATGGCTGTGTTCATGCCGATGACCTGGCCGCGTGAATTCAGCAAGGGTCCTCCGGAGTTGCCGGGGTTGATCGCCGCGTCGGTCTGGATAATGCCCTTGATCATCCGACCATTTTTGGCCTTGAGCGACCGTTCCAGGCTGCTGACGATCCCTGTGGTCAGTGTCCTCTCCAGGCCGAAGGGGTTGCCAAGGGCCATGATCTTCTGACCGACCAGCACCCGCGACGAGTCACCAAACGCGACCGGAAACAGCTTGTCGGCCGAGGCCTTGATCCGGAGCACGGCAACGTCGTTGGAGGCATCCTGGCCGACCAGCTTCGCCGGATGTGTCGACCCGTCGAACAGTGTGACCCTGACGGCAACTGCCTCCTGGATGACGTGGAAATTGGTCAGCAGATTCCCTTGCTTGTCGATGACAAACCCCGAACCGGTACCGGTCGAGGTCTCGTCCCCGAAGAATCCCGCGCCTTCCGACTCGGTTGTGATGTTGACGACGCTCTTGTTGACCGTGGCATAGACGAGCACGTTATTCCGCTCTTCGGGGTCAAGCTCCTTGAGCACATCCTCCGGGGGCGCGGGAATCTTCGCGTCTGGAGTTGGACCCGTCACCATGGACCTACCCGAATTTCGAGGCATGGGAGCCGGAACCGGTGGCTCGGGCTCCTGGGAGAAGACCGAGAACTGCGCCCCGGCGGGCTTTCGCCTCAACCCCAGGTGTTCTCCAAACAAGAGCGCGACAACCATCACGGTGACCCCGACCGTCAGCGCATGCGCCGCGATCGTATGAGAAATCGACCTCCTGTCGGTGTTCATGGACGCTCCTCTCTCATTGATCGTGCCCAGGGTAGCAACCGAGACCGTCGCCCCGACCAGAATTATTCTACGTTGAGGAAGAGGTACAACCAACCCGTCTTGTGGCGTGGTGCTCATCGGCTTTAGAACATAGGCGAGGGGCTTTTTCTGAGGAAGACTTCATTCGTGACATCACGATTTCTTGCGGAGGATAGCAGATATTCTCCGAGCAGCGTGTCCGCGCCGAGCGTTGAAGCGACGAGACAATCGCCATTTTCTGTCGATCGATGCGGCCGAAGCAGGAGTGAGGACCGCGCGCAGGCCCTCGACCATGCGGTGGGTCATGCCCTGGACGGGGCACGAACCGGTAGACCCGACAGTGATTACCAGGCGAAGGTCACCCGGGCGCAGCCTTTCTTGCCAAAGAAATCCGCCGGTGTGGACATAGGGGGGCTGGTTCGAGTTTCGTTGCTACGATTGCACGATTGCTCGTGCCAGCAAGGGTCAGTGGCCTATCCTCGTCCCGCGACATTCGAGACTCCGTGCCTTGGTCGCTCAGGCCAAAACCCGATCCTCCGACCGGACCGTATTCCAGAGCTCTTCCGCCGTGGTCCCGCGCCGCAGCGCAGCGCGAAAGGCCGAATCCCGCAGATGGCGTAGCCAGCCCTCAAACATTTGCTGCCTGGCCGCTTCCGAGGCGGCACCTTGTGGGGTCAGGATCACGAGGATGATGTGTACCGGCTGGCCGTCCAAGCTCGGATAAGAAACCCCTCTTCGGGAAACTCCCAGCGCGGCGACCATTCGGTGAAGACCCGCGTGCCAGACATGCGGAATGGCGACGCCTTCACCGATGCCCGTTGGTCCCAGTTCGTCGCGCAGGATGAGTGCAGCTCGAATTTCCGGCACCAGTGTGCTGGGCAAGAACCCGTCGTTAGAGATCTGATGGAGTAATGCGCCGATGGCCTCATCACGGTCTGTCGCGCCTGTATCGTCCAGGATCAGCACACTCTGGATGCTCTCAGCAAGCCGCATCGATCGATCCATTCAGATGTGCTCCAGCATCCAGAGCGCGATCGGCCGGGCATTCTCGAAGGGCCGGTCGATTCGCGAGGCTTCGAGTGCGGCGGCGACCCGGCGGGGAGCGTCAAGCTCAGGAGCTCTGACCATGCCGGGCAGCCGGCAATAATCCGGAGCCCGAGCTTCAATGCGGACATCGGGCGAGTCAGGGCTGGGGCGTCTCAGACCGAAGGTCTCGACTCCCTCCGGCCCGCGAGCGGTGATCGTGACGCCGGTCAGGCAGGGTGTCGACAGCATGTTGGGGGGAGCCGGTCGGGTGACGATCTCCACGCCGAGGGTTCCCAGCGGGCCGAGAAACGCGGCCTGGAATGTGCTTCCCGAGGGACTTGAATGGTTGACGGGCTTCCCTTGCGTTTTCCACCCGAGTTGCCCCGCCATCCAGGCCGCCAGCCAGATCGCCATGCGAGGTGGTTGGGAGGGAGCCGGAGACAGGGCTTCGATGCGTAGCGAGTCAATCCGGCTGAGCGTTGCGTGATGGCAGGGAGGATCGAAAAACTGGGCGACCAGCTCGCGCCAGCGGGTCAGTCCGTACCAGACCGTGTCGCGGCTGCATGTGCAGATCGCGGGGTCCAGGCCTAGATTCAGAGCGGCGGCTGGAGTCCCTGGATCGGGGAGATCGAGCACGAGCCGAGAGCACTCGTCGCCCAGGTCGCGAAACAGGGCCTCATTCAATCGCGGATCGGTGGTCCACCAGAGCAGAAGCGGCAGATCGGCTTCAAGCAAGGGACGGACCGCGCCGGCGACGAGGTCCACGGCATTTGGCCCGGCATGCAAGATAATCCGCTCGGAACAGACCTGGGGCAGGCCGGGGTCGGGCAGGTGGCACACGGCCGAGACCTCGGCGGTGATCCGCCGCTCGGTATCGTCGGAGCAACGCACCACGATGGCCCGGCAGGGATAGCGGGTGATAACCTCCTCAACCACGGGGCGGAGTTCCTCGGCGTCGGGACACAGCCGCTCGACCACCAGGTCCGCCAGGACGATGCGCGTCACGTTGGGATGTTCGGGTTCCGGGCCACCCACGATTTCGGCCGCCGGTCCCCAGAGCTGCTCGAGGGTCGACTCGATCTCACGCAACTCGACAGGAATTCCTTGTCCTTGGAGGAAGGCGTCAGATGTGGTTACCTGCACAGTTGATCTCCCTGTCAGACGGATTCGACTTACAGCCGCCGCCATTTCACGCCGTCGGCCTTGAGCAATTCGTCGGCCTCGATTGGTCCCCAGCTTCCGGCGGCGTAGGGAACCGGCGGCGGGGCACCGGGCAGTTGCCAGTCATCGAGGATCTGAGTGATGAACTTCCAGGCGCTTTCGACCTCGTCGGTGCGCGTGAACAGTGTCGGATCGCCAAGCATCACGTCCAGGAGCAGTCGCTCGTAGGCCTCGGGCGGCGGGACGGCGAAGGCGGTTCCGTAGCGAAAGTCCATTCGCACTTCCTGAAGCCTGCGGCGGGAACCGGGAATCTTAGCCTCGAAGGCGAGACTGGCACCTTCATTAGGCTGGATCCGCATCACGAGTTGGTTGGCACCGCTCTGGCCGTCTCCCTCAACCTCGAACAGCTCGGTTGGCGGCCGGTGGAACTGGACGGCGATCTCAGTAGCCCGCTTGGGCAGCCGCTTGCCGGTGCGCAGGAAAAAGGGGACGCCTGCCCACCGCCAGGTATTCAGCTTCAGGCGAATGGCGACGAAGGGCGATGTCTTCGAGTCCGGTGCGACACCCTTTTCCTGAAGGTAGCCGGGCACCTCCTCGCCCTCGATCGATCCGGCCGTATACTGCGCTCGCACCACGTTGCGATAGACGTCCTCGGGTTTCCATTCGGGCAGTGATTGCAGCACTTTGACTTTCTCGT
This sequence comes from uncultured Planctomycetaceae bacterium, assembly GCA_963760085.1. GTDB lineage: Bacteria > Planctomycetota > Planctomycetia > Isosphaerales > Isosphaeraceae > Aquisphaera. The sequence continues at coordinate 19,261 of CAVXCB010000056.1, forward strand.
TGCGAACTGCGTCGGCCGAGAGGTCCACCGGCGGTTCCATCGCCACCAGCGATAAAAGCTGCATCATGTGGTTCTGAACCATGTCCCGGATGGCGCCGGCGGTGTCGTAATACGAGCCTCGGCCCCCGGCCATTCCAACATCCTCGGCCACCGTGATCTGCACCGCGGCGACATGCCGGCGGTTCCAGATCGGCTCGAAGATGCTGTTTCCGAACCGGAATGCCAGGATGTTCTGCACTGTCTCCTTGCCCAGATAATGGTCGATGCGATAGACTTGGCGTTCCTCCAGTACTCTTGAGACTTCGCGATTCAGAGCCCGCGCGCTGGCGAGGTCGCGGCCGAACGGCTTCTCGATGACCACCCTGCTCCATGGAGATTCCTGCTGCCACGGATAGATGAGACCGGCCTCGCCAAGGTGGGCGATGATCGTTGAGAAGAATTCTGGTGAGACGGCCAGGTAGTAGATCCGGTTGCCGCGCGTGCCGTGGGTGCGGTCAAGCTCCTCAAGCTTCTCCTTGAGCTTGTGATACGCTCCCAGATCGTCGAAGGTGCCGGGAGAAAAAACAAGGCGGCTGGCGAACTGTGGCCAGATCTCGTGGAAGTCGGAGCCGCCGTTCTTGCTCAGCGTTTTCTCGTACTCGGAGCGGAGGTCGTCGTCGGTCCACTCGCGGCGGGCGAAGCCGACGATGGCGCACTCACCGGGCAGGTTCCCCCCCCGCAACAGGTTATAGAGTGCCGGCATTAGCTTGCGATGGGCCAGGTCGCCCGTCGCGCCGAAGAGTACGATCGCGCACGGCTCGGGCACCCGGGTCCGTGGCAGCGCCTCACGCAACGGGTTGGATTCAGGCACGCTGGTTGGCTCCGGCATCGCTGATCCTCCGGCCAGGGCGGCCGCTTGGGTCCAGCGGGATCAAGCCACCCAGCATCTGCAGGGGGAATTGTCTCGACGCCAATGATTCTACGGGCCGACAGTGCCGCCGATCAAGGGGTTCGAGGTGCACTCGTGCAGTGATGAAGAAGCGATCGGGCGGAGCGATCTGCCACGAAATCCCGCTCCGTTTTGCAGGGCAAGTATCAGGTTCAAGGCCAAGCGAGTGACGCGTCCGGTCTGACCCGCCCTATCCCCCAGCCGACCTGCGCATCGCACGCAAGCCCTCGGCCACAGTCTCAGGGTTGGTGGCCAGCTTCATGGCCTCGGTGCCGCTGATGACACCGCCCTGGTAGAGTTCCAGCAAGTGTTGTTCGAGCTGCTGCATGCCCCCTTGGCGGCTACCCAGATAGCTAGTCAGGTCGGACCACCGGTTCTCAAGAATGCAACGGGTCGTGTATTGGCCCCCGCGAAGGATCTCGACGGCCGGCAGTCTCTTACCTTCCTTGGTTGTGGCCAGCTTCTGCGCGACGACACCCGTGACGGCCTCAGCAAGCTGCGCCGTGACCGCCCGCTTGTCATCGGAGGGAACCGAGCCGATCAGTCGCTCCAGGGCTTGGGTCGCGTTGGGAGTGAACATGGTCGCGAAGACCTGGTGGCCGGTTTCCGCGGCGTGCAGGGCCGCGCGCACCGTGACGGCATCACGTAGATCGCCGCCGACGATCACGTCGGCGTCCTGGGCGATCGCTTGTTCGATACCCCCGGCCATCGATGCAACGTCGTTGCCTATCTCGCGCTGCGCCACGAGCGCTTTCTTGTGAGAGTGAAGGACTTCGATAGGGTCTTCGATGGTCACGATCTTGCCGTAAAGCGTCTCGTTCAAGTAGTCGATCATGGCCGCCAGGGTCGTGGATCTTCCCGATCCAGAGGGGCCTGTCACGATGGTGAGTCCACGCCGAGTCTGAGCGACCTCGCGGAGGACGGCCGGCAAATGGAGCTGGTCGATCGTGGCTACCGTGGACGGCACGAGGTGCATCACGAGTCCCGGATTGCCGCGTTGGCCGTACAGACTGCACCTGAACCGGCCCAGTCCGCCGAAGCTATGGGAGAACCGGGCACCGCGGAAGAGGGCGCCGTCGAGATCCTCGGCAATCGCCTGTGGCGCGATCGACGCCGTGAATTTGCGCAGGTCAATCACGGTGATCGCCGGCGTCTCCACGTTGCGGATCAAGCCGCCGATCCGCACCTGCGGCGCGGAACCCGCTTGGAAATGGACGTCCGAGGCGCCCTGATCCGCAGCAAACTTGAGCAACTCCTCAAAATTCATGGTTGAGCTCCACAGCCGATCCATCCCGCCTCATGGCCCACAGAGGCACTGCACTCTGCAGCATGCACGTTCGGCCGATCGAGTACAAGGGAGTTGCTTGGACGGGGGCGACTCAGCGCGAGAACGAGCCTTACCAGGCGCGATCGGTTCCGCTCATGCTCCCGGTTGCCTGATTCCCCGCAGACCGAGGGCCACGGCCTCCGGGTTGGTGGCATGCTTCATGGCCTCGGTACCGGAAATGACCTTCTGGTTGTACAGCTCTAGCAAGTGCTGGTCAAAACGCTGCATTCCCCCCTCGCGGCTGGCTATATAATCGCTCAGATCTCCGAGCTTGTTATCGGCGATCAGCTTGGAGGTGACCGGGCCGCCACGGAGGATCTCCATGACCGGCCGCCGCTGCGCCTTCGCGGGTCACCGCCAGGCGCTGCGAGATCACCGCCTCGAGCCCAGTGGCGAGCTGCGACGTGGCGATCCGCCGCTCCTCGGGAGGAACCATTGCCAGGATCCGCTCGATCGTCTGCGATGCATTCGAGCTGTGCACGGTCGCGAAGACCTGGTGTCCGGTATCGGCGGCTCGAAGGGCCATCCTCATGGTCTCGCTGTCGCGCAGCTCGCCCACCAGGATCACGTCGGGGTCCTGCCGCAATGCCTGGCGCAAGCCTTTCTCGAATGACGGAGTGTCTTGACCAACCTCGACCTGGGAGACCAGCGCCTTCTGGTTGGTATGCATGTACTCGACCGGATCTTCGATCGTGATGATCTTGCAGCGGAATGAGTTGTTGATCAGGTCGATCATCGCTGCCAGCGTTGTGCTCTTGCCGCTGCCCGTGGTCCCGGTGACCAGTGTCAGCCCTCGATGAGAAAGGGCGATATCCTTGATCACCGGGGGCAACTGCAACTCCTCGATCGTCCGAATCTTGAGCTTGATGATCCTAAGGACCAAGGCCGGCGTGCCCAGATGGCTATAAACGTTGACCCGGAACCGCGACAGCCCGGGTACGTAATAGGAAAAGTCCAGGCCCTGTGCGAGTTGTGAATCGAGCTCTTCGGCCGTCATCTTGGGGCGAAGCGAGAGAATGAACTGCCGCAAAACCTCCGCGGTCAGTGGCGGCGACTCTACGTTGCGCATCTGGCCATTGATCCGCAAGAGCGGCGCGGCCCCCGTCTGGAAGTGGAGGTCCGAGGCATTCTGTTCCACTGCGAACTTGATCAATTGATCGAAATTCATGAGATGCTCCAGGATATGACGCATGAACGCCAGGTGAGGTAACAATTTATCAGAGCCGCGCCGCTCAACCAAAGCAGCAGTCCAATCTTCTCATGCTTAAAGCGCGGCTTCGCGGTTGCGACCATTCTTGTCTGGGATGCGAACGGATGCCACTGGTAAGATCTGGATCTCCGTGTTCCTGAAAGGAGGAACTTCCGTGGCCGCAGCGCGACTCTCTCAACAAGTATCGCTGAAGCCTCGCCTGGAACGAGCGTTCGACTTTGCCGCCCGCCAGGTGCGCTTGACGGTCGAGCGTACTCCGGATTACTTCCCGATCTATACCGTGGGCGGACGCTGGTTCCATCACGGCGAGCTCTGGACGGATTGGTGCGGAGGGTTTCACGCCGGCATGATGTGGATCATTGCCAATCGTACCGGCGACAGCTGGTGGCGGCGAACCGCGGAACACTATGCCGAACTGCTGGAGCATCGCCAGCACGACCGCAATGTTCACGACCTGGGTTTTATTTTCCTCAACACGTATCTGCCCTGGTACCAAGCGACCGGCGACGAGCGTCTGCAGCGAGGTGCTGATCACGGCGGGCCGCACGCTCGCTTTGCGTTACAACACCAAAGGTAGATACCTTTGTTCATTCATCGGGCCGGAGAGCCTGTTCATCGACATCATGATGAATGTGCCGTTGATCTTCCACGCCGCCAGGCAGGCCGGTGATCGCGGTCTGTATGAACTGGCCGCGGCTCACTGCCGGACAACTGAAAGGAACTTGGTGCGTCCCGACGGCTCGACCGGCCACGAGGGCATCTTCGACCCGGAGACGGGCCGGTTCCTCCGCGAGTCCACCCATCAGGGACTGCGTCCCGACTCGGCATGGACGCGGGGCCTGGCCTGGTCGCTCTACGGTTACAGCAAGGTCTTTTCCTACACGGCCGATCCGGCAGATCTGGAAGTCGCCCGGCGAAACGCCGAGTACTACCTGGCCCGTTCCCCAGCAAGCCTGGTTCCCCCCTGGGATTTTGACGTCCCCGCCGGACCCGAGCGAATCGACGATAGCTCGACCGCCGCCATCGCCGCTTCGGGTCTATGGGACCTTGCCCGGTTCGTGGATCCGGCTGACCCTGCTCTTGCCGCCAGCTATCGCGCCGCGACGCTCACGATCCTTGATACCCTTTGCACCGACCACTACCTGGCCTGGAATGAACCGGACTGGGAAGGCGTACTGAAACATGGCGTCTATCATTTCCACAAGCAAGCTCGGCGTCGATGAATCAGTCATGTGGGGCGATTTCTACTTCCTTGAGGCCGTGGACAAAGTCCTAGGCCGCGGGATGGAAACGAAGGAATGAAACGGCACTGGTTTGTCGGAGTAGATGCCTGTGGACTGGGCGGAAACATGGTAGACTAACACTTATGTCCTGGCTGCGCGAGCTGGTCGCGCCCACCCGACCTCAACTTCGAGCCGAAAGGACTTTCACCATGCGTCCCGACTGGTCGACCGAAGCGGAAGAGGAAGGTGATGCAGGCAAGCTCCACTCCCACCGCGAGCCAGAGAGCGCCCTGCCGATCATCAACCCGGATGACGACGACGATTTTGACGACTATGGCGATGACGAGGACCCAGAGGAGGACGAGGCACTCGATCTTGACGTAGACAGCGAGCCCCGAATCGTTCTGATCACGGGGGCTTGCGGCATCATCGGCCGCAAGCTGCGCACCGCGTGGGAAGACGTTTACGACCTGATCTTGCTCGATGCCAACCCCGGAAAGGACGACGGCGAGGTATACCGGGCCGACCTGAGTGTCTTCGACGAGGACTGGATCACCCACTTCCACGGGGTCGATACGGTGGTTCATCTGGCAGCTAATTCCAACGAACTATCCTCTTTGGACGAGCTAATTCAGCCCAACCTTGACGCGATGGCCAACGTGTTCAACGCCGCCGCCTTGGCGGGCGTTGACCGGATCGTCTTTGCCAGCTCAAACCATGTCATGGGCGACTACAGGCATCTGCGACGACGAAGTGATCAGCGTCGATCTTCCGCCCCGGCCGGGTAACGTCTACGGCATGCTCAAGCTGGTCGGCGAGCGGCTCGGACAAAGCCTGGCTCTAGCCTTCGACCTGACTTTCATTGCGGTGCGAATCGGCTGGGTCCAGGAGGGGCGGAACCGCCCCGAGACCCTGCCCGACGACTGGGGCAAGAAGATGTGGCTGTCCAACCACGACCTCGTGCAGCTCTTCGATGCCGCCGTCGAGGCCGAGATCGAGGACCGCTCCTTCCTGGTGGTTAACGGCATTTCCTGCAACCATGGCACCCGGTGGGACCTCACCGACGCCGCCGAGATCCTTGGCTACCTTCCTGAAGACGACGCCTACGCAGCAGAACACCGGGCGGAGACGGTGGATGAGGTGTCCTGACCGTGATCCGGCCGGCTTGTACATTCGTCGAGTCCGGTGCACGGCTCCCTCTTTTTGCCGCCCCAGACCACCGCGCACTGCGGAATCTCACCTTGTGCGAAACCTCGAGGCGCCTATGCTATGAGCGCTGCACGCCGGCGTGACTTATCCCCTTGCCGCGCCTCACCTCGAGCTTGCATATTCCCCAGGCCACGCCCCTACCACTGCTACAGCCCTACCGAACCAAGATAAGCAAACTCAGAAAACGTACCCACCAAGGCAAGGATGCCGTCATGCAACACATCTTCACGTCCCGCCTTGGCTGCCGTGTTCTCATCGTCTTGCTGATCATGAGTGGACGTTCCGCCGTGGCCCAGGCGCAGCAAGCTGGGTCATCGGCGGCGGGGAACGCCCGGATTGAAAGTGCGACTGGCAGCATGGCGCAGCGCGCCGCGCCGCTCGGCGAATGAGATAGTCCGCTGGAACGATCGCTCGACACCGCGCCGCATGCTTGAGACCTTCTATTTCGCGATCTTCTGCTACGATCTGGCCCCCCAACTCATTGCCAACGCGATCGATTGCCTCGATTACACTGGAGTCGGCAAGGGAATCAGCGAGCGCGACGCCGCCCTCATGGCCCACGAGCTCAACTCGATCATTACCCGTCAAGACATCGCGCTTTATTCGGTTCCCAATGAGGAGGTGGGTAGCAAGGAGTGTGTTCTCGTCGATCGGGAGCCGATGCACATCGTGCTCGAACGGCAGGCGGATGGAAATTGGCGGTTCGACGCACGGACGGTCAAGCAGATTACCACGATGAGGTTGGAGACTATCCGTCGGCAGCGCGAGATCCAGGAATCACGCATGAAGCTGGCCCCGGGTCGCACCGACCCCGAGACCACGATGCGTTCCTTCCTGATCGACGCGGCCAGGCGCGATTTCAACGCGGCGGCACGCTGCCTTGATCTCCGCGATGTGCCGCTCAAGCTCCGGGCCAGCCGTGGGCCGGAGATGGCGCGCAAGCTCGCGTTCGTGATCGAGCGTTGCGGGTTCGTCTTCCCTCAGGAAATTATCAGTGACCCGAGCGGCTGGCGGTACATATGGCATTCCAATCACTGCGGTCGAATCATGATCGACCGGGTAAGCCAGAACGATGACAAAGACGCGTGGCTGTTCAGCCGCGGCACGCTGCATAACCTCAATGCCCTTGTCGAGGGCTTTCGCAATACACCGCCTGATCCCCGCTACGAATTTGTGGGTGTCGTCATTGACGCCGCTTCACTTATCGAGGGACACACGAAGTCAGCGCCGCCACCCCAGGGAGTACCGGCGCAGCTCAGATCAGCACGCGCGACATTGCAGACTTTTCTCGAAGGGATGGACGATCTGGAATTCGACGACGCCCGTGCAAGGCTAGTCCTCTCATGCCTGAATTTGGCGGAGGTCGCCGAATCCGACCGCGTGTCGCTGGGACTGCGCGTGGCCGCGAAGCTCGACGCCGTTTTGCAACACCTGAACATCGACCTCGTGAGCGTGACCGATTTCTGGCAAGCCGATCCGCAGACCTTCGGCAAGGACACCTTCTTGCAAGTGACCCTCGCCCTGCAGAGTGATGGAAGCTGGAGGTTCGACCAGGAGACGATCGCTCGCGTTCCCGAGATGTTTGACAGCCTCTCCCCCGCGGAAAAGTCGCGCAAGGACCGCGATTCACGACTTGGTTCCGCACGCCAGACGATGCGGACCTTCCTGCGGGCGACCGCGCGGGGAGACGATTCGCTGGCGGGCAGGGCCATTGATTTGAGCGCCATTCCGGTGCGGGCTCGGTTTGACATCGGGCCGATGCTTGCGCGAAAGCTCAAGTTCGTGATCGACCAGATCGGCCCGGTTCGCCTCCAGGAAATACCCAACGAAGTAGAGGGTCCGCGGTACGTCTTCTATCGCGGTCCCCTGGGCCGGATCAGTCTGGAACAGGAAGCTACTGGAGAGCCCGGAGCGAACTGGCTGTTCACCGCCGAGACCGTGAGCCAGATCGAGCCAATGTTCCTAGCTGCATTCAGCGCGAGCGGCTGATCGGCCAGCGGCAAGCTCCGCCGCTTCCTCTGATCCGATCACCGCGGCAAGCATCGGAATCTTGCTGCGGCAGAAATTAGCTCGGTGGCTTCAAGCGCCGATTCTTGGGCTGGATCTCTACCAGTGGGTCGGCCTGGTGGTCATCGTATTGCTTGCCGGCGGCATTGCCTGGGTTGTGTTTCATACCCTCTATTTATTCGTCCGCCGCTTCCTGCTCGGGTTTCGGTTCGCTCTTAGCGACGAGTTCGTTCGCGCCAAGCTCAGGCCGCTCGCCTGGCAGCTTGCTTTGTTTCTGGCCGCCAAGCAACTTCCGCCCCTGGACCTGCCTGTCGCCGTCTGGGGCAGGATCTTGCCGGTGTTGAAGTTTCTCTGGATCGGGCTCTTCGCCTGGATGGCTATCCGGCTAGTCGATCTCGGCATGGCCGTCTACACCAACAGCGAACACTTGCAGCACCGCCGTAATCTCAGTGACATGATCGTGCCCACGTGCGCCACGGGTCGTGAAGCTGGCTATGCTGCTAGTGGCGGTTTCCTGGGAGGTTTTCCTCATTGGCGACAGCGAGTGGTTGACCCGTTTGCTTGCCGGCCTGGGACTCGTCGGTTTGGCCGCGTCACTGGCGGCCCAGGACACACTCAAGAACTTCTTCGGAACCCTGCTCTTGATCGGCGAGCACCCATTCAAAATTGGCGACTACATCGTGGTAAACAATATGGAGGGAGCCGTTGAGAGCGTCGGCTTCCGCTCAACCTCTATCCGCACCCTAGACGACTCGCTGATCACGATTCCGAACTCCATCATCGCCAACGTCTCCATCGATAATCGGGGAGTACGCAGCTCACGCCGTTACAGGACCTTCGTCGGTGTCGCTTACGACACGCCGGCCGATCGGCTGATCGCCCTGCGCGACGGTCTGCGTGCCTATGCCGAGACGCATCCCAAGATTCGCACTGATAAAATCGATATCTATGTACACACGCTGAGTAGCTCGACGGTTGACCTGCTCGTAAACGTTTACTTCAAGGTTGGTACGAGCTCCGAGGAGCTTGCAACGCGGGACGAGCTCAACCGCGAGATCCTCGAGCAAGCGTCCCGGTTGGGAGTACATGTTTCTCCACCCGCACAGACCCTCCTCCTGCACCACAGCCCCGAATCCAGCGGGGCGATTCCACCACCCAAGCTGTCAAGCTCTCCCAAGCGGGTCGCGGAAACTGGAAATGGCGAGTCGGTATTGGTCCGGCTTGATTCGTGAGGCCATTGCCGCGCGCTCATCTTCCGGCTCTGGCCGGATGAACGTCGCGTTCGGGGTGGGTCGGAAAACTTGCCTCGGGTTCGATTTGCCGAGCGACGGTGGGGAGGAATGCCAATTGTTGCCCGGTAGAATAACCCGCCCAGACCAGGCGGGCTTCCTGGTCGGGGCGAGTCCCGATCAGAGTTCGTTATAAAAACGGCTGAGGTCGGGCATGCCGTAAACCGGGTATGATTCGTGGTTCCCCTCGTCTCTTGTCGCCGGCGGTTGCTCGACTTCAAGATTGAAGGTCAGCTTGACGACCTTGATGTTGCCGTTCAAGTGCCAGCGATTGGCCTGCCACATTAGCTCGCTGGGGATGTCCTGAAGCGTGATGTGGCGATCGCAGATCTCGACGTTGCCATCACTGGTACCAAATAACGTCCACAATCGAACGTGTGTAGATGCGTTCATTTTGTTATGCTCTCTAATTCGAAATGAAGGGAAAGCGGGCAACTCGGCCGCTTCGGTATGTGCTCCGACGGGGACGCTTGCTTGGTATGGCATAGGAATTCAGCATGCTCTTCATGGAGCACCGGCTGGTTTGCTCGATTCGACCAAGGCAGCGAAAGCCGCCTCGCGCGGGTACCAGCGAATGGTGGCCGTAGGGCGGACGAGCCAGCAAAGCATCCAGGTCGTGGCTGGTCGGGGAAACGAGGACGCCGTCCTGACTCAGCTCAAGCTGCTCCTGACCGGTCTGAACGCACGGTTCTGCCGCGCTCCTGGCCCCGAACTGGCTGGGAGTGGAGATGCACGCTCGCCCTCCACGGCAATCCGTCAAACGGGTCTATTGATCCATTTGCTCAAGGCTTCCCTGCCCCACTGACAGACTTCCTGCTGGTCTTCGTCGGCAATGCAAGTCCTCCTGCTTCAACATAACTCCCGTGGCCCCAGCTTGGTCCACGTGTTGGAGAGTTAAACCTGGTTCTCTCTCTACAATTATTCCACTTCATGTCAAGTCGATTTGGGCCTCATTGCCCCCTGGGCCCGTAGCGTCGGGGTTTGGTTTTCGCATCGAACCAGGTTGTCACGATCGCCGCCTGGCGACTCTCGGTTTTCAGGTAACGGTCTTGAATCCCAGGTTCTCGACGAGAAGAATGAACATGACGAGCCCTGATTTCGTATCTTCTCACTTCGCACCGGCGATACCGCTTTGAGGTAAAGGGACGCATCTTGGCACTCAACCGTTCCGACGAGGTGAGACCCGACTCAGGCTCAGATGCAGGCTCGGCCATCTCCGGCCGCCACGCGCTGCGGGAACAGGATAAGCTCTGGGCCGACTTCCTGGCACTCGCCGCCTCCGTGGTCAATGCGCTGGATAAGAGCGTCCAGGCTGTCTGCGAGGGACGGTTTGAACTGATCAGCGAGGTGGAAGACGAGGAAAAGGATTCCGATCGCCACGAAGTGCTGATCGAACAGGAGTGCATGAGAATTCTGGCGTTTACGAGCCGGTCGCCTCGGACCTGAGACGAATGGCCACGGTGCTCAAGGTCAACCGCGACTGGGAGCGCATCGCCGACCTCGCTCTCCGGTTCGCGCGACGGGCTCGAAAACTCTCACACCAACCAGGTGGTATGGCCATGCCTGATGGAATCAAGCAACTGGCTCGCGATGTGCAATCACAGGTCCTTGCAAGTTACCAGGCTCTGGCCGGCCGGGACGTCGTGGCAGCCCGGGCCGTCATCGCCGGCGATACTGCGATCAATCTACTCTACCGTGCGTTGCGGAAGCAGTTCAAAGTGGGTCTGAGCGAGCAACCTGAGCAGCTTAACGCGTGGCTCCAACTGATAAATTCCGCGCGGAACCTCGAACGAATCGCCGACCACGCCGTCGGCATTGCGCGGACAGTGGTCTTTCTCGAGGAGGGGGTCATCATCCGCCACTCGGCCGCAGCGCCCCGCAGAGAGATGAAGGGCCACGCGGATCGCGCTGGAAACCCAAGCAGGTGATTGCAATGATCAAGAGTTCGCCTTTGAGACATTTTTGTCTCGCACTGGTTGCCATCGTTGCCGCAATGGTCGCAAGACTGCCCGGGGAGAGCTCTAGAGCGTGGGCTCAAGCCCCCGCGACTGCTAGCTCCCGGGCCGCTCAAACCGTGCCGGTTTTGGTCAAGGTGGAAGGAGAAGTGCCCATGCCGCTGTCGTTTACGGCCGCGGAACTGGCTCAATTTCCGCGTCAGACCGTCGTCGCCAAGGCACACGATGAAAAAGAGTCGCGGTACGAAGGGGTTGCGCTCATCGATGTCCTCAAGAAAGCCGGCCTTCCGACAGGCAATGATCTCAGAGGAAAAGCGGTCGCCCTCTACGTCGTGGTCGATGCGGCTGACGGCTATCGAGCGGTTTTCGCCCTGCCCGAACTCGACCCGGCCTTTACCGACCGAGTGATCCTGCTGGCCGACCGCCGCGACGGGCAGGCACTCTCGTCCCGAGACGGCCCGCTGCAGATCATCGTTCCCGGTGAAAAAAGACATGCGCGCTGGGTCCGGCAGGTGATCAGGCTACGGATCGGCCGGGCGTGAGCGCGCCATGAGCCTCGAAAGCTCTCCAGCATCGTCGGCTACTCGATGTGGTCAACGTTCCAGCCTCGAGTGGCCACGAGATGCTCTGCGATCATCTGACGGTGGCACTCGGCCACGCGTTTTTCTGCACAGAGCAGACAAAAGGGCGCGGCGATCTCGCCCAGGCGAGCAACCAGCAGGTCGCCAGACCGCCGGAGCAGTTCTCGGTAGGGCGTCCGCCAGTCTTCGAGATCGAAGAAGACATTGCCCAGCTCGAGAATCGGGCGATACGCAATGCCGTGACCGGCCAGCAGCCCCTCAATACCCTTTTCAGGCGTTCTTGCCCTGGTGTAAGCGCCCATACTGGCCCGATCCGGACGGATGCGAACGTCCGCGACGCCACGGACGCCATGAAGAGCAAGCAGGCCGATAAATTCCTCGGGAGCCCTGCCGCCGTAGCCGATGGTATAAAACTTCACGCCGGCCTCGCAGAATCAACTTGCAGGCTGTTCGGGACGTCCGTCGACATTGGCAGCTCTAGCTGATGGCAACTGCGGTGGTGCCAGAACCAAAGCCACGACAACCGCCAGCCCGAAGGTCACGTAGACCAGGGTGAAGACCCAGGGCTCGGCCCGATAAAAGAGCCAGCGGTGCACCCAATAGCCGACAAAATCTCCCGGGTAAGTGGCCTGTCCGGCCCTAACCCGGAGCTGTTTTTCCCAGACCGTCAAGGGGCAGGGAACGCCCGCCAACGTCTCGGCCACTACCAGTGCGATCATCGCCAGATGAATTGTCCGAAAGTAAATATTCCGAACCCACCTCCAGCGGCAAACAGTCCCCAAGAGTATCGCCGCCAGGCCCAGCACCAGGAACGCCACGTAACACGCGTGCAGGGCAACGATCAGATCGGCAATGACGCGCGGCCAGACCATGGTCCGTGACTCCCATCCTTCCAGTGCGCTCTCCACGAGCCTGAATCACCAACCAGGAGTATTCCAGTCATTGGAAATGGTTTGCATCGCGCTTTATACCTCGGAAAGACGCTTGCGAAGCGATCGTGGCCGTGCGCCCGGCCTGCAACTGGTGTTTTCCCAAGCCCTCTTGGCATCTCATCCGATTGCTCGACTCAGCGCCCCTTCCGCGGCCTGGCAAATGTGGACGTCCGGAACGATGCCGAGCTTACGGGCGGCAGCAGAGCGAATGCTTTCCGCAAAGACGTCGGCCTGATCGGCACGCACGACATTGACCGTGCATCCGGCCCAGCCCGCGCCCGAGAGCTTCCCTCCCAGGAACCCAGGACTTGCCTCGGCAGCCTCGACGAGAGTGTCCAGGGCAACGGAGCTGTTCTCAAAGTCGTCGCGGCTGGAGGCGTGGGAGGCGGACACGAGTTTTCCGAACTCGACCATATTGCCGGATTTCAGAGCTACAGCACCCTTGCGAACCCGCTCATTCTCGCCGAGCACGTGCCGAGCTCGCTTGCGGCCAATCGGATCGAGCCTGCCCCAGTGTTCCAACAGGTCGTTGAGGCTCACGTCGCGCAAAGACTTGACTGCGTCGACCCCTCGCTCGTTCTGGAAATAAGTCACGATCGTGTCGCATTCCGCGCGGCGGCGATTGTACGCTCCATCGGCCAGGCGACGTGATGTCTTCGAATCGCAAACGATGATCGCTGGTCCGGGTTCACCGAGTGGCAAACGCGCAAGCTCGAGCGTCTGGCAATCCAGATACAACGCGTGATGGGCCCGGCCGAAGATGCTGGAGAACTGGTCGAGCAACCCCGACGCGACTCCTACGAACCCATTTTCCGACCGCCGCAAGACTTGGGCCAGCTCTAGCAGACGTGGGTCGGAGGCATCTCCCCGGTAGTGCCCGATCGCCCGTCCCGGAACAAGTCCCGCCTGGATCAGAAAAAAGGCAAGTGAAGCCTGCAAGCTTGCAGAGCTGGAAAGTCCCGCCCCCAAGGGAACGTCGCCGGCGATGGCTATGTCGAATCCCGAAGTCAAGCACGCGCCCTCTGCCTCCTGAATCGCCCAGACAACTCCTTTTACGTAGTTAGGCCAACCGCCGGTGTCTTCGTGCTCTAGCTTATCAAGTTCAAAGGAGACGGTGCTGAGAAAAGTGACGGCGTGAGCACGACTGGACCGCCCTCTTCCGGGTCTACCCGCGACGACTGTATACCGGTCGATTGCGACCGCCATAACCAAGCCGCCGTTGTAGTCTGTGTGATTACCCAGGAGTTCGACCCGCCCGGCGCGATACCCAGCGCCGTGGGCTGGAAGCCAAACTGTGTCACAAAGGCGGCTGTAGCGCGGGCTTCCAGTTCGCCCGAGATTGACATGGCACTTCCGGTTATGAATCAGCGGGAGAACAAACTGCCATCAGACCCATTTCGGCCCTGCAGGCGGCTTATCCTCCTTCCTATTCAATTGTTACAGTTGCGTGCGGGGGTTTAGGAACATGATCATACGAGGCTGCTCTGTCGGGCGAGGTTGTTGGCCAGATCGCGCAGGAGCTGAGCCTTGTCTGTTTTCTCCCAGGTGAATTCCGGCTCTGACCGGCCGAAGTGGCCACCGCTGGCGGTCTTGCGGTAGATTGGCCGGCGCAGATCCAGGTGCTTGATGATTCCCGACGGGGTCAGCGGAAACGCGCGGCGGATGATCTCAGAGACGGCCGAGTCTGGAAGCTGACCGGTACCGAAACTATCGACATGGATGCTGACTGGCTCGGAGACACCGATGGCGTAGGCAAGCTGGATCTCGCACCGCTCGGCTAGGCCCGAAGCGACCAGGTTCTTGGCGACGTAACGGGCCATATAGGCGGCGGATCGGTCGACCTTGGTGGGGTCCTTACCGCTGAAAGCGCCGCCACCGTGCCGGCCCATGCCCCCGTAGGTGTCAACGATGATCTTGCGTCCGGTCACGCCCGAGTCGCCGTGCGGGCCGCCGATCACGAACTTGCCCGTTGGGTTGATGTGATACCTCACCGATCCATTAACCAGCTCCGAGGGAATGACCGGCTCGATCACTTGTTTCTTGATGGTCTCGACGATCTCTCCGTGGGATACGTCGGGGGCGTGCTGGGTTGATACGACCACCGTGTCAACGCGCACGGGTGTGTATCCATCGTACTCGATGGTGACCTGGCTTTTGGCATCGGGCCGAAGCCAGCGAATCGAGCCATTCTGCCTTAGCTCGGTTATCTGGTGAATGATGCGGTGTGCCAGCGCGATTGGCAGAGGCATCAGTTCCGGTGTCTCGTTGCAGGCGTAGCCGAACATCATCCCCTGGTCACCGGCGCCGATGTCCTTGCCCTTCTCGGCATCCTCGTCCACACCCTGGGCGATGTCGGCCGACTGCTTGCCGATCGCCACCATCACGGCGCATGTTGTCGCATCAAAACCCATGTCGCTGGACGTGTAGCCGATCTCGCGCACGACCTGGCGGACAATCGTCGGGTAGTCGACCATGGCCTTGGTAGTGATCTCGCCCGCCAGGCAGACCAGTCCAGTGGTCAGCAGGCTCTCGCAAGCCACCCGAGCATGTGGGTCTTGCGACAGAACGGCATCGAGGATGCCGTCAGAAATCTGATCGGCCATCTTGTCGGGATGGCCCATTGACACAGATTCACTAGTGAATAGGTAGTTGTCATGGTTCGGCACGGGGGCTTCTCTCCTACCAAACGGATCGGAAGTGTCCAAAATTCACTGCCCTATGGAGGCGAAGTTCATTAATCCTGCGAAAGGTTCGCATGCGAACGAGGCGGCGCCATTATCAGCGCCCGGCGTCGGTGGGAATGAATCGCTAAGCGTGCGGGACCAGTCAATTGCCGCAGTCCTACCACGCAGACGCTGAGACCTTTGGTGCTTAAGTCTAGCAATCCCTCTGCGCTTGGAAAGCGGATCTTCTTGAGGGAAGTCTATGGCGAGAACAGTTTCGCCATGTCCAGGCGCCCGCCGTTAATCTTGCCGTTCATGTGCGGAGAGAGGACCGATGCTTTCTTCAACCGCGCGATGGCCTGCGCGGGTGTTAGGTTGGGTTCCTGCGATATCAGGGTGCCTGCCACACCCGCAACAATCGCTGTTGAGAAGCTTGTAACCGGTCCCTTGATCCGCTCATATCCGTCGAACGACAGTCACACCATGTCGACGCACGGAGCCGCGATCTCCACTTGCTTACCGAAGTTCATATATGGTGGCGTGGCGTACTCTGCTGGTCGAGAACGATATGGCTGGCCAGCTCCGGATTCCCACCAGTTAGCGGTCGGACCCTTAACCACCTCGTCCTGCAGGACAGTCGGGAGTGAAGCACCGATTGGGGAGCACCGGTTTGGGCCGCACGGGTGGTGCGTCGATTCAGCGACCGGCAAAAGGCCCCGCCAGCGTCTGTAACCGCGTTTGTCAGTCTTCCACTTTGCTGACCAGGCGGTCCAGGATCGCGAAAAAATTACGACTCGTCCTGCTCACAGCTCTCGCCATCATGGTGCGGCTCCCGCCCCTGTGCTTCGCTGTCGCGGCGATACCAGCTCCAGAGCAGGCGATGGGTCGCGTACTCGAGAATGGCCTGAGACGAGGAGAATTCATATGCGGACAAGTCGCGGCGTTCCAGCAGGGCGCGCGTTGACGGTGGCAGATAGGCTTGATTAGCTCGGGCGCAGAGGTCGGCGAGGAAGATTGGAAAGTTTTCCGCCGCCGAGGTCTTCAAACGGTCGAGCAGGTACGCGTAGTTCATTTGATTTTCGACCACGCGAAAGGCGATTCGCGGATCGCGGCGAACGACGAGAATCTCGCCGACCGGATCGCGTGCGACACGATTGCGCGGCGCAATGCGACTCATCGGTCGGGGACCTCGCAATGCCAGCGCACGGATACCGGCAACAACCGTCGAAGGCCAGCGCTTATTGTGCACGTCGCGAACCTCATCTGCGGTCATAACCTTGCCGGCGCAGATCATCTCGATCCTGTCCCAGGGAACCCAGTGGGTCGGTTCGCCGCGCAGCCCTTCGACCCGCAGCCCCTGCTCCAGGCAGGCTGCTCGGTGAACCGTGCGCGGCGGGCTCAGATCGGGAAACTGGTCGGCTCTCCAGGCCTCGGCGGCAACCTTGAATTCATAGAGCCCGTCGAGCAGCTTCCGCACGATCGGCTCGTCCAGCGGCTGGGGCCAGACCCCCGGGGCGCGAGCCAGCCATTGCACGACGTCCGTAGGGTGCATGCCGGTGGCCTCGCAGATCATCGGGCGTAACTGTTGGGGGTCCTCGACCGTGTCGAAAATCACCAGGCGATACCGCGCCGAGTTGGGCATGGCCAGCGTGAACTCCCCGTCATTACGATTCAAATCGGCATTCGAATCAAGTCTTGCGCCGTTTCCCGCTGGGTTTACTCCGTTTCGGGCCCTCGGGTTTGCGCAACAGATCAGCGACGACCATCGAGAAACCCGGCAGCACATCTCCTCCGTCGATCGTGGACGAGGCGGTCAGCCGCGCGAACTTGTCGGCCGAGGTGTAGACGTCGACAACCCTGGTCCGAGGTCGCACCAGCCAGACCAGCCGGACCCCTTTGTCGAAATACTCGTCGAGTTTCTCGTCCATTTCTTTCCTGGTATTGCCGCGGCTGATGACCTCGACAGCAAGGTCGGGAACGAGGTCGGGGATCGCTTCTTCTGGAAACTGGCCGTCGGGGATGCGGCTCCAGGAAACGAAGGCGACGTCAGGAATTCGAACCAGGCCGCGGGAGAGGCGGTACATGCCATCTGCGCCGGTAACCAGTCCCAGATTTCTCGGACCACGAATAGTGAGAGCAGTGCCGCGAGTCTCACAGCGAGCCAGGATTCTCCTAGTCCCACGGTCTTCTCCACCAAGATGCCATCAACTAGCTCGCAGAGTCGGTCCTCGTGGTCGTTCAGCCAGAGGACGTCGTTTTCGGTTGCCGTGCCTGGCGGTGGGATCTGGCGGATGCGGCTGAAGGGAATAGGCCCAAACCGCCGCAGCAAGTCGGCGACGGTCCACTCCGTGGCGGCTCTCCGTGCGCGAGCAGGGGCGGTGGACATAAAGCGGTCTCATCGAGCTGAGGTCGGTTGCAGAATCAAATCATTCTAGCACGGCCGGTCACCGTCGGCCAAGCGACACGCGGATTTCAGACATCTGTCGGAGATAGCTACCGTTCTGGATGCCTCATGTGACGGGTTGCTCGCGGCGGTCCCGGACAGAGGAGGGTGTACCGGGGTGCATGGTATGTTATTTTTGATGAGGAATTCGCGTCGAGTTGAGGTGCGCGCTGCCCGAACATGCCGGCCGGGTGCCTTGGCGACGCAACTGAAATGCCAGGGGAACGATCGTTGCGTCAGATCGGCACGCTGCCCAGGAATCTCGATTCTCAGCTCTTTGGCGACCACCTGCTCGCGTTGGGAATGAAGGCTCGGTTTGACGAGCGTCCCGACGGCTGGCTTGTCTGGATTTACAATGAAGACCATATTTCGCGTGCCCGCGCCGAGCTAGAGGCGTTCGTCAGCCAGCCTGACGACCCGCGATTCGGCGAGGGCGCCCGCGGCCGAAGAAGTGCGCCGTAATGAGGCCAGGCTGGAGAAGCAGTATCGCAAGAATTTTCGTGAGGTGACCGATCTGTGGGCCGGGATGCGGTTGCGGCGCCGGCCCCTCACGTTGACCCTGGTGGTCGTTTCGATAGCGGTCTTCATCCTGGAGCAGATGTCGCTGCGCATCCTGGTGAATCATGAACAAACCTCTGTGGGCTTCTTGGTTAAGAACGCACTCTGGATCACGGCGGCCCACTTCGATCCCCAACGCGGCTGGGTCGACGACGGGCTGAGCAGGATCTTCTCCGGTGAGATCTGGCGACTTGTGACGCCGATCTTCGTCCACTACGGCATACTGCACATCCTATTCAATTGCTGGGCAATAACTCTGGAAGGGACGATGATCGAGGTTGCGCGGGGGACGCCGCGGCTGGCGATTCTGGTGCTGGTCTCCGCCGTGCTGTCGAACCTGGGGCAGTACATTTACATGGATCGGGCCGCCCCCGAGGCACTGCACCTTTTTGGCGGCTTGTCGGGCGTGGGTTACGCTCTTTTCGGCTATCTCTGGATGAAGGGGCAATACGAGCCGGAGCAAGGAATGATCTTGCATCCCAACACGATCACCACAATGCTTTTGTGGTTGGTGCTTTGCATGACCGGCTTCTTGGGACCGATCGCCAACGCCGCGCACGTGGTCGGGTTGCTGGTGGGGGTGGCTTTCGGCGCCTTGCGGTTCTAGCTCATGGCGGAACGGGCCTTTTTACGCGGGGCACTTGACCATGAAACTCGGATTCGTCTCGGCCATCGTGCCGGAGTACACCCTTGAGCAGGTTTTGAGCTTCGCCCACAAGGCGGGGTTCTCGAGCGTCGAGCTGATGTGCTGGCCGCCGGGTAAGGCGGAGCGGAGGTACGCCGGGGTCACGCACATTGACGTCACCGATCTGTCCCTGGACGCAATCGAAAAAATTCAGGACTTGCTGGCCATTCACCAGGTCGCTATCTCCGGCTTGGGCTACTATCCCAACCCGCTCTCCGCCGACAAGGCAGAGGCCGAAGTCGCCGTCAGCCACCTCCGCCGCGTCATCGACGCCGCGGCGGCACTGGGCGTGGGGCAGGTGAACTCATTCGTCGGCCGCGACCCGTCGCTGTCGGTGGACGCCAACTGGCCACGCTTCCTTGAAACATGGCGGCCGCTGGTCGCTCTCGCCGAAAGCAAGTCAGTACGGATCGGCATCGAGAACTGCCCGATGCTCTTCACGCAGGACGAGTGGCCCGGCGGTAAGAACTTGGCCGTCTCCCCGGCGATATGGCGGCGGATGTTCCATGACATTCCCAGCCTCCATTTCGGCCTCAATTTCGACCCGTCGCACATGATCTGGCAGCAGATGGATTACCTGGCCCCGCTTGCCGAGTTCCGCGATCGGCTCTTCCACGTTCATGCCAAGGATGCCCGCATCGACCGCGCTTTGCTTGATCAGCACGGCGTTCTGTCCTATCCCAAGCTTTGGCACACTCCCAAGATCCCCGGCTTGGGCGACGTCCGTTGGGGAGCCTTTTTCGGAGCCCTTAGCGATGCGGGCTACTCGGGCCACGTGGCCATCGAGGTCGAGGACCGGGCATTCGAGGGCGCGATCGAGTCGCGACTTGACTCGCTCGTGATCAGCAGGCGGCACCTGTTGCAGTACATCAAGGGATAATCCGGCGTGATTTTTCGAGCATTGAGAAGAAGAGCGGCATGACCAGTCCAGTCGACTCCCGCCGGGAGGAGAAGCGATCACGCTCCAGCGGCCCCGCGCCTGTCGGCGAGGTACAACCACGTCTGGATCTCTCGGTACTGATTCCGGTTTACAACGAGGTAGAAAACGTTGGTCCGCTGCATGCCGAGCTGGTCGCGATTCTTGGTGCGACGGCGCTACGCTACGAGCTGATCTTTGTTGATGACGGTTCCCACGACGGCACGACGGCCCAGCTCGAGAGCATTCAGGCCGGCGATCCCGAGCACGTGCGAGCCGTATTTCTGTGGCGAAATTGCGGGCAGACCGCCGCGCTATCGGCCGCGCTGGACCTGGCGCGGGGCGAGATCCTGGTGCCCCTCGACGGCGACCGCCAGAACGACCCCGCCGACATTCCCCGCCTGCTTCATACCCTGGACCAGGGTTTTGACGTGGTCTCGGGCTGGCGGCGCCATCGCCATGACGCGCTGCTCAGCCGCAAGATCCCCTCGCTCATCGCCAACCGGCTGGTCGCCCGGATCTCTGGTGTTCCACTCCATGATTTTGGCTGCACACTGAAGGCTTATCGCCGTAGGGTTCTCTCCGGGGTCCGGCTGTACGGCGAAATGCACCGCTTCATCCCCATCTTCGCGGCCTGGCAAGGAGCGCGAGTGACCGAGCAGGTCGTGAATCATCGGCCCAGGACGGCCGGCAAGACCAAGTACGGTCTAGGGCGGACCTTCAACGTGGTGCTCGACCTGATCCTGATCCGCTTCCTTCAGCGCTACTCTCAGCGGCCGATGCACTTCTTCGGCCGAATCGGCTTCGGATCGCTCGGCATGGCGCTCGTTTGCTTTCTGGCCATGCTTTATTTCAAGTGGGTCTTCCCCTGGCCTCATCTCTGGTGGGATCCGAACTATGAGCCAAAGACTTTCGTGCAGACTCCCTTACCCTCACTGACTGTCATGTTCTTCCTCGCCGGCGGGATGAGCATCCTGCTGGGGATTCAGTCCGAGCTGATCATGCGGACCTACTACGAATCACAGTCCAAGACGACCTACTTGCTTCGGGAGGTGCGCCAGGGATCGCCGGAGAGCTCGCGGTCCTGAGGGGGCACTCCCACTCGTTTTCCAGGGCGATCTCCTCTTCACCGAACTACAAACCGCATCATCAGTTCACGTCACCGGTAGCCAATGATCAGTGGCTTCCGAAGGTCGGCGCATGGAAGCGGCCTCGAGCCTGATGGAACTGCTTGAGGGATTTCGTCATCCCCGCGCCGCCAGTGCTGAGACGGCCCTGCGGACTTACGGTACTTTGGGATCAGTTCGTCACCTCCCCGCGCGACAATTGATGACTTACAAGATTCTTCAGATCTCCACTGTATACTCCGAGCGGTAGTGACTGAGACATTCCTTTCGCCGTGCGGTGCACTTGGCACCCCCACCGAGTTAAGAATCTGCGCAGGGGAAAGGGGCTGGTAGAATAGGGCATTGTGAGTCTGGACCATGAAAAAAGGGCTTGAGACGGGTTCGCAACCAGTTCTTCAGTCTAACTGGGGCTTGAAACGGGGCCTGAAACGAGAGGGAGAATGGATATGCCGCGAAAATTGCTGTTCGACGCCGCCGTTGGCTCGCTGCGCGAAATGGAATGACACTGCTCCTGGACAACCACGCGTTCCTCTGGTCCTGGTGGGCCGATCGGAATCTGAGTGAGACCGCTGTGGCGGCGATCAGTGACCCTGCCAACCGCAAGCTCATCAGTCCGGCGAGTTCGTGGAAAGTCGACATCAAGGTGAGCCGCAACAAGCTCGACCTCGGTGCGCCGTATCGAGGTTTCATCCCCATGCACATGCTTCGGAACAACTTCGAGTCGCTGCCGATCACCGACGACCACCTCGCGGGACTGATCGACATGCCGTTCCACCATAGAGACCCGTTCGACCGGATGCTGATCGCCCAGGCGAGCTACGAGAACATCCCGATCTTCAGCGCCGACGCGCAATTCGACGCTTACGCGATTACTCGGATCTGGTAACTGCTCTGAGGTGTCGCTGGGCGTCTCCTCGACCTCACAGAGACAGCCAAGCTGGTGCTCCATACCCCCTATCTCGAAGGACAATGGTGCCTGGCCGAGTCTCTCTTGGGCGGGCTGGAACCGTTCCAAAGCGTCTCTTTCAGAGGCCAACACCGATTTCCTGATAAGGCTCGCCCGGATGGTGAGGGCTGATCCGGATGGTCACTTTCCGGTCAAGGCGTCTGAGGAAATCGAGCAGCTTGTCGGTGGTGAAGCGGCTGAAATGCCCGTTCATCAAATGGGAGACTTCCGGCTGCTTGATGCCGAGCAGCGTCGCGATGTCACGCTGTCTGAGCTTCCGTTCGGCTAAAATCTTGTAAACATGAAATCCCAATCGCGACCGCGTGAACAGTTCGTCGGCATCCTTAAGGCCCAGGTCCGCGAAGACATTGCCCGAGCTTTGCTCAAACTCAATGCTTGTGTGTTTATTCTTGCTCATCTTCCGACAGCTCCTTCGCCTTTTTGTATCGCTGCTTGATCAAATCTACATCCGGCTTCGGCGCTGCGATGCCTTTCTTGGATTTCTTCTGGAAGGCATGCAGCACATAGATGTTCTTGCCAAGCTGGACGGCCACGACTATGCGGTGAGCCTTGCCCTCATGCCGAATGGCGATCTCAAGGACGTGGCTGCCGACTCCCTTGAACGACTTGGCATCCTTCGGCATCCCGCCATATTGCATAAGTTGGAGTTCACCGCCTATGATCCTCCGTGCATCAGGTGGGAATGCCTGAATATTCCGCTTTGAGTTTCCCAGCCAGACGACAGGCCGCATGACTGGCGTTTCAAATTCTTCTTCCTTCGAAGGCCCACGCTCCCATAATATAGGAAATTTGATATAGAGACAACTCCCGCTCGGTCAACCTCCGGACCGGCATGCTGCCTGGAAAAGCTTCGCGGGGTCAAAAGCTTCGCGGGGTCAAGTCCTGTTTCCGAAAAGCTTCGCGGGGTCAAGTCCTGTTTCCGGTTTCCGCCGCCTCCTTGCGTCCTTGGACGTTGATCGGCAGGACGGCTTTACCCAACTCTGAAA
This sequence comes from uncultured Planctomycetaceae bacterium, assembly GCA_963760085.1. Classification (GTDB taxonomy): domain Bacteria; phylum Planctomycetota; class Planctomycetia; order Isosphaerales; family Isosphaeraceae; genus Aquisphaera. The sequence goes on from CAVXCB010000056.1 coordinate 42,267, forward strand.
AAAACAAGCCTCGGACGAAGAACAAACAGGCGTCGCGGGGTCAGACCTGACCCCAGAGGACCAGGAGGGGTGTCCTCCCGGTGTCGTAAACCCGAAACGGGGCTTGACCTTGCGAAGCCCTCTCAGTTGTTCGGGTCCTTCGACATTGCGCCCCGTACGCTACCGTAGGTTTTCGCACGGATGGGGCTCTCGACCGCTCTCAGAATCCCTCCAGGGGCTCGATCCGATACCACGCCCCGCAGGGGTGGAGCTTGGCCGTGGGGTCGTCGGGCCTGTCGTCCCAGACGGCGACCTCGACGAGCTGGAGCTGGCCGCTGGCGTTGCGGAGCGGGTAGTAGTCCACCTTCGCGGGCCGGGGCCGCGGGCCGCGGAGCCGGGGCTCGCCGTCGAGGGGGGTGAGCACCCCGTACCATTTCAGGATCGCCCTGTGCTCATCCCGCAGCGGCAGCGCCTCGCACAGGAACCGGCGATAGCGGCCGTCGGCGAGCTTGAGGCGGTGCTCGTGGCGGTAGTGCTGGCCGGTCGCACACGAGGCGTCCCAAGCCACCAGCACCGAGGCGCGGTCGTCGGGGTGCACGAGGTCAATCCAGCGGTAGTCGGTGACCTCCTCCAGGGCGATGCCGAAATACTCCACCGCGTACCGATTGGCGAAGTCGAGCCGGATGTTGGGCAGGTCGCTATCGAGCCGGATGTTGGGCAGGTCGCTGTCGGGCAGCCCGCTGTAGACGATGGCCATCAGAGCGTGGGCCATGTCCCGGCGGGTCGCTTCGGGGCCACTGGGGTCCGGGTTTGCGCACATGAGGTCATCTCCGAACGGATAGTGTGGGCGAATTCGACCGGACCGTCAGGGAGGCGGAATACCCTGGATTCCTTTGCCACAGGGCGTACAACCTAAGCAACGATACCGCGGCCTGGGAGTCAGGATGAAATTCGTTGTTTTTTGAGACTTTAGCATCAATACCGGGGTTCTAGGCCGCCCTTTCATGATGCATCGTCTCCATCGTTTTGTTTCGCGCTTCCTTCTGGGATTCTCGGACCATGTCCAAAGCGATGCGCTCGACAATGTGCTCCTCGGTCCGAACGCGGTAAACCGTCTTTTGCATCTTGCGATGACGCCGATTTCCTCGTTCCACGGCATTGGAGGTTGAAGGAAGCAGTTTGTCGTCGAGGAACGTCAGGGCTTTGTCCAAGTTCGCCGACTGCAACTTGCTCAGCGTTTTCCCCACTTCGTGGAAACGGCGAACCCGGGCACGCAATCGAGCCAGCTTCTCCAAGGCAGTGTCGGTCCGACAACGGCGATCGAAGAGACGATAGATCTCGTCCATAATGTCGCGCAAGGTACGCAGGGAGTTCAGACCACGTGTGATTCGTTGGAGGGTTCGGCGTTCGGCAGAGGTCAGTCGGTGCTGGACGAACAAGTGGCGATGGTCGAACAGGTCCTGGACTTTCTGTTGCAGTCGCTTTCGCTGTCGGGCAACTCTCTTGGCTTGAGGCGTCGAGGGGCGCCGACGCTTTGCTGCTGGCTTGGTCGCCGCCAATTGCTTGCGGACCCTGGCCACCGCTCTGAGAATGGCCTTGGTCAATTCCTTCAGCACATGAAACTCGCAGATCTGATGGGGCACCGCACCGAAAACGGCGGCAATCGGCTCCGGGTAGAGCGGGGAGGCGTCCGTGGTAATGCCGCGCATGTTCAAGCTGCGCTTTCCAGGGCCGCCTGGAACTTCCGGAAGAATGCCGTAATGTCCGTGTGTGTCGGATCGTGATCCAGGACCTGATAGCAGAGCCGCTTGAAGGTGCGATTGTCGACGATCGACAGGACACAGAAAGGGCCGTCGTAAAGTTCATCGGCAGCGATGTACCCAGAGAAGTCGCTGAGGGCCCAGTCCAGATACGTTGTCTCGATCTGACTGGCCGCCTTTTTTCCCCCGGCCTCCACCCAGTTCTGAATGGTGGCATAGGGCACGAAGACGCGATGGTCACGCCACAAATGCCAACTGGCGGATTGATAGGGCAAGCCGTCTTCCACCACCAAACGCACGGCCAGAGAGACCACCCGGTGGGTATAGTGAGCCTTAGGCCTGGCCAAGTCCGACATGTCGGCGTTGAAGTACCTGCGGCAGTTGGTGCAATGATGCTGCGAATAAGTGAGATGGATCTCACACGGTCGACCAACGATCCAGTCCCCCAGGTCACGCAGCACGCGGGTGACCACTCTGTCCCTGGGGCATGACTTGCCGCAACGAGGGCAGGGTCGACGTTTGAAATTCCGGATGCGTTTAACGACCTTCGGCTGGGGGAGATCCTTGGGGTCAGTAATCCCTTCGGTGGGGTCGGGCAGATATTCTCCCGGTCCGGACATGGCAAATCCCTCCTTGGACAGATACTCCTGGGCAATAATTTAAGGGATTTGCGCAATCTGATCACGGTCAATTCCCCGGTTTTGCTGCTACAGACTCTGTTTTTTTCTCCGTTGCCATCGGAACCCCGTACAGGTCGTTGATACGTAAGCGCCCGAGATAACCATTCTTGCGGGGCCTGGTAGCCTGCGAGGTGGACCAGTTCGTCCACGTTCAGGAGGCTACCCAATGGCAAGAACCCCCGACCCCAAGGTCCATGCGCTTTGGCGCGATCGCATTCGACGCCAAGAAGCCAGCGGTTTGACAATCGATCAGTTCTGTACACGGGAAGGCGTCGCCAGGTCGAAGTTCCATGCTTGGAAGCGACGACTCCGTCTTGCTGACTCGGCAGGTCCGGGCTCAACGTTACCCGCCCGGTCGACTTTTCTCCCCGTGACTGTACGCCTCCTCGAGCGAGTTGCTGACCAACCGCTGCCGATCGAGGCCGACCTTCCCAATGGAATCCGGCTTCGCATTCCCACGGTCAATGAGCACTTGGCCTGCCGTCTCGTCCGCGCTGTCGCAGCAGCCAAGACCAACTCTGGAGGCTCGCGATGATCAGCCTCCCTCATGCCGTCCGAGTGTTCCTGCACACCCCAGCTACCGATCTCCGCAAAGGCTTCGATGCGCTCTCCGGCCTGGTGACCTCTGCCTTTGGCCAGGACCCCACGTCCGGCCACCTGTTCTTGTTCGTCAATTGCCGCCGCGACCGCATCAAGATCCTCTACTGGGATCACGGCGACGGGCTGGCCATCTGGTACAAGCGACTGGAGGTCGGCTCGTTCCAGATCCCAAAGGCCCCCCGCGATGCGGTATCGATCGAGATGACTGCGACCCAATTGGCGTTGATCCTCTCCGGCATCGACTTGAGATCGGCTCGGCAACGCAAGCGGTACCAGCGTCCGACGCCAGAGGCCGAAAAATCGATCGTTCCCCTCTTGTAATATGGAGTGATCATGCTATAATACATGCTATGATCACGCCAGAGTCATGGCCCGCTGACCCTCGCGAATGTCACGACCTGCTGAACCGGCTCAACCAGCAGGTCGAGGACCTCCAAGCCGCGCTCGATCAAGCCGCCAAGCTCCACGATCAGACCGTCCAGGAACACCAGCAAACCGTCGATGAACTGCGTCGGCAACTCGAGCTCTATCGCCGCTACGTCTTCGGTCCACGGCGGGAACGGCTGGTGGAAGCCCCCGGACAGGGGCATCTGTTCGAGCTCGACGAAGCTGATGAGAGTCTCACCTCGCCGCCCGAGCCGCCGGCCCGTGATTCCAGGCCACCGGCACAACCGCGCCGATCACGCAAGCCGGATTACGATCGACTACCTCAAGTCCGCATCGAGCACGACGTACCCGAGGCCGATAAGGTCTGCTCGCACTGCGGAGAGCCCAAGGCACGCATCGGCGAGGATGAGGCCCGTGTGCTGGAGTTCATCCCGGCCCACTTTGAACTTCATGTCCACGTCTTGCCCAAGTATGCCTGCTCCCACTGCCGCGACGGTGTGGTCGCCCCCGAGCCTCCGCCACGTCCCTTGAGCGGCTGTATCGCTGGAGCGGGCCTGCTTGCTCAGGTGGTCGTCTCCAAATTCGCCGAACATCTGCCGCTGTATCGATTCGAGGATATCTCGACGCGTTATGGTCTCTATTTGCCCCGCAGCACACTCTGCGATTGGGTCGGCAAAGTTGCTGACCTGTTCGGGCCGCTCTACGAGCTTCAGAAGGAACTGGTGCGACAGGCCGGGGTGATCTGGACCGATGACACACCGGTGACGGTGCTGGGCGGTGAAAAACCGGGCAGCCACAAGGGGCGGTTCTGGGTCTACATCGGCCCCGCCGCGTTTCCTTACGACGTGTATGACTTCACGGAGAATCGCAAGCGGGACGGCCCTGCGCAGTTCCTGGCGAACTATACGGGATATCTGCAAGCCGACGCCTTCAGCGGGTATGACGGGATCTACACGGGCTCTGACGGCCGGATCATCGAAGTGGCCTGCTGGGCGCATGCCCGTCGGAAGTTCTTCGAGGCGAGGTCGTCGTCTCCCGCGGAAGCTTCGCTGATTCTGGAGATGATCAGGCGGCTATACGAAGTCGAAGACCGGGCTCGGCCTCTGGACGACGCCGCGCGTCGTGCGATGCGACAAGCCGAGGCGGTGCCGATCCTAGAGCGGCTCAGGGACGAACTGGATCGACTCTCGTCGAAGCTCTTGCCCAAGTCGGCGCTGGCACAAGCGGTGACGTATGCGCTCAACCAATGGCAGGCGTTGTGCCGTTACACTGAGGACGGTCGGCTGACGATCGACAATAACGTGTCGGAGCGACGGCTGCGGGATCAGGCCATCGGACGGAAGAACTGGTTGTTCCTGGGCAGTGACGAGGCGGGTCCGCGTGCGGCGGTGATCTGCACGATCATCGCGGGGGCGAAGCGGCACCGGCTGGAGCCCTGGGCCTACTTGCATGACGTAATCCTGGAGCTGTCGGTGGACGCGAGCCCGGAGTCGTTGGCACGCCTGCTGCCGGACCGCTGGGCAGCGGCGCACCCCGAGCACGTGCTGAACCATCGCCTTGACGAGTCCCGCCAGAAGGCCCAACGACGGGACCAGCGTCGGGCAGAACGGCGCCGCACGAGATAAGCCGACGAACGACGAAGAAGTCGTCACGCTGGCATTTCCCTTCGGCCCTGTCCCCGCGCGGACACCTGGAAATCCCGGGCGCTTACGTTGATACGGGGTCCGATAGCGAGGTTAGAATTGCCACGATTCTCACGTCCGGGCCACCGCGTGCCGATATAATCGGCATAAACCATCCATACGGCGCCTCGCGGAGACCGCATGCGTCTTGCGCGGATCATCTTCATACTTGGCTTGGCCGCGTTAGCCGGATGTACGACCGGTCGGCTGCGCCAGCGGACGATCAACCAGGGGAGAACCCTGCCAGAGTTGCAGTACCAGCAAGTCCTGGATAACCTCGCTCAGTTCGCAACGAACCCATCTGCGCTCCCCTGGCATGTAAATCTCCGCGAGGGGACGACGCAGCTCACCGACTCGATCTCTGGGGGTGCGGCGCTGGACCTCGGCCCGCCGGTCACATGGTTCCCGCAGCTCTTGGGCTCGAGGACCGCTGTGGCCCAATGGGGTATGTCGCCGGTGATTAGTGCGATCGAGTTGCGTTTGCTCCGGATTGCATATCGCCGTGCCCACGGGGCTCCCGATATGCCGACGCCCGAGTTCCTCGATGAGTTGGCCCATGAGTTGAAGGACCAATTCACGTACAACGCCGACCTCCGGAATGAGTCGGACTTGTTCTACCAATTCCAGGGCAACGTTAGCCGCAGCTCGAAGGAGCTGGATGCCCACGTCATCACAACCAACGACGATACCGTCTGCGGCGACCCCGAACCTTTGCGCGATCGCTCCCCGCTGGCGAGGAACGTCTGCCGAAAAGTCGGGATGATTCAGAACGACCTCGCCATGATCCAATCCGGCTGGTTCCACGTAGGGCGTAAGCGCGACGTTTCAAAAGACGCCTGCTATGTCGGGAAATGCGGCAACACCTATGTCTGGGTCGGTCCCGAAGGGCTCGACCAGCTTACGGAGTTCACGCTGACTGTGCTCAAGTTTAGCTCTCTGATCAAGGAGACACAGCCGTTGATCAACCCTGGGTCTGTGAAGTTTTCACCGGGGGACCGGGGCGGATGACCGTCGTTTTCATGCCGAGAGGTGACTTTTTCATGCGCTAGTCGCTCGATCGATGAGAGCATGTACCTCTCTTAGATTGTCCGCATCTTCGACGTGGCCGCTGCCGGTGGTCACGACGAACTTTGAAGCATGCCACCCTACCGCTTGCACCCGCCCGCGATCTCAGGCTACCCTGGACATTTCTCGTGGCGAATCACCATCGATTACGCATCAAACCATCCATTGGGAACGACAGTCATGGCAGAGACACGTAAAGGCGAGGTCACGTTCAAGGGCAATCCGATCGACCTCATTGGTCCCAAGCTCAAGGCCGGCGATCCTGCGCCTGATTTCCTGTGCGTCGGAGCCGGACTGGCGCTGGTCAAGCTGGCCGACACCGCCGGCAAAGCCCGCCTGTTCAACGTGGTTCCCTCGCTCGACACCCCTGTTTGCAACAAGCAGACCAAGCGATTTGCCGAGGAGCTCACCGCCCTCGGCGACAAGGTTGCGGCCTATACCGTCAGTCTCGACCTGCCATTCGCCCAGGCCAGGTTCTGCACCGAAGCCAAAATCGAGAATATGAACAACCTTTCCGACGCGCACAACCATAGCTTCGGGCAGCATTACGGCGTGCTCATCCAGGGTTTGCCAATCCCTCTGCTGGCCAGATCCGTGTTTGTGGTAGACCCCTCCAACAAGATTACCTACGCCGAGATCGTGCCTGAGATCGTCCAGGAGCCCAACTACGAGCCGGCCCTGACGGCATTGAAGTCAGCGGCAAGAGCCTGATCGATCGCAGCCGAATTCTCGACACTCGGCGCCTGTCACGGCGTCAGCCCCAGCCGGTGCCGCGTGAGGAGTTCGTGTCCGCCGCCGCTGATCAGGTAGTTGCGCTCGAACCGCAGTACCCCGACGCCAGGCAAGTAAAGTCCCGGTTCGAGCGCGACGACGTCATGGGGCTGGAGCGTCTCGATGCTCTCCGCAACCAGATAGGGCGGTTCGGGGTGCCCCAGGCCATGCCCGGTGTGCGAAGTGAAGTGTTCCTCCAGTCCGTGCGAGGCGAAATGACCGCGCACCCCGGCGTCCACCCGCGCTGCCGGCACTTCAGGGCGCATTAGAGCCTCACCCGCCGGGAGCGCTCCCATGCAGATCGGGCCAGATAGATCAGGCTTTCGGCCGAGGTGATGACCAGGACGTCGCACGGCTCCGGCAGCGCCTGCCAGAGCCGATCGCGGCGGCCGCACAGCCGCTCGGGCGTCAGCGTGGGCAACATTCCTGGCCATCTCCACCGTGGCTTCGTCTCGCGGTAGGCTCAGTCGATCGGTTTGATCCAGATATTCCTGATACTGAACCGGATTGCCGTGGTCCTGCAGCAGGATCGGACCATCTTGACCTTCGGCAAAACCGCCGCCGCCCGGGCTGGGCGAGATCTCGGCATTGTCGATGATCAAAAGTCCCGTTTTGGAGTAACGGTCACACGTGCTTTTTGCACGACTTTGCCGTCGTCCACGCTTCGCTTTGTGGAAGGTGACGTCGTAGGTTTGCCACTGGAGCGGCGGTTTGCAGGCATTCACGGCCGGAGTGACCTGGTGGTAAATCGCACCGCAGTCGTTGTCCTGGATTTTCAGACCGTACGAGTCGAGCACCTGGAGTTCATAATTGCCGGTCAGGTAGACTCCGCTGTTACCCCGGGCCTGGCCATGAGCGTCGGGCATGTAAGGGACGTTGAATTCGAGATGGAGCTGGAAGTTCGCGAAGGTCTTGGAGGTCATGATGTTGCCGTGGCCTACGGTGAGAATTCCGTCAGCGAACGGCCACTTGGCGGGAGTCTTGCCAGCCGACTGAACCCAGCCTTCGAAACGGATGCTCGCCCAGCAAGACGTAGGCGCCGGCGGGCGGCTTGGCTCCCAGGGTGGCGTCGTTGGGTTGCTGTGGCGAGCTCGGCCGAGTGCGAAACCGAGCCAGAAAAGGGTGAACCAGAGGAACGGCGGACAGAACGGTCGGGCGCATCGATGATATCGTCCTCCGGAGAGCCGAGCAAGACGGGATTGCGATCTCGTTCGTCGCTACGAGCGATCTTCACACATTCCCTGGCCTGTCAGTGTAACCTGATGGGAACCCGAACACAAGGAGCCCGACCCCTGCTTCGGCCGGGCGGCTCGGATTGCACGGCTGACTGTGCCGCACCACGATGAGAAAGGAGCGACGATGTGCCAGACTGATCGCCCCGAGGACCAGCAATCGCGGCCCCGGTCGATGCGGCCGCGGAAGATACTGGCCTGTGGCCGGTTCCCCAGATAGCGGATGCCGATGCTGCCGAGGTCTGACCATCCAGAGCGCAGAGATCGCCACGGCAGTGACCGACCAAGTTGAGAGCGGCCGAGGAGTCCAGCATCCGCCGCAAGACCGCGGTGAGCCCAGACCGGTCAGCCACCCGAGTCGCTGGACGGCTCGACCCCAAGGATCATCGCGGCGATCAGCCAGCTTGCCGCACTGGTCGAGAATCGACTAGCGGGCTTGCAAACGCTTTTCGATCGCGAGGTCCGCGCCGAGGCATCCCGCGAGCGGGTCGTCGATCGACTGCACGCCGAGCTCCAGGAGTACAAGCAAGACTTGCTGCTGAAGGTACAAAGGCCGATCTTCATCGACCTGATCCAGCTTCACGACGACATCGGCAAGATGATCGAGGCCCAGCCGGCAGACGAGCCTGATCGCGCGGCCGCCTTGCGCGGCACGCTGGAGTCGATTCGCACCGCGATCGAGGACACGCTTTATCGCCAGGGAGTCGAGCCGTTCCAGAACGAGGGTGACGACTTCGACCCCCGCCGCCAACGCTCGGTAACGACCGTGCCCACCGACGACCCCGAACGCAACAAAACCATCGCCGGCCGGCTTCGGCCGGGTTTCCAGGCCGGCGACAAGCTCATCCGGCCGGAAATCGTCTCGGTTCACGTCCTCAAGACGTAACAGATTGCTGCAGCGAGGAGAGCGAGCCGATCGCCAGATCGACCCGCCCTCCCGCGTGCTTGGCCGCCTGATCATGGCGTGCGCTCGGCCGGATCGATGCGATAGACGGTATCGGCCAGCTTGATCGTCACGGGCTCGGTGAAGGTCAGATACTGGTTCATCTCGGCCGCCTGCGATCTTGCCAGGTTGAAGAATTCGTCGCTGAACTGGCGAATCCGCTTGGCCTTCGCATCCTCTTCCGGCAGCACGGCCGAATCGATCCAGCGGTTGTCCTTGAAGTAAAACGTTTTCGATCCGACCTGGCGGAGCTTGGCTTGAATACCACGGTCCTCACCTTGCTGATTCACAAGCCTCGCGGCTCCAGAGCGGACATGGTTGGGATGGGCTGCTGAGCGGGGGCTACGGCCGCGCCCGTGCCTCTATACCTGCGAACCTGCTGGCCGTCGGATCGCGGCCGACAAGGCGAGTGCTGATTCTGAACTTGTCTGGCCATCTGCTCACTCATCGTTCTGCCGTATGAGACCGGCGTCTGCCCGTTTTGGCCCATACCCCCTCCCATTACCCCCAGCCCGAACTGATCAGCCTTCTCAGCCCGCATGTAGGATTGTTTCAGGTCGCGCTGGGCCACGGCAAAGCCGCCGCTCACGGCTTGCAGGGCTTCGAGGTTTTCGCGGGTCGTTCGGCGATTTTGCATCGCCGCGTGCAGGGGCACGCGCTCATCGGCCAGAAACGCAGTGTACGGAGTGAGAATGCCATACCTGGTGCTGAGGCTGACGAGCTCGTCGACGAGCTCCCTGTTCTGCCCCGACAGGTCGATCTGGTCGATCAGGTAGCCGACCCGGCGGGTGGCCCAGATGCGCTCGATGTAGTCGTGGGTACTGCCCCTGTTGCTATCTTCTAGCTCCGCCGGGAACTCGAACGACCTGCGCTCGCCGTTGACCTTGCCGATGATCTTGATAGCCGTCCTGCCCGACTGGCGATACCGCCCCACCCAGACAATCTGGCCGCCCTCAAACAGGTCGGGCAGCTCGCCCGGATAGGTCCGGTTCACGTCGATGTCGGTGAGCTCGACACGTGGGCTTGCCAGGACGGGGCTGGTCATCTTCGCGTAGAACCGTCCCACATGGGCCTCGATGTCCTCGTCTGGCTTGACGTACTCACTGGTGCCGCTGTTGCCCCCGCTCAACCGGTCGAGCAGCCGAGCGTTGACGTCGAAGCCGACCCCGAAGCAAAACAGCCGCGTCCGTCGCGCGTTGGCATGGCGGGCATTGTCGGCGATCTTCAGCTCCTGGGTTTCACCTGCCGTGGGCAAGCCATCGGTCAGGAAAAGGACATAGCTGGCACGTGCATCGTCGTGGACCATCCCCAGCGCGGTTCTTGAGAGCCGAATCGATGTTGGTGGACCCTCCCTCGCGAATGTTGTCTACAAAACGCTCGGCGCTCTTCTCGCGAGCGGGTAGAGTATCGCTGGAGCTCCGGCATGAAGCTCTCGACGCGATCGTCGTAGACAATGATGTTGAACAGATCATCCTCGCGAAGGTTGTTGAGCACCGATTTCAGGGCCTTGCGGGCCTGTTCGATCTTCTTGCCGGCCATCGATCCCGACCGATCGAGGACGAAGATGACCGTTTTGGGCTGCGGCTTGACGTCCGCAGCCTTTACCTCGGGGCTGGCGAGCAGCAGGAAGTAGCCGTCGTCGCCGGAACTAGGCCGGTAGCTGATGAGTGAGGCCCCGATTGCTCCGTCCCTCAGGCTGTAAACAAGCCGGAAGTCGTTGCTCGGAACAATGTCGCGCCGCTCCAGGCTGATCCGCGCCTCATGATCGCCCACACGGTCGATTCGCGCGTCGTCGCTGGGGCAGTAGACGGACTTGATAGCGTCTTTCCCCTGGAGCAGGATGTTGACCGTCAGCCGCTGGACCGGCTTGGCGGTGAACTTCTGCGTGCTCAGCGGATACGAGAACTCAATCAAGTCACGGTCGCGCCGGCAGAGCTGGGTATACCGCATCGTCACCTTGCGATCCGCACCCGGGGGAATCGGAAAAACGCTGGTGCGGTACAGCCCGCGGCCCATGTACTCGAGCAATGCAGGGTCGCGCTTGGTCCGAACGATCTCCTCGTAGATCCGCCTCGCCTCATCCTTGTTCATCAGCCGCCCAGGCAGCTCACGTCCATCGACGAGCAGCACGAAGTTTTGCACGGCTCCGTCTTCGGGCAGCGGGAAGAGGAACTCCGACTCAATCTGAATCGACCCCGGGTTATGGAAGCTTTGAGCGACCTGAACTTCGGCAACCTGGTCGCGGACGCGGGCATCGATGCCGACTTCGCGGATCTCGTAGGACCGTCCGACCGGTATGGCCGGCCGCCGATCAATGATGAACCCCTGCGCCTGCGCTGCCTGTGTCCAGGCTAGACCAAGCAAAGCAGCCCCCAAGGCCAAGACGACCACCCACCGAGCCACACGCGAGTTCATGGCTATCTCCCCCCTTGCTTTCTGGCTTCATGCGGTGCACAACACGCCTTTCACCCCTTTAGACGATCTGGGCCGCCAAGCATGAGGCGGCTCAGCGAAATTTTGTTCGAATAAGATCGACAGGGCGGTGTCGGGCCCGCGGACGAGCAAGGGGGTGGGGCAAACTGGATAGAAATTGATCGTTTGCTAGTAGGATATCACGCAATTCTGAGGGCATGCACGGCGCAGCGAACACTTGATCGACGTCGTTTGCTGGGGACTCGGCCCTGTTGCCATTGTTTCAAGAGCGTTGTCGACGGCGCGGCAAGGGGGTTGTTATTTGACGATCCGTAACTTGGGCAAAATCGTGAGCAGTCGCTTGATTCCCGCGGGAGTGGTTTTCGTCCCGCCCAAACCGAGTGCTTCGAGTTGATTCAAACGCTTGAGCGCTTCCAGTCCCTGATCGGTGACCTTGGTAAGGCTGAGTGACAGGTATTTCAGGCTCTTTAGCTTGGCAAGGTGTTCCGTGCCGGCGTCGGAGACCTTGCAATTGCCAAGGTTCAGCGAGTGGAGGCGTGAGAGTTTCTCAAGCCCGGCCAGCCCAGAATCGGAGATCTTGGCGGATGACAGCTCCAGGGTCTCGAGCTTGGGGAGCTCGGCAAGCACTGCCAGTCCCTCGCCGACAATCGGCGTGCCGAACAGGTTGAGCAGGCGGAGCTGCTTCAGCTGCTTGAGGTGACTCAAGCCCTTGTCACTGATCCGAGTGCTGCCCAGATCCAAAGCGCGCAAGGCCGTGAGCTTCTCCAAACCAGCCAACCCAGCATCAGTGACCTGGCTGCAGCTCAAGGAGACGCCCCGAGCTTGGTCAAACCGGCGAGGTTGGCCAGGCCCGGACCATCAATCTGGGTTCCCTTCAGGTTCAGGGACGCGAGGTTGACGAGTCCGTGCGCGCCGGCGTGTCCGTTGTGGGAATCCGTCACTCGAAAGTAAGCTAGTGCCCGGTCCGTAACGCCGGTAAACGCGAGGTCCAAGTTCCGAAGTGACGACAAGTTGGTGATTGACGCCAGGCCTTCCTCTCCCAGCGGGGTGCACTGGAGATTCAAGGACTGGAGCAGCGTTAGACCCTTGAGCTGCGTCAGCCCTACGCCTCGAACATTGGTGGACATAAGGTTCAGCGAGCGCAGTTCGGTCAGGGCACTAAGCGGCCCGATGTCTTCATCCGTGACGGACGTGTCCAGCAGGCTGAGCTGCCGCAAGTGGGACAACTTGCCAACGAGCCTCATGCTGTTTGGATTGATTTCCGAGAAGGAGAGATCGACCTTGACGATCGGTTTGCCGGGGAGCGTGGGATCGATCTTGTATGTCCCGGCGCGGCCTTCAATGTCGGCGATCGCTCGTTCCTGGGTCGTGCCGAAGAGTTGGAGTCGGATCGACCTGGAGAAGTAGGAGAGTGAGCTGCCAACCAGCGCGAGCGGCAAAACAGCCAGGGATGCCCCTCGGATGATTCGCCGTTTCATGACAAGAGCCCTCTCGTTGATTGCGGAGAATCGAGCCGCATCATACCGACATCCGACGCAAAAAAGGTCGAAAATCCATGAAATTAAAGATTTCGGGGATCGTATTTCTGGAATCCCCAGGGGTAGGGTGGAAAAATAAAGAGTACTCAGTCAAGGAGCACTTCGAACATGGATCCGGGGCGACAGGGCCTACGAACACGAGACGCCGTCCGCGAGGAATCTTCGAGGAGGCAACACGTTGCGAGATGAATTTGGGCGGCAGCGAGGTCGTGCTCGGCCGCGCCCGGGAGGGCCACGAGTGCGAACGTGCAAGGGAGGCCTGGAAAGAACGCTGGTCCGATTGGATTAACGGTGGTGGAGGGTCATCCAGACAGCTTCGAGCTGGTTCATCCTCGGTGTGTCCAGGAGCTGGAGCCGGACTACCAGGAGGGCCTGGAGCTCTGGCATGCCGGCGAACCCGAGGAGGCGCGCGACGCCCTGCGGTACACGCTACAAGCCTGCCCCGCGAACCTCTGGGTGCATGTGGCACTGGGGCGGATCGCTTTCGACGAGTTCAAGGATCCGGTCCTCGCCCGCGGACATTTTGGTTATGTCGTGGAGCTGGCCGGCAAGGTTTTGCCGGCGGCTTTCTCGGGCCGCCTACCGCGCGATCGGCCGGCAAACGCACCGTTTTACGACGCCGTCGAGGGTCTGGTGCGCTGCTTTCGGGCCCAGGCCATGAGCCGCGAGGCAGACAGTCTGACCACGTTTGCCCGGAGACTTCAATAAGCACGTTCATCTGGGTGGTGCTCGGGCCGACGCGCAGAAATCAAGCCGCATCAGGAGAGTGCCGGGCGCTACCAGAGACGTGAGCAGACGCTGCTTGGGCCGTGGACAAAGACGCCTCCAGGGTCGACCGCTTTGGATGCCTAAGAGGACTGCAATCGTGGCCTTTGAAGAAAATTCAAAGCCAATGCGTCGCCTGGGCTGCGTCGATTCCGACTTTAGCAGTTTTTCGGGCTTGCGGGGATCGGACGAACGGGATAGAACGACCGCCGAATGGGACTGGCTACCCGATGAAACGGCAGGGTCAACCAGCCTTTGGAACTGAGTATCGGGACGTGTCCCATGATCGTTCGTTCAATCGCCGGCGGCGTGGAAGTCCTCGCGCCGGCGAAGTTAAACCTGTATCTCGAGGTCCTGGCGCGTCGGCCGGACGGTTATCACGAAATCGAGTCGTTGATGGTCACCGTGAGCTTATGCGACACCTTGACCGTCACGGAGCTTGATTCGGGAGAAATCGTTCTGGAGTGCGACGATGCGAGTCTGCCGAAAGGGAGCGACAATCTAGTCGTCAAGGCCGCCCTTCGTCTGAGGTCTGCGACCGGTTGTACTCGTGGCGCGCGAATCTTCCTGACGAAGGCGATTCCGGCGCAGGCGGGTCTGGCTGGCGGCTCGAGCGATGCGGCCGCGACCCTGGCAGCTCTCGATCGGATCTGGGACCTGGGGATGCCCGCGAACCGGCTGGACGCGGTTGCGGGAGAGATCGGCAGCGACGTGGCTTTCTTCTTGCACCCACCCGCGGCGATTTGCCGGGGGCGAGGGGAGCACGTCGAGAGTGTGACGATTCGGCAGCCCCTGCACTTCGTGCTGGTCGCCCCGACAATCGGCCTGAGCACGGCCGACGTCTACCGCAAGCTCAGACCGCCCGAGTCGCCTCGACGGATCGGCCCGGTCTGCGCCGCGCTGGCCCTTGAAGGTACGGCCGCCCTGGGAAGAAGCCTGTTCAACCGGCTTCAATCCGTCGCCGAAACGCTTCGACCCGAGTTGGTGCGGGTTCGAGACGCCTTGGCAAACCTGGACCCTCCGCTGGAAGGGTCCTTGATGAGTGGCAGCGGCTCGGCCTACTTCGGCCTCTGTCGTGATTTCGCCGCGGCACAAAAGGCCGCGGAAGACCTACAACCGCTCGGACTAGGATGGGTCCGGGTCGTGACCTGCGGCCCCTGAGCAGAGCAGAGAAGCCCACGTAAAGGAGTACCGGCTGTGGAGATCACTGAAGTTCGCATCAAGCTCATGGAAGACAACTCGGGCAGCAACGAACGCTTGCAAGCCTTCTGCAGTATTACGTTCGATGACATGTTCGTCATCCGTGACTTGAAGATTATCGAAGGGGCCAAGGGCTTCTTCGTCGCCATGCCCTCGCGCAAGCTGACCGATCGATGCCACAATTGCGGCACGAAGAATCATCTGCGCAGTCGCTTCTGTAACCAGTGCGGATGCCGGTTAGACGAGAACCGCGCTCTGCGCGACGCGGACGGCCGGGCCAAGCTGCACGCCGACATCGCCCACCCCATCAACTCGATGTGCCGCGAGAAGATCCAGTCGGCCGTGCTGGCCTCTTACGCTGAAGAGCTCGAACGAGCCAAGATGCCAGGGTACATCTCGCGGTACGACGAGTACGAAGTCGACGACTTCGAGATCCCGTACGACAGCCACGCCCCGGCGGCGCATGCCTCAGCCGGCGAGCCCCCGATCCGTCGCGGCCCGCTGCGAGGTCATACCCAGCACGCACGCGGCAACCAGTCGGTGCTGCGTGGACCGCACGTTCCGCCCAGGCGCGATGGCTCGGAACAGGAAATCGCCTCGGATTACCATCGACGCGGCGAATCCTCGTCGTTCGGCAATGGTATCTGAACCCGCTGTCAAACCCGAAGTGGTGACCGTTACGGATTGATCGCCCTCATTCGTCTCTTGCATCCATCTGCCGCTACCGATCGCGTTCCGCCGGCTCCCGCCCAGGGCCGGCGCCATGATCTCCCTCCGGTCTGCACACCTGGCCGGGTCCGGTGCGTTGCGGTTGCAACCGCTGCACCGGCCCCGGCATTTCGGTTTCAGGGCGAAGTCAGCGCAGCCGTCCGACTGGTTCGTGAGGTATTTCTTACAATCGACGCGGGATTCTTCGGAATTGGTGGAGTAACCGGCAGAGTCCATCCGATTTCACTCCGATGATGAACATCGTTGTCGTTTGACCCGGACCCGAGGCTGGCATGATCACTCGCGGACAAACGCACTGTTTTTCGGCTTACCGTCTTATTATGGTAGCCGCGCTGATGCCCAGCGGACTGGCCTGCGTCGGCCTGGGTAAGGGAGACGGCAGCATCCACGGCAGCGACGGTCCTATGACCGACCAGCAGATCCGTCTTCCCGACGCCGAACAGATGATCGACGAGCTGGACCGCATGCTCACTGCCAACGGCACAATCGGCGTCAAGTCGCCTGATGTCTGGGGACAGGATCGGCTTGCAAAATTCCGCTCGGAGTACGAGACACAGCTCTCCGAATGGCTCAAAACCGGCTACAAGGGCGAGATCAATGCCTCGATCCACCGTAGCGAGACCGAATCGCATGGCTTGTACGTAGGAACGGCCATGAATAACATTGCGGTGCCAAAGACCGCTTCAGGCAATCCTCCGTCCGCTTCAAGTCCCGGGTCGACACCAACCACAATTCCAAGTGCGAGTACGCCCGCATCCGCCGGCCCCCCGGATCGGACTTCTGTGAACCTTGAGCCGACCGTGGTTCTTGATGAGCACTCGAATTATCTCAATCACTTGAATCAACTGCGCAGGATCAACGCGGGAGACGACCTCACGGATCGGCCCGGTTACGGATTGTACCTGGTTCGAATTCCTGTCACGCTGTCGCCGGGCCCGAGAAGCCGGCGCGGTAAAGGCGCCATCATCACGGTGTCGGCGAAGTCGCTTATGACCCGGGAAACGCTCCGCAACACGCTTCGAAACACCGTGATCAACGAAACGGTGAACAATCTCACTCAGGCCATCGGTAACACGCAAACGAAGGATGGCGAGCCGACGTCGGGACCCGGCTCGAGCTCGTTTTCGCTGGTCTCGTATGCGGACACTGAGGTTTTCTACGGGACGCAGTGCATCGCCCTGCTCAAGGACGAAGCCGAACGCCTGCTCGCCCGGGACCTTGCCGATGAGCCTCACCACCGCAGCGCACGGGTCGCCGACTGGTTACGCGGTGAGCTCGAGGCCTCTTACCAGTTATTGGAAGAGGCCGCCACGCCGGTTCGCGGGGGCCAGCGCATCGCCACGTTCGATCCGCTCGAGGAGATTGGTGAGCTGGTCATGCGCCGGGATTACACGAAACTCGCCCAGTTGCAACAGGCCAGCACCACGGACCAGCAGGTACTGAGGGCCGGCGGCCTGGCCGCCCGAATCGAGGGGGATGATCCCGGCTTGCACCGCCGCCGCACCGCGAATTTCCTGGGCTACGCGCTGAGGATCCAGGCCGCGGCCGTCAACCGCCGGCTCAAGCAGGACATGGTCGATCAGGAACCGACACTCAAGTCCGACACACTCAAGAAGATGAGCTTCTTCGAGCCCAACGCGTCGGACGAGGCCATGCGCCTCTTCGAGAGATACGTCGATGAGAAATGGCCCCTCAGAGTGTACGCCATCGAGCCGGTAATCGCGCAGCAGAATGTGGCAGACGGGTTCGGTCGGCGGACACAGTCGGCTTTCGAGCTGGCCGCGGCCGCACCCGTTGCACCGCTCAAGGCCATAAGCGGGCTGGCCTCGGTGGGCTTGGTATCCGAACACCGAGGGGCGGAGGACGAGAACGCCATCCGCCTCAACCCCACAATGGTCGGATTCGGGGCCGGCGAGCGATCCTTTGGCTGGATTTTTTACCCCAGGATCCAGACCCGCATGCGAGACGGCCACCTGATCACCGATATCCAGCTCCTTCTCAACGGGCGATTCCCGGACCCCACGGGCAAGGAACAAAGCATCGAGCCCGGCCAGCGTGAATGCACCGCGCTCATCGTGATGCCGAACTTCATTCCCAAGATCGAGTTCATCACGGTGGCCAACTGGTTTCGCACAAGCGAGGTGGGTGAGGGTCAGAAGTCGGACCTTGAGAAAGCCTCGACCTTGGCTCGCAAGCTCGTGGCGGCCGAAAGCGCTCTGAACCGCGCCAACATCGAACGGAAATATCGCCCCGAGGAATACCAGATTGCGGTCGAACGGCTCAATCAACTCAAGAGCCTGATGCCCACTCAACGGCTGGTGGTACATGTTCCGTTCACGGACGACAACAATGACTCGCGGATCTTCTGCTCGCAGGGCGGGCAACTCCGGCCCACGCTACTCGCCTGGCATGGACCGCCGCCCCTTCAGGGCGAGGAATCAACCATCCTCATCGAGGGGAAAAACTTCAGCGTACACGACAACCACGTGATCGCAGGCGGTCAACCGGCCAAGCAAGTTCTCGTGAGTCGAAACATCCTTGAGGTGACAATCTCCAAGGACGCGTGTCCATCGCACAGCGCCGATGGAAAGCCCCTCCTGGACATCAGCGTCGCCACTCCCCACGGGGTCTCCAATCACCTTCTGATGAAGATGCGTCCTCCCCGACCTGAGCAAAAGCCGAAAAAGGAGGAAAAAAAGGAGGAACCATCCGAGCACAAAGATGAGACGGCGGACTCAAAACACCAGACCCACCCGGTCGAGGGCGCCGCAGCCAAGGCCGCGCATCAAGGCGCCAAGGGCCTGGCCAAGGTCATCGCGCCGAGTACCAAACCTCAGCCGTTGGTAGATGAATAAGATGGACCGCGGCGCGCAATCTCTGGATCGAATGACGGACACCGCGGCCTTCCACTACTCGGGCGTCAGGCCAGGTTATCGCAGCCCTCTCTTTGCCATGATGTCCGTGACCTTGGCTGTACTTCTAGTCGTCGCCCATTTTGATCACGATGACCGTTCTCACGCCCACTGCCTCGGCTGGCCCCCAACGTCCCCCGGTAGGGGCCAACATGCTACGGAATGCTACGTTTTTGGGTTTTCGCGACCGGTCCATTGAGCTCAGTTTCGTGACGCAAGTTATTACGCAATAATGACTTGCGTCTATTGAATCTATCTGCTTTTCTAGGGCGAAACTCCGGATTTCTGGCTTTCGTGGGCCGGGACTCTGGATCTAACTTTTTATTCAACAAAGAGTTACGCAACCACGATCGACGTAGCCAGTCCAGCGAAGAATCTCATTTTGGCCCACTTTCAGGACAGCTTATACCCACCCGGCCAACAAATCATCGCTGAGGGTTGGCAGAGAGTCTTTGAGAGCCGAAGTGGCGATTCACTTGCTGCCAACCGGGAAACGTGGCCAGCGCCCCAACGTCCTTTTTTCCTCGCTCACCTCGCACCGCAGACCATTCTCTCGGAGCACGCGGCGCTCAACTCCGGTGGTTTCAGGCGGACCTGGAAGATGGCTATCAGCCGCGATGCGTGTGCTTGAATCTTCTCTGATCACTCCGATCCCGCGAACCCAGGTGCGTACATCGCCGCCAACCGGGCCGGTTCACGAACGCCGCGCCCAGTCATCAGGGTGTCGGCACCCGCGACCATCGCTGCGCCCTCGTCGCCGCCAAGGATCTCGCCGAGGCGGCGCCGGGCCGACGCAGCGTATAGCGGCATCTCAACAGCATCGAAGGCCTGGGCTGCCTCAGCGAGCAGCGCCGCGGCGCGCGGCCGTTCGCCACGGACACCGGCAACCCCGGCGCGAACGAGTCGAGCCATCGCCGTCGCCCAGGCGACATTCTCTTTCTCGAGCCTCCGAGCGCAGCGGAGAGCGATGCGTTCCAACGAACGAGCGTCAGCGGAGCTCGTCGCAGCCGTGAGAGCGATCCGCGATTTCGAGAAGAGAGTGTCGATACGGGCCAATTGAAACAGAGAAAGGAGCGAGCCAGCGTATGCGGGCCACTGCGCGTCGAGGTAGCCCCGCGCAGAAGCCCAGTCTCCTTTATAGAGATAAACATTGACTGTAGTCTGCATGCAATGATAATGCTGAACGTGAAAACCAGGGTAAGGCCATCGCGACATGGCCTCGCGAGCTCCGCAAGGAGCCCATCCGGGTCATCCTGAGCAATTCTTGCGAGGGAAACACTAGTCAAGGTAATCTCTGCGTGGAGATCGCCACGCTCACGTGCCTCCCGGAGCAAGAGGGCTCTGCGTCTGGCGAGCTCGACCAGTCTTCCGGTATACGCAAGGGACCAAAGGGCGATGATATTTACTGTGTTCAGTTCCCACGCAACCCCGGTGCAACGGTCGCGGAAAATCTCCGAAGCGTGATCACAATTCGAGATTGCGGCATCCCACAACCCTTCCATGAAGGCGGTGAGTCCGCGGGCCATCGCGACCATCGCGAGCGCGTGAGGGTGGGAGACCTGCCGGGCCACTGCATCGGCAGCCTGGACCAGCTTCGTTGTGCGACGTCTGCTGCGAGATCCGTCAGCAGACACATGCACTGCCTGGAATGCCAGGGCACGGGCGATCCGATAAGGTTCGCCCGCGCGAAGTGAGAGTAGTAAGCCGCGGGCATTGAAGTCCGCGCCCCGAATGCAATCGGTGACGCTTAGGCCGCAGTTTGCCGCCCAGCAGACGTCGATTCGGGTCAGCAGATCTGCCTGAACCGAGTCGGTGCTACGCTGACGGAAGCGGATACCGCGGAGGCGGATCAGGGCATTGTGAAATAGCAAGGACATGAGGGCTCTGCGCAGGGCACTTGACAGATTGAGCCTAGGGGAATAAGAAAAGCCTTGTCGGCATGGAAGTTCGATTTTCACCTGGAAATACATCATGGAGGAGTCGCATGGACGCGTTCACCGCAGGGAGTCTGCCTTCCTTTCTTGCCACAGTTCCCGATCCTCGCAGCCGTCATGGACGGCAGCATCCCCTGCCGGCCATCCTAACCGCTGTCTGCTGTGCTATTATGTGCGGCGCGAAGAGTTACGAGGCCATCGGTCAATGGGTGCAGGACCAGGACATTAAGCTGATGCACCGACTGGGTTTCACTCGCCGACCCCCCAAGGCCGGAGGGATCCGCAAGGTTCTGATCGCCTTGAACGTCAAGGCATTCGAGCAGGCCTTGACTCGGTGGGCCGAGGCGTTGTTGAGCCGGCCGATTGGCGCCGAGCCATCATTGCCTGAGGCCTTTGCTCTGGATGGAAAGTCCGCCCGAGGTAGCTTCGATGGCCTACAGAAAGCCGTGCACCTGCTCTCATTACTAGCCCATGAATCGGGTTTGACGCTCGCGCAAGCAGTTGTCCCTAACGGCGGCGAAGAGAAGACCAACGAGCACAAAGCCGCCCTCCGGTTGCTCAAGGATTTGGTGCTGGGAGGGCGCTGGTCACCGGTGACGCCATGTTCTGTCAGCGTGATTTTTGTCAGCAGGTGATCGATGCCGGAGGCGACTACCTCGTGTTCGTCAAAGACAACCAACCAACGCTCCTTCACGACATCCAGATGGCCTTCGCCCCTCCTGCGGAAGGGGCTTTTTCCCCCTCGGCAGCAACGAATTTGGGATGAGGCCATGGACACGGCGACGACGCTCGACAAGGGACACGGTCGGCGCGAGCGTCGCACGTTGAAGGCGACAACTGCTCTCAACGAGTATCTGGACTGGCCCGGAGTTGCCCAGGTTGGACAGGTCGCGAGCGAGGTCGTGAAGGACGGCAAGACTACCCACGAAAACCGCTACTTCATCACCAGTGTCTCGAGGGCTGTCGGGGACGCAGGCCGGTTGCTCAAATGGGTCCGCGGGCACTGGTCGATCGAGAATCGCTCTCATTACGTACGCGACGTGACGATGAGTGAGGATTCCAGCCGGATCCGCAAGCGTTCCGGTCCCCAAGTGATGGCTGCGTTGCGAAATGCGACCATCAGCTTCCTGCGGACCACGGGCGCGACGAACATCGCCGAAGCACTCCGCCGCAATGCTTCACAAGTCGGCCAACTCTTCGCCATGCTGAGTATATTCAAACAGTGAGTGGCCCCGGGGCTCTGCGCGGGGTGGTCTGCAGTGTCATACCCACTGCGGCCAGCACGTCGCGAAGAACGGAAAGCCCTTCATCGACGTGGCCACTGATCAGGTATTGCTGGGCAGCGCGCCGCTGGAGCTCCAGCTTTTCGGAGGCGCTCACGCCCAGGACTGCCGCGAGGTATTCCTGGGCCGCCCGGGCCCCTCGCCCAGCGTTCGCCAGGGCGTCTCCATGCTTAACTCGGAGGCCAGGAGCACCCGGTCCGTCCCCCAGGGGAGAATCGAGGACTCGCTGATAGAATTCCGCCGCGCGCTCAAAAGCGAGTATCTCCGCCGCGTGGTCCCCAGCCCTCGCGAAGTATTCAACTGCCCTCCGGCTCTCCCCGGCACCCTGGAAATGGACGGCCAAGACCTCGGGATCCGCCTGGCCTGTACCCTCGAGAGCCAAGGCGATGTGTCGATGGCGATTCGTCAGGGCAGCCTGTGGTAGGCGTGCTACGATCGTTTCTCGGACCCTGTCGTGGTAAACTTCGAGGTTCCCTCGCTCGAGCAAACCGGCACTCCGGATAAACCGGCCAGCCTGCAGCACGGCCAGCGCAGCGCGTACGTCGCGGGATAGCTCGGCGGCCCTGCACGCCTCAATCTCGCCAATCGGCCGTCCCGAAACGGCAACGACTTCAAGCAGGCTTCTTGGCCCTTCGGGAAGACTCAACATGCGAGACCAGAGGAGCTCATCCAGGGCGACTCTCCCTGTGGACAACGTGCTCTTGGTAGACCCCATGTCACCCTGGACGTGGCGCACAAGCTCGGCGATGAAATAAGGGTTGCCCCCCGACTCCAGGGCAATAATGCTGGCGTGATCGCTGGACATCCCTCCACCGCCGAGCAGAGAGCACGCCAGCCTCTCTGCCTCCGCCTGGGGCAGTGCCTCGATCTCCAACTCGCGACTGTCGATCGCTGCTGAGTCCGGCCCCCATTGCGACATCCGGATCGCGCAAGCACGGGCTCGTTGTCGCATCTTCGTCTCGATAACAGCCCAGCATCAGAAGGCGGGGAGGGTCGGGAGGCCGAAGAAGCTCGGTCAGCAGAGCCGCGCTGTCGAGATCCCCCCATTGCAGGTCGTCGATGAACAGGACCAGTGGCTTGCGGTCCCCAAGACTTATGAATAGCTGGCGCAATGCCGCAAAGGCTCGCCGGCGCAACTCCTGCTGATCGGGGATCTTTTCACTCTTGGCTCCCGCAGTCACAGTTGCGATGTGCCGTAAAACTGGAAAGACTCGCGCGAGCGGACCGAGATCGCGCGGCAACAGGGGCCGAAGATCAGACCGAGATAACCCTTCCAGGTGCCGGCCTAGGGCATCCACCAAACTGTCAAACGCCTTGTATGGCAAATCCTCCCGCTCGTAACATCGGCCCGACAGTATGACCGCCTGATGACGCTCCTTCAGGGTGTTCAAGAAGTGTTGCGCGAGGGCTGTCTTTCCCGCTCCCGACCGGCCATACAGGTAGAGGACCACCGTTCGTCCCCCCCTCATGTCTGCAAAGGCCGCCTCCAGACTCTCGAGATGATGCCCTCGGCCAACCAAGGGGACTTGATAGAGAGTTGATGATGGCAATCCATGCGCAGCCTCCAGTCTGACAACCGCCGGTCCGCCCAAGCGCTGAAGGATTTCGAGGACTGTTGGGCGCGCCTCCGGCTCACGTCGCAACAGATCCGCACACAGCGAGTCGAGGTCCGCAGGCACGTGATGTTCGAGTGTGTGGGGAGCTGGAGGGTCATAGCGTTGTTTGTTCGTCAGGACTTCCTCAGTTCGACCGAGGAATGGGAGCCGGCCGGTGAGCGCCTCGTAGAGCATCACCCCGACGCTGTACCAGTCGGCGGCCGGCGAGACGGGCAGCCCTGCGGCCTGCTCCGGGGCCATATAAGCCGCGGTGCCCATCACAAGAGGACCACCGACTTGCAGCGTTCCTTCCGGCACCAGGTCGGTGGCCAGTCCGAAGTCGAGAATCACGACCCGGCCAGTCTTGGTGACGAGCACGTTCGAAGGTTTGAGGTCGCGGTGTGCTCGGCCTGCTTCATGCATGGCCGCGACACCTTCGGCGAGTTGACGAAAAGCTTCTCTCAATCGATTGACACAGGATGAATCAAGCCCTGCCGCCACGATCGGTGACTGGGGGTGGTCCGGGTCAAAGCGGACGTGCGAGAGGAAGTCGATCCCTTCGACGAATTCCATCGTGAAGAACCAATTCGTCCCGTCGGAGACCAACTCGTGGAGCCTTGCGAGGTTGGGGTGGACCACGTCTGCAAAGGCGCGGAACTCCTGCTTGAAGCGAGATAGTGCCGCGGGGTTCATCCGCTGCACAGTCTTCAGAGCTACCACCTCGTCGCGTTTGCGATCGAACGCTCGGTAAACGGCGCCCATGCCGCCGCGGCCTACCTCGCAGATAATTTCGTAGCCAGCGAAGGAAGAAACTTGCGTGGTCGCCGACTTTGATGTAGGGGCCGTCGGAAAGTACGTTGCCGGAGCTGTCCCGCTGGCAAGGGCTGCGTCCATCTCCACCAAGTCGTGGATCCGCAGCCTCAGCTCCGACAAAAGCTCCGGGCAGTCAGTGCACAGGTCTTCAGCGGAGACAGTCTGCCCGCTCCTTTGGTGCTCCTCCCAGCGCAAAAGCAGTTCGCTCAGGCGTGAATCGGTTTTCAACATCGTTCACTGCCTCACTCGGAGAAAATTAGAAACCGGGCAGCTGACCACCGAGTGCGTCACGGAGCCTCAGTCGGGCCGCGATCCAGCGCTTGTTGACGGTCCGTTCGGAGGCACCCACGACGGCCGCCGCTTCCGCCTGGGTTAGCCCCTGGTACCAGAGCAAGTCGAACAGCTCCCGGTCGCTGTCGGGAAGGCCCTCGATCTGGGAGTGGAACTCGGTCCATATCGCGAGCCGGCTTGGCTCGTACGTGCTCTCCGCCGGAGGACTCAGCTCGGTGGTCTCGTCTCCGCCGCCCTTGATCGCGTGGTTGGCCCCCAGGCCCGACGGTCCGTAATAGTGCCGTGCCAGGTCGATCAGCTCGCGGCGGATCTGGGCCGAGGCCAGGCCGAAGAAATCCTTGGCGGTCGACGGTGTCACGGTTCTGATCGCGCGTTCAAGGCGGATCAGCGCAGTTCTGGAGGACGTCTTCAGCCTGCTCCCAACGGGCCACACCGGGGTAGCCCTTGAGCATCTTGCGAGCCAGCCGGGCCAGGCGGTCGGAGGCGGAGGCGAGCAGCTTCTCCCGCGCCGAGTCGTCGCCGGCGTGGAGCCGGTCGAGCCAGCCCTGAATCACGGTGGTATGGTCCTCGCGGCCCATGGCGGAGTCCCGGCGCAAATTCGACGTACGCGGTGCGGCGCAT
Organism: uncultured Planctomycetaceae bacterium; assembly: GCA_963760085.1. Lineage (GTDB taxonomy): Bacteria > Planctomycetota > Planctomycetia > Isosphaerales > Isosphaeraceae > Aquisphaera. Next base: position 67,480 of record CAVXCB010000056.1, read on the forward strand.
TCGGCACCTAACAAACTTCCGAATTGTATCTGATCTGCCCGCCTGATTGATAGCAATGTGCTCCCGGGCCAAGAATCGTCGGGCTGCGTTAGAACTGGACAAAGCCCCTTCGCATTCACGGGATCTCGACGGCGATGTTCTCCCTCGTCACCACCCTTGCTTGGCCACTGAGCCGGCAATTCTTCGAATTCTGCTTCTGCCTCGTGAGGGAATTCCCGCTTACCTGGTTAGGAGGCAACGACCACGATTCAGTTGTGCAATCCCAGGACTCGATTTGCCACCGACGGACAATTTTTCGAGCCCTTGGTCGAATTAAAGGAAGATCACAACACATCGTCTACCGCGGACATCGACTCGATTGTTCACCAGGAGTATCAGATCATGTCTACGAATCATTCCCTGTCCCGACGTTCGCGTAGACCCACAACTCCGGCAAGCACGAGGAAACCGAGGCAGCGGCTTCGCCCGAGCTACGACTTTCTGGAAGACCGCACCCTGCTGTCTTTCACTCTGCCTCAAGTCACGCAAGCCTACGACAACGGAGTGAAAGCCGTCGGCACTGCAGCCAATGTCGCGGCCATCGTCGATCAAGTGCTTGGCTTGAACAAGTTGCCGCTTGCGAACCAGACTCTGGACCAAGCTCTCGGGCTGGCCACCGACTTACTCGACCCTTTCAAGACCGTTCTCACTCAGAGTACCACGGACTGGACCAACACCGTCGAACCCGAACTGATCTCGGCTGGCTTTTCGATCCCCGTGCCGTTCTCCGGCAACCCCGACAGCAACAACAATCTTCTCGAGGTCACCTGGTCTCAGACCCTGACCACCACCGACCCGATCCAGATCCTCGGCAAGACTGGTTTCTCGTACTTGGACGGCACCGGAGGTGGCCTGTTCGGCGCGATCACGGCGACGGGGTCGGTGACCGTCACTCTCACGATGGGCGTGGACGTCAACCCGACCAGTCAGCAACTCAACTTCTTCGTTGCCCCCGGCAATAACGTCGTTCAGGCTAGCTTGACGGGTTCAACAGCAACCAACGGGTTGAGCGGCAGTATCAACATTGGCGACCTCGCGAATGTCAGCGCGACCGCAACCGGTAGCGTGAGCTTCAACGGAACTCTCGGCCTGCAAGCGACCGCTTCCGATCCTGATGGCAAGCTTCGTATCGCCGACCTGACGACGAATCTTTCCTCGGACAAGGCGGTCACCGGCCTGGGCGTCAGCGGGTCGGCCACCGTCAACGTCAGCCAGTTCGATGCCCAGCTCTTCGGCCTGCCGGACATCACCTGGTCTGGCCCGATCAGCATTAGTTTGATGAACAACGCCATCCAGCCGGAGGATTTGAGCAAGCTGGTACTGCCCAGCCCGTCCAGTCTGCTGAATTCCTTGGGACCAGCACTTCTTGCAACGACCAACGGCCCCGGGCTTGGCGACGAGATTCCAATACTAGGCTCGCTGTCCAACACCTTGAACAAGCCGTTGCCGCTGATCGACGAGTCGATCGCACAATTGACGGGGTTGGACCATTACCTACCGAGCCTACCGTCCCTGCCGTCGGGCTTCTCGAACTTCATGCCTGGGACTTACGACCTGGCGGGGGGCACACTCACCGTCGACGTGACGCAGTCCACCATTTGCCAGTTCCTCCACGGGAAAGACGTCAGCCTGATTTCCTGGCATGCCTCCGGAGACGTAAACCTGGTGGACAAGGACATCACCGTGCCAATCCTCTCACTCGGTGTGCCTGACATCGCCAGCGTGGAGCTCGACGCCACCTTCGGAATTCACGCGTTACTCGATTACGACATTGGCTTCGGGCTGGATGGGCACGGGTTCTACGCTCTCGCCGGCACTCCGACCGACCCCACGCTCGGGCTCTCGTTCGGCGTGACGGCCGGTGTGGAGGGGCAGGTGGAGGTGTTCGGGTTCCCGCTGGCCGAGGCGGGTGGCGACCTCGGTTTCTCGGTAACACCGTACGCGACCCTGACGTCCGCCCCCACGTCGGTTGATCCGGACTCCGATCCTGGCAAGGTCTACATGAGCGACCTAGCCCTCTTCGGCAAGGACCCGGTCACGGACCTCCTCGACGACCTGAGCGCCGGCATCCAAGGGGACTTCACCGGCCAGGTTTACGCCAGCATCGACCTTCTGTTCTTTAGCCTGAGTTGGGATTGGGGGATCAACATCCCCGTGTTCAACTTCGAACGCTCGCCGACCTGGCCCAGTCCGACTCCGACGGGCAGCGGCCCCGTTAAGAAGCCGTGGCCGAACGTCACGTCGCAGGGCGGGGTCGTAACCTTCAACGGAACTTCCACCGCCGACAACGTGACCTTGACCCAGGGAGCCAACAATACACTAACGGTCGGGTGGACGAATGCACCCCAAGGCTACGCGACCTCCGAACAGTTCACTGCAACAAGCTTCGTCTTCAACGGCGGCAGCGGCAACGACACTCTCACCGCCGAACCCAGCCTGACCACGCCCGTGCGGGCCATTGGCGGCAGCGGCAACGACACGTTCGACCTCCGCAACAGCTCGGCCAACAACACCCTCGTCGCCGGGACCGGCGTGAACAACCTGTTCGGCGGCTCCGGTAAAGACCTGATTATCGACGGGGAGGGTAACGACACCCTTACCGCGGGATCAGGCACGGACACTCTCTACGGTGGAAGTGGCAACGCGACGGTCAATCTCGGCGCCGGAAACGACACATTTTACGGAGGAGCGGGCAACTACAACATCCAGGGCGGTTCGGGCACTTACATGATCGATGGCGGCAACGGCTCCGACATCATCAACGCCGGAACGGGCTCACACGACACGATCTACGGCGGCAGTGCCGGCAAGAACAAGATCACCGGCAGCTCCGGGGGCTACGACACCATCTACGGCGGCGGTGCCGGCGACATGATCACCGGCGGCGGCGGGCACGACACGATCTACGGCAGCGGCGGTTCCGTACCGGGGGCCGTGACCGACAGCTTCATCACCGGCGGCCCCCTCGGCAACAACACGATCTTCGGCGGCGGCGGCGGCGACTTCCTGGCCGGCGGCATCGGCGGCAACAACACTATTTACGCAGGCACGGGAACGAGACCCTCGCCGGCGGCGACGGCCTCGGCCTGAAGGTCAATCCCCAGGGGAACGGCCTGATCGACGCTGCCGGCGACGGAGATGCGCTAGGGAACAACACACTCGTCGGCGGCAGCGGCAACGATACACTCTACGGGGACTCTGTCTCGAACTCAGTTACTCATCCCGATGCGGGCCACAATCTCCTCCAGGCCGGCACGGGCAACGACACCCTGTACGCCGGCGCCAACGGCGATACCCTGATCGCCGGCCTGGGCACCGACGCGCTGTACGGCAGCATTGGCAACGACACGTTCCAATTGCCGTTCACACCTTCCGGCCAGACTCAGCCGCATGACACGCTGGTCCGCGGCGGCGGCGACGACACCCTGGTCCTCAAGGCCGAGAGCGGCACAGGCGCCGACGATCTGGACGTAACAGCTACGCGCCATTCCCAACGCCGCCACGACAGCCGTGACCGTCAGCAACGGGCTGGCGATGGCCGCCGACCTACCGACCAACGGCAGTGGGCTGGTGATCCAGATTGGAGGCGAACAGATGCTCGTTAAGGCCGTCACCGGCAACGAACTGACCGTCCAGCGCGGATATGACGGGACAACAGCCACGGCTCACGGTAACAACAGCGCGATCACCCTGCCACCGATCAGCCTCACGGCCAGCGCCATCCCCAACGCCACCTCGACGGCCGTGAACGTCAGCAACGGGCTGGCGGTGGCCGCCGACCTACCGACTAATGGGAGTGGGCTGGTGATCCAAATTGGAAGCGAGCAGATGCTCGTAACGAAGGTCACCGGCGACGTCCTGACCGTCCAGCGCGGATACGGCGGCACGACGGCCGCGGCTCACGGCAGCAGTACAATCGAACTGGCACCGCCCGGTCTCACAGCTACGCGCCATCCCCGACGCGACCACCACGGCCGTGACCGTCAGCAACGGGTTGGCGGTGGCCGCGGACCTCCCGTCCAACGGGAGCGGGTTGGTGATCCAGATCGGCAGTGAGCAGATGCTGGTGACGGCGGTGACAGGCAACGTCTTGACGGTCCAGCGCGGCTACGACGGCACGACGGCCGCGGCGCACGGCAACAACGCCCTCGTGCTGCTGCCGGACACCGCGTCCCCCATGGCCACTCCTAACGATTACCAGATGTACTTGAACCAGGCCGGCGCGGCGAACCAGTACACCGCGACCCTATCGACTCTCCGCTTCGCCAAGGAGGCCGCGGGCAGCACGACCGTAACCGGGATTGACAACACAGCCGGTCTGGCGATGGGCCAGGCGGTCACCGGCCCCGGCGTCCCCACGGGCACGACGATCGCAGCGATCCCTTCATCCACTTCGATCACCCTGTCGAAAGCGGCCACGCTGTCCCAGGGCAACCTGCCGCTGACCTTCGGCACCGTCGGCGGGATCGCCCTCACCCTGCCCGGCGACATCCCCAACATCCAGCTCGAAGGCGGGCCGGGGAACAATTTCATCCAGGTCGATCCGTCGGTCACCCGCAACGTTACGATCTACGGTGGTCCTGGTTACAACGTCCTCATGGCCGGGTCGGGCGACGACAACCTAATTGCCGGACCGGGAACGGCGGTGCTCTACGGCGGCACCGGCGATGACACGCTCTATGGTGGTGACCTTCCTACTCAGGACGTGCCTCCGACGGCCGGGTCCGACCCCACCCTCACGGTGACGAACAAGACGGGTGCCGATGACGGCAATGACACCCTGATCGCTGGGCCGGGCAACGACGAGCTGTTCGCCGGCAGCGGCAACGACCTGCTGATCGGCGGCAGTGTCGCCCAGCTAGTCAACCCCGTCACCGGGACTCCGGGCGTGGCGCAGCTCCAGGACGGCCAGTACCAGCTCGTGGTGGGCGCCGGGAGAGACATCCTCGTTGGCGGTGCTGGCAACGACGCACTCATCGCCGGCCCCGGCGGACCGGGCGCAGTCCTCGAGGCCGGCACTGGCAATAACACGATTATCGCCCAGAACTACGGCGTGAACACCCTGAGCGGCGGCAGCTCCGGCCACAGCCTCCTGCTGGGCGGCAACCTCGAGAACTTTGAGATCAGCAACTCGGCGGCCGGCCGCGGCAACACGCTGGTCGGCGGGCTGGGCATCGACAATCTTCAGGCTGGGGCGGGTAGCGACGTGCTCTACGCCTCGTACAACGCGGCGGCGTGGTCGCAAGGCGAAGCCGCCGCTGCGGCCGCCGGCGTCCAGGTCGCTCCGCCGCAAATCTTCCAGGGCGACTCCACCGCGGCCCAGCTCCAGGCACTGCTCCAGGCTCAGCAGTCGGGGCCGCTGACACAGGCGCAGCAGAACCAACTGATCGCGCTGCTGACGACGGAGTTCAAAGCTCTTTCGGCCCAAGAGGCCACCCTGAACATGCAGGTGAGCGATGACCTCGCCATCCCGAACCTTAACCAGAACCCGACGCTGAAAGCCCAATTGATCGCGGTGGCGACGCAGGATGAGTTCGTCCAGACCGAGACCACGGCCCTGCTCAACCAGATCCTCAACGCCCTGGGCGCGGCCGGGTTCCAGGAGGACCGATTGATCGGCGGATCGGGCAGCGACACGTTCTATGGCAACGTCCAGGGTGCTACATGGATGGGCGGCGGAACCGGAAATCAGACGTTCTACAATTACAACGCCAGCGACACGATCCAAGGCAACCTCACCGGCGTCAACACTCTGGTTCTCCAGGACTACCAGGGTAACAACACCATCAGTCTAAACCTCGTTGGAAGCAACAACATCGACTTTAAGGTTAACGGCCAGACGACCACCGTCGGCAGCAATGTTTCCAACATCCAGACTCTTGAGGTCCAGCTCGGGTCTGGAAACGATAATATGACTGTCAACTTGTCTAATGTGCCGTGGGGAGCAAACGCAGCCCTAAAGGTGCTGTGTGGCACCGGCAACGACGTGGTCGACGCCTCCGTATTCACCGGCCAGGAGACTCTCACGGGCGGCGCGGGGAACGATGTCATCAAGGTCGGGGCCGTCATCGGGAACACGAGTCAATTGACTGGCACGCCCACTACCGAGCTGGACTTGGAGGACACTACCAGCCTACAGGTGACGGTGAATAGTGTAACCGGCCTCCAGGTCGGCTCGTTCACCGAGCCGCTGAGCAAGCTCGGGACTTTCGGGAAATTGGTCGTCGTGGGCGGTCCCGGCAGCAATACCTTCACGACGGATGGCTCGATTCCCGACGTCGAGCTTGAGGGCGGCAGCGGGTCAAACATCTTCTCGGCGTCCGGCGGGACGACAACCTTGCTCGGCGGCAGCGGCTCAAACTCTTTCATTCTAAACGGTCCAGGCAATTACGCCATCACGGGAAACGGGTCCTCCAACTCGCTCGAATTGAACTTTGCAGACAGCGCAGCGGGAGATGTCCTCACTTTGAGCCAGAGCGGTCCTTTGGTGATCGGGACAGGGACAATCGCCGGGCAAAGGATTGTGGTATTCGCAACTAACCTATCGCAAGTCGCGGTGAACGGCGGATCCGGCAGCGGCGATCAAATCGACGCTTCCAGGGTTGAATTGCCGACGACTCTCTACGGAGGGCTCGGAAGCAACGACATTCTGATGGGTGGCGGCGGTAATGATACAATCTACTATCGGTACCTTTCCGGAGGAACGTATTCGGGAGGAGGTGGAGGAAACGAATTGGTGATCCTTCCAACCCAACCCGGAGCCACAATTGACGCCGGATTCTCGTTTGACGGGTACTTCGCCATTGACGAGGGAGCTGGAGGTATTATTGGCCCCCCGCAATATGTGTTCCAAACGCTCGGTTTATCCGCCTTTAGAACCTTCGGCCTCGGCAGTCTTAACTCCAATGGGACATACGTACCTCCGACAAGTGTAACCCGGTTAGTGCCGCCCGGCGTTCAGGCCATCAGCCCCGGGGGGCTAACCCTCACCGGAAGCGGACCGGGCACGGTCCTCAGTCTGCCCGTCAATGAGCCCAACAACAGCGCCACCGAGATCGCAACGGTGAACTGGGGAGACGGAACGACATCTCTCGGAACCGACACAAGTGGAAGCGGGACGACTCACACCATCACGGCGAGTCATGTCTTCACGGAATTTGGCACCTATACAGTGACGGCAACAGTCACCGACACCGCGTTTGCGCCTTTGGGTCAATGTCGAGAGCAGCTTCACCGGCGGGCTGCGTCTCGATGGCACCTCCCTTGACAACTACTGGAGCGCCGCGTCGTTCACCCCGCTCGACAAAGGGGTGAGTAGCTACGCTGTCCGTAACTCTGACGGGACAGTATTCGCTCTCCACACGAGTGGAGCGTTGTGGGCCATCACCAGTACCGGCTCCAAGGACCAGATCGATAGCGGCGGTGACCAGTCGATCGCCCTGGACCCGCAAAGCGAGACCCTCTACGTCCTGACAACCGAGGGCCTGATCCGACGCTCTGTGCCGGAGACCACTGGTGCGGCCTGGCAGACGATCGGTAGCGGTTACCAGTCCATAGCTGTCGACTCCCAGACCGGCACTCTCTACGGCCTGAGCACCAGCGGAGTCGTCTACGCCTACAACCCCGCCTTGTGGGGCGCCGCGGTTCAGGATCTCGGCGGCAATTTCCAGTCGATCTCCCTGGATCCCCAGACCGACACGCTCTACGGCCGCACGACCGGGAGCCAGATCCTAGCCTACAACCCGGTGACCACGGGTCCGGCCTGGCAGACGATCGTCGACGGTCACCAGGCGCTCTCGCTGAGCGATGCGGCCGTGGTCGATAGTTCCAGCGGCACGACCACCATGACATTCACGGTCAGTCTGTCGGCGCCCAGCAGCCAGACAGTGACGGTCGACTACACGACCATCGGCAACGGCACCGCTATAGCCGGCGTCGACTACCTGAGCACCGGCGGCACGCTCACGTTCGCACCCGGCCAGACGACGCAGACGATCCCCGTCACTGTCCTGGGCAACCCCGCGGTCAGGCCAGACCTCAATTTCACACTCGCGCTTTCCAACCCCACGTTCGCGACAATCTCGCGGGGTGTGGCGGTCGGCACCATCGTCGACGGCTACCAGACGCTCTCGGTGGGCAACGCGGCGGTACTCGATGTTTCCAGCGGCACGACCTCCATGATATTCACGGTCAGTCTGTCGGCGCCCTGCAGCCAGACAGTGACGGTCGACTACACGACCATCGGCAACGGCACCGCCACAGCCGGCGTCGACTACCTGAGCACCGGCGGTACGCTCACGTTCGCGCCCGGCCAGACAACGCAATCGTTCACCGTGCAGGTCATCGGCCAACCGGCGATCGAAGTCGACAAGACTTTTACTGTCGCCTTGTCCAACCCCACGTTTGCGACAATCGCACAGGGTGTGGCGGTCGGCACCATCGTCGACGGCCACCAGACACTGTCGGTGAGCGATGCGTCGGTGCTCGGCAGCAGCGGCACGACCCCGATGACATTCACCTTCAGTCTGTCGGCGCCTAGCAGCCAGACGGTCACGGTCCACTACACGACCGTTGGTAACGGCAACGCCACACCCGGCGTTGACTACGTGAGCACCGGCGGTACGCTAACGTTCGCACCCGGCCAGACGACTGAAACGATTCAGATCACCGTCCTAGGTGACGCCGCGTCTAGGCCGGACGTTAACTTCACACTAGCGCTGTCTAACCCCACATTCGCGACGATCGCGCGGGGTGTGGCACTCGGCACCATCGTCGACGACCCCGGTCTCATGCCCGACATCCAGTCGTTCGCCGTGGACCCCACGACCGGGGACATGCTCTACCTAATGACCGACGGCACACTGATCTGCTACCATGGCAGCACCCAGCTTTGGAATCACCCCTACGTGCAGTCGTTCACTGTCGATCCTACAACCGGGGACGTGATCTTCCTGCGCACCGACGGCGGGCTGTTCGGCTACCACGGCAGCACCCAGCTTTGGAATCACCCCTACGTGCAGTCGTTCACTGTCGATCCTACAACCGGGGACGTGATCTTCCTGCGCACCGACGGCGGGCTGTTCGGCTACCACGGCAGCACCCAGCTTTGGAATCGGGCCAACGTGCAGTCGTTCGCCGTGGATCCTGCGATTGGGAACCTGGTCGTCCTGCGCACCGATGGCACGCTATTCGTCTATCACGGCAGCACCTATCTTTGGAATCGGGGCGACGTGCAGTCGTTCGCTGTCGATCCTACGACAGGTGACCTGTTCTTCCTGGATACCGACGGCAGGGTGTTCGACTACCACGGCAGCACCTATCTTTGGAATCGGGGCGACGTGCAGTCGTTCGCCGTGGATCCTACGACCGGGAACCTGGTCTTCCTGCAAACCGATGGCACCCTTTTTTGGATTGGGGCTGGGAATTCCGCTCAGTCGGCGACTTCAATCGCGACTCAAGTCCGATCCGTTACGGGAGACGGCCGGGGTGGTTTCATCTACCTCAAGAGCGACGGCAGTCTCTGGTTCTATACATTTACTCCTTCGATCGCCTCCGACGGTGCCACCGGGCAGTATGAGATCGGAGGGGGGGTGCAGTCCTTCCAGGCCGATGGCCTGGGCGGGGTCATCTACCTCAAGAGCGACGGCAGTCTCTGGTACTCGACCGCGTACTACGGTTCGGCCAGCATCTACGGTGGCACCATCGCCATGCGGGATGAGCTAGACACGGGGGTGCGATCCTTCCAGGTCGATGGCCTGGGCGGGGTCGTCTACCTCAGGAGCGACGGCAGTCTCTGGTTCTGGACGGCAAAGCCTTGGGCCAGCATCAACAGCGACACAGGGCATTACGAATTACAGACTGGGGTTAAATTCTTCCACGTCGATGGTCTGGGTGGGGTCATCTACCTCAAGAGCGATGGAAGTCTCTGGTTCTGGACGGCGCACGGATCGGCCAGCATCTACGGCGGCACCATGTCGAACGAGATCGACGAGGGCGTGCAATCCTTCCAGGTCGACGGCCTGGGTGGGGTCATCTATCTCAAGAGCGATGGCAGTCTCTGGTTCTGGACGGCGCACGGTTCGGCCACCATCTACGGCGGCACCGGCCGCTATGAATTCGACACGGAGGTGCAATCCTTCCAGGTCGATGGCCTGGGTGGTGTCATCTACCTCAAGAGCGACGGCAGTCTCTGGTTCTGGACGGCGCACGGTTCGGCCACCATCTACGGCGGCACCGGCCGCTATGAATTCGACACGGAGGTGCAATCCTTCCAGGTCGATGGCCTGGGTGGGGTCATCTACCTCAAGAGCGACGGCAGTCTCTGGTTCTGGACGGCGCACGGTTCGGCCACCATCTACGGCGGCACCGGCCGTTATGAATTCGACACTGGGGTGCAATCCTTCCAGGTCGATGGCCTGGGCGGGGTCATCTACCTCAAGAGCGACGGCAGTCTCTGGTTCTGGACGGCGCACGGTTCGGCCACCATCTACGGCGGCACCGGTCGGTATGAGTTCGACACGGGGGTGCAGTCCTTCCAGGTCGATGGCCTGGGTGGTGTCATCTACCTCAAGAGCGACGGCAGTCTCTGGTTCTGGACGGCACATGGTTCGGCCGTCGGTCGGCAGCCTATCGCCGCCGGCGTCGTGTCGTTCATTCTTTATTCCGAAGGCGAGACCTTTTATTACCTGTTAACGAGCGGGGATGTATATGTCGGCAACACTGGGGCCGCTCCAGTAATTCTTGGCGGCGGCTATCAGTCAATCGCCTTGGACCCCCAGACCGGCACTCTCTACGGCCTGACGACCGCGGGCCTGATCCAAGCCTACAACCCAGCGACCACCGGTGCGGCCTGGCAGACGATCGACGGCGGCTACCAGTCGATCGCACTCGACTCCCAGACCGGCACTCTCTATGGTCTCGGCACCGGCGGAGTCGTCTACGCCTACAACCCCGTGCTCTGGGGTGCCACTGTTCAGAATCTCGGCGGTGGCTACAAGTCGATCGCCCTGGACACGCAGACCGACACGCTCTACGGCCTGACCACCGGGGGCCTGATCCAAGCCTACAACCCAGCGACCACGGGTGCGGCCTGGCAGACGATCGACGGCGGCTACCAGTCGATCGCACTCGACTCCCAGACCGGCACTCTCTACGGCCTGAGCACCGGCGGAGTCTACGCCTACAACCCCGTCCTCTGGGGCGCCACGGTTCAGAATCTCGGCGGCGGCTACAACTCGATCGCCCTGGACCCGCAGACGGACACACTATACGGCCTGACGACCGGGGGCCTGATCCAAGCCTACAACCCAGCGACTACCGGTACGGCCTGGCAGACGATCGACGGCGGCTACCAGTCGATCGCACTCGACTCCCAGACCGGCACTCTCTACGGCCTGAGCACCGGCGGAGTCTACGCCTACAACCCCGTACTCTGGGGCGCCACGATTCAGAATCTCGGCGGCGGCTACAACTCGATCGTCCTGGACCCGCAGACCGACACTCTCTACGGCCTGACGACCGGGGGCCTGATACAAGGTTATAATCCGGTAACCACGGGTACGGCTTGGCAGACGATCGACGGCGGCTACCAGTCGATCGCACTCGACTCCCAGACCGGCACTCTCTACGGCCTGAGCACCGGCGGAATCGTCTACGCCTACAACCCCGTCTGGTGGGGTGCCACGGTTCAGAATCTCGGCGGTGGCTACAGCTCGATCGCCCTGGACCCGCAGACCGACACACTCTATGGCCTGACCACCGGGGGCCTGATCCAAGGCTACAACCCAGCGACCACGGGTGCGGCATGGCAGACGATCGACGGCGGTTACCAGTCGATCGCCCTCGACTCCCAGTCCGGCAGTCTCTATGGTCTTAGCACCGGCGGAGTCGTCTACGCCTACAACCCCGTCTGGTGGGGCGCCACGGTTCAGAATCTCGGCGGCGGCTTCAAGTCGATCGCCCTGGACCCGCAGACCGACACACTCTACGGTCTCACGACCGGGGGCCTGATCCAAGGTTATAACCCAGTAACCACGGGTGCGGCATGGCAGACGATCGACGGTGGTTACCAGTCGATCGCCCTCGACTCCCAGACCGGCACTCTCTATGGTCTTAGCACCGGCGGAGTCGTCTACGCCTACAACCCCGTCTGGTGGGGCGCCACGGTTCAGAATCTCGGCGGCGGCTTCAAGTCGATCGCCCTGGACCCGCAGACCGACACACTCCACGGCGTGAGCTTGACCGGAGTGGAATACGCTTACAACCCCGTTTTGTGGGGCACCACATGGCAGACCGTCGGCACTGGCTGAAAGTCGACCGGCTGTCGACTAAGCCGTGGCGGGGGCTCCGGGGAATTAGCGACCGGCCCTATCCTGGTGACCCGCCACGTGCCTTGGAAGATGCGGTTCATCGGACGGGCAAGATCGCCGCAATATGATGCTCGAGGAGATCGCCGGGGCGGACAACCGGCTGGCCGAAAATGTTCCAAGAGTCCATTCAGATCCTTGGTCATCACCGACCATAAGATGTCAAGCCCATCGATCCCCCCAGTCGACAGGTATCAGGAGGCCGTCGTACTCGCGCATAGACATGGCCAACGGCTGAGTGCATGGGGAAAGGAATCGCCTCGCACAGGCCACGCGCCTTGGATGACGTGTATTGAACAACGCATAAGTAATAAGGAAGTCAGTACGAATCGGCGCTGATGACTTCGCCGTTGGCAATTGAGCCCAATTGGATCCACGTCATCGCACTGATCGAATTCTTGATGAAGTGAACTGAGCCATCGCCGAAGAGGGCATTGACTCCGCCAGGATGCCGGCTCCGAGCGGCGACGAACTCATTCCCCTCGTTGGGTTGCGAGACGCATCCCAATCCCTGTCCCGGTTGGTTATCGCAGAAGCTACCGGGTGTTGCGGGGCTGGTCCCGGGACCCACGCTTCCGGCGAGCGCGCCCTACATTGTCCAAGTTGTCGTAGACCAGATTCGACGTGTTAACGGAATTCGAGTTCCAGCCCGCAATTCCCTCGGCGAGGAAAATCGGCACGTAATCAACGTAGCCGTTGGGCGTGAACCGCGTCATGAACGAGCCGGCTCCGGCGTTGCTTACCCACATTGTGCCACGAACGTCATCATTCGCGCCCTGAAGAATCTCGCTGAGGAAGACGGAATTGCTCAACCCGTCGACCACCGACGCGTATCTGACCAGCATCGGGCCGGAGCGGTTCAGATTAAATCCGAATGCCGACTTGTAGTGAACCGACTGGTTAAAAACGCTATCGAATATACCCTGCCCGAAGTCGGTGTTTCCCCAATGAACCGCGTAATTGCCCTTGGAAGCCGAGTAGGTGGGGGGATTCGGGACCGGAAGGGTGGTCATGCTCAGGGTGTTCAAACTGTCGCTTGGACAAACGCATGTATTGATACTGGTTTGAAGGATTGTACTGTTGACGAGGAGACCTCCTGGAACGTAGCCATATTGTGGCCCCTCCACTCCGATCGAATAGTTGAACGAGTTGGCGATCGTCTGCTGCTCGAGAAACGGGAGCAAGAGAAGGAGCCACGGGGTATTCTGACAGCCATTGCCAAAGAGGGAGCTGGCGCACGGGGGAACCTTCGTATTGAAGATAATGCCCGAAGGAACGCAGTCCATCGCGCTGTTGTAGTTGTTAATAGCCAGGCCGAACTGCTTGAGATTGTTCACGCATTGAACACGGCGAGCGGCCTCGCGGGCCGATTGAACCGCCGGAAGGAGTAAAGCAATCAGAACGGCGATGATGGAGATCACCACCAGCAGTTCAATCAACGTAAACGCTCTGCGTCTGAAGGTGTACTTCATCGTAACCTCTTTGCCAACGAATCGTGACGGTTGCGCATTTTCTTCCTTTATGAGGATCCAAAGCAAATCTTTTTCTTCCGGCCTCCAGGATTCTTGGGGATATCTGAACGGGTGTCCCACAGGCTGAGTCTCTTCGACGAGAATCTCTGAAGGCGAGCTAGTTGTGATAGATCATCAGTCGAAGTTCTACAGCTTTTCGGGTCCCGACCCTTTTTCCGGTGCCCAGGCGGCGAGCAGCGGCTATCGGATCTTTTCCGGTTCTTTCACGGGCCAAACCTGCCGCGCGCTGGCCCTGACGGCCTCGATCCACGCCCCGGCCAACGCTATTCGCGGCGGTCACACATACCCGGCAATTCCGCCCGCTGAACCACAGCGCTACGGGCTCGCCGACGCGATCGAGTCCGGCTGTGAGCTATTTCTGACCAACGACGATCAATTGTCCAACTTCCCGGACATCACCGTCGAGAAGCTACCGTGATCGGGGCCGATACCGCATCGTCAAATTATAAGATCGCACTGCCCCGAGATGTTCACTGTCGTCACAGCGCTTTTCGTGGCCGCCGCCGGGGCTGGCAGTTCGGGCAGAAATAGGTAGGCCGGCCGATCAGCCCCGGGATCTTGGTCTTCTCGATCGGCTGGCCGCAGCGGCGGCAGGGCTCTCGCTCACGGCCGTAAGTGAAGTTCTGGGCAAGGAACCCGCCTTCCAGGCCGAGGACCGTGCGGTAACCGCCGTCGAAGCTGGAGCCCTCGGCCGCGATCGCTGCGATCAGAGTTACGCTGATGGCCGAGTGGAGGCGCGCAAGCTCCTCGCGCGTGAGCCGAGAGGCCATGCGCTGCGGGTGGATCCTGCGCGGCGAACAGAATCTCGTCGGCGTAAATATTGCCAATTCCCGCCACTAGCTTCTGGTCCATGAGCGCCGGCTTGATTGCCCGCCGGGTGCGGCGGAGCCGGGCTGCCAGGTCGTCACAGCTTTATCTCCAGAGCATCCGGGCCGTGCGACCGGGCGAAAGCCAGGGCGGCCTGGTCGGGGCTGGGAAACCACTCGATCTTGCCCAGCCGCCGTGTGTCGCAATACCAGATCGTCGCTTCGGGTTTCGCCAACCGGAAGGTCAGGCGAATGTGCTCGCCGCGGGGCGGCTCAACGAGCCAAAAGCCTCCAGTCATTCGAGGCTGGATGACGATCATTCCCCGGTGGTCGCGGAAGGTGATCGCAACCCACTTTCCCCGGCGTGTCACCTCCTCGATTTGCACCATCCGACCGCGGCTCTCAAACTCCGCCGCGTCGCAGCCTTGAATCAGGAAAGGATCGCGGACCTCGATTCGCTCCACAAGCCGCCCCAGAAGGGCCGGGCGAAGCCCACGCACCATCGTTTCTACTTCGGGAAGCTCGGGCATCAACGTCTCCTCGAGGGATTTCAACCCCATCGTATCAGAGCGCCGGCGACTGCGGCAATCAGCCAAGAACCCGTCATCTTCATTCAATTTCCTGCAAGACTTTCCAGGTTCTTGACATCTCGTGGCGTATACTGGAAATTAATGGAGGGTCATGACGACGGGTTTCTTCCATCCCTGGGGTCCCGATGCTTGCCGAGACACGCCGCCGCCGCCTTCTCGAGCTGGTCAGTCGGCAGGGCTTTGCGACCCTGGAGGAGCTGGTCAGGGTGTTGCGGGTTTCGGAAAGCACGGTGCGGCGCGATCTGGAGGCTCTCGACCTGGCGGGATCGGTCAAACGGACGCATGGCGGGGCCGTTTACTCGGGCGAGGTCCGATCGATGCCGGCGTTTGAGGACCGAACGCAGACCGCGATGGCCGAGAAGCAGGCGATTGGGCGGGCTGCGGCAGCGCTTGCTTGAAGACGGCGATACGGTTTTGCTCGACGGCGGAACGACCACCCTGGAAGTCGCTCGGGCACTCCTGGGGCGGCAGGTGCAGGTCGTGACCAATAGCCTGCCGATCGCCCAGCTTCTGGCGTCGAGCCAGCAAACCGACCTCATCTTGATTGGCGGTTACGTCTATCCTCGGACCGGAGTGGCGATGGGACCGCTGGCGATCGTCACGATGCAAGGCATCCGGGTTCGCAAGGCGATCCTGGGGGCCGGAGGGATCGTGGCCGATGGCATCTACAACTCGAACCTGCTGCTGGTCGAGACCGAGCGGCAGATGATGGCGTGCGGCCAGGAGGTGGTGATCGTGGCCGACTCAACCAAGTTTGGGCGGCTGGCCCTGGCGCGGTTGTGCGGCCTGGACGAGATCCACCGCCTGGTGACCGACCCCGCATTATCTCATGAGTACAGCGCTATCCTGGAAGCGGCGGGAGTGGCGATCCACCTGGCTCCGCTCGGGGAAGCCGGGAACCTCAATGGGAGCTCAATCAGCGAGCCCCGGCGCACCGTGACGTTAAGGACGGAGGCATGAGCACGCTCGCGACCCGTGATCGGGTCGAGACTCTGGTCCGCTCGATCATCCTGAAGCAGCTTGAAGCCGGGTCGACCTCGATTGGCAACGGCCATGTTGCGGTCCCGGCTTACGAGCCGAAAGTCGTGGTGAATATCTCGGCCCGGCACTGTCACCTGACGCAGGCCGACGTCGATTCTCTGTTCGGTGCGGGCCACCAGTTGACCCCCATGCGGCGGCTCTATCAGGACACCGATTTCGCGGCGAGCGAAACGGTGGCCGTGGTCGGCACGCGGCAGCGGATGATCCCCGAGGTGCGAATTCTGGGGCCATGCCGCAAGTTCAGCCAGGTTGAGCTTGCCTTCACCGACGCGATCAGCGTGGGCATCGACGCTCCCGTGCGGCTCTCCGGCGACATCGAAGGAACCCCGGGCTGCCTGCTGATCGGTCCCAAAGGGCTCACTCGTGCTAAGGCAGGGCGTCATCCGCGCCGAAAGACACGTGCACATGGGGCCGAAAGATGCCGACTATTACGGCGTCAAGCATCTTGATCGCCTGAACATGAGAGTGGAAAGCCCCTGCCCCTCGACGCTCGAAGGATTGCTGGTGCGCACCCATCCCAACTGGAAGCTCGAGGTGCACATCGACACCGACGAGGCCAACGCTTGCGATCTGGCCCACGCCACCAATGTGATATTGACCAGGCAATGACGTACTTTCCCGTTGGTTTCACGACGACCACCAGAGCGGTGCTCGGAATTGACGGCAACTGACCCTGATCCGCGGAAGGAGGGCCCGAAGTGGCCTCTGCAACGATTGAAGCGCTCGGAATGATCGAGACCAAAGGTTTCGTCGCACTCGTGGAAGCCAGCGACGCGATGCTCAAGGCGGCCAATGTAGAGCTGGTTGGCTGGGACAAGATCGGCAGTGGTCTGGTGACGGCCTTCGTGGCCGGCGACGTGGCCGCCGTCAAGGCGGCCGTTGATGCGGGCGCCGCGGCGGCCAGCCGCATCGGCGAGGTTGTCAGCGTGCAGGTGATCCCCCGGCCCCACGAAGACCTGGGCGGAGTTCTCACTTTCACAAAATCCGCGGCCGCCCCGGCGGTTTCCCCCTCCTCCAAAACCTCCAAGAACGACGGAGCTTGAGACGATGGCGACGCTCGAGAAATCTGTTTCCCGGACGACCACCTTGCGGCCAGGCAACTCCGGCGAGGCGCTGGGACTAATCGAGACCAAGGGACTGGTCGGCATGATCGAGGCGACCGACGCGATGCTCAAGGCGGCCAACGTCCACCTGGGCGGTCGCGTTCAGGTCGGCGGCGGGTTTGTCACGACGCTGGTCCGGGGTGACGTCGGCAGTGTCCGCGCCGCAGTCGAGGCCGGCGCCGAGGCCGCAAGCCGCGTGGGCGAGCTGGTCAGTGCTCACGTGATCCCTCGGCCCGATGAAGCCGTGCTGACAACCTTCCTGGGCTGAATCTCCCACGGCCGGGCAATCGACACACGAGCAAACGAGAAGGGAGCCAACGCAATGAACGGTAACGCGCTGGGCCTGATCGAGACCATGGGCCTCATCGGGCTGATCGGTGCGATTGATGCCATGCTCAAGGCGGCCACCGTCGAGATAGCCAGCTCGGTCATCAAGCTTGACGGCGGCGTTGTTAGCGTGCTGGTTCGGGGCGACGTCAGCAGCGTCCGCGCCGCGGTCGAGGCGGGCGCCGAGGCCGCCGCCCGAATCGGCGAGTTGCGTGCCGCTCACGTGATCCCGCGTCCTGACGCGGCTGTCGTCCGGGTTTTTCTGGGAGGATCGGGGTCTTGAAGATCCTTGTCGCAAACCTGGGATCTACCAGCTTCAAGTATCGGCTCTACGACGTTAGCGATGAGCCAGAGCCGGTCTTGCGCGCGGGTCTATCGAGCGCATCGGCGGCCCGATGGCCCGAATCGTGGTGAGGTCTACCAGGGGCGAGCACAGATCGATCGGCCTGTCGCCGACCACGGCGACGCGGTCGCGCTTTGTCTCGACCAGCTTACTGATCCGGAAATCGGCGTACTGGACAATCCGGGGGATGTCGCGGCCATCGGGTTCAAAGCGGTTCACGCCCGCAACCTCACCGGGGTCCATCGGGTTGACGATCACGTCCTCGAGGCGATGGAGGCCTTCGCCGACGTCGCGCCAGCCCACAATCCTCCCTACACCAAGGCGATGCGGATGCTCCGCGATCGCTTTCCGAACCTGCCACTAGTGGCCGCGTTTGAAACCGGCTTTCACCGCACAATCCCCGAGGCCCACCAGCGCTATGCCATTCCCGACGCCTGGACCGAGCTAGGCATCCGGCGGTGGGGGTTCCACGGCGCCAGCCATCGTTACATCTCTTGGCGCAGTGCCTGAGCTGCTGGGCCGCGCCGATATCAAGATCATCTCCTGCCACTTGGGCGGCAGCTCGTCGTTGGCGGCCATCCGCAACGGCCAGTCCGTCGCGTGCAGCCTGGGCATGAGCCCTCAGTCCGGTCTGCCCCACAACAACCGGGGTGGCGACTTTGACGTCTTCGCGCTGCCGGTCCTGCTTCGCGAGACCGGCAAGAGCCTGGAGGAAATCCTCGAGATCCTGGCCAATTCGTCTGGCCTGGAAGGACTATGTTCCGCACGCGATCTCCGCGACATCGAGGCTGCCGCGGCAGCCGGCGATTCGCGCCGAGCTGGCCATCGAGGTTTTCATCGCCTCCATTCGCCACTATCTGGGAGCGTTTCTGCTCGAGCTGGGAGGAGCCGACGTGATCGCCTTCACGGGCGGCATCGGTGAGAACTCGGCGCGGATTCGCGCGGGAGTCTGCCGCGACCTGGGCTGGTTCGGCATCAAGCTGGAGCCGCTCCTAAATGCCGGCGGCCCGTCCGAGCGCCTGGTTTCCAGCAGCAGCTCGCGGGTCCAAGTCTGGACCGTGCCCACTAACGAAGAGCTCGTGGTGGCTCGCCAGTGCCGGAGTCTTCTTGAATCAGGCAAACAATCGATGTTGTGAAAAAACACGGCACCTTGACCTTTCCATGCCATGCCATTCGGCCTGTTCTCAAGGCCGGCAAGGGACTTCTCGGCAATGTTTCTGGCGCGTGTGACAGGAAGCGTGGTGGCAACCCAGAAGGTGGCCTCGATGACCGGACACAAGCTCCTGACCGTCGAACCCTACAGGGTCGACGACAAGGGCTCACCTTCGCCTGGTCCCCACCGGTCGTACCTTCGTCGTGGTGGACACTCTGGGGGCGGGCATTGATGAGATGGTGCTCATTTGCCAGGGATCGAGCACCGGCTCACGCCGGAAACGGAAAAGCTGCCCATCGACGCCGTGGTGATCGGCCTGGTCGATACTGTCGACCTGGGAGGGAAAGTCGTCTTCTCCACCCGAGTAAGCTAATGATCTGAATCGTCCCTGGCACTCTGATCGACTCGAGAGCTTCAATCCGACCGGGCCTTCTTTGCAACGGTACCTGCCATGCAAATGACTGAAGATCTGATTCGCAACGTGGTTCAAGAGGTCCTCTCCCAGATGGGCAGTGGGGTCATCGCCGGCAACGGCCGGGCGGGTGCTCATCCGGCGGGAAATCTCGGAGTATTCCCCACCGTCGAGGCGGCCGCCCTTGCCGCCGCGGCCGCTTTCGAGCAGTTCCGCCGCCGCAGTCTGGCCGACCGCAAGAAAGCCGTCGAATGCATCAGGCGAATCTGTGTTGATAGCGCCGAGGAGCTTGGCCGAGCCGAGCTAGATGAAACCAGGATCGGCCGGCTCGATCACAAGATCGCCAAGCTCAAGGAGACGATCCCCCTGATTCCCGGCGTCGAGTACCTGCGAACCGAGAACGCCAGCGGGGACCTCGGATTGACCCTCACCGACTATTCGCCGTTCGGAGTCATCGGGGCGATCACCCCGGTCACGCACAGCCTGCCCACCCTCGCCGCCAACGCAATCAACATGCTGGCAGCCGGCAACACGGTCGTCTTCAACGCCCATCCCGCGGGAGGAAAGGTAGCCGCCCTGGGGGTTCGCCGGTTCAACACGGCGATCCGCGAGGCGACCGGGCTGGAAAACCTGCTGACGATCATTGACCCGCCCACGCTCAAAACGGCCGCTCAGCTTTTCGACCACCCAGCCATCAAACTTCTGGTCGTAACAGGGGGCCCGGCAGTCGCCCGCGCTGCGCTGGCCAGCAAGCGGCGGGCCATCGTGGCCGGACCGGGAAATCCACCGGTCGTCGTCGATGGCACGGCCTGCCTGGAAAACGCGGCCAAGTCGATCGTCCTGGGTGGCTCATTCGACAACAACCTGCTTTGCATCGGCGAGAAGCAGGTCTTCGCGGTGGCCGAGATCTTCGACTCACTCACCGAGGCAATGACCCGCCACGGGGGCTTTCGGCTCACCGCCGGTCAGATCGAAGCCCTCACCAAGGCCGCGTTCCAGGGCGATGACAAGGGCAACCCTCACGTGAACAAGGATTTCATCGGCAAAGACCCCTCGTTCCTTGCCGAGCATGCGGGAGTGAAGCTCCCCGCGGGCATCGATCTTCTCTTTGGCGAGACGGCATTCGAACATCCTTTCGTCCAAGAAGAGCAGATGATGCCGTTCGTTCCGTTCGTGCGGGTCTCCAACGTCGATCGGGCCATCGCCCTGGCCAAGGAGAGCGAGCACGGATTCGGGCACACCGCAATCCTGCACTCCCGCGACTCCCTGGTCATGGCGAAGATGGGCAAGGTCATGGACTGCACGATCTTCGTGGTCAACGGACCGTGCATCGCCGGGCTGGGAGCCGGCGGCGAGGGCGTTCCGTCTTTCTCCATCGCCGGCCCAACCGGCGAAGGCGTCACTACCCCCCTGACGTTCTGCCGCCAGCTACGGACGGCCATCGTCGATGGAATGAGGTTCGTATGACGCGCTGGATGCGAAAAGTGATGTGCCATGTGCCATGTGTCATTTCATGTGTCATGTGTCATGTGTTATCTGTCAACCGCCATTTCCTATTTGCATTCTGCATTCTGCCATCTGCCATCCAGCGGGAGGTCCGTAAGATGCAGCTCGGGCTCGTCATGGGCACCGCAACATCAACAGTCAAGCACCCCACGTTCCGGGGTGAGCGGTTGCTGGTCGTCCAGCTTGAGACGGCGGCGGGCCGGCCTGATGGGGAGCCGATACTGGTTTTCGATCGTCTTGGAGCTGGTACGGGAGACCGCGTGGTCTGCACGAATGACGGCCGGGTCCTCCAAGAGCTGCTGGGGCCGACAACCCCGGGCCGCTGGAGCGTCCTGGGGCTGCCCGATCGGTGAGTCAACGTTGTAGCTGGTGCGAAGGAGCAAGCATGAGGATTGCCGAGGTCATCGGGCGCGTAACGCTCTCTCGCCTTCAGCCCAGTCTCCGCGGCGGCAGGTTCCTGGTCGCCGTCCCCTTGCCGCTGGAGGCCATCACGGCCGGTTCGCCCGCGCGCGGCGAGGACCTTGTGGTTTACGACGACCTGGGGGCCGGTCTCGGCGCCCTGATCGGCGTCAGCGAAGGCCGGGAGGCCGCCAACCCATTCGGCAAGACAAAAACACCGGTTGACGCCTTCTGCGCCTGCCTGATCGATCAGCTTTCCTTGTAGCGAGCCATGAAATACGTGTCTCGAGCGGACTGGGAACCATGCAAACGATCATCTTTTCTGGAATCTCTGAACGAGGGTGAGGATCCCTATGATAGGCAACGGCACAACGATGAACGAATGGAAAACGAGAGAGCTGATGTGCGAGATCGGCGCCGGATCTACGCCAAGGGCTTCGCCGCGGCCAATGACGGCAACATCAGTTGCAAGCTTGCAGACGATCGCGTGCTGTGCACTCCTACGCGCGTGTCCAAAGGCTTCATGAAGCCCGATGACCTGTGCATCGTGGACCTCGAGGGCAAGCAGATCTCGGGGAAACGCAAGCGCTCAAGCGAGGTCCTGCTGCATCTGACGATCATGAAGGCCCGCGCGGATATCCGCTCGGTTGTGCACTGTCATCCCCCGCACGCCACTGCGTTCGCCGTGGCCCAGGAACCCATCCCGAAGTGCGTGCTTCCCGAATTCGAGGTCTTCCTGGGCGAGGTGGCGATCTCACCCTACGAAACGCCGGGAAGTCAGAAGTTTGCAGACACGGTGCTGCCGTACGTCAAGGACACTGACACGATCCTGCTGGCGAATCACGGTACGGTCACCTACGGCACCGATCTGGAAGACGCCTATTTCAAGACCGAGATCATCGATGCCTATTGCCGAATCTTGCTGCTGACCAAGCAACTGGGCAGAGTGAACTACTACAACGACGACAAGGCCGCCGAGCTAATCAAGCTCAAGCCGAACCTCGGCATTCCCGACCCGCGGCTGACCCGTGGCCTCGAAAATTGCGACCTCTGCGGCAATAGCCTGTTTCGTCAGGGTTACGGCGACTTCAGCCCCGAGCCCAAGGCCTTTCTCCATCCCAAACTTCTGGCAGCCGGCCAACCCGCGGATGCGAGTGCGGCAGCCGGGGGCGCCAGAGCCGCTCTATCGAATGGCCGCGCTGCAGAGCCGGACGTCGATGCACTCGTAAAGACCATCACCGACCAGGTCATGCTCGCCCTGAACGGCGCGGCCA
This sequence comes from uncultured Planctomycetaceae bacterium, assembly GCA_963760085.1. Taxonomy (GTDB): domain Bacteria; phylum Planctomycetota; class Planctomycetia; order Isosphaerales; family Isosphaeraceae; genus Aquisphaera. The sequence goes on from CAVXCB010000056.1 coordinate 90,370, forward strand.
GGTGAAGCGTCGGGTAGGGTCCCCACAGCGGACCTACAACGTGCCAGTGACGTGAAGTAGTGAAGTAGGGTCCGCTGTGCGGACCATCGCATTTAGATAGAAATATATAGTCTGCGCAGCGGACGCAACATGGTGCCGGTGAAGTGACACGTGGGGAGATCGAACATGAGAGTGAGCATCATCGGCGGCGGCGGGCTCGTCGGATCGTGCGCAGGCCTTTGCCCTGCAGTGCGGCGGGATCGTCAGCGCGATCGATCTGATCGACGTCAACCCCGACCTGTGCAAGGGCCAGGCGCTCGACTTGCTGCACGGCGCGTCGCTCGTCGCCGACCAGCGCATTCGCGCTACCGGCTATGAGGCAATCGCCGAGAGCGACCTGGTCCTGATCACCGCCGGCCTGAGGCGTAAGCCCGACGAAAGCCGGCTTGACCTGATCAATCGCAACGTCGAGCTGTTCCTGAATATCCTCGGCCAGGTGAAGGGGGCGGGGCTCAAGAGCGAGGCGATCCTCCTGGTGGTGTCCAACCCGGTCGACGTCTTGACCTACCTGGCCACGACCCAGCTCGGGCTGTCGCCGCACCGCGTCATCGGGCTTGGCACCGCGCTTGACACCACGCGGTTCCGCAGTCTGATCGCCGAGGCCTTGAAGCTGCCGCCCACCCAGGTCACCGCGCTAATTCTGGGCGAACACGGCGACAGCATGGTACCGATCTGGTCGGCCGCGCAGGCCGGCGGGCTGCCTCTGGAGAAGTATCCGGGCTGGACGAGCACCGGGGCCGAGGCTCTGTTTAATCGCACTAAGGGGAGTGGCGCCGGAGGTCATCAAGCTCAAAGGCGGGGCGGGATTCGCCGTGGGTCTGTCGATCCGCGATGTGGTTCACTCCGTGGCCCTCGACGCAAAGCGAATCCTGCCGGTGTCATCCCTGGTCCAGGGCCCGTACGGCATCCGCGACGTCTGTATCTCGGTTCCAACCATCGTGGGCCGCGGTGGGGTCGAGACCCAGCTTGAAATCGCCATCTGGCCCAAGGAAGTCGCGGCGTTGCAGCACTCAGCCCAGGTACTACGCGAGACGATCGACCAGGTTCTGAGTAGCAACAACATTGGTTCTGGCAAGCCGTCACCCGCCTCTGGCCCTGTGTCGGTCGCGAAATCCACCGCTGGCTCCCGTGCCGTCCGAGTGACCATGGGCGCGGGTGCCAACGGCAGCCCGAGCGGATCGGGATCACGCGTGACCATCTCGGGTCTGGGTCAAGGTAATAGCAAGCCGCGGGGAGGCCGCTGAGATGATCAAGTCGCTCGACCGCAAGCTCGCCGCGATACATGCCGACGCCAACTGCCGGGAATTCATCCTGGCCGACGCCAAGGATGCCGACATGGCTCTGGGGCTGGGTGCGGCCGGCGAATCTCCCGAGATGCATGCCGGCGAGGTCCGGTTCAAAACGCTCGCGGAGTACCGCGAGCAGATGCGTCTGATCACCCGTCAAGGGTTCGTCGATATTATGCTCATGTCGGCCAGTTCGAGCTATGCGCTGACGATTCGCGAACGCCTCTTCGACGGTTCGGCGGTCACTCCCGCGGTTCGCGCCAACGATACGACCGACATCCACCTGGCCAGGGCGCAGGCTACTCGGCAGAGCCTGCGCGGCCGTTCCGGACTGCAAGCATCGATCACATTCAGTGCGGCCACGTCGACTGCGCCGCGAACGAGCGCGCGCTGGGGGCCGACCTGGGTCTTTACAGCGTCACGTTCAACAACAATCTCGCACGCGACATGGAGACGCTCGAGCACTTCCATCGATTCCGTGAAGAGGCCGAGCGCAAGGGCTTCCGCTATTTCCTCGAAGTTTTTGATCCCAACATCCCAGCCGCCGTCGCAGCCGACGTTTTGCCCCACTACATCAACGACATGATCACCCGGATGCTCGCCGGAGTGTCGCTCGCCGGCCGGCCGCTCTTCCTGAAGATCGTGTACCACGGCCCGAAAGCCATGGAAGAGCTGGTTCGCTACGATCCTCACCTGATTGTCGGCATTCTGGGCGGGTCTTCAGGTACCACCCGCGATGCCTTTCAGCTTCTGGCCGACGCCCAGAAATACGGAGCCCGCGTGGCCCTCTTCGGCCGCAAGATCAATCATGCCGAGAACCAGCTCGCCTTTGTTCAATTCCTTCGGCTGATCGTCGAGGGCCAGATCGGCCCGGTCGACGCGGTCAAGGCCTACCATGCGGTCCTGGGCAAGCTCGGCATCGCGCCACACAGGTCGCTTGACAATGATTTGAAGATCACCGACCAATCGATGAGCTACGTCGCTACACCCGCGGTCGTCGTCCCCCCGCACGCCAGGGGAACCGTTGCGAAACCCGCCGCACCATCAGGGGACCACCGTTTGATCGCGCCCTATGCGACGGCGGTATCAGGCAACGGAGCCCACGCGTGCGTCTGCAAGGGCCTGCTGCACAGAATTCGGCATCCTGTTCCTGCAAGGCGCCGAAGGTGACCGAGTCTCTGGCAACGACCAGACCACCGGAACCTTCAGCCTCCAACGGGCGCCCCGACTTTGCCACGATGAGTCCCGCCGATCGACTCGATCTACCATCGCCGGCGGCTCGGACTGGGGCGCTGATTCGAAGTCTCGGTTGCCGTAATCTGGTCCTCTCTTGAACGGACCGCGCCCGGTTCCTCATTGCTGTCGGTGCCACTGAACTGATCGCGACGCCGCTTCTCCGGAGAATCGATGTCATGCGTTTTCTGCCGAGCCTGCGTTCCCTTCCGGCACGACCGGCGCTGCTTCTCTTGATCTTGACGCTGGCAACGGCCTTGCGGCCAGCCTCGCTATTGGCCCAGGGCATCGACTACGTGAAGGCTCATTACACCAAGTATGAATTCCGAATACCGATGCGTGACGGGGTCCATCTTTTCACCTCGGTGTATGTGCCCAAGGATCGTTCGCAAACGTATCCGATTCTGCTCACACGAACACCTTACGGCGTCCAGCCATACGGTGTGGACGCGTACAAGTCGGACATCGGTCCTTCGCCGCTTTTCGGTAATGAAGGCTATATCGTGGCCTATCAGGATGTCCGGGGACAGTGGATGTCCGAGGGACAGTTCGTCGACATGCGGCCGCACAAAGACTTGAAAAGCGGCCCTGCGGAGATCGACGAGAGCACGGACACGTTCGACACCATCGACTGGCTGATCAAGAACCTTTCCAACCACAATGGCAAGGTCGGCATGTGGGGAATATCCTACCCCGGCTTCTACACCGCGGCGGGAATGATTGACGCCCACCCGGCACTCAAGGCAGCCTCGCCCCAGGCTCCCATCGCCGACTGGTTTGCCGGCGATGATTGGCACCACAATGGCGCCTTATTCTTGCCCCATGCCTTCGACTTCCTCGCATTCCACGGGCATCCGCGCCCAGACCCCACCAAGAAGGAGCCACCAGCGCAGTTCGACTACGGCACACCTGACGGTTACACTTTCTATCTGCGGTTGGGACCGCTATCGAACATCGACAAGAAGTATTTCAAGGGCGACGTTCCGTTCTGGAACGAGATGATCCAGCACGCGAACTATGATGATTTCTGGATCGCGCGAAACCTCCGGCCGCACCTCAAGAACATTCGTCCGGCCGTGCTTACAGTAGGCGGCTGGTTTGACGCCGAGAATATGTACGGAGCGCTCGAGACGTACAAGAACGTTGAGGCCACGAGTCCCGGCACCACAAACGTACTGGTGATGGGCCCCTGGCTGCATGGCGGCTGGGGGACCGGTGACGGTGCCTCGCTCGGCCCGGTCTCCTTCAATTCAAACACCGCCGCGCACTTTCGTGAATACATCGAGTTCCCCTTCTTCCAGTACTTTCTCAAGGGCAAAGGCACCCCGAGCTTCCCGAAGCGCGGGTGTTCGAGACGGGAGCCAACGAGTGGCGCGAGTTTGACACCTGGCCTCCCCGCAAGACCCGCTCGCGGGCTCTCTACCTGAGCGACCTGGGTGGCATAAGCTTCGAGCCGCCCAGCGGCTCTGCCGCTGCGGCGTTCGACGAATACACAAGCGATCCTGCTCGGCCCGTGGAGTTTGTCGATCAGATCAGCCAGAAAATGACTGCCGATTACATGATCCAGGATCAGCGCTTCGCCTCACGCCGGCCCGACGTGCTGGTTTACCAGACCAGAGCGCTGGACGCCGATCTGACATTGGTGGGACCGATTGAGGTTCGCCTGTTCGTGTCGACGTCCGGCACCGATTCCGATTGGATCGTCAAGTTGATCGACGTTTATCCCGCCGACTTCCCGGGAACCGGAGCCGGGGGCACGGCAGTTCCCTTGGGCGGCTACCAGCAGCTTGTCCGCGGCGACGTGATGCGCGGCCGGTTTCGCAATAGCCTCTCCGCTCCCGAGCCATTCGTACCCAACCAGCCGACTCCGGTCAACTTCCGTCTCCAAGACGTCTGCCACACATTCCGCACTGGCCACTCAATCATGATTCAGATCCAGAGCACTTGGTTCCCCCTGGTCGATCGCAATCCTCAGAAGTTCGTGGAGATCGGAACCGCCAAGGAAGCCGACTTCCGGAAAGCGACTCAGCGGATCTATCGCACCAGGGAGATGCCCTCCCATCTGGAAGTTCTGGAGCTTCCCCGCTGAGCCCTCGCATCGACTGCTTCGGTAGTTCTGTGCCTCTTGACTCTGCTTGCAACGGTATTCATAGTAAGAACATCAAGCCGAAGTGGCGGAATTGGCAGACGCGCTAGGTTCAGGTCCTAGTGGGCTTAACGGCCCGTGCAGGTTCAACTCCTGTCTTCGGCACCTTGAGAAAAAGAGGTTGCGTCCAAAAGGCGCACCCCTTTTTCTTGTCTTTGGTGGCCCGCGACCGTCGTCCCAGAACGTTCGGATTCGGGCACGTCAATACGCTGGCGAGGGTTGAGCAATGCCGGCAGGTGCCGGGCCATCAGGTAGTCCACGATTGCGACGACTGCGCTAGCGCATCCGAGGGCCTGGTGCCCGACCTGGGCGTGAATGATCTGCGGCCATTGCATTGGGCAGGTTGTTGGCCTACCGGATAAACCACTTACCACTTGAATGGCCCCTCGACACCCCAGAAAGGTATCGGGAACCCTCTCGTTCGAGCGTGCTGCTCGGGCGCTTTCGCTGCTCCTGCCAACGGGGCGGAGATCGCACGACGTGGGCTTTTGGTGTCCACGACGCCCCCGTTAACTGACGCCCGCGCCTCGGTGGTACAAATCTTGCATTATGCTCGCACCGAGAACGGCAAAGTGTTGTGGACCCGGATCGGGGTCGAATCTTGCTCGTTCGTTCGGCAATCTGGCATGTTCGCGGTGTGCACATGGAACGCCACGAAAATGAAATTGAGGTGTGCTCAAAGTGGCTGACATCGTGCTGATCAATCCGCGATTTGAGGTCTCGTACTGGGGCATGGAGCATGCACTGCCCTTCATGGGCAAGCGCGCCAATCTGCCCGTGGCGGCCTGCCCTTGCTGGCGGCGCTGACGCCCGAAGGGCACACGATCACGCTCATCGATGAGAATGTCGAGCCGATCGACTTCGACCGTTGTGCCGAGCCGACATCGTCGGGCGTCACGGGCATGAGCGTGCAGCGGCACCGAATGACAGAGATCCTCACCGATCTGAAGGCCGCGGGTTCTTCACCGTCGTCGGCGGTCCGTGGGTCACCGTGCAGGAGGATTACTTCGACGAGCTGGCCGATGTCATCTTCATCGGCGAGGCCGAGGAGACGTGGCCGCAATTCCTCGACGATTGGCAAGCGCGGTCGGCAGCCCGCGTTACGAACAGGCCGGCAAGACCGACATGACGCAAGGTGCCGATCCCGCGCTTCGATCTGCTCAAGATGCAGCAGTACGCATTCGGCAGCGTGCAGTTCTCGCGCGGGTGTCCGTTTCAGTGCGAGTTCTGCGACATCATCGTCACGTTCGGCCGCCGGCCACGGCTCAAGACCGCGCCAGATGATCGCCGAGCTGGACGCGATCCGCAGGACCGGGCATGCGGATCGTTTTCATCGTCGATGACAACCTGATCGGCAACAAGAAGGCGATCAAGATCGTCCTCGCGAGGTCTGATCGACTGGCAGCAACGGAACGGCTATCCGCTGACTTTTTTCACCGAGGCGTCGATCGATCTGGCCGACGACCCCGAGCTGATGGCGCTGATGGTCGAGGCCAATATCGTCCGCGTGTTCATCGGCATCGAGAGCCCCAACGAGGAGTCGCTCCGCGAGACCAAGAAATTTCAGAACGTCCGCACGGGGGGGACGATCGTCGAGAAGGTCCACCGAATTCAGGAGGCCGGCATGGAGGTCTGGTGCGGCATGATCATGGGCTTCGACAACGACGACGCGGGGATATTCGATCGTCAGGTCGCATTCATCCAGCAATCCCGCATCCCGTTCGCGATGACTGGCATGCTACCCGCGATTCCCAAGACGCCGCTGTACGAGCGGCTGCTTGCCGAGGGACGCCTCGATCTGGCCGACCGCCCCAGTTCGTCACCAATATCCGGCCGCTCAAAATGAGCCCGGAAGAGCTCCGCGACGGCTACCTTCGAGTCATGAACGAGCTGTTCGATGCCGGGAACTACTTCGACCGCACCGAGGCCCTCTTCTTGCGGCCGGACTTCGAGATCGGTTCCGTGAAAGCTCGCCCCGCATACTGGCGCCGTCGTCGCCTGCGCTACGCCTGGACCCAGGCGAAGCTGGTGCTGCCTGCCATCGGGCTGTTTCTGCGTCTGATGAGCCGGGTCGAGCCGGCTTCCCTGCGCCGGGAGTATGTCAGGCGTCTTTGGCGGTTCCTCAAAGTCCATCGCCGTCCTGGACTGGCGCTCTTTTATCTGTTCCACATCGTGATGCACTATCATGTCAATACTATGGCGAGTACGATGGCCACCGGCGAGGCACGGCTGGTGAACTCTTTTTGAGGTCCGAGCCACGAGAGGAGGCTGAAGGCTTCGGATCCGCACCTGAAAGGTGTGGGGCGAGATGGTACCGACTCGTGAGCAACTCAGCTTTGAGAGTCCTCGCTTGCGGCGCGAGATCATGAAGCTGCGCCGCGTGGACAATTTCACGAACCTGTTTTTCCTGGCGACGGAGTATCTCTGCTTGATCGCGGTGATCGGCAGCGCCGTTGCGTTCAAGCAGTTCCAAGCTCGGTGGGGCCTGTCGTGGTGGTGGAACGTCCCCGTGTTTGCGATGGCCATCGTCTTGATTGGGGGCATCCAGCACCGGCTGGCGGGGCTGGGCCATGAAGCTGCGCATTATGCCTTCCTGAAGAATCGCTTCCTGAACGACCTGATACCGGACCTCTTCTGCATGTTTCCCTTGCTGACGACCGTTCACTTCTATCGTTTATTTCATATGGCGACATCATCAGTTCACCAATGATCCAAGCCGCGATCCGGATTTGCTGAACATGGGCCATGGCAAGCGTTTTGATGAATTCCCGATAACGCGCGGGCGTTTCGTCAAGGTCATTTATTTTTGCTTTCTGGTCGCGCCGCTGCGGTTCGTTCGTTATCAGTTGGCTTACCTCGAGGTGAACACACTTGGCCAGGGCAAGAACGTTTACCTGGAGCGACCCGGGTCTGAAAATCGCGCACTCGGCCAGTGGCTCCGGCTAGGGACGATCCTCGGACTCGTTTATCTCTTCAGTGTGAATGCGGTCTTTTGGCTCCTGACCTGGGCCAACCGGCCGAGCTGGCTTATCCCCGCCGGCTTGATCGGCGTCGCCCTGGCGGCCGTGACGATCTATTATCTCCCCGAGTGGGCCGTCTTTCGCTCGCCGCTCCGTGCTGTCTACTCGACCCGGTTCGCCAGCGTCGTGCGTCTTGGTTATTACATCATCCTGCTTGCGATCCTCGCTCATCTGCGGTGGGCCACGCGTGGAGTTTCGACACTTTACGTCATCACACTCTGGTTGGTTCCGCTAGGAACGTCGTTCATGTTTTTCATGTTTCTCAGGGACGTTTACCAGCATTCGAACGCTGGTGCCGGCCGCTTGACGAATTCGAGGGTGTTCTTCACCGACCCGTTCACCCGATGGGCGGTCTTCGTGTATGGCCAGGACATGCACATTCCACATCATCTCTTCCCGGCGATTCCGCACTATCGTCTCCGCCGGCTGCACGAGTTGCTGAAACGTAATCATGCGGTCTATCGTGACCAGGTCATTGAGACCCATGGAACTTTTCACAATGGCCGGGGACACCGCACCATTCTCGAGGAGATGACCCGGCGCCCTGCTGCGATCTGATACTGTCCGAGTCATGCCTACGTCAGGCTCGCGTCGGACCGCCCTGGGTCCGATCGTCCGGGCAGCGGCTGGCCCGTCACGACCCTGTCGATCGCCGCCCACAGGGCGGCGGCCCGGACCGGTTTGGAGAGGAAATCGTCCATGCCGGCCACCAGGCATCGCTGGCGGTCTTCTGACCGCGATCGGGCCGTAAGCGCGATCACGGGCAGATGCTCCGCTCCAGTCCGTTCTCGCTCCCGAAGGGCCGCGACGAGCTGGAAGCCGTCCACTTCGGGCAAATGGAGATCCAGGAGCAGCAGGTCGAAGGCCCCTTCTTTGGCTAGCGCCAGCGCTTCCCGCCCATCGGCTGCGAGCTTGACGCGGTGGCCGCGCCGGACCAGAAGCTGCTCCAGAAGCCGGGCATTGAACTCATTGTCCTCGGCAACGAGGATGCGTAGTGGTGATGCGGCCGCGGCCCGGGCGGGCTCCTCCACTGACGCGGGCCGGGTGACCGTGGGTGCATTGCCCAAAGCGCGGCCCATGACCCGATAGATCGTTTCCAGCAGCTCCTCCCGCAGAAGTGGTTTCACCAGATGGGCGTCGATCCGTAGCTCGCGCAAGCGCCAGGTCGCCCGGGAGGTCGCCGGAGGTCAGGAGGATGATTCGAGTGCCTGTTAGCTCGGCCCTTTTGCGGATCGTGGCTGCCAACGTAAGGCCGTCCGTGTCGGGCATGCGGGCGTCCAATAGCACAAGCGCGTATGGCCGGCCGCTGGCAGCGCCGTGCCAGATCGCATCGAGAGCCGCGAGCCCGTGGCCCCGCGCCGCAGGTTCCATCTCCCAGCCGCGGAGCCATTCCAGCAGGATTTGACGATTGGTGGCGTTGTCGTCGACGATGAGAACCGGCAAGTTGTAGAGCAGGACAGGCGGTGGGGCTGCGACCGGATCCGCATCGAGCAACTGGCGCTCGAACCGCACAGTGAAGGCAAAGGAGCTGCCCCGGCCCGGCTCGCTCTGCACCGTGATCGCCCCACCCATCAGGGCCACCAGCCGCGAGGCGATCGTCAGGCCCAGTCCAGTACCGCCGTACTTCCGTGTAGTCGAGGTGTCTTCCTGCTCGAAGGCCCGGAAGATCGTCTCCTGCTTTTCACGGGGAATGCCGATGCCGGTGTCGCTCACCGCGAAGCGAAGCCAGACCTGCCTGTCCGGCGCGGGGCCGCCCGCGGCCTCCACCCGCAGTACTACCTCTCCTTCTTCGGTGAACTTGATGGCATTGCCGACCATGTTGAGTAGCACCTGGCGCAGCCGCGAGAAGTCGCCCACCAGAGCGTCGGGCACGTCGGCCCCAACGTGACTGACCAGCTCCAGTCCTTTCTTGTGGGCGCGCGTGGCCAGGGCCCGCAAGGTTTCGCCCAGGGCTGCGCAACGCGAAGTCGGCGGGTTCGAGCTCGAGCTTGCCGGCCTCGATCTTGGAGAAGTCGAGCAAGTCGTTCAAGATCGCCATCAGGTGGTCGGCGGCGGACTGGACGGTCTTCAAGTATTGGCGGGGCTCTTCGGCCAAGTGTGTATCGAGGGCCAACTCGGTCATGCCGAGGATGGCGTTCATGGGGGTGCGGATCTCGTGGCTGACGTTGGCGAGGAACTCATCCTTGGCGCGGTTGGCGGCCTCCGCCGCTTCTTTGGCTTGTCGCAACTGTCCCTCCAGCCGCTTGCGGTCCGAGATGTCCTGAATGATCTTGATGCAGTAGGCAGGGTTTCCCGCCGCGTCGGATTGGAGCGAGACGGTCAAGTGGGCCCAGACGGGGGTACCGTCCTTGCGGATGAAACGCTTTTCCAGGGAGTAGCTGGTCGATTCGCCTCGCGCCAGGGCGCTGAACTTCGCCAGGTCGGCAACCAGGTCCTCGGGGTGCGTCACTTCCGAGACAGTCTTGCCAACGAGCTCACTTGGGGGATACGCGAGAATCGCACAGAAACGCTCGTTGAGGCGGAGGAAACGACCGGTGAGGTCCTCATGAGCGATGCCGACGGCGGCGTTCTCAAATGTGCCGCGGAACCGCTGCTCGCTCGCTCGCAACCCCTCTTCAGCCCGCGTGCGCTCGGCGATTTCCTGCTCCAGTTCCCTGGGGCTGCGCATAGCCAGAGCGCGGGGTACGATCGGCACAAGGGCAAGCACGGTGGCCCAGGAGACAACGGCGGTTAACAACTTGATGAGACCCGCCAAGCGGTATGCCGGCCACCAGAAAATGATGGCTTCCATTAGATGTGTGGTGCCGCAGGCGAGGATGAAGATCACGAACAGCCAGAAGATCGTAGGGAATGGCACGTCTCTCCGCCGCAGGACGAAGTAGCCGAGTACGCAAGGAATGGCCAGGAAGGCAGACCAAATCCCCAGGTCCGAGAGGATGTGTAGCCAGCCCAGCGCCGGCGTCCATGAGCCGCAGTGCCATCGAGGCGGAAAGTCCGACGAATCAAACAACTTGTTGACAAAGTCCACCAGGCACCACCTCAGGATCCGTCGTTTCTGAACGGTGCGACGCTACGGTTAGAGCAGGCTTTACGGGTGCAGAGCGCGGAGCCGGACCCAACCCCGGCTTCAACGCTGACGCCAGAGTAACGTCCAGGAGTGAAGGGGCGGATCGATCCCGGGAACCACCTGTCCGACCCGAGTCCGGCGGCAGCCCATAGTCGGCGCACCCGCCATGGAGATGGATAGGTTCTTTACCAACCGGGTAAGTCAGTTACCACCTCATCGATCGTCCAACACCTCGAGGATGACCGCCGCACCCCTTGCTGGTCTGTGCTCATGCAACTCCCGAGCCCTTCTACGCCGCCATCGAAACACCTGAGTTCGATGAGCGTGAAACCCTGTGTTCCATCGCGGACCTTCATGGGCTTCCTCATGGTCATTGAATGGTGTCTCAATGGCTCGCTGGCCGCTTGGGGTCGTCGGCAGCCTCTATCTGTCGTCGCAGGGTTGCGAGCGACAGGCCGCTTGCCAGTCGTATGAGCTCGTGGGACATCGTTTCAAGCTGCTCTACCAGCGGCCGGGCCTCTTCTAGCTGGCCTCGAGCCGCATAATCTTCGAGATCCGCAGCCACGCCGCCGGCAACGCTCGAAAACGTGGCCAGCATCCCACTCAGCTTGTGAGCAGCCTCGCGCAATTGGGACGAGTCTTGCTGGCGCAGGGTATCCTGCACGGCGGTCAAGTGATCGGGCACGCGGGCCTGAAACGCCCCGCAGATCCTGTCCAGGACGCCGGCATCGCCCCCGCAGACGTCCCAGAGTACCTGCGGGTCAAGCAGCCCCGATCGCGGTTGTTCCGCCGGTATGTGCGCAGCCGCGAACAGGCTAATCGCCGCCTCAAGGTCGGCGGCCCGAACCGGCTTGGACAGGAAATCGTCCATGCCGGCCGCGAGGCACAGCTGGCGGTCTTCTTTCCTCGATCGGGCCGTCAAGGCAATGACGGGCAAATGTCGACCCGACGTTCGTTCTCGCTCTCGAATGCCGCTGACGACCTGGAATCCATCCAGTTCCGGCATGTGGACATCCAGGAGCAGCAGATCGAAGACCTCGTCCTGTGCCAGGGCCAGCGCCTCCCGGCCATTGCTGGCGACCAGTACGCGGTGGCCGCGCCGGAGCAGAACCTGCTCCAGGAGTTGGGCATTGAACTCATTGTCCTCGGCCACCAGGATGTGCAGCGATGCCGTGGCGGGAGGGGGCGCAGAAGGGGTTTCCTCGGCCGGTGCGGGCCAGTCTGCCGTCGGTGGCTCGCCCTTGGCCCGGATCATCACGCGGCAAATTGTCTCGAGCAGCTCTTCCTGCTGGACCGGCTTGAGCAACTGGGCGTCGATCCGAAGCTCGCGGTGCCGGTCCAGGTCGCTCGAAAAGTCTCCCGAGGTCAGCAAAATGATCCGTGTGGCGGCGAGCTCGACGCCGCTCCCGGATCGTAGCGGTCAACGTCAGACCGTCCGTGTCAGGCATGCGGGCGTCCAGCAGCACCAACGGGTAAGGCCGGCCATTTGCGACGCCGTGCCAGATGGCATCGAGGGCCGCAAGCCCGTCGCCCCGCGCTACAGGTGCCATGTGCCAGCCGCGCAGCCACTCTTCGAGGATTTGACGGTTGGTGGCATTATCATCGACGATGAGCACTGGCAAGTTGTAGAGCAGGTCGGGCAGCCTGGTTGCGACCGGCTCTGCGGGGGAAGGCTGGCGCCCGAATCGCGCCGTGAAGGTGAACGTGCTGCCCCGGCCTTGCTCGCTCTGCACGGTGATCGTCCCGCCCATCAGGGCCACCAGCCGCGCGGCGATCGTCAAGCCCAGTCCAGTACCGCCGTACTTCCGCGAAGTCGAAGTGTCCTCTTGCTCGAAGGCCCGGAAGATCGTCTCTTGCTTTTCGCCCGGAATGCCGATGCCGGTGTCGCTCACCGCGAAGCGAAGCCAGGCTTCCCCGTCCGTTGCGGGGAGAGCGGTGGCTTCCACTCGCAAGGCCACCTCGCCTTCTTCGGTAAACTTGATGGCGTTGCCGACCAAGTTGAGCAGCACCTGGCGCAGCCGGGAAGCATCGCCCACTAGAGCGTCGGGCACGTCAGCCCCAACGTGACTGAGCAGCTCCAGTCCTTTCTTGTGGCGCACGCGTGGCCAGAGTTCGCAGGGTGTCGCCCAGGGCCGCCCGCAAGGAAAAGTCGGCGGGGTCGAGCTCGAGCTTGCCGGCCTCGATCTTGGAAAAGTCGAGCAGGTCGTTCAAGATGCCCAGCAGGTGGTCGGCGGCGGATTGGACGGTCTTCAGGTATTGGCGCGGCTCCACGGCCAACGGTGTATCGAGGGCCAGCTCGGTCATCCCGAGGATGGCGTTCATGGGGGTGCGGATCTCGTGGCTGACGTTGGCGAGGAATTCATCCTTGGCGTGGTTGGCCGCCTCCGCCGCCTCCTTGGCCTGCCGCAGCTCGCTTTCCAGCCGCTTGAGTTCGGAAATGTCCTGGACCATCACGATGGCGTAGGCCGGCTTCCCTGCCTCGTCGCGCTGCGGCGAGACAGTAAGGTAAGTCGACACGATTGAACCGTTCTTGTGGAAGAAGCGTTTTTCCATGGTAAAGGTGGGCAGTTCGCCCCGCATCAAGGCTCCGAACAGAAAGAGGTTGGGTGCCAGGTCATCGGGGTGCGTGACTTCCGGTACGGTCTTGCCGATCAACTCCGCGCTGGGGTAACCGAGGATTTCGCACATCTTCTGGTTGGCGCGCAGGCAACGGCTCTCGGCATCGATGTGGGCAATGCCAACGGCCGCATGCTCGAATGTACCGCGGAACCGCTCCTCGCTGGCGCAGCGCCTCTTCAGCCCGTTTCCGATCGCTGACATCGCGCGCCAGCGCCACCACAAACCGGCGCCCGCCCTCGCGAAACGCCTGGAGCGGACTTCGACCGGGAAAACCGTCCCGTCCTTGCGCCGGTGCCGCGATTCGAACGCGATCGCCTCTCCGGCATCCAGCCTCCGTCTGTGCTCGTCGGTGTCGGCCGGCGTGACGTCGCAGTCAAAGTCTGCCAGGGACATCCCGACCAGCTCATCCCGCGTGTATCCGAGGCTCCGGCACGCTTGACGATTCACGTCGAGGATCACCCGGTTGCCGAATAGAAAGAATGCGTCCGTGGCATGGTCCACGAACATCCGGAAACGTTGCTCGCTCTCGCGCAGGGCCTCCTCCAGACGCTTAGGTCGTGAGTCCGACGATGCCCTCGATGCGAAGGGCTCCCTTGATCGCGAGAAGCGCGGCTTACTCGCTTGATCCCGCCTGGAGCGGGCTGTGACGGACTTGAACCCATGACGATTGCCGTCCATGCCTGGCGTGATCGCATCTTTTCTCCATCATCTGGGTGCACCAAGCTCGATCATTGAGTTGGCTGTCGGGTAGTCTTCGGGGTTTCCGGTGCCCCACTGCTCCCAGTAGTTGAGCCATTCAGCACGGCGGTTCGGCCCGACTGTCAAGTCCATTTCCCCGAGGGCGAGGTTCGAGCTGCGTACCGCGAGTTCCAAGCGTTCGCTGGCCAGCCGCAATTCCTCCTCGACCTTCTTGAGCTCGGTGATGTCTTGAAGGATCGCTATGCCATAGGCGGGTCCTCCCGCACTGCGGTTCTGGATCGATAGCGATACGTTTCCCCAGACAACCGAGCCATTCTTGCGAAGATATCGCTTTTGTAGTGAGAATTTGCCAGTTCGCCCCGCATCAGGCGGACATATTGCGCGAGATCGGCGGCCAGGTCTTCGGGGTGGGTCATCTCCAAGGAAGTCTTGCCGACCAGCTCCGCCTAGGGTGGCCGATGACGCTGCAGAATTTCTCGTTCACGAGCAGGAAGCGGCCTTCGCCATCGCATGGGCGATGCCGACCGCGGCATTCTCGAAAGTGCCGCGGAACCGCTCCTCGCTCTCCCGGAGCGCCTCCTCGGTGCGCTTGAGGTCGGAAATATCCAGGAGAACGCCCGACTGGCTGACCGGCCTTCCCTGACCATCCCGCACAGTTTCGCCTCGGAGCAACATCCACGCATAGGACCCGTCCTTTCGCCGGACCCGATGTTCGGACTTCAACTCCTTGGTCTCGCCGGAAAGGTTCGCCTGGACCAACTGCGACAACCGCTCTCGGTCGTCGGGGTGACACAGTTCGCATCGAGTCCGTCGGCGTGGTCGGGAACTCGGCCGGGTGCGTACCCCAATTGCTCCCAGAGATTGATGATAATTCGACCGGCCGTGCTCGAGCACGCCGTCGGGCATCTCCAGTTCCCAAATGCCGATGTTTGCGCTGCGAATGGCGAGTTCAGCCGGAATTGGGCCTGGCGCACGTCCTCCTCGGCCTGCTTACGGTCGGTGATGTCTTCCGCCAGCCCCGCAATGCGTGAGAGGTGCCCGAACTGGTCCTTGATCGGGAAGACGCGACCGCGAATCCACCGCACCGAGCCATCAGGCCGCACTACCCGGTACTCCCTGACCCAAAGCTCGCCGCGCCGGGCTTCGCCAGGTGCTCGATCGCCTTGTCTCGATCCTCCGGATGGATGCTCTCGAGCAAGGAGCCCGGCTGTTCGTAGAAGCTCTGAAGCGTTCGTCCCCAGACCTCTTCGTAGCCGGGGCTGACATAGATTACCCGATCGCCCCGCGCATCTGTGATCCAGAAGATCTCACGGATGTTCTCGGCGAGTTGCCGAAAATGTTCCTCGGTTTCCCGCAGGGCCTGCTCGGCTCGCTGACGTTCGCTGGCCACGACGCGGCGGCGGGTCCGATGCAAGGCTTCGCTCACGCCGCTGATCATCGCGCCGACCAGAACGAAGAGGGTCAGGGCGACGACGTCAGGTATGCTTGCGAGGCGGAGTGAGTAGAGCGGCTCGACGAGGAAGTAGGTTGTCGCCAGGGCCCCGACAGCGGTGGCCGCGAGCCCGGGCACGAAGCCGCCCAGGTAAGCCGCCAACAGCACGGCCGGCAAGAATGCCATGTACAGCACTCGGTCCCCCAGCACGGGACGAAGCGGCCACAGCACCAAGAGCGTGAGCGCCGGCGCGACCAGCGCGAGGCCGTAAGCAACCAGCCGGGTGTGTGATCGTTCCTGCATTCAATCCTCGCGGCGTCAAAATGGCCCCCAGTGTTCTGGACGTGCGCAACCCTGAGATTTCCACCGCAATCGGCATCGCGGCTTATTGCCGGGCTGGGTCGATTGGGGCTGTGGGCACAATGCGAAAAATGCGCGGACGGTCCGGGCGGTCGTTCCGCTCCAAAACCGGTGACTGGACAGGCCGGGCCGGCACTTGGACAATGGGCGGGATCTCTCTGGTTTCCCGTGATGTCTGCCGTGCGAGCCCACGATGGCCCATCTGTTGCTGATCGATGACAACCCGGACGCTGATCTTGGAGCAGGTACTCCAGGTATTCCCGGCCCCTACCCACCGGGTCGGTGTGGCCGGAACCGGCGCTGAGGGGCTCAAGTATCTGCGCGCATCCCCCCGACGTCATTATGTTGGACCTGCGCCTGCCCGACCAGTCCGGGCTCGAGGTTTTCCAACAGATCCGCGCCATCGACGCACGGATCCCGGTGATCTTCGTCACCATCGCCAAGGGGGCCGACACGGCCATCGAGGCCATGAAGGAGGGCGCCTACGACTATCTGTTCAAGCCGCTTGGCCTGCACCAGTTGCGGCGGGTGGTCGGTGAGGCGATCGAGGTGGCGCGGCGGATGCGCGAGCCTGCACGGGTCGTGGACACACCGGACGAGGGCGACCTGTCGGGCGATTCCATCCTCGGTTTTTGCCCAGCCATGCAAGAGGTCTACAAGGCCATCGGCCGCGTCGCTGCTCAGGACGTGCCGGTTTTGATCGCCGGCGAGAGCGGCACCGGAAAGGAACTGGTGGCGCGGGCGATATACCAGCATGGCAGCCGGGCCAAGGCGCCGTTTTTGGCCCTCAACTGCGCCGCGATCCCGGAGACATTGCTGGAGAGCGAACTCTTGGGGCATGAGAAAGGCGCCTTCACCGGGGCAGACCGACGCCGCATCGGTAAGTTCGAGCAATGCAATAATGGTACCATTTTCCTCGACGAGGTCGGGGATATGCCGCTGGCCCTGCAGGCCAAGATCCTGCGGCTCCTGCAAGAGCAAGCGTTCGAGCGCGTCGGAGGCAACGAGACGATCAGCGCGGATGTGCGTATTATCGCCGCGACCCACCGCGACCTGAAGACCTGGTCGGAGGAGGGACGGTTTCGGCCGGACCTCTACTATCGGCTGAGTGTCTTCGCCATCGACCTGCCCCCATTGCGCGAGCGAGGCGACGACCTGCCGATGCTGGTCCGCCATTACGTCCACCGATTCGGCCGAGAAATGGGCGCGAAGTTGTCGAGGTCGCCCCGACGGCGATGGACCGCCTGCGCGCCTATTCCTGGCCCGGTAATATCCGAGAATTGCAAAACGTACTGCGCCAGAGTCTGATGCGCGCTCAAGGTCGGGTGCTGCTTCCCGAGTTCTTGCCGGACCTTTCATTCGGCCCGGATCATAGCGGATCCGGCGGCGTAGCGACACCGGCAAGCCACGGCCCCGATCTGGAGACCTTCATCCGGCGCGGGCTCGCTGCCGGGACTGGCGGTCTGCACGAGGAGACTCACCGCTGGTTGGACCGGATGCTCTTGCCGATCGTTTTGGAGCATACGCAGGGGAGCCAGCGACAGGCCGCCGCGATCCTGGGAATTGCCCGCCAGACGCTCCGGGACAAGCTCCGCGAGCTGGGCATCACCATCCAGCGATCCGTGGACCTCGGCGAAGGCGACGAGGCCTAAGCACCGCAACGAGCGCGATAGCCTCCCCGCCTTTTCGAGACGAATGCCGGGTCAATTCCGTTCCACGCGGGCAGTTCCACGGACGGCGCGGGGTAAGTCCTGTGCCACGTCGCCAGCGCCACCGTCCGCTGCCTCGCCGAAAGCGGCTTGCGCAAATGGGTTGTGGGTTATGGAATTCACGGCACGAGAACTGCTATGGAACCCCGGGCAAATCAGATGATCGGGTCGCTGACCGTAAACCATCATGATTTGACGCCCGTTTCGGACCGCGCCATGGAGCATCATCAATCGAGAACGACCGACCTCCACCACCGTCCACGACGGGTTCCTGTCGGATCGAGACCGGGGCAAGTGCTTTGCAAGCACCTCTTTCGAGGCGTCGTTTGCCGCGGCCATCAGTTCGGGCCGGAAGTCCCGCAATGGAGGCGGCGTCAATACGGCGGGAAGGGATTCGGTTGATCCGGGTGCCTTCTGCCCCGACTTCGTGCGGGATCAACTCCAGGCGATCCGGCGCAGGTTATGGATATTGAGCGCGACGCTGGAGTATTTGCCCGCGAAGATCGAGTTAGCTTATCGCGCCAGAATTGAGGTGGCGGGCAGGGACGGGACCGACCACTCTCGCCCTATCTCCGACCAGCCCAGCGACGGGCCACCGGTCGTCAAAGCCCCAGCGGCTCTACGTGGTTGGCTGGCCCGCTGGAAGCTCGCCCGGCTCAGGGCTCGGGCAGACCGAGCAGAGCGTCGTGCGGCCGCCGCAATTGGCGACGCCTCGGCATCTTTCGCCCAGGCTCTGCAGGCGGTACTGCTCGCCGCCATCGCCCGCGTGAAAGCGGACGAGACTGACCTGGCATACTTGCCGCCCTCGCCCCACTCGTGAAAACTAGGGCGGGAAAACAGCCCGGGGCCGCCAGGCTTCATCTCTGGCCGCTGCAGACAGATCATCCTTAGCAAACATCTATTTATCATAGTGAGTGGCACCGTGTCTCTCGAATTCAGCGAAATCAAGGCCCGGCCAAGTCGTACCGCCTACGAGCGGGCCGACAGATCCTTAATCCTCACGATCAACGTCGGTTCTTCGAGCCTCAAGTTCGCGTTGTTCGCTGCGGCCGACCCGCCTGCGCGACTGCTGTCAGGTCGGGTCGAGCGGATCGGTATGCCGGGTTCCCGGTTGGTCGTCGCCGATGACGAGGGCGGTCAGCAGGAGGACCGCCAGGTCGAAGCCCCGGATCAGACAGCGGCTATCAGCCATTTGATGGAGCACCTCAGACATCACGTCGGGCTGACGAACATCGCTGTCGTCGGGCATCGAGTAGTACACGGTGGCAACCGCTTCTACCGCCCGGAGCGCATCACACCCGAGGTGCTCGATGAGTTGCGCCGGGTCGTCCCCTACGACCCCGATCACCTCCCCGGCGAGATCGGGGCGATCGAGGCGTTCTGTCGCCTCGATCCCGAGCTACCCCAAGTGGCGTGTTTCGATACGGCTTTCCATCACGACCTACCACGCGTCGCTCAGATCATCGCGATTCCCCGACGATACGAGGCGGCCGGAGTCCGTCGCTACGGATTCCACGGCCTATCCTACGCGTATCTGATGGAAGAGCTGGCCCGGGTCGCCGGCGCGGTCGCAGCCAGAGGGCGAGTCATCCTGGCCCACCTCGGTTCCGGGGCGAGCCTGGCGGCCGTCCGTGACGGCCGCTGCATCGACACCACGATGGGCTTCACGCCGACTTCGGGGCTGGTCATGGGCACGCGCTGCGGCGATATCGACCCCGGCCTGGTCCGGTTCCTGATGCGCCGGGGGGTTGACGATCGACCAGTTCCACGACCTCGTCAATCACGAATCCGGCCTGCTCGGTGTGTCGGAGTCCAGCGCCGACCTTCGCGACCTGCTGTCCCGGCAGGACAGTGACGTCCGAGCTGCCGAGGCCGTTGAGCTGTTCTGCTACCGTGCAGGACAGGTGTCGGGGCGATGGCGGCGGCACTCGGCGGCCTGGATACCCTGGTCTTCGCCGGCGGGATCGGCGAGAATTCGCCTGAAGTACGACGCCGCATCTGCGAGGGGCTCGAGTTCCTCGGCATCGCCCTGGACCAGCACCGCAACGCAGCCAATGGCCCGCTGATCTCGACCGAGGATGGCCGGGTGGCTGTCCGCGTCATTCGCACCGATGAAGAGCTGATGATCGCACGGGCCGCTGCCGAGTTCATACCTCGAGGCCGGCGGTCTGCCCCAACGCCTGATTCGTGAGAGTCTTACAAACCCAATCTCGATGGAATCCCCCAACCGAATCGACCCCGATCGAGGAGCCAACCGATGGACACGACGCTTAAAACGCCGGTGCCGCGCACCAAGGGGACAGCCTTGGCGGACAATACCGCGGGGGCACCGCTCGCGCCGGACCTCCTCCGCAAGATGGACGCCTACTGGCGGGCCGCCAACTACCTGTCGGTCGGCCAGATCTACCTCTATGACAACCCGCTCTTGCGCGAGCCGCTGAAACTCAAGCACGTGAAGCCGAGGTTGCTGGGCCACTGGGGGACGACTCCGGGGCAGAACTTCGTCTACGTCCACCTGAATCGGGTGATCAAGGAATATGACCTGAACATGATCTACGTCTCGGGACCAGGCCACGGCGGGCCTGCACTGGTCGGCAATGTTTACCTGGAGGGGACGTACAGCGAAATCTACCCCAACATCTCCGAGGACGTGTCGGGGATGCAGAAGCTCTTCAAGCAATTCTCCTTCCCCGGCGGCATCCCCAGTCACGTCGCTCCCGAGACACCGGGCTCGATTCACGAGGGGGGTGAACTGGGCTACAGCTTCAGCCACGCTTTCGGCGCGGCGTTCGACAATCCGGACCTGATCGTCGCGTGCGTCGTCGGTGACGGCGAGGCCGAGACCGGCCCGCTGGCCACAAGCTGGCACTCCAACAAGTTCCTCAATCCGGCGCATGATGGGGCTGTGCTGCCGATCCTCCACTTGAACGGCTACAAGATCGCAAACCCGACGATCCTGGCCCGCATCGGCCGCGAGGAGCTGGAGCATCTGTTGCGCGGGTACGGCTACAAGCCCTACTTCGTCGAGGGGCACGAGCCCGAGGCAATGCACCGGTTGATGGCCGCGACGCTCGACGAGGTCGTCGCCGAGATCAGGCGCATCCAGTCCGACGCCCGGGAGCGGGGCGTCACGGAGCGCCCGCACTGGCCGATGATCGTCCTCAAGACTCCCAAGGGCTGGACTGGCCCCAAGGAAGTTGATGGCTTGCCGGTCGAGGGGACTTACCGGGCGCACCAGGTCCCGCTCTCCGAGCCGACCGAGCACCCCGAGCACCTCAAGATCCTCGAGGCCTGGATGCGCAGTTACCGACCCGAGGAGCTCTTCGACGAGGGCGGCCGGCTCATCCCTGAACTGCGGGAACTCGCTCCGAAGGGCGAGCGTCGCATGGGTGCCAACCCGCTCGCCAACGGTGGCATCCTGCTCCGTGATTTGCGATTGCCCGACTTCTGCGACTACGCGTTCGACGTGCCGAAACCAGGCAACTTCATGAACGAGGATGCCCGCACGCTGGGTAAGTTCCTCCGCGATGTGATCAAGCTGAACGCTGAGCGGCGCAACTTCCGGATCTTCGGCCCCGACGAGACCGCCTCCAACCGCCTGACCGCCGTATTCGAGGTCACGGACAAGCAGTGGGAGGGCGAGGTCCTGCCGACCGACGATCACCTCGCCCCCGCGGGTCGCGTCATGGAGATGCTCAGCGAGCACCAGTGCGAGGGCTGGCTGGAGGGCTACCTCCTCACGGGCCGGCACGGGCTCTTCAACACCTATGAGGCGTTCGTCCATGTCATCGACTCGATGTTCAACCAGCACGCCAAGTGGCTCAAGGTCACCAGGCGTTTGCCCTGGCGCCGCCCGATCGCCTCGCTGAACATCCTGCTGGCTTCGCACGTCTGGCGGCAGGACCACAATGGCTTCACGCACCAGGACCCCGGGTTCATCGACCACGTCGTCAACAAGAAGGCCGAGGTGATCCGGGTCTACCTCCCGCCTGACACGAACTGCCTGCTCTCGGTGATGGACCACTGCCTGCGGAGCCGCCATTACGTGAACGTTGTGGTGGCGAGCAAGCACCCATCTCCGCAGTGGCTAACGATGGACCAAGCGATCAAGCACTGCACGGCTGGGATCGGGATTTGGGAGTGGGCCAGCAACGACCGGGGCGGTGAGCCGGATGTCGTCATGGCCTGCGCCGGTGACGTGCCAACCCTGGAGACACTGGCCGCCGTTCAGCTCCTGCGCGAGCACATCCCGGACCTTAAGATCCGCGTGGTCAACGTCGTCGACCTGATGCGGCTCGAGCCGGCGACCGAACATCCGCACGGGATGAACGACCACGAGTTCGACACGCTCTTCACCAAGGACAAGCCGATTGTCTTCGCTTACCACGGCTATCCCTGGCTGATACACCGGCTGACTTACCGCCGAACCAACCACAAGAACCTGCACGTGCGCGGCTACAAGGAAGAAGGGACGATCAGCACAGCGTTCGACATGACGGTCATGAACGACCTCGACCGGTTTCATCTAGTAGGGGACGTGATCGACCGCCTGCCCCAGCTCGGGGGCAAGGCCGCGTACGCCAAGCAGGCTGTGCGCGACAAACTGATTGAGCACAAGCAGTACATCGCCAAGTACGGCGACGACATGCCCGAGATCCGCGAGTGGAAGTGGAGAGCGCCGAAAACCTCCTGAAGACCGCCCGCGGATCCGCGAGTGACAGCCGGCTTCTACGGTCGCGCATGAAGTAAAGACTTACAGACAGAACACCCCGCGATGAGCTCGGTCGCGCAACCGACGAGGACGGAGTCCGCGCGATCCGCGACCGGCACAACGGCAGGAACAAATCATGAGCGAATCGCTGCCGGAAGTTTACCTGGCACGGCACGGTGAGACGGCGTGGACCGTCTCCCACCAGCACACGGGACGGACTGATATCCCGCTTACCGCGGGGGGAAGCCAACGCCCGGAGCCTGGGAGAGCGGCTCAAGGGAGAGACGTTCGAACTCGTCTTCGTCAGTCCGCTCGGTCGCGCTCGACGGACGTGCGAGCTGGCCGGTTTCGGTGCCCGGGCCCGATTCGAGGCCGACCTGCTCGAGTGGAACTACGGCGGCGTACGAGGGCAGGACCTCCGCCGAAATCCGGGCGGAGCGGCCCGGGTGGGACCTGTTTCGCGACGGCTGTCCGGGAGGCGAGTCGGTAGAGGAAGTCGGCGCCCGGGCCGACCGCGTGGTGGCTCATTTGAAACACGCTGGCGGACGGGTCATCCTCTTCGGCCATGGCCACTTCTTCCGCGTCTTGGCCGCGCGTTGGCTGGGCCTGCCACCGGCGGACGGCGCGTCTCTTCTGGCTGGGCACCGCGGCGCTTTGCGTGCTCGGCTACGAGCACACCCTGGAGGAACCGGTGATCCGCCTCTGGAACGACGATCGCCACGCCGTTCCTTGACGGGTCGGCGAAATCTCCACAGTCCTCGGTCGCAATCGACGATTCTAGTCCTCGCAGTAGCAGGGAGATCTCTGCATGCACCTCGCCGACCTGACGTCTGCTTGAAGACCCAAGAGCAGGCCGGCTGCGTTTATCGAAAGCCTGACGCCTGGGCGCGACGGGCGATCGTCAACGTGGGACATTCCATTTGGTTCTCCAGTAATCGCACGACCATGGAGTACGCCCGCGGCATCTGGAGGGCCAAATCGTGTCCGGTGGATCACGACTGAGAAGCCGGTTCCACTATTCTTAGCGTCAATCTGTCGAGAAGGGACCAGACCATGTCAGCCTCAAACCAAATCGATGCAAGGGTAACGAAAGTGCTGGTGGAAGCACTGGGGGTCGAGGAACACGACATCAAGCCCTCGCGGCCTTACAAAGGGATCTGGGCGGAGTCCATCGACTACCTGGACATCATCTTTCGTCTGGAGCGCGAGTTTATGATCAAGATTCCGCGAGGTGAGTTGCTCGCTGAGCCGCTCTTCACGGGGGATCGAGAGATCGTGAAAGATGGCCGAGTGACCGATGAGGGCCTGGCGTTGCTGCGCCACGCACATGCCCTTCGCCGACTGGACTGGATTGGAGCGCGACCGGAGACTGGGCAGCATCGATGACGTTTTCACCGTCGGTCTATTGGCCAGCTATCTCCGGTGGAAGCTCCGTGGGAGCGGAGCAGCCTACACGGATCCCCACGCGCCGGCAATCTGTCATTCACCCGGATTTCTGGAATCATCGGTCAATTCGACCAGGATCTGATCATGTTTGCACAGTCAATGAATCCGCGCGGTTCACTATCCGAGTGCCGGGCCGACCGCTTGAGCCCGATCGCGCGGGCCCGCCACATGCTCGGCACGCGTTTCAAGTATATCAAGCATATCGATCGCACCAGCTTCGACGATCTGAGCACCCAGGACGCAATCCTTGCCCTGAGAGGCGAAGCCCTGGGCGGTCAGGCGTCCCGGCGACTTTGCGGCCTCCGGAGGGGCTGACCCGCCTGCCGGCTGCCCGGTCGGGAGTCCTGCTGTTATCTCGCGACCAAGAGGCCTACTTGTTCCGCCAGATGAATTACCTGAAGTCCCGCGCACAACCGGATTAAGGAGGGGCTCGATCCGCAGTGGCCCGGCCCAAGGGACCTCGACCAGATCGAACAGCTCGAATCCGAGGCGCTGGAGCTGAGGAACCGGATCGTCGAAATCTACCTTGGGCTGGTCGTCTCCATCGCCAAGACACGTGTCAGGGCCGGTTACGAGTTGCACGATAGTGTCAGCGATGGGTGCCTTGCGCTCATCCGGGCCGTAGATGGGTTCGACTTCGCCAGGGGCAATCGATTCAGCACCTACGCCACGCGGGCGATTCGGAACAAACTCACGGAAAACGCAAGTCGATTCATCCTTCGCCGCGGTCACCCCTTCGCCATCTATGAGGAGTCCCTCGCGGCGCCCGACCCCGGTGTCGACGAGCACGAGCTCGAGGAGCTCCAGAACCATCGCCGGTCCATGGTCAGGCGCTGGCTCGGCCAGCTCGGCGAACTCGAGCGACGGGTCCTCGAGAGCCGATACGGGATCGGTGGCGCCCCCCAGCAGACGCTGGCGAAGATCGGCCAGGAGTTGGGGGTCAGTAAGGAACGCGTCCGCAAGATCGTAGTTCGTGCGCAAGCCAAGCTGCGCAAATTCGCCCGCCTCGAGGGACTCGAGCCGCCCGAGATCTGATGCCAGCGGGGGAGGAAAGGAAGCAAGATGACGACCACAGCTAACGAACCCATCCACCGGGCCTCTCCCACCCAAGGATTGGCTCCCGGGACGGCGGCCGACACACCGCACCCTCAGGTTGCGCTGCTGTCCAACGGGTCGTACAGTGTCATGATCACCGATGCCGGGGCCGGATCCAGCACATGGCGAGATCTGGATGTGACCCGATGGCGGGAGGACGCGACCCGGGACTGCTGGGGGCAATTCGTCTACGTCCGCTGTCCGGAGGACGGCAGGATCTGGTCGATCGGGCATCAGCCGATACCTCGAGGGGTTGATGAATACCAGGTCGGCTTCCACGCCGACAGGGCCGAGTTCCGCCGCCGGGACGGCGACGTTGAGACCAGTTGGGCTGTCTGTGTCTCGCGTGACCATGATGCAGAAGTGCGCCTGATCACGCTCATCAATCACGATGGCCGGACCCGCGAGCTCGACCTGACAAGCTACGCCGAAGTGTGCCTGAATCACCGTGGAGCGGATCAGGGCCACCCGGCCTTCGCGAAGCTGTTCCTCGAGACAGAGTTCATCCCTGGTTCAGGTGCCCTGCTGGCCCGCCGCAGGCCGCGGGCCGCGGACGAAAAGCCTGTTTGGGCCATCCACGTCGCAGTGGCGGACGACCCAGCCACTGGCGCGGTGGAATACGAGACCGACCGAGTCCGGTTTTTGGGACGCGGCCGCACGCCTGCCAATCCAGCCGCCCTGGACCTTGGGGCACGCCTGTCGGGGACCACCGGCCCGGTGCTGGACCCGGTATTCAGTCTGCGGCGGCGGGTCCGCCTCGACCCGGGAGGCAGGGCCCGCATCGCGTTCATCACCGGGGCCGCAGAGACCCGGGAAACGGCCATCGCCCTGGCCGAGCACTTCCGCGAGTTTGAAGCCGTTGAGCGCGCCTTCGCCGGAGCTCGGGACGGCTGCCGGCACGAGTTGTCGGAGCTGGGCCTGACCCTGGATGACGTTGCCCTGTTCAACCGCTTGGCGGGGGCCGTCCTCTTCACCAGCCAGGCGCTGCGCCCGCCGGACGCCGTCGCAGCCAACCGCCTGGGGCAACCGGGCTTGTGGCCGCATGCCATCTCCGGGGACCGTCCGATTGTGCTGATCCGAGTCGCCGCGGCCGACGACGGGTTACTGGTTCGCCACGTCGTGCAATGGCACGCCTACGCCCGCCGCCGCGGTCTGGATCCGGACTTGGTCATCCTCGACGAGCGCCTCGGCGACGACGCCGACCGACTCCTGGCAGACCTCCAGGAGGGACCTGCCGGCCCCCTGCTCGGCAAGCCGGGCGGGGTTTTCGTCCTGGACGCGGGCAAAGTCCCGGCCGACGACGTGGTGCTACTTATGGCTGCGGCTCGGGCCGTCCTCGGCGGTGGGCGTGGCTCCTTGGCCGATCAGCTCGACAGCCGACCCGCTGTGGCCGCTCTCCCTCCGCCGTTGACCATCACCCACCCGTCCTCACTGGAACCCATCGGGACCCCCGCCATGCCTCCCGAGGGCCTGCGGTTCTGGAACGGCTACGGCGGGTTCGCAAGCGACGGTCGCGAGTACGTGATCCGAATCGACGGCACCGCGCCCGGCGGCCCGGCCTTGCCGCCGGCGCCCTGGGCCAACGTGCTCGCCAACCCCGACTTCGGGTGTCTGGTGACCGAGGCGGGCCTAGGCTACTCCTGGGCGGGCAACAGCCAGCTAAACCGGCTTACCCCATGGTCGAACGACCCGGTCTCCGACCCGCCGGGCGAGGCGGTCTACTTGCGCGACGAGGACACGGGCGCGGTGTGGACGCCAACCCCATTGCCTCGAGGATCGGGCGCAGACGTGCTGGTCCGCCACGGCCAGGGCTACACCCGCTACAGCCGCCGGAGCCACGGGCTGGAGCAGGACCTGCTCGTGCTTGTGCCGCCCGACGACCCGCTCAAACTGGTGTGCCTGAGCGTGCGTAACGTTGGCGACCGGACCCGTCGTCTGTCGGCGACGTATTACGCCGAGTGGGTGCTCGGGGGTGTTCGGGAAAGCGCTCCGTTGCAAGTTGTGTGCGAGCGCGACCTGGAATCCGGCGCCGTGATTGCCCGCAACGCCTGGGCGGGTGACTTTGCCGGCCGGCTCGCGTTTGCGGCCGTCGGCTCGCGGACGCACTCCGCCACTGCTGACCGCGCCGAGTTCCTGGGCCGCCACGGCTCGCCGGCGGCGCCGGCTGCCCTCGGACGTGCTGCCCTGTCGGGCCGCGCAGGTGCGGCTCTCGACCCGTGCGCCGCGCTCATGACGCCGATCCAACTCGCTCCTGGCCAGGCCGAGGAGGTCGTCTTCGTCTTGGGACAGGCGGATACGTTGGCAAGGGTCCGGCATCTCACGACTTCTTACACCGCCCCCGGTCGTGCCCAGGAGGCACTCCAGGAGGTCCAGCGATTGTGGGACCGGATCCTGGGTGCTGTCCAGGTGACGACACCCGACGCCGGACTGGACCTGATGGTCAACCGTTGGCTACCCTACCAGGTATTGGCCTGCCGCGTTTGGGGCAGGTCTGCGTTCTACCAATCGAGCGGAGCGTACGGCTTTCGCGATCAACTCCAGGACGTCATGGCCCTTGCCTGGAATGCCTCGGACGTGGCGCGGGACCAGATTCTGCGATCAGCCGGGAGGCAGTTCGAGGAAGGCGATGTCCAGCATTGGTGGCACCCGCCGTCCGGCCGCGGCGTCCGCACGCGAATCACCGACGACCTGTACTTCCTGCCGCTGGTCGTCCACCACTACGTCACCCTGACCGGCGACACCGCCCTCCTCGACGAGCAAGTGCCCTTTTTGAAATCACCGGTGCTGCGTCCCGACCAAGAGGAGGACTACAATTTGCCGGGGGTGAGCAAGCAGGCGGGGACCATTTATGAACACTGCATCCGCGCCCTGGAGCACGGCTACAAGCTGGGGGCGCATGGCCTGCCGCTGATGGGCACCGGCGACTGGAACGACGGCATGAACCGGGTCGGCGCCCGTGGCCAGGGAGAGAGCGTCTGGAACGGCTGGTTCTTCATCACCGTGCTGAAGCGCGTTCGCCGAGCTCGCCGGGCGGCGTGGCGACGCGGCGCGGGTGGCGTGGTGCCGGGAGCGGGCCGAGGGTCTGCGGGCGGCGATCGAGGCCAACGCCTGGGACGGCGCCTGGTATCGCCGAGCCTACTTCGACGACGGCACGCCCCTGGGATCGGCCCAGAACGACGAGTGCCAGATCGATTCCCTCCCCCAGGCCTGGGCGGTGATCTCCGGCGTCGCGGACCCGGCGCGAGCGGCACAGGCCATGGCCTCCGTGGACCAGCGGTTGGTACACCTCGACGACAAACTGATTCAGCTCTTCGATCCGCCCTTCGATCGGGGGCCACTCCAGCCGGGCTACATCAAGGGTTACGTGCCGGGCATCCGCGAGAACGGCGGCCAGTACACCCACGGGGCCACCTGGGTCGTACTGGCGACGGCACTGCAAGGCCGCGGCGATCGCGCGCTGGAGCTCTGGAACCTGATCAACCCGGTTTACCACGCCACCACGCCCGCGGAAGTGCAGCATTACAAGGTCGAGCCCTACGTGGTCTGCGCCGACATCTATGGCGCTCCGCCGCACACCGGGCGCGGCGGCTGGACCTGGTACACGGGCTCAGCGGGTTGGTTGTACCGCGTCGCACTGGAAGCGATACTCGGTGTCCGTCCGTCAGGTGACAGGCTCCAAATCGAGCCCTGCATCCCATGCCGGTGGCCGGGATACGAGGTCGCCTATCGTCACGGGTCCGCGACGTACCGAATCCGGGTGGAAAACCCGACCGGGGCCGGCCGCCATATGCAGTCGGTTCTGGTGGACGGGCAGCCCGTGCCGGGCGGCGTTGTACCGTTGCGCGACGACGGGCGCGAGCATGACGTCCGGGTCACCTTGGGTAACGGGAAGAGGTGAGCCATGGCCGACCAACGCACAGACCACGGAAGAACGGGGTCGGCTGCCGAAGAACGAGGACCTGGAACGGCTCCAGTGGACCACGATCCTGTACTACCTGCACGAGACCAACCCCGATAACGGGCTGGTCCGGGACAAGACCGATCCGGCAGCCCCGTGCAGCATCGCCGCGGTCGGCATGTCCCTGGCGACCCTACCGGTCGCGGTCGAGCGCGGTGTGTTCTTCCGGCCGTTCGCGGCGAAAATGGCCCGCAGGAAGCTGCTCTACCTTCATGACCTCCCGCAGGGACCGGAGCCCGACGATTCTGGGTACAAGGGCTTCTTTTATCACTTCCTCGACATCGAGACCGGCCGTCGCGTGTGGCAGTGTGAGCTCTCAACGATCGACTCGGCGTTCCTCTTCGCCGGTATGCTCACCGCCGCCGCGTATTTCGACCAAGACACGGCCGACGAGGCAGAGGTCAGACGCCTGGCCGACGCCCTCTATCGCCGTGCCGACTGGGACTGGGCCCGGGACGGCGGCGCGACGCTCACGCACGGCTGGCGGCCGGAGAGCGGCTTTCTGCCGTACCGCTGGGAGGGCTACGACGAGGGGCTGCTTCTGTACGTGCTGGGCCTGGGCTCGCCGACGCACCCGCTACCGCCCGGAGAGCTACGCCGCATTCTGCGCGACGTACCAGTGGAAGCAGCTCTACGGCCGCGAGCTGCTCTACTCCGGGCCACTGTTCACCCACCAGCTCTCTCACCTGTGGATCGACTTCCGCGGCATCCGCGACGCCTTCATGCACGACCACGGCAGCGACTACTTCGAGAACAGCCGGCAGGCGACTTATCGTGCAGCAAGCGTACGCGATCCACAACCCGCTGCAATTCGCCGGCTACGGGGAGCATTGCTGGGGGTTTACGGCCTGCGACGGCCCCGGTTGGGTGAAGCGGGTGGTGGACGGGGTGGAGCGGCAGTTCTTCGACTACACCGCCCGCGGCGCCCCGTTCGGCCCGGACGACGGCACCGTCGCCCCGTGGGTCGTGGTCGCCTCGCTGCCGTTCGCACCGGAGATCGTCATTCCCACCGTCCGCCATCTGGCCAGCCTGAAGCTGGGCGGCCAGGACCGTCCGTACGGGTTCAAGGCATCGTTCAACCAGACCTTCCGCGTGGATGACAGCCCGACTGGCTGGTGGGTGACGCCGTACCAGTTCGGCATCGACCAGGGGCCGGTGGTGCTGATGATCGAGAACTATCGCACCGGCCTGATCTGGGACTATCACGCGTCGCTGCCCGTATTTCGTCGCGGGGCTGCGGCGGGCCGGGTTCACCGGCGGCTGGCTGTAGAGTGGCGGTCGGCGGGAGACCCTCATGAGCGAACAGGCAGTCCCGATCAACAGGCAAACGGGTGAGCGGTTCGTCCGCGTCGTCAAGAGCTTCCTGAGCTCCGAGGTGCGCTGGCATGCGCTGGGCCTGTTCGCCGTGCTGATCGGCTTTCTGTTCGTCATCAGCGGTCTCAATGTCGTCAACAGTTACGTCGGCCGCGACTTCATGACGGCGATCTCCA
The DNA here is from genome assembly GCA_963760085.1 of uncultured Planctomycetaceae bacterium. GTDB lineage: Bacteria > Planctomycetota > Planctomycetia > Isosphaerales > Isosphaeraceae > Aquisphaera. Next base: position 120,680 of record CAVXCB010000056.1, read on the forward strand.
CCCGCGACCGGGCCGGATTCGTCCGGCTGGCATTCCTATACGTGGGCGTGTTCGCAGCCTCGACCGTGGTGGCAGTCTTCCAGCGCTTTGCCGAGGAGCGGCTCGGGCTGCTCTGGCGAGCGTGGCTGACCGGCCGGTTGATCACGTTCTACCTCGCCGGCCGGACCTACTACTGGCTCAAGGAGGCGGGGACGGTGGACAACCCCGACCAGCGCATCGCCGAGGACGTGAGGGCGTTCACAGCCACCACCCTCTCGTTCACCCTGATCTTTCTTAACGGGACGTTCACGGTGGTGGCGTTTTCGGGGGTACTCTGGAAGATCAGCCGGCTGTTGTTCGTCGTCGCCGTCGGGTATGCGGCGCTGGGCTCGCTGATGACCATCCTACTGGGCCGGCCGCTGGTCGGCCTGAATTACCGGCAACTCGACCGCGAGGCCAACCTCCGGTCGGCACTGAATCACGTTCACGAGCACGCCGAGTCGGTTGCACTGCTGCGCTGGGAGGGACAATTGACGGCCCGGCTGCACCGCCGTCTCGGCGATGTCGTGGACAACTTCCGGCGAATTACGTCGGTGAACCGCAACCTGGGGTTCTTCACGACAGGCTACAACTACCTGATCCAGATCATCCCGGCACTGATCGTGGCTCCGCTGTACATCCGCAGGGAAGTCGAATTCGGCGTGGTTACCCAGTCGGCGATGGCTTTCTCCCAGCTCCTGGGGGCGTTCTCGCTGATCATCAACCAGTTCCAATCGATCTCTTCGTTTGCCGCCGTCGTAGCCCGGGTCGACGCGCTCGGCGAGGCAGTCGAGCACACGACTGCGCCCGACTTATCTGCCATCGAGACCGCCGAAGACCCCGACCGCCTGGCATTCGAGCGGTTGACGCTGCGGGCGCCGGACTCCCGAGCACGCTTATAAAAGACCTGTCGCTGTCCATCCCCCACGGGATACGACTGTTGGTCACGGGGACGAACGAGGCCGCGCGGGTCTCGCTGTTCCAAGCGACTGCCGGTATCTGGCACGGCGGGGAAGGTACGATAACCCGCCCGCCCCTGGATGAAGTCCTTTTCCTGCCCCAGCGGCCGGACCTTCCCCCAGTGACACTCCGCGAGCTTCTGCTCGAGCCGGGGCGGGCGGCCCCGGACGACCAGATCCTGGCGGCCATGAGCGCGGCCGGCCTCGGGACCGTCGCGGAGCGGGCCGGCGGGCTCGACGTGGAGCGGGACTGGCAGGCCTTCGTGTCGCTCGGTGAACAGCAACTGTTGGTCCTTACGAGGGCTGTCCTCGCAGGTCCGCAGTTCGCTTTCCTGGACCGTGTCGATACGACGCTCGGGTCGTACCAGGTTCAGCAGGCGCTCCAGTGGCTGACTCAGAATTCCATCACGCCCATCCACCTAGCCGAAGCCGCCAATTCCGTTGATCAATACGATGCGGTGCTGGAGATCGATGGCGACGGCGCATGGACATGGCGGTGGCGAGATACCGAGGCCGTGCCGAATCGCGTGGACGAAGCTCACTGACTCGGCAACCGTAACTTGACAGATGCTGACATCCAACAAGAAGTCGATGGAAGGAAGACTCCCATGGCAATCTCCCCCCTCGCGGGCAAACCGGCCCCGAAAGGGATCCTGGTTGATCTGGCCCGGCTCGAACGCGAGTATTTCCAGCGCCGACCCGACCTGAGCAACCCCGACCAACTGGTCAGCTTCGGCACCAGCGGCCACCGAGGCTCGCCGCTTGCGAGGCACCTTCACCGAAGCCCACATCCTGGCCATCACCCAGGCGATCTGCGACTACCGCCGGAGCCAGGCCACGGATGGCCCGCTCTACATGGGCAAGGACACCCACGCGCTCTCCGGGCCCGCCCAGCGCACCGCGCTGGAGGTCCTGGCGGCCAACGGGGTGGAGACCATCATCCAGCGCGACGACGGCGTCACCCCGACGCCGGTCATCTCGCGAGCCATCCTCGTCTACAACCGCGGGCGCAAGGAGCACCTAGCCGACGGCATCGTCATCACGCCCTCGCACAATCCCCCGAGGACGGCGGCTTCAAGTACAACCCGACCCACGGCGGCCCGGCCGATACGGACGTCACGAAGTGGATCCAGGACCGGGCCAACGAACTGCTGCGGGGCGGCAATGCCGGCGTGAAGCGCGTGCCGTTCGCGACGGCCATCAAGGCGGCGACCACGCACCAAGAGGACTTCGTCCTGCCCTACGTCGAGGACCTGCGGAATGTCATCGACATGGACGCCATCCGCGCCGCCGGCCTCAAGCTGGGCGTGGACCCGCTCGGCGGCGCGGCGGTGCACTACTGGGGGCCGATCAACGAGATCGTACGGCCTCAATATCGAGGTGGTGAACCCGAAGGTCGATCCGACCTTCTCGTTCATGACCGTCGATCACGACGGCCAGATCCGCATGGACTGCTCCAGCCCCTACGCGATGGCCCGGCTGGTCGGCCTCAAGGATCGGTACCGACGTCGCCTTCGCCAACGACCCCGACTCGGACCGGCACGGCATCGTCACGCCTTCTGCGGGGCTGATGAACCCCAACCACTACCTGGCCGTCGCCATCCGCTACTTGCTCGCGCACCGCCCGCAATGGCCGGCGCACGCCGCGGTCGGCAAGACGCTGGTCAGCAGCAGCATGATCGACCGGGTGGTGCAGAAGCTGGGCCGCCGGCTGTGCGAGGTGCCGGTGGGCTTCAAGTGGTTCACGCCGGGCCTGTTCGACGGCTCGTACTGCTTCGGCGGCGAGGAGAGTGCCGGGGCGAGCTTCCTGCGGCACGACGGCACCGTGTGGACGACCGACAAGGACGGCCCGATCATGGACCTGCTGGCCGCCGAGATCACCGCCCGCACCGGCAAGGACCCGGGCGAGCACTACCGCGAGCTGACGGCGCGAGTTCGGCACGCCGTTCTACACGCGGATCGACGCGCCCGCGACTCCCGAGCAGAAGGCGCGCCTGGAGAAGCTGTCACCCGGCAGCCGTCAAGGAGTCGGAGCTGGCCGGCGAGCCGATCACGGCCAAGCTGACCCGCGCCCCGGGCAACAACGCCCCCATCGGCGGCTTGAAGGTCGTGGCCGCCAGCGGTTGGTTCGCGGCCCGGCCCTCCGGCACGGAGAACATCTACAAGATCTACGCGGAGAGCTTCAAGGACCAGGCCCACCTGGACGCCATCGTGAGCGAGGCGCAGGAGATCGTGAGCCACGCACTGATGACGATCTGACCCAGAGTCCCCGGCAGGCCGAAAGGACGACCATGAGCGACAACAGCTCTCGAACGTGTCTTCCCCCGTTCCCGCCGGCGCTACCGCGCCTCCGGCGTGCTGCTTGCACGTCACGTCGCTGCCATCAGCCTTACGGCATCGGCGACGTGGGGCCGGCTGCGCTGGCGTGGATCGACCGGCTCCACGGGCGCGGGTCAAACCTGGTGGCAGGCGCTGCCGCTTGGCCCCACGGGGTACGGCAACTCGCCGTATCAATCACTGTCTTCCTTCGCCGGCAACGGCCTCCTGATCAGTCCGGACTCCCTGATCGAGGATGGGTTGTTGCAGAAGAGCGACTGTGAGGGCCACGCCTTCCCGGCAACGGCGATTGACTATGGGTCTGTCATTCCGTTCAAACACCGGTTGCTCGAAACCGCCTGGAACCACTTCCGCGCCGGGGCGCGTGCCGACCTGCGGCCGGCTTACGAGCAGTTTTGCAACGAGCAGGCGCACTGGCTGGAGGACTACGCCCTGTTCCGGGCGCTGAAAGGCAGGTACCAGGGCGCCTATTACCTCGAGTGGCCGCCGGAGCTGGTCCGGCGCGACCCGGCTGCCCTGGCGCGGGCCCGCCGGGACCTGGCCGGACCAGATCGATCAGGTGCGATTCGCACAATTCCTGTTATTCCGCCAGGGGGCATCGCCTCAAGGAGCACGCCCAGGCGAAGGGCGTGCGTCTGATCGGCGACCTGCCTTTCTTCGTCTCCCCCGACTCGAGCGATGTCTGGGCCAACCCGGAATTGTTCTTGCTCGACAAGCAGCACAGGCCGCGGTTCGTGGCCGGCGTGCCTCCGGACTATTTCAGCTCCCAGGGGCAGCTCTGGGGCAACCCCGTCTATAACTGGGAGGCGCTGCGACGGTCCGGCTATCGCTGGTGCATCGACCGATTGCGCGCCCTGCTGGCCCACGTGGACGTGATTCGGCTGGACCACTTCCGCGCTTTCGCGGCCGCCTGGCACGTACCCGCCGGGGCGGCGACGGCCCAATCGGGCGAGTGGGTGCCAGGTCCCGGGGCTGAGTTCTTCACCGCGGTACAGAAGGAGTTGGGCGGTCTCCCTTTCATCGCCGAGGACCTGGGGTTGATCACCCCCGACGTTTGCGCCCTCCGCGACCAGTTCAATTTGCCCGGGACAAAGGTGCTCCAGTTCGCCTTCGACGGCCATTCTGATAACCCCTACCTCCCGCACAACTACGTCTCCAACACCGTTGTCTACACCGGCACCCACGACAATAACACGACTCGCGGCTGGTTCGAGGAGTTGCCGGATTCCCAGCGACGAAAATCTGTGGCGTTATCTGAAGCGCCAAGCGGGTAACGGCGACGATGGCGGCGCCGGCGCTCATGCGAACTGGCGTGGTCATCCACGGCTGCGCTCGCGATGGCTCCGCTGCAGGATCTGTTCAACCTGGGCGGAGAGGCCCGGATGAACGTGCCCGGCAGTCTGCCGCTGGCAACTGGCGCTGGCGGTGCACGGAGGACATGCTCTCCGCGTCCGCCTTTCAGTGGCTGCGGGACCTGACAGAATCGGCAAACCGGTTGGGTTCTCAGCGAGGTCTTTCATCCATCACGTGTATTCCGGAGGTAACACCATGAAAGCGACCGAACAACTGCACAACCTGGGCCAGAGCCTCTGGCTCGACAACATCACGCGCGACCTGCTGACCACGGGACGCTCAAGCGCTACATCGACGAGCTGTCGGTCACGGGACTGACGTCGAACCCGACGATTTTCGACCACGCCATCAAGAACAGCACCGCCTACGACGCCGCGATCCGCAGGAAACTCCGGGAGGGCAAGATCCGGTGAGGAGCTGTTCTTCGAGTTGGCGCTCGAGGACCTCACCCAGGCGGCCGAACTGTTTCGACCGATCTGGGAGAAGACCAACGGCGTGGACGGGTGGGTGTCCTTGGAGGTCTCGCCGCTGCTGGCCTACGACACGGCGCAGCACACTCGCCGCGGCCAAGGACCTGCACGCGCGGGCAGGCCGGCCCAACCTCTTCATCAAGATTCCCGGCACAAGGAGGGCCTGCCCGCCATCGAGGAGGCGATCTTTGCCGGAGTGCCGGTCAACGTGACCCTGCTGTTCTCTCGCGAGCAGTACCTGGCAGCGGCCGAGGCTTTCCTGCGCGGCATCGAGCGGCGCATCGACGCCGGGCTCAACCCCGATGTCGGCTCCGTGGCCTCGGTATTCATCAGCCGCTGGGACGCCGCGGTCGTCGGCAAGGTTCCCGACGTGCTCCGACAACCGACTCGGAATCGCCATAGCCGAGCGCACCTACAAGGCATACCGCGACTTGCTCGGTTCGCCGCGCTGGCAGCGCGCCTTCAACGCCGGCGCCCGCCCGCAACGCCTCCTGTGGGCCAGCACAGGAACCAAGGACCGCAAGGCCTCCGACGTCCTGTACATCAAGGCTCTGGCGGCGCCTTTCACCGTGAACACCATGCCGGAGGGCACCCTGAAGGCTCTCGCCGATCACGGCGAGATCGGCCCGATGCTGCCGGCGGACGGCGGCGACTGCGAGGACGTGCTGGCTCAGTTCGCCAAGGCCGGGATCGACGTCGACGCCCTGGCCGCCCAACTCCAGGACGAAGGAGCGAAGTCATTCGTGAAGTCATGGGACGAACTCATGGCGGTGATCGCCTCCAAGAAGCGCGGCTCTTGATGACCAGAAGGCAAAGAGAGGAGTACCAGTATGACGGCAGTTCTTCAATCGATTACCGCACGCCCGGCCTGGAAGGCTCTGGAGGCCCACCATCGACAAGGTCAGAGGAATTGCACCTCCGGGAGCTATTCGCGGATGATCCCCAGCGCGGCGAGCGGATGACAGCTGGAGGCCGCGGGCATCTTCCTGGATTACTCGAAGAATCGCATCACCGACGAAACCCTCAAGCTCCTCCTGCAACTGGCGGAGGAATCCGGCCTACGCGCCCGGATCGACGCCATGTTCCGCGGGGAAAAAATCAACATCACCGAGAACCGCGCTGTCCTGCACGTGGCCCTGCGCGCGCCGAAAGGGGCATCGATCATCGTCGATGGCGAGAACGTCGTGCCCCAGGTCCATGCCGTGCTCGACAAGATGGCGGACTTCTCCAACCGGGTCCGCAGTGGCGCCTGGAAGGGCCACACCGGGAAGCGCATTCGCAACATCATCAACATCGGCATCGGCGGGTCGGACCTCGGGCCGGTCATGGCCTACGAGGCACTCAAGCACTACAGCGACCGCGCCCTGACGTTCCGGTTCGTTTCCAACGTCGACGGCACCGATCTGGTGGAAGCGACCCGCGACCTCGACCCGGCGGAAACGCTGTTCATCGTCTCTTCGAAGACCTTCACAACACTGGAGACGATGACCAACGCTCAAAGTGCGCGCGACTGGTTGCTCCGGGGCCTCGGCGGCGACGTCAGGGCCGTGGCCAAGCATTTCGTCGCGGTCTCGACGAATGCCGCGAAGGTCTCGGAATTCGGCATCGACACCGCCAACATGTTCGGATTCTGGGACTGGGTCGGCGGGCGCTATTCCATGGATTCGGCGATCGGCCTCTCGACGATGATCGCCATCGGGCCGGAAAACTTCCGCGCGATGCTCGATGGCTTCCACGAGATGGACGAGCACTTCCGCACCGCGCCGTTCGACCGCAATCTGCCGGTGCTTCTGGGACTGCTGGGCGTCTGGAACACCAACTTCTTCGATGCCCAGACCGTCGCGGTTCTGCCCTACGAGCAGTACTTGAAGCGATTCCCGGCCTATCTTGCAGCAGTTGACGATGGAGAGCAACGGCAAACACGTCACACTCGATGGGACGGGGTTGCCTACCAGACCAGCCCGATCTACTGGGGTGAGCCGGGAACGAACGGCCAGCACTCGTTCTACCAGTTGATTCACCAGGGGACCCGGCTCATCCCTTGCGACTTCATCGCATTCGGCCACCCGCTGAACCCACTCGGCCGGCACCACGACCTGCTGCTCGGCCAACGTCTTTGCGCAGGCCGAGGCCCTCGCCTTCGGCAAGACGCCCGAGCAAGTCAAGGCCGAGGGCACGCCGGACTGGCTCGTGCCCCACCGGGTCTTCGAGGGCAACCGCCCGTCGAACACCATCCTGGCCGAGCGACTCACGCCGGAGACGCTCGGCAAACTTGTCGCCCTTTACGAGCACAGCGTCTTCACGCAGGGCACCATCTGGAACATCGACTCGTTCGATCAATGGGGCGTCGAGCTGGGCAAGGTACTGGCCCAGCGCATTATCCCGGAACTCGAGAGCAAGGCGGAACCCAAGCTTGGCCATGATAGCTCGACGAACAACCTGATCCGTCGCTACCGAAAGCTCAAGGAGAGAGCACGATGAGCGAATCCCATTCCGACGCTTTGGTATTCCTTGGGGCGACGGGCGATCTGGCTTACAAGAAGATCTTCCCGGCGCTCCAGGCCATGGTGAAGCGCAGCAATCTGAGCATTCCGGTCATCGGTGTGGCGAAGTCCGGCTGGAATCTCGATCAATTCAAGGAGCGGGCGCGCGACAGCGTCGAGAAACACGGCGGACTAGATCCCGCGGCGTTCAACAAGTTATGCGGCTTGCTGCGCTATGTCGACGGCGACTACCAAGACCTGGCAACGTTTTGCGCAATCCGTGAAGCGCTCGGTTCTGCCCAACGGCCGGCGTACTACCTTGCCATTCCTCCCGCGCTCTTCGGCCTGGTCGTGCAGCAACTTACCGCGTCCGGCTGCATCACAGGCGCCCGAGTCATTCTCGAAAAGCCGTTTGGCCGAGATCTTGGCTCGGCCCAGAAGCTCAACCAGATCCTGCTCGCGACCTTTGACGAGAGGGCTGTCTTCCGCATCGACCATTATCTCGGGAAGCGGCCGGTCCAGAACCTCGTGTTCTTCCGATTCGTGAACTCGTTCCTGGAGACTTTCTGGAACCGCAACCACGTCGAGAGTGTGCAGATCACCATGGCAGAGAACTTCGGAGTGCAGGGTCGGGGCGCTTTCTACGACGAGACGGGCACGATTCGCGACGTGGTTCAGAATCACCTTTTTCAAGTTCTCGCCAACATCGCCATGGAGCGCCTGTGCGGACCGACAGCGAATCGGTCCGAGATGAGAAGGTCAAGGTCTTGAAGGCGATCGAGGCGCTGGACGCGAAGGACGTCGTCCGCGGACAGTTCCGGGGCTACAGAAACGAGAAAGGCGTGTCAACGCACTCACAGATCGAAACCTTCGCCGCACTGCGGCTGGAAGTCAATTCCTGGCGCTGGAAAGGGGTTCCGTTCTATATCCGGGCCGGGAAATGTCTGCCGGTGACCTGCACGGAAGTCGTTGTACGCCTACGAGAACCACCGGTCGTCTTTTCCACCTGTTGTTCCTCGCCAAACTACTTCCGCTTCCGCATCAACCCTGAGGTGACGATTGCGCTGGGCGCAACTGTCATGGATCCCGAAGAGAGAATGATCGGCCAATCGGCCGAACTGCTCGTGAGCCGCCAACCCGGGGCGGAGGAGATGGATGCTTACGAACGAGTCTTGGGAGACGCGCTGGAAGGGGACGCCACATTGTTTGCACGCGAGGATTATGTGGAAGAGGCGTGGCGCATCGTCGATCCGATGCTGAAGGCGGGAACTCCTGTCTACGAATATGAGCCGAATAGCTGGGGACCGAGCCAGGCGTATCAGCAGGTCTCCCCTCCGGGCGGGTGGCACAACCCGGTTTTGACAGACTGATTTGGATTGGACATTTCTGTGATGCGAGCACTAATAGACGGCACGATTTTCGCATTACATGTTGAGGTACCTTCGTACACGCTGGCGGCGTCTCAATGCGTTTGTCCGCGACGAACGGCGGCTATCGAATCAACGTACTTACCGCGCCCAGGCCTTTCCGAGCCGGCGCTGTCGATACGAGCACGCTGGTTCAGGATGCCAAAACCGAAGAGCCCATGACACAGGTGCAGTTGACCGTGCACATGATCAAAGAGGGGGGACTTGCCTTGGAATATCCAGCCACAGCCGACGCGGCGCCCAACAAGGTCTTCCGCTTGGCACAGTTCGAACTCCTCAGGCCGGGCCGCTGGCAGATGCAGGTTCTGGTTGGAACTTCGCATGGACCGATGGTGCTACCTTGTGAGGTGGACGTGGCTGAGCTATTGCCACGGTGGCTTGAAACTTGGCCGTGGATTGGCTGGCCCGCGATCGCGATTGTGTTCTTCGGCATTCATGAAGTGTTGGGCCGACAAAGGCGCGATCAAGGTGGCCCGCGACTTCTCGGCCGCTAGCACCGCAACCCAGGGGCCAAGAATTCGTATGGGCCAGTCTGAACACACTATGTAGACCAGAACGGAGATGTGAAGAGGCGCCGTCCGGGCATGGCTACAGGACAGACAGACGCTCAATGAGCAGCACTGCGGGGGAGGTAGTGGCATTCTCCAGACGCGGAGTAGCAACAATGTCCAGGTGGCGCATCTGTGGGCCATCGGGTTCGACGAGGCGGCGCGGGCCGATCATCTCCGGACCGAGTTCGCCAGGCTCGCTTCAGAGAAGCACGCCCTCAAACTGATCGACGTGGCATTGGCCGTGCGCTACCCCGACGGGCCCTTAGTCGTCTTTGTCCTCGACGAAGAAGGGGACATGGACGCCATCCTGCGCGTGATCCGAGGACTGGGCGGGACGGTGCTGAAGACCAACGTGGACCTCGAGCGGGCAAAGCTGATTCAATCCACCCTGGCTGCAAGAGCGGACACGATCCCACCGAGGTGACCAAGGGTCAAAACCCAATCGAGCGAGGTGAACATGATCGTCACGAATTACACTCCCGAGGATTTGAAGAAATTGCCGCTTCGGGCGATCGTGGCGCTGGCCGCCGCGCTGCGCTAGGACGGGTCCAAGAGCAAGCTCATCTGCCCGATGACCACCCGCAGAAAGAGCGGTGCCGGAAGGCTGTTGCTGGCGCCATCGGGATGGCCGAGGATTTCGCGAAAGGTTTGCCCTGCCCGGCTCTGGAAACCGTGGTTCGAGAGGTCGAGGCATGCCGGGCGTTCGTGCAGGATGATTTCGAGCGTGACAGCGCGGTGAGGGCCGCCGCATCGGCGGCCCGCGCGGCGGCGACCGCGTGCCGCTCCATTGAGATGCGCTGCGAGCCCGAGGAATCGCACCTGTTCGGAGCCGCTAAACCCAATCCCTTTCCCCACATGGCGGATGTCACGCGCCGACCTGGCCGCGCGGGACGCATTCCTGGCCGCCCTGGAGGCGGTCGACGCAGAGGGGCACGCCGACGCATTCGTCAAGGCAGCCGTTGAAGACTATGAAAAACTCCTGCGGCTCGACCTCGGCACCTATCCAGAGGCAGGCAAGCCGATCGACCTTTCTTCGATGGGGCCGGTCGGGCCGGAGGACACTACCCGATGATGTCGAGACAGCGCGAGACCGAGGCTCCGCTTTCTCGGGCGCTCACCGCGCGGCTCATCGGCTCGGGGCACTCCGAACCAGGTCCCCTGCGTCACCACGGCAATCGCTCCGCGAGTCAGGAACTTTCTCCTATGGCGAGTTCGGCTTCTGTGGAAGGCACGATCCTACCCCTCGGGCGCTGCATGGATCGAGGAAGAGCTCGCCTACAACTTTTCGCTCTACGCCCAGCACGCCGAGAGCGTGGTGCTCTTGCTCTTCGGCGAGGAGGACCCCGCTCAGCCTCTCCTCGAGTACCGGCTGAATCCTCTCGTCAACAAGACATGGAACATCTGGCACTGCCGGTTGGCGGGACCGGCGGCCGAGACGCCCGCTACTATGCCTACCGCGTCGACGGACCGCGTGCCGCCGGGCCGGGGCGTTGGCACGCCTACGACCCGAGGAAGGTCCTGCTCGACCCCAACGCGAAGGAGGTCTTCTTCCCGCCGGAGTTCGACCGCACGGCCGCACAGCAGCCCGGCTCAAACTTGGGGCGGGCGCCGTTGGGTGTCCTGCCATGCCGCCGGCCGTACATCGCCCCGAGCGATGAACGGCATCCTCGGCATGATCCGGACTCGGTGGTGATCTACGAAATGCACGTGCGCGGTTTCACGCAGAGCCCGACAAGTGGGCTCAAGCCTGAGAGGAGGGGAACCTTTGCTGGCGTCGTGGACCAGATCCCTCATCTCAAGGAGCTGGGGGTCACCATGGTCGAGTTGCAGCCTGTGCAACAGTTCGACCCACAGGAGGGGAACTACTGGGGCTACATGACCCTAAATTTCTTCGCCCCGCACAACGAATACGCCGCGGATCCACGAAATGCGCCGGAGGAGTTCCGCGCAATGGTCAGTGCCCTGCACGCGGCAGGCATCGAGGTCATCCTCGACGTCGTATACAACCATACTGCCGAGGGCGGCGTCGGAGGGCCGACGTACAGCTTCCGGGGAATCGACAACGCCGAGTACTATGTCATGTCCGATGACCCACGGAGCGTGTACCGCGACTATACCGGATGTGGCAACACGCTGGCCTGCACCAGCATTTGCACGTGGACCCTGATCCTCGAAAGCCTACGCTACTGGGTCACCGAGATGCACGTCGATGGCTTTCGCTTCGACCTGGCCTCCGTGCTGGGCCGAGGTCCGAACGGCACATTCGAGAACGCCGATACCTCGCTCTTGACCGCGATCCGGACCGACCCGATCCTACGTCACGCCCATTTGATCGCCGAGCCCTGGGATGCCGGCTGGGCCTTCCAGCTCGGGACCAAGTTCCCTGGAAAAGGGTGGTGCCAGTGGAACGGCCGGTTTCGGGACGACGTCCGCCGGTTCGTACGCGGCGATCCCGGGATGGTCGGGCGCTCATGTTTCGGCTCTACGGCAGTGACGACCTCTTCCCCGACAACCCCCGAGATGCCCACAGGCCCTTTGAAACGGTCAATTACGTGACCTGCCATGATGGCTTCACCCTGTACGACGCCGTTGCCTACAACGAGAAGAGGAACTGGCCCAACGGCCACGAGAACACCGACGGGACGTCGGACAACCTGAGCTGGAACTGTGGTTGGGAGGGAGATGAAGACGTGCCCGCCGGGGTCGTGGCCCTCCGCAAACGGCAGGCGAAAAACCTCGTCTGCCTGCTGTTGTTGGCCAACGGAGTACCGATGTTCGCGGCCGGCGACGAGTTCCTGCAAACCCAGCGGGGGAATAACAACCCCTACAACCAAGACAACGAGACGACCTGGCTGGATTGGTCGCTCAAGGAATCGCATGCCGACCATTTTCGATTCGTGCAGCGGATGATCGCGTTCCGAAAGTCCCACCCAAGCATCGGCCGCTCCCGCTTCTGGCGCGATGACGTGCGCTGGTACGGGGTGGGCCCGTGCGTCGACCTTTCCTTCGACTCGCACAGCGTTGCCTACTGCTTGCACGGTGCTACGCAGGGCGACTGCGACCTCTACGTCATGATCAACGCGTACCATGAGCCACTCGACTTCGAGATCCAGGAGAGCCCTGCGGGTGGCTGGAGGCGGGCGATCGACACGGGACTGGACAGTCCCCTGGAGATCGTCGAACCGGGGCAAGAACCTCCGGTCACATCGTTGCGATATCGGGTCCTGCCCCGCACAGTGGTCGTCCTCGTGGGAGGAGAGCAGTGGACCTGAGCCTCTGGAGAAGGGGCACTTATAGGTTGATCTAACACAACGATTCGATCTCAAACCCAAGGAGAGTTTCACCATGGCCATCGGGTACCATCGACCGCTCTACGTCCTGCCCTTCGACCATCGCGGGACATTCCAAAAGAACATGTTTGGCTGGACGGAGCGCTCACCGAAGAGCAGACTGCAAAGATAGCCGACATGAAGCAGGCCATCTACGACGGCTTCAAGGAGGCTCTCGCCGACGGCGTCCCCACGCAGAACGCTGGCATTCTGGTCGACGAGCAATTCGGCGCTAGCATCCTTCGGGACGCCGCCCGAGCGCGGTTACGTCACCGCGTGTCCCGCCGAGAAGAGCGGCCAGGACGAGTTCGACTTTGAGTACGGCGAGCATTTCGACAGCCACATCCAAGCCTTCCGGCCGACCTTCTGCAAGGTCCTGGTGCGCTACAATCCCGAGGGCGACTCGGCGATGAACCGGCGTCAGGCGGAGCGACTCAAGCGGCTCTCTGATCACCTGCACTCCGGTAGGTCGAGCAAGTTCATGTTCGAGCTCTTGGTTCCCGCGACGCCGGCACAGCTCGCGCGGTCCGGCGGTGACAAGAAGCAATACGACCGTGGGCTACGGCCCGAGCTGATGGTGCGAGCGATCACTGAACTACAAGGGGCCGGCGTCGAGCCGGACGTCTGGAAGATCGAGGGGATCGACTGGCCAGAGGACTGCGCCCGCGTCGTCGCGGCCGCGCGGCGCGGAGGGCGGGACCGTGTCGGTTGTATCGTTCTCGGTCGCGGTGAGGACGACGTCAAGGTCCGCCAGTGGCTTAAGACCGCCGCGGCTGTGCCAGGTTTCATTGGCTTTGCGGTGGGCCGAACGAGCTTCTGGGAGCCGCTGACAGACTGGAAGGAAGGCCGGATCGCAAGGGATGCCGCGGTCCGCGAGGTCGCTCGCCGCTATCGGGAGTGGGTCGATATCTTCGAGTCGGCCCGCTCGGCGGGAGGGGCGACCGTCGCCCAAGGGGGTCGAGCATGACGGTTCCGATCGACAAAAGCCCGGCCATCAAGTCCAGCAGACACCCGCTCGACGAGTTGTGCATCAATACGATTCGCACCCTCTCCATCGACGCGATCCAGGCGGCAAACTCGGGGCATCCCGGGACGCCCATGGCGATGGCGCCGGTCGGCTACTACCTCTGGCAATACGTCATGCGCTTCGACCCCGACGACCCGATCTGGCCCAACCGCGACCGCTTCGTGCTCTCGGCCGGCCACGCATCGATGCTGCTCTACTCACTGCTCCACCTGTCCGGCGTCCGAGCCGTCAGTAAGGACTACGAGCGGTTGGGCGAGCCGTCAGTGCCGCTCGAGGCGATCAAGTCCTTCAGGCAGTGGCACAGCCGCTGCCCGGGCCACCCGGAGTACCGCTGGACCTCGGGCGTCGAGACGACGACCGGACCGCTCGGCCAGGGCCTGGCCAACAGCGTCGGGATGGCGCTGGCCGGCCGCTGGATGGCCGCGCGCTACAACCGCCCTGGCTTCGAGGACCTGATTGACTTCAACGTCTACGCCCTCTGCGGCGACGGCTGCATGATGGAAGGGATCTCCTCCGAGGCCGCATCGCTTGCCGCACACTGGAGGCTTTCCAACCTCTGCTGGATCTATGACAGTAACCGCATCACGATCGAGGGGAACACCGCGCTGTCGTTCACGGAGGACGTTACCACTCGCTTCCTGGGCTATGGCTGGAACGTCACCCGCGTGGGAGATGCCAACGACCTGGATTTGCTCGACCGCGCTTTCAACGTCTTCCACCAAGAGCAGGAGCGGCCGACCCTGATCATCGTCGACAGCCACATCGGCTGGGGCGCGCCCACAAGCAGGACACCGAGCGCCGCCCACGGCGAGCCCCTGGGTGAGGAGGAAGTCCGGCTCACGAAGCGCAACTACCATTGGCCCGAGGACGCCAGGTTCCTTGTGCCCGATGAAGTTTACAAACACTTCCATCAAGTATTGGGCATGCGTGGGAAAGAACTGCGCCATGCCTGGTTCGCCCGGGTGGAAGGGTACAAGGCAGCGTACCCCGATCTGGCCGACCAGTTTTACCGGATGCAGCATCGCCAGCTCCCGGACGGGTGGGATTCGGGCCTGCCCGCCTTCCCTGCCGACCGCAAGGGGATTGCTACGCGGAACTCATCGGGTCAGGTGCTCAACGCGATCGCTCGGAATGTTCCCTGGCTGATGGGCGGCTCGGCCGACCTGGCCCCGTCCACCAAGACCCGGTTAACCTTCGACGGCGCCGGCGACTTCCAGGCCGGCGATCATGGAGGCCGCAACCTCCACTTCGGCATCCGCGAGCATGCGATGGGGGCCATCATGAA
Source organism: uncultured Planctomycetaceae bacterium (assembly GCA_963760085.1). Lineage (GTDB taxonomy): Bacteria > Planctomycetota > Planctomycetia > Isosphaerales > Isosphaeraceae > Aquisphaera. Next base: position 135,919 of record CAVXCB010000056.1, read on the forward strand.
CGGCATGGCGTTGGTCAAGGTCCGGCCCTATGGGTCGGGATTTCTGATCTTCAGCGACTACGGCCGGATGCCGATCCGCCTGGCCGCGATCATGGAAATCCCCGTCATCTACATCTTCACCCACGACTCGATCGGGGTCGGCGAGGACGGTCCGACGCACCAGCCGATCGAGCAGCTAGCCTCGCTGCGTGCGATCCCTGGGCTTGTTGTGCTTCGACCCGCCGACGCCAATGAAGTGGCGGAGGCCTGGAAGGTGATCATGAGGCTCCATCACGAGCCGGCGGCGCTCATCCTGACGCGTCAGGACGTCCCGACGTTCGACCGCGCCAGGTACGCTCCGGCCTCGGGGCTGGCCAAGGGTGCCTATATTCTGGCCGAGCGCCGGGAGGCAGACCTGATGTCCTGCTCTTGGCCTCAGGCAGCGAGGTCGCGCTCTGCGTCGCAGTGCACGAGCAGCTCACCGCACAGGGCATTCAGTCCCGAGTCATCAGTATGCCTTCGTGGGAACTGTTCGACGACCAAGACGTGATCTACCAAGATTCGGTTTTGCCCCTGTCGTTACGGCTCGGGTCTCGGTCGAACAGGCGTCGGTTTTTGGCTGGGCGAAATATGTCGGGCGGGGTGGCCAGAGTATCGGCATGCGGTCTTTCGGGGCCTCGGCACCGCTCAAGGACCTCCAGCGGGAGTTCGGTTTTACCGTGGAGCGAGTCGTCGATGCCGCGAAGGATCAATTGCAGCGGGTGAGGAATGATGTGCGGGGCGACGAGGAGGCAGTCTCGATGAAGATCGCATCGCCGCCGACCATGGCGGATTCGACATGAAGCAGGGGCTGATTGCGAGGCTGAGCAGGCGGGCCACGAAGTGACGGACTTCGGTGCCGCGACGCCCGATCCCGACGACGACTACCCCGATTACATCATCCCGCTTGCCCGCGCCGTGGCTGCCGGCGAGGTCGACCGCGGGATCGTCATCTGCGGCAGCGGCGTCGGGGCTTCCGTGGCCGCCAACAAGGTAAAGGGGATCCGCGCCGGTTTGTGCCACGACCATTATTCGGTCCGCCAAGGGGTCGAAGACGACGACATGAATGTCCTCTGCCTGGGAGGCCGGGTCATGGGTATCGAGGTCGCCTGGGATCACGCACAGACGTTCATTTCGGCGACCTTCAGCGGCGCCGAGCGACACGCCGACGCCTGGCCAAGGTGGCCCGGCTCGAGGATTGAGCTTCGAACAGCGCGGAAAGTATGCGCGTGCCTTGGATTAAATCGTAGGACCCGTTCGATTGGGCTCATCCTCCCAGTCGTCCGATCCGATCTTTTCAGTAGGTCTCGGTCGGTGTGACAGAGGCTATCATGCATGATGGAGCGGCGGGAAGATGCCTCGGTGGAATCCACTTCACGCTATCTGCCGCCACCTTTGGGCGATCGGGCTCGCCCTCGCGAGCGGGTGTGCTCATTCACAGACCGACTTGCAGGATCGACTCGCTCGGCGAGTCACGCCGGTCGAAATCGCCACGGGCAACTCCACGAGCCGTGCTGAAGCCAAGGTCGCCGATCGACCTACGACTGATGCGAAGGTGCATCCGGCCGTCGCCTCACAACCGAGCCAGGCCCGACAGTCCAGCAGCGAGGACGGTCGCTCCCCTTCGTTACCGGCAGCGATCGAGGGGTTGCCCGCTCGCGTCGAATCCGGCCGTCCGACTCCAGCGGCACCGCTTCTTCCACCCGATTCCGACGAGGCTGCGCTCGAGGCCATCACCGCGAGCGGCAAGCCGCTAACACTACCCGAAGCGATCGAGGCAGCATTTCGCTTTCAACCTCGTCTGCGTTCCCAGCTCGAAAATATCAGCCAGGCGCGAGGCCTCCAGCAGATTGCGTTCTCAGCATTCCTGCCCGTCGTCGCCGGCAGCTACGACGTCGGTGGTTTTTCCCTTGGAGCGGGAGGCTTACCCGTCCAAGTTGGAAAGCCGCTGAGATTCAACTTCATACCCAGCCTTGGAACCGTGCCCATCGGCCTCAATCTCGGGACGACCTTCGAATTGGCCGAGCTCAGGATCCAGTGGCTGCTCCTCGATTTCGGTCGTCGGCTGGGCCTGCATGAGCAGGCGCGACTGGCGACCGATATCGCCGGACTCCAGACCGAGCGCGCATACCAAACGGTCGCCAACGAGGTCGCGACCGCATACTACAACGTCCTCAGGACCGAAGCCTTGCGGCGGACAACGCAGGACGCCTTACGCCGCGCGGAGGACCAGTTATCCGACGCTCGCAAACTCGAGCGCGAAGGCGTGGTCGAGCGGGAGATCGTGTTGCGGTCTGAGGTTCAGAGAGCAGAAGCGCGTCAACAGCTCCACGCCGCTACGGAGGCGCAGTTCGTGGCCCTCGCGGCATTGAGCCTGGCCATGGGTCTTAAATCGCGACCAGCCCGTTCAGAGTTGTCGAGCCGGCGGAGATTCCCCCACTGGTCACGAATCTGTGCGATTGCTTGCAGACGGCCACGAGGGAGCGACGCGAATTCAATGTCGTGCGCCGCACAGTGGACATCGCTGTGGAAGGAGGACGTGTTGCTCGAGCCGACTTCGCGCCCAAAGTCGTCGCGGATGGGGCATTGTTCGACTTCCAGCAGCAAGAGCTGAAGGGGCATGTCGACCTGCGGCTTGGGTTCATCCGGCTTGAGTGGACACTGTTCGAAGGCGGAAGAAGGATCGCCGCGACCCGCGTAGCTGACTCGCAGGTCCGCGAGGCCATGGCCAAGGCTGAGTCGATCGCCGATGATATCGCGTTTCAGGTCAACGAGGCCTACCGGAATGCCGTCGCGGCCTGGGTCGGCATCGCCGACGCCCGCCCGGCGGTCGAACAGGCGAGCGAGAATTATCGGCTCGTGAGAGCCAAGGCACTCGAAGGTGCGGCCACGTCCGCGGAAATCACCGATGCGCAGGCCTCTTTAACTCGCGCAGAACAAAATTACCTAAATGCACGTTACAGTTATCTGATCGCGATGGACCACCTTGAATATGCCCAGGGAGTTGGCCAGACGCCCGTGACTCGGATTTCTAGACATCAACACTAACCGGCCCAACACGCAGCGGATGTGGAGCAACCCATGAGTGCGATCCAGACACCCCAGTCTCCTGCTATTCAAGAGAACAGTAACCGCGGTCAAGAAACGCAGGTTGCGTATCTCCATAGACTTTACATCCAATGCTATGACCGAGCACGCGGCCATGCGGGGCAAGCAAGTCTCGACGGATGAGGCATTCGTGTGCCACTCAAGCGATTATTCTCCGCTCGTCCTCAGGCAGTCGACCATGCCCTGCTTGAATCGTTTTTTTTTGATCGGATCAATCGAAAAAACGAATTGAACGCCGGGCCGACGGTCGGCCTAGAATCCCGCCAGAATGATACCCACGGACCTTGGTGACAAGGGAAGGGCCTATTTGTCAGGAACTTCTCCAGCTCTTTACTCGATCTCGGCGACGAAGCGGATCGGGTACCTCGTATTGTCCGCGCTAACAACTTTCATTATCCGGAGAACATCCGATGAGTAAGCAACCGACTGTCGCCGATTACATCGTTCGGCGGCTCGCACACGAGGGGATCACCGACTGCTTCGGCGTCGCGGGGGACTTCGCATTCAAACTCTGCGACGCGGTCGCGCGGAGCGAGGCGATCCGCTGGGTCGGATGTTCGAACGAGCTGGATGCGGCGTACGCGGCCGACGGCTACGCCCGCGTGCGGGGCTGTTCGATGCTCTTGACCACGTACGCCGTCGGCGAGCTGTCCGCGCTCAACGGCGTGATGGGGGCCAAGGCCGAGCGGTCGTGCGTCTTCCACTTCGTTGGCATGCCGACGATGCGCCACCAGCGGGTCCGCAAGATCATCCACCACACGCTCGGCGACGGGGAGTTCCAGAACTTCGCGAACATCTCGGCGCAGGCGGCGTGCGTCTCGGCGATGATCACCCCCGACAACTGCGTCCACGAAATGGAGCGGTTGATCGCCACGGCGCGGGCGGAGAGTCGGCCGGCCTATATCCTCGTCGCGTCCGACTATGCCGTCACGCCGGTCACTGGTTCGGCGCCGACCCCGTACCCAAAGCCCGCCAGCGGCCCCGACCTGGCCAAGGCCGTGGCGGCGATCACCGAGCGGATCGAGGCCGCCCGGTCGCTGGCCATACTCCCCGCCTACACGGTCTCGCGGTTCAAGCTCCAGGACAGCCTCCGGGCGTTGATCGAGGCGCTGGGCTGCCCGTTCGCCGCGATGGCGATGGACAAGGGGGTCCTGTCCGAGGCCCATCCCCAGTTCGTCGGGATCTATTCGGGGGCCGCTTCGTCCCCCGCCGTCCTCGAGGCGGTCGAGGGCGCGGACGTCGTCATCGACGCCGGGGGCGTCTGCTTCCACGACATCAACACGTCGGCCTACTCGAGCCGGATCCCGCCCGAGAGGCTCGTGACCATCGACGTCGATCACGTCCGCATCGGGGACCGAATCTACAACCCCGTCCGGATGGGCGATGTCTTTGAAATGCTGGCCAGGTCGGTCCGAAAGAACTTCGGATACTCGGCACCGCCCAAGGAGGCCCCGGCGAAACCAGGCGGCAAGCCGAACGACCCGATTACCGCGGCGGCGATGTACCCCCGTTATCGAGACTTTCTGAAGCCGTTGGATCAGATCGTCATCGAGAACGGCAGCTCCAGCTCGGGGATCGTCCCGCTCCCCCTGCCCGACGGCGCGGAGGTGCATAGCCAGACCCTCTGGGGCTCGATCGGATGGGCCACCGGGGCCACGCTGGGTATCGCGCTGGCCGACCCATCGCGACGGACCGTGCTCTTCACCGGCGAGGGCTCGCACCAGATGACCGCCGCCGACGTCGGGACGATGGCACGTAATGGGCTGAAACCGGTCATCTTCGTCCTCAACAACGAGGGCTACATGGTCGAGCGGGCGCTCGAGGCGAATCCGGATTGGGCCTACAACGACCTCGCCCCCTGGAACTATCACGCCCTGCCCGCCGCCCTGGGCTGCCGGGGCTGGTACACGGCGAGAGTCGCCACGCTCGGCGAGCTCGACGCCGCGCTCGCCAGGGCCGCCACGGGCGAATCGGCAAGCTACATCGAGGTCGTCGGAGGCAGGATGGACTTCCCGGCGGGCCTCGCGATGGCCCACAAGCGCCTCGACGCCATGTACGGGAATGGTTAGGCGCCGAACATTTGCGACGGATCCGAGCCTCGGGCAAGGAAACGGAGACCGAAACCGCATGATCGACCCAGGGAACCGAGTTGGCAGGCGAAACGCCATCTACGATACGGCTTCGAGAAAACTGAGTGCCGGTCGTCCGACAGGCCGAATCCATCTGGAGCGAAGCATCAAATGTGCGCCTCACTCGGCAGTTCATGTACCTTACAATGGAAGCTTGGCGGCGTGATGTGGCTGAAATCGGCAAAGCGATTCGCTGCTCCTAGCCGGAGCCGTACACAGCCCGCTCTGGTTTCTCCCGATACAGCATCGCCTTTTTGGATACCGGCCCCGTTTTATACGCTTGTTACCCTCGGGCCGCGAACGCTTACCCCAGCACTGGTAGCATATGGAGCACCCTATGAGCGCGACCGAAGCGGCCCAGGCTCCTTTAAGCACCGAAACGCATCAGAGCGTCACGGCAACGGCTGGCGAACTCTCGGGTCGAAGCAAGCGATTCCGGCCCCCTCGTCTGTTTACCTTGTTCTTATCAATCGCACTCATCGCCGCCGGCCTGCCGTTCGCGATGAGCTGGATAAACTACCGCCGCACTCACTCGATCACCGACGACGCCTTCGTCGAGGCTCACATCGTGAACGTCGCCCCAGAATTGGTGTCTGGACGGATCATTCGGTTCCTCGCCGATGAGAACGATCACGTGGTCAAGGGCCAGGTTGTGGCGGAGATCGACCCTGTTCCCTACCGAGACAAGGTGAACCTCGCTCGGGCCCAGCTCGACACGGCTCTAGCTGAGCTGGCCCGCCAGCGTGCGGACGTTGAGCGCGTCCGCAAGGAAGTTCCGATCCAGATAGAAATTGCCCGCAGGACTTTTGCCGCTGCCCAGGCCGACCGGGCCAAGGCTGAGGAATCGCTGAAGCTGACACGCGACGACGTGGAAAAGGGCATCGACGAGGCACGTGCCGGTGTCAAGGCGGCGATGGCATCACTCACGCTCGCCGAACTGGAGTACGCCCGCTTTACTCGACTCGAGCAGACCGGGGCGAGCACGCTGCAGCGCCAACAGCACGTGACACAATCCCGTGACTCAGCCCAGGCCCAGGTCGAACTCTCTGAGGCCAAGCTCGCCAAAGCCCGGGCTGCGATGACACAAATCGACGTTGCCCGGAGGACGCTCGAGGCCGCGCAGAAATCCGAGCAAAAGGCAGCCAAGGGCATTGACTTGGCGGAAACAGGAAATGACCAGATCCGAGAGCTGGAGCTCCTGGCAAAGGTAAAGGAGCAAACGGTCGAGCAGGCGCAACGTGGGCTCGATGCCGCCGAAAATGACCTCGCCTATACTCAGGTCCGAGCCCCGTTCCCCGCCATCGTGGTCAAGCGATACCGCCACCTGGGCGACTTCATCGCGGCAGGTTCCCCTCTGCTGAGCCTGTACAACCCGGACCTGCTCTACGTTGAGGCCAACCTGGAGGAAGATCGCCTGCCCGGCGTCGAGCCCGGCAACCCAGTCCGTATCGAACTCTACGCCTTCGCCGAGCCGTTCAAAGGTCGGGTCGTCTGGGTCAACAAGTCGACCGGGGCCCAGTTCGCACTCATGCCGCGGAACGTCGTCTCCGGAGAGTTCACCCGCGTGGTCCAGCGCGTGCCGGTGCGGATCCAGATCGAGCGCGACGATCGCTGGCCGCAGCTCCGCGCCGGGCTGATGGCGACGGTGGCCATCGCGCACGGCCCCGGCGATGCCGCTTGGGCCGCAGAGGCGGCCCGAGCGATGCGGGAGCTCGAGACGCGATACAACGCGCCCGAGACCCCAGGCGAGCCTTCAATGGACGGGGATGCCGCCGGCACGCCCGGGGCGGCGACGCCATGACGACACTCACCGCGGAGCCTCAGAGCTTGACCGCCGGAACCGGGCCGCCCCTCCTGCTCGAGCCCCGGCACTGGCTGGCCGCCCTGGCGATCCTCTTCGTCTTCTTCGCGCCCTACCAGACGATAGTCCAGACGGTCATCACCGACGACGCCGTCCGCATGGGCATCGAGGCGGACGAGTACGACATGACCTGGGTCACCGTGGGCTACGGCGTCGGCGTCATCTACGGCGTGTTCACGGGGTTCTCGCTGTCGGCCCGGATCGGGGGGCGGTATACCGTTGGTCCTGGGGATGCTTGTGTTTTCCGTCGGCAACATCCTCTGTGGCGCGGCCGGGGGGCTCGTCGGTCTGGCCCTCGCCCGATTCGTCGAGGGGTTCGGCAAGATGCTTGCGATGACAATCTGCCGCGTCACGCTCTACAAGCAGTTCGACCGCGCCCTGCTGGTGGCGATCGGCTTCTACGGCGTCTTCGCGTATTCCACGCGCCACGTGACTCCGCTGGTCAACGCGTACCTCGACGTGTGGCTGTCCTGGCGGTGGATGTACTGGGGCTACGTGCCGATCGGCCTCGTGGCCGCGCTCCTGGTCTGGCGGTTCATCCGCCCCGACCGGCCGCCGCAGCCGGTGCACCTGCCGATCGACTGGCTGGCCGTCACGGCATTCGTGGCCTGGATCGTGGCGATCACGTTCGCCTTCGCCTGGTATCGCAAGTGGGGCGGCTGGTCATCGAACGAGTTTGTCGCCACGATCGTGCTCTGCGTCGCCTTGCCGGTGGTGCTGGTTGCCTGGCTGGGGTCGGGCTTCAGCCCCGACGAACACTTGAATCGGATCCTCCGCTCGCGGGTCTACGTCCTCTGCCTGACGACGCGCGGGCTGATGCTCCTGCACCTGGTGGCCGTGCTGACCATCATCGGCATGTATTGCACGGAATTGCGCGACTACCCGCGAATCACGGCGGGCTGGCTGATGGTGCCGACCTCGGTGACGATGGCGATGACCACCTTCCTCACGACCCGATTCCATCGCCGGTCGCTGCGGCACGTCTGGCTGGCCATAGGGTTCGTGGGGTCGGCCGCCTGCGTCTGGTGGTTGTCGTCGATCGACAATTTCACACCAAAAGAGCATCTGCCGGTGATGCTGGCCTGCTGGGGGGCCTTCGTCGGACTGATTCCCCCGGCATTTCTGACCGATGAGGTTGAGGGGCTGGAGCGAAGGGACATGCTCTACGCCGGCGCCATAGGCATCATCGGACTGGTCGTGCCGATCATCATGGTGCCGATCGCGACCGGGACGGTGATCAAGGCGTGGTCCGACCGGGCTCTCGACGTCTATCGCCTCAACCTCCGCGAGAACCGGCCGGCCGTCGAGCTGGCTTCATCCCGAGTCGCCGACTACTTCCACCAGCGGGGGCTGAGCGGGGCCGGCCTCCAGCAGGAAACGAGCAGAGTCCTCGGCGGCTTCGCCACGCTCGAGAGCATCGCCCATGGCTTCCGCAGCGGCCTGCGGTTCCTGAGCCTGATGATGCTCGTCATCGGCTTAGCGGTCGCGATCTCGCTCGCCCATGCGGCGAAGGCGACTGCGGGCGCCGCCCGGCTCCGGCTACACCTGACATATATCCCGAGTCAGGTCTACATTGCGGATTTCGTCAAGTTTGCGGAATTTGTCGACGATAACTCTTGGTAGGGAGTCTAGCGACGCCGCGCTCTTGAGTTCCGGAGGAGCTGCGAGGGCTTCCGGATTCGGGAGAGTCCGATGGTCGATCGGGGTCGGGGAAAGACGCTCTGGCACCCGTCCTTTCCGCGGGTTCGTCGTCATGCTCGCCGCCTTGGCTGGCCTCAGCGGATGCCTTGGTCCCAAGGCTGTCAGCTATACACGGATGCGCTACAACGAGGTAATTCGAGCCACCAACGACCAGCAGCTCCTGATCAACATCGTGCGGCTCCGCTATGCCGACTCTCCCGTCTTCATCGACCTACCGAACATCACCAGCCAGTTCGAGGTGGCCGGCCGGGGCAATTATCTGGGCGGCTACGGCAATCAGACACCGGGCCGGGCGAGCCTCGGCTTCGGCGAGCTGACCCTCCGCGACACGCCGACGTTGAGCTACCACCCCCGCGAGGGGCGGGAGATCGCCAAGGCGCTGCTTGACTCCCCTGTCAGGCGAACTGTTCATCGTAGTCAACGCAGGGGCCAACCTCGAGGAGCTCCTGTTATTTTCCATGAACGACATCAACGACGTGCCCAACGCCCCCGGGGCCACGACTCTGGTTCCGCTGGTCCCCGAAGACAATACGCTGTTCGTCCGGGGCATCCGACTCCTCGCGTCGCTCCGGGCGCGCGATGCCACCGAGCTGGCGTTCGGGACGGAGGACGAGTCCGAGGACTCCTCGGACCCGATCCCCAAGAGCTCAGTCCAGGGGCGCGACCTTCTGAACGCTGCGCGGGACGGGTACGTCTACCGCACCAAGGGAGAGGGGCAGATGACCCTGCTCAAGCGGGAAAAGGGGCTTTACCTCCGAATTCGCCCTCCGTACGTAAACTCCCCCGAGATGGAGGAAGTGGCACGGATCTTCCGCCTGACTCCCGGCCTGAGCACGTACCGGATCAAGTCGGAGTTGTCCGAGGAGGCCAACGAGGAACCGCCGCTGCCGCTGGGGAACGACACGATCTACATGAACTTGCGATCGGTATTGCAGATCATGACGTTTCTCTCCAAGGGTGTGTGCGTCCCTGACGAGCACGTGACCTCGGGGATCGTGCCGGTGACGCCCGGCCCGGACGGCCAGCCCTTCGACTGGACGCAGATCACCGCTGGGAACTTCTTCGTCCACGCACAGAAGCACCGCCCCCGCGCCGCGGAGGTGGCCGTACCGTACCGCGGGTACTGGTTCTACATCGCCCTGGACGACGTGAAGTCGCGAGCGGCCCTGGCCATCCTCGAGGTCGTGTTCGCGCTGCAAGAATCGGACGGCAGAAGCGCCGGCCCGCTACTCACGCTCCCAATCGGCGGCAGGTGAGCCGACCGCTCGAGTCCTCGGCGATCGAGGCGTGTGTCGCAGCGAAGGGGGTTGCCCCCGTACGCCGACACGAACTCGCCGATCAGACTCCACCGGGTACGCCTGTCCGCCTTGCGCCCTCGGCGACTGCGGCGGGCTCCGGCTGCGCTTGCGGCGTCATGCCGTTCAGCCTCTTCAGGATGTGCCGCCCGTAAATCGGCTTCATAATGAGCTGCGCGAGCCGGTTCACGGCATCGAATGGCAGCGGCATCGGGCGGCGGATGTCGACGATAAGGATGACACGGTCTTCCTCGCACTTATTGTAGACCTCATGATTCCAACTGTCGTCGAATAGAACGCTCTCTCCCTCCTTCCACGTGTAGACCTCGTCCTTCAGCCGGATCGACGGAGGGTTTATCTCCGGCACAAGCAGGCCGAGATGATAACGGAGATAGCCCCGGTAGGGCCCGTCGTGCGCCGGGATCGACTTACCCCCTTCCAAAATTGAGAAGAAGGCCTCGAAGAGGCCCGGTATTCTGTCCAGCAAGGCCGTCGTTTGTGGGCAGCGCGGCAGAACGCCTTGGGCTTCACTCCCATGATATTCAGGGGATAGATTTTCCAGTCCCTGTCCGGGTCGACCCGTGCCGAGATGTTGTACTGCATCTGGTCCAGTTCGTGATACCGAGGGATTGCTCGCTTCTCCGGAAGGATGCCCATCAGCTCCTCGCGGATGACGGCGAAGTTCCGGTCGAGCTCGCGCAATTCCGGGCGGGTGGAGTCGATGTCAAAAAAGACCGGCCGGCGCGGCCCGCCGGTGTGCAAGTCGTAGAACTTGTTGAGAGGGACAAGCAAGGTCTCGTAATTCAACTGGTCGAGTATCATGGCAATCTCTCTTTCCGGGGATCGTCTTCCCTGAGCAAGCTCCACACCAGTATTAGCGCAAGCGGCCCGCCGTTCGGGAGTCGTTGAGCAAAGCTTGCGCCGTAAACTCGCCGAGCCGAGATCGTACGACCTGCGCATCGTCAACGCGGAACAGAATTAAGCGTCGAACGGTCGAATGGCCACTCCTAACCGCATCGTTTTGCATTCATTCACGGTGTGGCACGGACGTCACACTGGGTTCGTTTCAAGCCAACCGGGTAAGAGACGTGCCACGTCAACGACTCGGTGATCCGCGGAGAACTGCTAAGCGGTAACGCGCCGCTCCTTTAATCCCTCGATTGCTCCGCGCGGCTTGCAGAACACGGGCAGAGGATTGTCACTCTGTCGTTTTCCAGTCGACTGATATCGCGGAAGATTCCAGCCCGCACCACCTTGGCATGGCGGTTGCTTTACCCCTCCGCGGCAGGATCAACATCTCGCCGCAGACCGCGCCGAGGTACACCCTCTCGATGGCGGGTTCTCCAAGGAAGATTCCTTGACAGAATAGGTCTGTGTGTGACGCCTTATGGTCGACATTCGGCGGGCTGCGAACCCGGTGCGCGCCGCTCTGGGTTCGCTCGAGTCGCAGCTCGAGGGGGGCGAGACAATGGCAAGTGAAGCTAACGAGACATTCAAAGTCGTTGTCAACGACGAAGAGCAGTATTCGATCTGGTTTGCGGACCGCGAGCCCCCCGCCGGTTGGAAGGTTGTGGGCAAGGAGGGTCCGAAGGAGGAGTGCCTCACCTACATCGACGAAGTCTGGACCGATATGCGTCCGCTCAGTCTCAGGAAACAGATGGAACAAGCCGGGTGACCCCATGAGTAGTGCCCACAGTACACCTCAAGAATGGAGCAGCCTTGTCGAACTCCTGCGCCTTCGTGCGAGGGAGGAACCCGATAAAGGACTCTTCGCCTTCCTACCCGATGGTGACGACGGCGGTACGATAACTCTCACACGCGGCGAGCTAGACCGCAGCGCGCGGGCTCTGGCGGCCCGACTGCAGGACCTCGGTCTTGCCGGTCAGCGTGCCTTGCTCCTCTATCCGCCAGGACTCGGGTTCATTGAAGCATTCTGTGGATGCTTGTATGCCGGCGTCATCGCTGTACCTGCCTACCCGCCGAGAGTCAATCGGCCGATGACGCGGCTCCGGTCTATCGTTGGTGACGCCCTCCCATCCGTCGTCTTGACCTGCGCCTCGCAAAGCAAGGACGCCGTACGCTGGCAGTCTGGAGTGCCTGAGCTTCAAGGGGTACACAAGATCGTCACTGATGCGGAGGGGGAGGACCTCAACGAATGGGCGGGACGCTGGAGTGACCCCGGAGCAGACGCAATGCGCTCGCCTTCCTTCAGTATACCTCGGGCTCGACGGCGGCGCCCAAGGGCGTGATGATCACCCATGGCAACTTGCTCCACAATTCCGCCCTGATCCACGACTGCTTCGGCTCGTCCCCCGAGGGCCGCGGAGTCTTCTGGTTGCCCTTGTTCCACGACATGGGATTGATCGGCGGTGTGATCCAGACCATCTATTGCGGTGGCTCCAGTACCCTATTCTCTCCGGTCCACTTCCTCCATCGCCCGATCCAATGGCTGCAAGCCATCTCACGCACCGGAGCGATAATCAGCGGGGGGCCGAACTTTGCCTATGAGCTGTGTGTGGACAGGACAACGCCCGAGGACCGCGCCGATCTGGACTTGAGCTGTTGGCAAGTGGCCTTCAATGGCGCCGACACGGTCCGCCCGGAGACGCTCGACCGTTTTGCAGAGGCATTCGCGCCGGCCGGCTTCCGCCGAGAGGCATTTCTGCCCTGTTACGGCCTGGCCGAGGCGACGTTGTTCGTCTCGGGCGGCCCCTCGGGGTCCTCGCCGGTCGTCCTCTCTGTCGACGCCGAGGCTCTCGGGCGCGGCGAGGTCGCAGAGTCGAGCCAGACCGGCCAGAGCAACGCGTTGCCTCAAGCGGCGAAGTCGCCGCCGGTCAACGCGTCGTCATCGTCGATCCTTCGACTCGGATCCCGTGCGCCGAGGATCGAATCGGTGAGATCTGGGTATCAGGGCCGAGCGTCGCGAAGGGCTACTGGGGGCGAACCGCGGACACGCTGGAAACTCTGCGTGCCAACCTGAGTGAGGGTGGCGTGGGGCCGTTTTTGAGGACCGGCGACCTTGGGTTTCTGAAATATGGCAAGCTCTTCGTCACCGGCCGACTCAAAGACTTGATCATCCTCCGCGGGCGGAACGTCTATCCCCAGGACATCGAGTGGACAGCGGAGCAGTGTCATTCCGCGCTCTGCTGCAGGAGGCGTCGCGGCCTTCGCCATCGAAATCAATGGACAAGAGCAGCTCGCGATCGTTCAGGAAATCAAACGACACTCCGATAGAGTCGTAACCGAGGAAGCCATCGCGGCGATTCGCCGGTCGATTGCTGACCAGTTCGATATCGAGGTTCATGCGATCCGCTTGATTCAAGCGCTCAGTCTTCCCAAGACATCGAGCGGGAAGGTTCAGCGCCACGCGTGCCGCGAGGCGTTTCTGGCCGGTTCGCTTGAGGTCGTCGCCGAGTGGACAAGACAGGATGCGGCGGGACCCTCGCCAGCATCGAAATCGAGCGATCCCAACAAACGATCCTATGCGGGCACGCCGGTCGGGCCACCCTCTGTTGACGCAATCGTAGCTTGGTTGACAGAGAGGCTCTCCGGCCCGCTCGGCATCCGACCCGACGAGGTCGACACGAGGAAGCCGCTCGCAAGCTATGGCCTGGGCTCTCTTCAGGCTGTTCGGCTCGCGTCCGAGCTCGAGCAATGGCTCGGCCGCAAGCTCCCTCCCACGCTGGCATATGACTATCCGACCGTCGACGCTCTGGCTAACGTCCTCTCGGGCGTGTCTTGCTCCCAGGTCGATGGGCGAAAGGTCCAGCCCGTTCGGGGCGAGGGGCGCGAGCCGATCGCGATCATCGGCATCGGGTGCAGGTTCCCGGGTGCGAACGGACCTGTGGAATTCTGGAGACTTCTCCGTGACGGCGTAGACGGTGTTGGCCCGATTCCGGCCTCGCGCTGGGATAGCGAGGCTCTTTTGGGTCTGGACATACCCCGGCGAGGGGGATTCCTGAAGCAGGTCGATAAGTTCGATGCCGACTTCTTCGGCATCTCCCCCCGCGAGGCGGTCTTCGTCGACCCGCAACATCGGCTGCTCATGGAGGTCACCTGGGAGGCGATTGAAGACGGCGGCCAGGTTCCCGAGCGACTGGCCGGGGCGCCCATCGGGGTGTTCGTGGGGATTTCCACGAATGACTACGCGCAGCTCCAGGCGATGCATGGAGGTGCGAGCGACGGATACCGCATCACGGGGAGTGCCGCGAGCATCGCGGCCAATCGTATCTCGCACCACTTCGACTTCCGGGGCCCGAGCCTCAGCATCGACACAGCCTGCTCGTCGTCGATGGTGGCGGTCCACCTGGCGTGCAAGAGCCTTTGGGACGGCGAATGCGAACTGGCTGTGGCAGGCGGAGTGAACTTGATTCTCGTGCCGGAGGTGTTCGCGAGCTTTGCCAAGGCGGGGTTCCTCTCCCCGAACTGCCGTTGCAGGGCGTTCGACGCGCAGGCCGATGGTTATGTCCGGGGTGAGGGGGCGGGGATGCTGGCACTCAAGCCCCTTTCTCGTGCCATCGCCGACTGCGATCCGATCTATGCGGTGATCAGAGGCGGTGCAGTCAACCAAGACGGGCGGACCAACGGCCTGACGGCCCCTAACCGATTGGCGCAGGAAGCCGTCCTCCGCGCGGCCTACCGGCAGGCCGGTGTCTCCCCCGGACAAATCGATTACTTCGAGGCTCATGGAACCGGAACTTTGCTGGGCGACCCGATCGAGCTGGCCGCGGTCGGTGCCGTGCTTTCCGAGGGCCGTGACCTCGACAGACGCTGCTCTCTGGGGTCGGTCAAGACCAACATCGGCCACCTCGAAGCCGCGGCTGGGGTCGCCGGTCTGATCAAGACTGCACTGGCGCTCCACCACCGGGAGATACCCCCGAGCCTGCACTTCTCGCAGCCGAACCCCCACATTGCGTTCGATGTACTCCCAGTCCGGGTTCAGTGCAAGATCGATGCCTGGCCCGACCGCGGCCGATTGAGTCTCGCAGGAGTCAGTTCCTTCGGATTTGGGGGCACTAATGCGCACCTGGTGCTGGAGGAGGCACCAGCCTTCGAGGATCCTCCCCCCGTTGCGGGCGGCGGGGAACTCGAGGAAGTGGTTGTCCCGCTGTCCGCAAAATGCCCGGCCGCTCTTTGGGATCTCGCCCATGCATTGCGTGCTGCCTTGTCCGATCCATCATGTGACCTGGACCTCGCCGACCTGGCCTACGCGGCCGGCGCGCGTCGAGGCCATCATGACCACCGACTTGCACTTGTCGTCTCCAGTCGTGATGAGGTCGTGGAGGCCCTGGACGCCTACCGGCGGGGCGAACCACACCTGAGCAGCATCGCGGGGCGAAGGCTCGCGGGGCGCCGTCCGCGGACCGTCTTTGTGTTCTCCGATGCAGGGGGACTCTGGCAGGGCGCCGGCCGTGCCCTGTTCGACCGCGAGCCCAGCTTCCGCTGCGCGATCGAACGGTGCGATGCGATCCTGAGTCGCCTGCTCGGCTGGCCGTTGGCCGCTCAGTTCAGGGACGACAGAGCCTGTTCTCGGATCGGTGACCCGGCGGTCGATCGAGCGGTCCATTTCGCCCTCGAGGTTGCTCTGGCAGCGCTGTGGAAATCGTGGGGAATCGTCCCAGAACGGTCTGTTGGCGACGGGATTGGTGAAGTCGCGGCGGCGCATGTCGCTGGCACCCTGAGCCTGGAGGATGCGGCTACCATGATCGCCAAGGGCCAAGCAGACACCGCAAGGCCTTCGCGCTGGATCCCGTCAATGCCCCGGTTTCCGGAAGCCATTGCTGGGCTCGCCCAGGAGGGGTTCCAGGTCTTTCTCGAAGTCGGGCCGCATCCGATCCTGGCCTCCGCCGTCAAGGAGAGCCTCGGCCCGCGCGGGTCGACGGCGTTGGTGCTGCCGTCGCTCCGACGCGGGGATGCAGGTCTCGTGTCTCTGCGGTGGTCGGCCGCCTCCCTATACGCGGCAGGCTTCGACCTCGAGTGGGCACGGGTCTCGCCTCCAGGCCGTTTCGTCCGACTTCCGGGATACCCCTGGCAACGCGAGCGGTTCTGGCTCGATGACGGGGACAACCACCTTTGGACCAGCGCTGTCCGGACACGCAACGGAAAGGACGGCTTGAAGGGTCCAGCGCATCATCTCAACAGGAAACTTAATGGCCACTCTGGGGTCCCGGTAGAACGACCTCAGGCTCCCATAGAGATCCATTCCGAGCGCCCCCGAGGGCTCCCAACGATTCTCCGCGAGATTGTCGACGCGCCATTGGTCGATTCTCACTCGAAGGGGCCGTTGGGCTTATCGACCGAGGTCCGTTCCGACCAACTTATCCGGGAACTTTGCGGGCGAGTCGCGGACGTTTTGGGGATGGCGGCAGACAAGGTCGATCCAGATCGGCCACTCCTCACGATGGGGCTCGACTCATTGTCCGCCGTTGATTTGAAGGTCGAGGTCGAGACCTCCCTGGGTGTGACGCTTCCCCTCTCGCTCTTGCTCGAGGGGGCGACCATACGCGACCTCGCCGAGAAGGCGGCCGCCCAGGAGACTGCCAGTTCGACCGGACCATTCGAGCGGACCGTGGCTTCCGTTCCAGCTATCGTGCCCGAGCCGTCCGCCTTTCCTCAGCCCTGCGCCCGGCCGGTCTGGTCAACCGCTCTCACACGGTCAGCAGATGCTTTGGTATGCGCACCAGTTCACGAGGACTGGCGCCGCCTACCACGTCATCGGAGCCGGATCGGTCGGCGCGAAGCTCGACATCGACGCCCTCCGGAGAGCGTTCCGGCGCGTCCTCGCCAGGCAGGAGGCGATGCGGACGACCTTCACTGTCCTCGACGAGAAGCCCACGGTCCGCCTCCTCGATATGGACGAACTGGCCCGCCGGGAGGACGATTGGTTCCCCATAGAGGACGTCTCGGATCATAGTGATGCCGAGCTTCAGAAGAAGCTGACTGAGCTTTCTGGTCGACCCTTCGACATGGAAAAAGGGCCCCTATTCCGGGTCCATGTCCTGGGCCGATCCACCGCCGATCATGTCTTCCTCCTGGTCTTCCACCACATCATCGCCGATTTCTGGTCAACGGCGGTGTTCCTGGACGACATCAAGACCGCCTACGCTGCCGAGCTCGAGGGACGCGGCATCGCTCTCCCAACACCGCGGTCTTGCTACGCCGACTTCGCGCGTTGGCAGCACGAGATGGTCGCCAGCGACGAGGGTGAACGGCACTGGGCTTACTGGCGAGACCAGCTCGCGGGGACGCTGCCAGTGCTCGACCTTCCGACCGACTTCACCAGGCCCCCCGTGCCGAGCTACCGAGGTCAGGTCCGGCACTTCCATCTTGATCCGGCGCTGACGAGGGCGATCGTCGCCCTGAGCGAATCGCGTGAGGCGAGTCTTTACACGACCCTGCTGGCGGCCTTCCATGTGCTCCTAGGACGGTTCAGCGGCCAGCATGACATTGTCGTCGGCACCCCGGTGGCAGGGCGAACCCGCCCTGGGCTCCATGAACTGGTCGGTTACTTCGTAAACCTGGTGCCGATGCGAGGGGACCTGTCGGGAAACCCGACGTTCGACGAGTTCCTGGCCCGCGTTCGCCGGACTGTGACCGACGGATTGGAGCATCAAGACTACCCCTTCAGCCTTCTGGCCCGTCGCCTCCAGGGGAACCCCGATCCCAGTCGTCCACCGTTGTTTCAGGCAATGTTCGCCCACCAGAAGATCCAACCTCTCGACGAGCAGGGGCTGGCCCCCTTCGCGCTGGGCATTCCCGGCGCCCGACTGAACCTGCACGGGCTCGCCGTCGACTCGATCGCATTCGAAAGGCAGACTGCTCTATTCGACCTCACCATGATGACCGCGAGGGACGGCGACCGCCTCTGCGTCGCACTCGAGTACAGCACAGACCTGTTCAAGTCGTCCACGATCGATCGCTTGGCGGACGGGTTCCAGAATCTCTTGGAAGCCATCGTCGCCGATCCGGCGTGCCGCCTTGCCGACCTGCCGCTGCTTGAGCGACTCGGAGCGACATCGAATCCTTGGCGTCTGGGGGGAGGCGCCGGCGATTCGTCATGACGATATCGCCGTCCATCATCGCTTCGAGAGACAGGTTGAGCTCTCGCCCGACGCGGTCGCATTGGTATGGTGTGGCGAATCTCTCACATACAGAGAGTTAAACAGGTCAGCGAATTCCTTGGCCCATCGCCTGATTGAGCGGGGTGTGCGCGCCGGAGACCGTTGTGGGCCTCTACCTGGACGGCTGGCTGTCGAGACTGGTCGGCGTCCTGGGTGTTCTCAAGGCGGGAGGGGCGTACCTGCCACTCGAGCCAGACCATCCCGCGGAGCGGATTGAGGCGATGCTCCGGGATTCCGGGGCGACCGTGATGGTCACCGAGGACCATCTCCGCGGCCGCCTCCCGGAATGCTCGCCTTTGGTCGTCGCCCTCGATCCAATCGCCGAATCGCTCGGAGGAGGCGAGTTTGAGAACCCAGCCGTCCGGGTCCACGGTGAAAACCTCGCCTACGTCGTCTTTACCTCAGGCAGTACGGGGCGACCCAAGGGCGTCATGGTCTCCCACCGCGGTATCCTTACTGCCGCCGTCGCTTGGGAGCAAGCCTACGACCTGCGCTGGCCTCCGCTGCGGCACCTCCAGGCCGCCGGTTTCGCGTTCGACGTATTCACAGGCGATTGGGTCCGCGCACTGACGAC
This sequence comes from uncultured Planctomycetaceae bacterium, assembly GCA_963760085.1. GTDB lineage: Bacteria > Planctomycetota > Planctomycetia > Isosphaerales > Isosphaeraceae > Aquisphaera. Next base: position 154,725 of record CAVXCB010000056.1, read on the forward strand.
CGGCGGCACGCTTGTCGGTTGCCCCCGCTCCGTCTTGCTCGACCCGGAGGCGCTCTTGGATCTCATCCGGTGCGAGCGCATCGAGTGCCTGGAGCTCGTGCCGGCCGTCGCCGACGCCCTGGCGGCCCACCTCGAGAGCCGGGGCGAGGACCTCGCAGAGATCCGGCTGCTGGCAGTGGGCTCGGACAGCCTGCGCAGCCGGCTATACCGACGGCTCTGTCGGCTTGTGAGACCCGGCGGGCGGGTGGTTAACTCCTACGGCCTGACCGAGGCGACGATCGACAGCACCTACTTCGGCGGGCCGCAGGAGTATCTCGAGGGGGACGGCACAGCGCCCATCGGCGGCCCATTTCCCGGAACGCGGACGTACGTTCTGGACAGGCGGGGCGAGCCGGTCCCGGTGGGAGTGGCCGGTGAGCTGTACATCGGCGGGCCGGGCGTCGCGCGGGGTTACGTCAACAAGCCGGGTCAGACAGCCGAGCGGTTCCTGCCGGACCCACACGGCGAGCCGGGATCGCGCATGTATGCCACGGGAGACCGTGCCGCGTTGGCGCGAGGGAGGCGTACTCGAGCTTCTGGGGCGGCGAGACGGCCAGGTGAAGGTGCGCGGCTTCCGCGTCGAGCTTGGCGAAGTTGAGGCCGTATTGGCCCGACATCCGGAAGTGGGCGAAGCCGTCGTCACGGTCATCGAGGATGCACTCGAAGGAAAACGGCTCGCCGCATACGTTGTGCCCCGGCGTGTTCCCGGCCCTACGACAGCGGACCTGAGGCGCTGGTTGAGGGATCGCCTGCCCGAGCCGATGGTCCCGTCATCGTGCGTCATGCTCAAAGCGATGCCGCTCTCGCCCAATGGCAAGCTCGATCGATCGGCCCTCCCGTCCCCAGGCACCGCTCCCGGCGATGGATCGGGGACCTACGTCCCCCGCGCACGACCGCGGAGGAGATTCTGGCCGCGATCACGGCGGATCTCGTGGGCCAGAGCCGCGTCGGTGTCCACGACAACTTCTTCGAGCTCGGTGTCGACTCGATCCTCGGCATACAGATGGTCTCGCGAGCACGGCAAGCGGGACTGGCCCTCGACCCCTCTCTCTTGTTCCGGCACCCAAGTATCGCCGAGCTGGCGGCGGCGGCCGAGTCGAGGTCGGATCATCATGGCTCCGGCGGCACGTCGACACCGGCCGTCGCCCCCTTCGAGATGACTCCCGAGGGCGTAGACCTCGAGGAGCTGAAGCGAGCCTGCGCCGATGACGGGGGCATCGAGGATGTTTATCCCCTCACGCCCGTGCAGGAAGGGATGCTGTTCCACACACTCGCTGACCCAGAAGCCGGACTTTACGTCGAACAATTCGTCTGTCGTCTTCGAGGCGAGCTCGACGTTGCTGCCCTCGGAGAGTCATGGCGACGCATCGTCACGCGACACCCCGCCCTGCGGTCGACGATCCACTGGACTGATTTCGATCAGCGTTGCCAGGTCGTCCACCGTCGAGCTGAACCGTCCTTGGATTACGAGGACTGGCAAGAGCTGACGTCTTCCCAGCAGGATGAGCGGCTCGAGGCCTACATCGAGTCAGACCGCAAGCGCGGATTCGATACCTCCCGGCCTCCTTTGTCGAGGCTGGCTGTTCTCCGGCTCACAGCAGACGTGCATCAACTTATCTGGAGCATACACCATGTCGTGATCGACGGCTGGTGCCTCTCACTCCTGCTTCACGAAATGCTCGACACTTACGAGGCTATTCGTCGGGGCTGTGAGCCTGTGCTGAACCCGAGCCGGCCGTTTCGCGATTACGTGGCCTGGCTGAACGGTCAGGCCGACGACGATGCCGAAGGGTACTGGAGGCGAGCTTTGACGGGCGTCACCTCTGCGACCCCCCTTGCGGTGGACTGTCTCTCGTCGGGTCGTTGCAACGCATCGCCAGCAGCGGTCGCCGAGCGTGAGACCTTACTACCGGCAGATGTGACCGCCGCCCTGCAAGCCCTGGGGCGATCAGGTCGGCTGACGCTGAGCACTTTGATCCAAGGGGCCTGGGCGCTCTTGCTCTCCCGTTACAGCGGCCGCAGCGACGTGCTTTTCGGAGTCACAGTGTCCGGGAGGCCCCCAGAGCTGTCGGGCGTCGAGTCGATCGTCGGGATGTTCATCAACGTCCTGCCGCTGCGCGTGTCGGTGATCGAGGAATCGGATCTCATGACGTGGCTGCGCGAGATCCAGGCGACCATGGTCGATCTGCGGCGATTCGAAAGGATCCCACTCTCCCGGATCCAGACCTGGAGCGACGTGCCACCCGGTATGCCGTTGTTCGAGAGCATTTTGATCGTCCAGAACCTTCCATTCCTCGGCTCCTTGCAAGAACGGAGCAAGCAGTTGGGGATCCAGTCGGGTAGGTACCTCGAGCGAACTCACTATCCACTCGTCGTCACCGTCGTACCCGGCACGGAGCTGGGGCTCAAGATCGGCTTCGATGCGCATCGATTCGATCCCCGCACCATCGAAAGGATGCTCGGTCATCTCCGAATCGTCCTCGAGGCGTTGGTCGTCGATCCCGAGCGGCGGCTCGTCGACCTGCCTTCGCTCACCGACGCCGAGCAAGAGCAACTGCTCGGCCAGTGGAACCAGTCCCAGGGCGAGCTTGGCGTGAACTACCTGCACCTGGACCAGCTTGGCGAAGTGGAGCTCGACATGCTGATAGGCCAGCTCGGCTCTGGGATGAGGGATGAATGATGAGTCATGCTGCCACGAGTATCGAACTGACGCTGGAGCAGAAGCGCAGGCTGGTCGCGCGGATGCTTCGGGAGAATGCCGGACCTGGCCGGGCCGTGCCAAACCTCGTGCATCGCGCAATCGAGATGCAAGCGGCGCGGGTTCCGGAGGCCGTTGCCGTCGTCTCTGGGGCCGAGTCGCTCACCTACGCCCAGCTCAACGCCCGCGCCAATCGCCTGGCCCGCCGCCTCCGTAACCTGGGCGTCGGCCCTGAGGTATTGGTCGGCCTGTGCACCGGCCGGACGGCGGCGATGGTGGTGGGACTCCTGGCCATCCTCAAGGCGGGTGCCGCCTATGTGCCCCTGGACCCAACCTATCCCGCCCAGCGGCTCCGCTTCATGCTCGACGACGCCCACCTCTCGGTTCTGCTCACCGAAGAGCGGTTGCGCGACCAACTGCCCAGCGGCGCGGCGCGTGTCCTCTGCCTGGACTCCGAATCGGAGGCGGGCGCCGCAGCCAGCGCCGCCAATCTGGAGGGCGGAGCCGCCGCGGCGAACCTTGCCTACGTCATCTACACCTCGGGGTCGACCGGCAGGCCCAAAGGCGTGCAGGTCACGCACGCAGCGCTGGCCAACTTGCTCCAGGCGATGCGCGGGCTGCTTGCGATCCATGAGCGGGATAGGCTCCTGGCCGTGACGACACTCTCCTTCGACATTGCCGCGCTGGAGATCTTTCTCCCCTTGATCGTGGGCGCCCGCGTGGAGCTGATCGAGCGCGACGTGGCCGCCGACGGGGCCCGTCTTGCCGATCGTCTCAATGACCCTGCGATCACCTTCCTGCAGGCGACGCCCGCCACCTGGCGCTTGTTGCTGGAAGCGGGCTGGCGCGGTCAGCCGACGCTCAAGCTACTCTGTGGCGGTGAGGCACTCCCCCGCGCTTGGCCGATCGGCTCGTGGACAAGGGGGCCGCGCTGTGGAACCTCTACGGACCAACCGAGACGACCGTCTGGTCGTCGGCCTGGCGGGTCGAACCCGGCGAGACTCCGATCTCGGTCGGACGGCCGATCGCCAACACGCGACTGTACGTCCTGGACAAGCGGCTGCGAGCCGTTCCCGTGGGCGTGATCGGCGAGCTCTACATCGGCGGCGTCGGGCTGGCGCGTGGCTATCGGGATCGCCCCGGCCTGACGGCCGAGCGGTTCATCCCCGACCCGTTCGGAACTCCGCCTGGCGGTCGACTGTACCGGTCCGGCGACCTGGCTCGCTGGCGGCCCGATGGGACACTCGAATGCCTGGGGCGGGTGGATCACCAGGTAAAGATTCGCGGGTTTCGCGTCGAGCTGGGGGAGATCGAGGCGGCTCTGGCGCGGCACCCTGGGGTGCGCGAGGCGGCCGTGGCGGCTCGTCCGGATGGAAGCGGGGAGATGAGCTTGGCGGCATATATCGTGGTGCGCGACGGGACCGATCGCCGCACCGCGGCCGAGCTGCGCGGGTGGCTCATGGGCCTTGTGCCGGAGTACATGGTCCCCACGGCGTTCGTGAGCCTGGAGGCGCTGCCACTGACCCCCAACGGCAAGGTGGACCGTCAGGCCCTCCCAGACCCCGGTGGGGCCAGACTTACCGAGCGCCGACTTCGTCCCGCCCCGAGGGCCAGTCGAAGCGGCCCTGGCCGAGATCTGGGCAGACCTCCTCGCCGACGCCGAGCATCGGCGCACACGACAACTTCTTTGAGCGCGGTGGCCACTCTCTCATGGCCCTGCGGCTCTTGGCCCGAGTCCGCCAAACCTTCGATGTTGAAGCGCCCCTTCAGGACTTCCTCGACCAACCGACCATCGCACGACTCGGCGCCTCGTCGAGCAGAACCTGGCCAATGATAGTGCCGCCCAGGTCCCGCCCCTGGTCCCGGTCGCACGTGAGGGTCCCGTGCCGGCTTCGTTCGCGCAACAGCGGCTTTGGTTCCTCGATCAACTGGAACCGGGTCGCGTCTCCTATCACATCCCGGCGGCCGTCCGGCTTAAGGGTCAGCTCAATATCCCCGTCCTCGAGTCGCCCTCAACGAGGTCGTGAGCCGCCACGAAGTGTTGCGTACCACGCTGGTTTCAGACGGGGGAGTCCCGCGCCAGGTCATTGCCGAGCGGCTGGAATTGCCGCTGAGCGGTGGTGGATTTGAGCCGGCTTCCCGAGAACGAGCGCGAGTCGCAAGCCCTTCTCCGGGTAAGGGAACAAGCCGAGCAGCCGTTCGACCTGGCGTGCGGACCGCTCCTCCGTGCCGGACTGCTGCGACTGGGCGATCAAGAGCACATCGCCATCGTGACAATGCACCACGCCATCTCCGACGGCTGGTCAATAGGGATTCTGATCCGCGAGCTCTCGACGCTGTACGAGTCTTTCCGGCTGGGAGAGCCGTCCCCGCTCCCCGAGCCGCCGATCCAATACGCCGATTATGCGGTCTGGCAGCGGAACTGGCTCCAGGGCGAGGGCCTCCGGTCGCAGCTCGATTACTGGACGAACCAGCTCCACGGCGTGGCCCATCTCGAGCTGCCCACAGACCGGCCCAGGCCGCCCGTCGCGAGCCAGCACGGCGGAGAACGGTCGACAACACTGCCGAAGTCCACCCTCGAAGCGGCGCGAGCACTCGGTCGGCGCGAGGGAGCAACTCTGTATATGACGCTGCTGGCAACGTTCCAAGTGCTCTTGCACCGCTACTCTGGCCAAGATGACATCGCCGTCGGGTCGCCGATCGCCGGACGAACTCAAACGGAGCTGGAAGGCTTGATCGGTTTCTTCGTTAACACGCTGGTGCTGCGCACTGACCTATCAGGCGACCCGGGGTTCCGCGAATTGCTGCGCTGCGTCCGCCGGACGGCAATCGAGGCTTACACCCGCCAGGACGTTCCTTTCGAGAAGCTGGTGAGCATCGCCCATCCCGAGCGCGACGGGAGTCGTTCACCGCTTTTCCAGGTAATGTTCGCGGTTCAGAACGTGCCCTTGCCGGCGCTGCAGAGCGCCGAACTGCTCGTCACACCCGTCGATCTGCCGACTGCCACTTCGAAGTTCGATATCACGCTGTTCGCGACGGAAGTCTCGGATGGCCTGCGTTTGACCATGGAGTACAGCACTGATCTCTTTGACGTCGCGACGGTGGATAGGATGCTGGCCCACTACCGTAAACTGCTTGAGGAGATCATCGCGGATCCTGATCAGCCGATCGGCGCGATTCCTATGCTCACACCGGATGAGCGGAAGCAAGTACTGGTGGGGTGGAATGCAGAAGTGCCTGACGACTTCGCGGAGGAGTTCGATGGGCCTGACGACCTGGAGCTGAACACCCGCACGTACGAATTCTCCCACACGGAGCTCGCTGGCGATGAATAGTGCGACTATGTCCCCTGTGGCTCCTGCCGCCGAAGGGTTGCTGGCCCGCAGATCCCACGATATAACCCGTCGATCCCCGGCGAAGCTTCGGTGCGTCCACCGCTGGATCGAGATGCAGGCGGCGCGGGTTCCGGAGGCCATTGCCGTCGTCTCTGGGGCCGAGTCGCTCACCTACGCCCAGCTCAACGCCCGCGCCAATCGCCTGGCCCGCCGCCTCCGTAACCTGGGCGTCGGCCCTGAGGTATTGGTCGGCCTGTGCACCGGCCGGACGGCGGCGATGGTGGTGGGACTCCTGGCCATCCTCAAGGCGGGTGGCACCTATGTGCCCCTGGACCCAACCTATCCCGCCCAGCGGCTCCGCTTCATGCTCGACGACGCCCACCTCTCGGTTCTGCTCACCGAAGAGTGGTTGCGCGACCAACTGCCCAGCGGCGCGGCGCGTGTCCTCTGCCTGGACTCCGAATCGGAGGCGGGCGCCGCAGCCAGCGCCGCCAATCTGGAGGGCGGAGCCGCCGCGGCGAACCTTGCCTACGTCATCTACACCTCGGGGTCGACCGGCAGGCCCAAAGGCGTGCAGGTCACGCACGCAGCGCTGGCCAACTTGCTCCAGGCGATGCGCGGGCTGCTTGCGATCCATGAGCGGGATAGGCTCCTGGCCGTGACGACGCTCTCCTTCGACATTGCCGCGCTGGAGATCTTTCTCCCCTTGATCGTGGGCGGCCGCGTGGAGCTGATCGAGCGCGACGTGGCCGCCGACGGGGCCCGTCTTGCCGATCGTCTCAATGACCCTGCGATCACCTTCCTGCAGGCGACGCCCGCCACCTGGCGATTGTTGCTGGAAGCGGGCTGGCGCGGTCAGCCGACGCTCAAGCTACTCTGTGGCGGTGAGGCACTCCCCCGCGCTTTGGCCGATCGGCTCGTGGACAAGGGGGCCGCGCTGTGGAACCTCTACGGACCAACCGAGACGACCGTCTGGTCGTCGGCCTGGCGGGTCGAACCCGGCGAGACTCCGATCTCGGTCGGACGGCCGATCGCCAACACGCGACTGTACGTCCTGGACAAGCGGCTGCGAGCCGTTCCCGTGGGCGTGATCGGCGAGCTCTACATCGGCGGCGTCGGGGCTGGCGCGTGGCTATCGGGATCGCCCCGGCCTGACGGCCGAGCGGTTCATCCCCGACCCGTTCGGAACTCCGCCTGGCGGTCGACTATACCGGTCCGGCGACCTGGCTCGCTGGCGGCCCGATGGGACACTCGAATGCCTGGGGCGGGTGGATCACCAGGTAAAGATTCGCGGGTTTCGCGTCGAGCTGGGGGAGATCGAGGCGGCTCTGGCGCGGCACCCTGGGGTGCGCGAGGCGGCCGTGGCGGCTCGTCCGGATGGAAGCGGGGAGATGAGCTTGGCGGCATATATCGTGGTCGCGCGACGGGACCGATCGCCGCACCGCGGCCGAGCTGCGCGGGTGGCTCATGGGCTTTGTGCCGGAGTACATGGTCCCCACGGCGTTCGTGAGCCTGGAGGCGCTGCCACTGACCCCCAACGGCAAGGTGGACCGTCAGGCCCTTCCAGACCCCGGTGGGGCCAGGCTTACCGAGCGCGCCGACTTCGTCCCGCCCCGCGGATCGGTCGAGGAGATCGTGGCATCTTGTTGGGCGGCGTGATTGGGTCTCGAACGCGTCGGTGCTCACGACAACTTTTTCGATCTCGGCGGTCACTCACTGCTGGCGACGCAGACGGTCTCGCGGCTCCGCGATTTGCTCGGCGTGGAGATCCCACTGCGCACACTCTTCGAGTGCCCCACCGTTGCCGGACTGGCGGAGCGGATCGAGGCAATCCGGCACGGTGGCGCGCACCGCAACGTCGCGCCGATCGAGCCCGCCGCAAGGCTCGGTCCGTTGCCGCTCTCTTTCTCACAGGAGGCCCTGTGGTTCCTCGATCAGCTCGCTCCCGGTCAGCCGACCTTCAACGTCACCGCGGCCTTGCGAATCACGGGACCGCTCGACCGCGGCGCGCTCGAGCGGAGCCTGAACGAGCTGGTCCGTCGCCACGAATCGCTACGGACGACCTTCGGCGCGAGTGGCGGAACACCTCATCAGATGATCGCACCGGAGCTCCAGCTAGCTGTGGAAACCATCGATCTTACCGTGCTGCCGCCCGGCGATCGTGAGGCCGAGGCCAAGCGCCGTGCGATCGAAGAGTCGCGACGGCCGTTCGACCTGACCCGCGGTCCGCTCGCTCGCCTCAGCCTTCTTCGACTAGCCGATGCAGACCATGCGGTGCTCCTGACGATGCACCACCTCATCACGGACGGCTGGTCCCTCGGCGTCGCGGCCGAGGAGCTGATAACACTTTACGAGGCTGATCGCCACAGTCGTTCCGCGCCTCTCCGACCAGTCCGATCCAGTATGCCGACTTCGCCCGCTGGCAGCGCGACCAATACCAGAGTGGAGCGTGGACGACGCAGATCGATCGCTGGAGGCGCCGGCTTGCCGGCGTGCCCCCTCTCGAGCTGCCGACGGATCGCCCTCGTCCGCCGATCCGAAGCGCGCGCGGAGCCCAGCATCCTTTGGTGCTCACGCCAGACCTGTCCGAGGCAGTCCGGGCACTCAGTCGCCGCGAAGGAGTCACGCCCTTCATGACGCTGCTCGCCACTTTTCAGCTCCTTCTGGGACGGTGGAGCGGCCAGGACGACTTTGCCGTTGGGTCTCCGGCTGCCAACCGGGCCAGGGCGGAAACCGAGCGATTGATCGGTTACTTCGTCAACATGCTCGCGCTCCGCGCCGACCTCTCCGGGAATCCGACTGTGCGCGAACTCCTGTCCCGCGTGCGGGACATGGCTCTGGAGGCATTTGAAAACCAGGAGGTCCCGCTCGAGATTCTCATTCCGGCGTTAAGTCCGCAGCGCGACGCCAGCCGGTCTCCACTGTTCCAGGTGATGTTCATCCTCCAGAACAACCCGTTGCCTATGGTCACTCCGCTCGATCTGGCGCTCGCTCCACTGGACGGGGACCAGGGGACCGGTACGTCGAAGTTCGATCTCGCACTCGGATTCGAGGATGCGCCCGGCGGGTTCGCTGGATCTGTGGAATTCAGCACGGACTTGTTCGAGACCTCGACGATCGAGCAGTTCTCACACCAATACGTGGAATTGCTCCAAAGCCTCGTCGCTGATCCCGAGCGGCGGCTGTCCGAGCTGTCGCTCCTCCGCGACCGGGAACGTCAGCAGGTTGTGGCGTGGAGTCAATGCCCGGCACAAAACAAACCTCGGCTTCGAAATTGACGACTGGTCTGAGCGCGCCGGGCATTCACGGCCGGTTTGAGGCCCAGGTCCGGGCGACACCCAACGACTTGGCCGTCGTCGACGGCATCGAGCGACTGACTTACGCGGAACTGAACGAGCGTGCCAATCGGCTGGCACACCACCTCCTCTCGAACGGAGCGGGGCCCGAGGTCCGGGTCGGCCTCTTCCTCGACTCACTGTCAGATCGCATCGTGGCCGTGCTCGGCGTGTTGAAAGCGGGGGGCGCGTATGTCCCCTTGGAGCCTTCAATGCCAGCGACGCGACTGGAAGTAATGCTGGATGCCGCGCGCGTCTCCATCGTGATCGTCGACCGCGGGGCGCACCCTCCGAGTGACGCGAACCTCGGTAACGATGATCAATCTTGATGCGGACCGGTCTGCAATCGCCGCAGAGAGTCCAGATGATCCTCGTGTGCGAGTGGAAGGTGAAAACCTCGCCTACGTGGTCTTCACATCCGGTACCACCGGACAGCCCAAGGGCGTCATGGTCTCCCATCGCGCCCTGCTGACTATTGGATCCGCCTGGGAGGAATGCTACGACCTCCGACAAGCTCCACTGCGGCACCTTCAGGCTGCCGGCTTTGCCTTCGACGTGTTCACCGGCGACTGGGTTCGTGCCCTCACCACGGGCGGCACTCTCGTTGCCTGCCCCAGCCACGTCATGCTCGACCCACGTGCGCTGGCCGTGCTCATTCGCACGCGAGCGCATCGAGTGTCTTGAGCTCGTCCCCGCCTTGGCTCAGCTCCTGGCCACTCACCTCGAGCAGAGCGGAGGCGACCTGGCCGGGGTGCGGCTACTGGCGGTCGGCTCGGACACGCTCCGCTGCGGCCTGTACAGCCGGCTGCAACGGTTGGTGGGCGCACCGGGCGGGTTGTCAACAGCTACGGCTTGACCGAGACGACCATAGATAGCACCTACTTCGAAGGGCCGCTGCATGGCTTGCGCAAGGACGGGTCGGTACCGATCGGCCGCCCGTTTCCTGCGACGCGGACGTACCTCCTGGATGGGCGGGGCGAGCCGGTCCCCACGGGTGTGGTCGGCGAGCTGTACGTCGGCGGGCCTGGCGTTGCGAGGGGTTACGTCGACCGCCCGGGCCAGACCGCCGAGCGATTCGTGCCGGACCCAAACGGTGAGCCGGGATCGCGCATGTACGCCACGGGTGACCGGGCGCGATGGCGCGAGGGAGGCGTGCTCGAGTTGGTGGGCCGACGAGACGACCAGGTAAAGGTGCGGGGCTTCCGGGTCGAGCTTGCCGAAGTCGAGGCCGCGATCGGCTCATGCCCAGGAGTCCGCGAGACCGCCGTAATATCCCAGGAGGACGGAGCCGGCGGTCAGCGACTCATCGGCTGCGTCGTCGGCGTTGACGGACAGACCCCGCGTGTCGACGCGATCCGACGCTTGCTCGGTAAAAGGCTCCCGCGACCGATGATCCCATCGCGATTTGAGATCGTGGCGGCCTTACCCCGAACTCCGTCCGGCAAGGTCGATCGTCGAACCTTGTCGGAATTCCTGCCCGAACAGGTCGCACCGACCGAAGGGCTTGTCCGGCCTCGGAACGGAGTTGAGGAACAGCTCGCGGCGATCTGGGAAGATCTGCTCCAGATCCGGCCGATCGGCGTGACAGATGATTTCTTCGACATCGGCGGCCATTCGCTACTAGCGGCGCGGCTGGCGGCGCGGATCGAAGAGCGATTCGGCTGGTCGATGGCCTTGGCGGACCTGCTCAAGGGCTCGACGATCGAGGCGCTTGCGGCAACGCTTAGTGAGCCGGTCAGTTTGCGCGCGGGCTCACCTCTGATCGATTTCGGCGCCTCGGGGCCCGGCCTGCCGCTAGTTCTTGTGCATCCGATCGGCGGTGGAGTTCTCTGCTACAACGACCTCGCCCGCTGCTTCGACGGGTCACGCGTCATCCTCGGCCTCCAAGCTGCCGGCCTTGAGAGCGACACCGAGCATGAGACGGACCTCGTAAGCATGGCGTCACGATACGTCGAGGCTCTTCGCTTAGATCGCCCTCAAGGACCTTACCTCCTGGGCGGCTGGTCGATGGGGGGAGTTGTGGCTTTCGAAATGGCCAGGCAGCTCGCAGCGGCGGGGCAGGAAGTTCCTCTCGTTTTCCTGATCGATAGCTCGTTGCCCGCCAGACGCCGCGGCTCGCACTCCTTCGACGACCGCGAGAGCTGGATGGACTTCGCGGCCGACTTGGCCCGAACTGCGGGCCGGGACGCCGGGGGATTGATCGATCGCTTCGCCGCCTCGAACCCGAGTCGTTCCGAGATGAAAGTTTCGAGCGATCGCTCACGGGGAGCAAGATCGTCGCCGAGATCGGGCCCGACCGCCTGCGGCGGCTCCACAAGGTCTTCCGAGCGAATCGCATGGCGCTGGATGGCTATAAGCCTTCCCCCATCGAGGCCGCGCCGTCCTGGTCCGGGCGGGATCGAGCCGAAATGGTTTTGGTGACAACGAAACGACGACGTGGCGCACCCTGGCACTCGGCGGCCTCACAACGCATCACCTCGCGGGCGATCACTACACGATCATGCAGCGGCCGGACGTCGAAAAACTGGCGGAAATCCTGGCAAGCGAGTTCACGCGTCTCGAAAGGACAACGGGAGAGGTCCAACCTCGATGAATCTCCTTCGGTTCTTGCTTCAATCTTCCCGAACCATCGTGATCGTCTCGTCCCTCGCGGGGGCCGCTGCTGGAGTCGCAGGAATCGCGCTCATTGCATTGATCCAAAGGGAGCTGGCGCGCGATACGCACGGGACAGCCGCCGTGGTCTGGGCGTTCGTCGCACTTTGCCTTGTGTCGGCCTCGCGCCGGCTAATCGCCCAGGTCAGCATGCTCAAGCTGGGGCAAGGGGCTGTCGCGAAGCTCAGCCTGCACGTGGTGCGTCGCACCTTGGAGTTGGCCCTGCCGGCGTTCGAGGCGATCAACACGTCGGGCCTGCTGGCCGGCGCTGACTGAGGACATCGTTCTAATCGCCAACGCGCTGGTTGGGGTCCCGCACCTTTGCATCAATGTGCCGATCCTGATCGCCTGTATGGCATACATCGGTTTTCTGTCGCCGCTAATTTTCCTCTGCGGGTTGATATTCGCTGTACCGGCACTCGCTGCCTCTGTGTTCTTATCGGCGCGAGCTGTTACGGAGCTCCGCCGTGCACGGGATCGCCACGATACCCTTGTCGGCCATTTTCGGACCCTGATCGACGGCTTTCGCGAACTCAAGCTCCATCGCGGGCGCCGGTCCGCGTATCTGGCCGAGTCGCTCGAACCCACGATGGAGTCCGTTCGTGGCGAGATGGTCCGCGGCCTTACCAGCTTTGCAGTCGCAGAAGGCTGGGGCCAGCTTGCGTTCTTCGGCCTCATCGGTGTCTTGCTCTTTGCCATCCCTCGACTCGAGCCGATCGGGCGGCCCATGCTCATCTCAGCCGTATTGATCATCCTGTATCTGATGGGCCCGCTTGACATCATCCTCACCTGGCTGCCAATCCTTGGCCGGGCGCGGGCGTCGCTTCAGAAGATCCACGACTTGATCCCGGAACTGGAGCGGTACCGCAACGAAGCCGAGTGCCGGCTCGTCCTCTCGAAGCCGCTCGCGTTCAGAGACCACATTAGCTTGGAGGGCGTGACGTTCACCTATCGCAACGGTCACGACCGTGCAGGCTTCACGCTTGAGCCCGTCGACCTGACTCTCAGGCGCGGCGAGATCGTCATCCTGGCAGGCGGAAACGGAAGCGGCAAGACGACTCTCGTCAAGCTGATTTCGGGGCTCTACAAACCGGAAAGCGGCATGATCCGACTCGACGGCCGCGTCATCGCCGACGAGGATCGGGAGGCTTATCGCCAGCTCTTCTCGGTCTCGTTCGCCGACGGCCATGTCTTCCCGGATTTCCTCGGTCTCGAAGTTGATGCAATCGCCGCTCGGGCCCAAGACGGGCTTGAACGACTGGGCCTGGTAGACCACGTCTCTGTTCAGGGCAGCTCGTTTTCCACCTTGGACCTCTCTCAAGGGCAACGGAGGCGCCTGGCCCTGCTCGGCGTCTGGCTCGAGGATCGGCCCATCTGCATCTTCGATGAATGGGCCGCCAATCAGGATCTTTCCTTCAAACAGCTTTTCTACGAAACGCTTCTCCCCGAATTGAGGGCCGCGGGCAAGGCACTCCTGGTCATCAGCCACGACGAGAACCATTTCGACGTCGCCGACCGCGTCATCCGCCTGCAGGATGGCCGTCTCGTCGACGAGTCAACCCTGGCCATCGGCAGTGAGTGGGCCTGATCGGTCTAACCAGGATTTTACACATGAAGAAGCTTCTGCTTTTCTTGGGTATGCTGTGGGGCGGCGGTGCTTGCGGGATCTGGTACTGGACCGATCATCGGAGCCAGAGCGTGTCGTACCGGATCGCGACGATCAAGCGAGGCGATCTGCGCTCCACGATCAACGCCACCGGGACGATCGAGCCGGAAGAAGTCGTCGACGTCGGCGCCCAGGTGGCCGGTCTAATCGAGAGTTTCGGCTCCGATCCCAGCGACCCCACCAAACCGGTCACATACGGCTCGCGCGTCGAGGAAGGAACGGTGCTGGCACGTCTGGGCAGGCGCTATTCCAGGCCCGCGTAGATCAGGCCCGCGGTCGTGTCGCCAAAGCTAAGGCCGATATCGAGCTGGCCCAGGCCAAACTCAGGCAGGCGGAGCGGGAACTGGATCGGGCCAAGAGGCTATTAGCCAGACGAAACGTCGCCGAGCAGGAATACGACACCGACCTGGCGACCTACGAGTCCGCCAAAGCGACGCTAGGCGTAACCCAAAGCGAGCTTCTCGTGGCCCAGGCCGATCTCGAGGAGGCGACGGTCAACCTCGGTTACACAACGATCCGATCCCCGGTCAAGGGGATCGTTCTCGACCGACGCATTAATATCGGCCAGACAGTGGTCGCCAGCCTGAATGCTCCAAGCCTCTTCCTGATCGCCAAGGACCTGAGCCGCCTCGAGATTTGGTCATCGGTTAATGAAACTGACATCGGCTCAATCCACGGGGGCCAGAGGGTGCGCTTCACGGTTGGCACCCTCCCGCAAGAGGAGTTCGAGGGAAACGTCTCGAAGATTCGACTCAATGCGAGCATGGCGCAGAACGTCGTCACATACACGGTGGTCATTTCGGTGGACAACTCCAGCGGGCGTTTGCTCCCTTACTTGACGACACGACTTCAGTTCGAGGTCGAGACACGGGAGCATGTCCTGCTGGTGCCGAGCGCCGCCTTTCGTTGGCAGCCACGCGTGCAAAACGTGGTCCCCGACGAGCGCGAGACCTATGCGCTGGCCCTCCGCCTGCGGGCGGCTGTCAAGGGCGAATACCACGAGCGCTCCTCCTCCAAGGATGTCGACGCGGGAGTTCTCTGGGTCCGACAAGGCGACCTTGTCAAGCCGGTACACGTCAAGGTCGGCCTTTCTGATGGCATCGCCACAGAGGTCTCCGGGGGCGGACTGACTGAGGGCGCGGAGATCGTTGTCGGTGCCAATCGCGCGGACTCCGACCCGGATGCACTTTCGATCCTGCCACATACCTGGAGTGAGCAGAAGAAGTAGCGTTCATGCAAACGCGGCGAAACCGCACGGCTCTTCCAGATTCCCCACTAGTAAAGCAGAGATCGAATTCCCACACGATCATGACGTGGAGCGTAGAAGATGGAATCTTGTACCGTAAGCCGCCGGATCCCGCATAGCGGGCACCAAAACGGGATTTTGGACCGGTGCGACTCGTCCGCGGAATTCATCCGGCTTGAGGGGATTCTCAAGGTCTACAAGAGGGGCTCGATTGAGGTCCCCGTGCTCAAGGGTGTGTCGCTGTCGATCGAGCGCGGCGAGATGGTCGCCCTCATGGGCGCTTCCGGCTCTGGTAAGACAACGCTCGTGAATCTCCTGGGCTACCTCGACCGACCCACCAGCGGCCGGCACTGGGTCGATAGTCAGGACGTTACGCGACTTGGCGAGCCGCAGCGAGCCCGGTTGAGAGGCAGCCAGATCGGGTTCGTCTTCCAGAATTTCAATCTGCTGCCGCGAATGACGGCAATCGAGAACGTGATGATGCCATTGATGTATGGCTCGCATGACTTCTCGGATCGTCAGTGCCGCGACCGCGCACGCGCACTCCTCGAGCGAGTCGGTCTGGGTGATCGGCTCGAGCACGAACCTGCACGGCTCTCTGGCGGGGAGCAGCAACGAGTCGCGATTGCGCGAGCGCTCATCAACCGGTGCTCACTCTTGATCGCCGATGAGCCGACTGGCAACCTGGACTCGAAGACCGGCGAGGAGATACTCGCCCTCTTTCGCCAGCTCAACATTGAGGATGGGATCACGATCGTCCTCGTCACGCACGACCCGAACGTTGCCGGTCATGCTGATCGAATTATCCGGATGCGCGATGGATTGGTCTTCGACGATGATCGCGAGGTCGATGATCCAGCTTGCCCATGGAAACCGGCCGCAAACGGCTGAAAATCAGTACGCGGTCCCGGCGATCGAGTCAACCAATCGGCTCCGGCGGTTCGCGGACTCACCGACTCTCGCTCGAGCGGCCCCTCGCGATGACATCCGTTTCTTCGCCCGCATAACATCGGCGGCACTGCGGTCACTCCGCCGTAACGTAATGCGCTCGGCGCTCACGGCGCTTGGGATCATTATAGGCGTAGGGTCTCTGGTCGCTATCGCCGAGATCGGCAAGGGGGCATGGTCGGCGATCCGCACGCTCTTGACCAAGACGGGCGTTGATAACATCGTGGTCCAGGCCGGAGCTGTGTCACGCAATGGGGTTAGCCTCGGCAGCGGAAGTGTCAAGACGCTGACCCCGGAGGACGCCGAGACGATCCTCCGAGAATGCCCGAGCGTTGACAGTTTGGCACCGCTGATCTTCGCCCGCCGACAAGTCGTCCACGGGAACAAGAACTGGGTTCCGAACGCCTTCGTCGGCACGACCCCGGAATACCTCCGTGTCAGGGAGTGGGGAGATCTGGACGAGGGAGAACCGTTCACGCAGCGCGACGTTAACGACGCCGCGCTCGTGTGCCTGCTCGGCCAGACTCTCGCACGTGAGTTGTTCGACGTGCAATCGCCGGTCGGGCAGGAGGTCTATGTGAGCGACGTACCCTTGCGGGTCCTCGGCGTGCTGAGCCGCAAGGGGGCCGACATCATCGGCGAAGATCAAGATGACCTGCTCGTGGCGCCCTGGACGACAGTCAAGTTTCGCGTGAGTTCCTCCACAGTCTCTTCGGACGGAGCCAGGGACCCAACACGCACGGATCTTCCCGAACTTTTGAGCTCCGTTGCGCGGCGATACCCCCGCGCACGCCCAACTCTCTTTCCGTCCCTTTCACCATTTCAGGCGATCGACACTCCCCGGCTGGACCGGCTTTCGAACATCGATTCGATCCTGGTCCGGACGTTGTCGACCGAGGAAATTCCGGCCGCGATGGACCAGATCAACGGAGTGCTTCGCCACTGTCACCGGATTGCGCCTGGCGAGCCTGCCGATTTCGCAGTGCAGGACTTCACCGAGGTCGTCCACGCCGTGAAGGCGACCGTGGGACTCGTCGCCAGCCTGCTCATCTGCGTGGCCTTTATTTCGCTGGTCGTCGGCGGGATTGGGATCATGAACATTATGCTCGTGACCGTGACAGAGCGCTATCGCGAAATCGGCTTGCGCATGGCCGTGGGAGCGCGGTCTTGCGATATCCTCCGGCAGTTCCTTGTCGAAGCCGTCGTGCTCTGCTTGCTCGGGGGGATGGCAGGCATCTTGGCCGGCCGGGGAGCCTCTTGCCTGGTTCGGCTGCTGGCCCGCTGGCCGACTGAACCTTCGCTCGTCGCCATCTTGGCATCCGTGTCCGTCTCGGTCACGGTCGGAGTGATCTTCGGCTACTACCCGGCATGGAAGGCCTCGCGACTCGACCCGATCGAAGCCCTCAGGTTCGAGTGAGTTCGTGCGACGCGTGTGCACAGGCGAAGCGAAGCCCTCGCGACGGTGGTCGACGATCCGTCGCCATGCCTCTCAGAAAACCAACATTCGGTTCCACATCGGGCGGGGTTCACCCAACGCGCGGCGTCGAGGGCGATGGGTAGCTTTCTATCCAGCCGGGTAAGACCGCTACCAACTCAAAACGACTGTTCGTTTCCTCGAGCACGACACCGGGACAACTTGCTGGTCTGCGCTCGGGCTAATCCAGCGCTTTTTTCAGCCCCAAAAACAAGCTGGATATGATTCCTATCCCATATTTCGGTCCTTATTGACCTCGGAACGCTATGCATCCTCAATTTAGGCACACGCGTTGCTCTCGACCATTCTCGACTGTGCCAGAAGTGGTATTTCGCTGCAATCCCCGAAGTGCTCAGCCCCTGGCAATCGCGGCGAAGCGATGTGTGACAGCAGCGTTTAGCCGCCACACCGCCGGTGAGCCGATCACAATTCCTGGGTCAGATCCTTGCGGAGGAGCCAACTTTGGTTCGCGGATTCGAGTCACTGGCGATTCTCGCATTGACACTGGCTACTTACGGCGGGTTTGCGCCCCAGAGCACTGCCGCACAGGAATGGACGAGTTCAGAAGCTTCGTTCAGGTGGACCACCCCGGATGCGTGCTTAAGCGTTCATACAAGGCCTGTTACCGAGCCGAGCGAGAACCGCTTTCGCCCGCTCGGACTCTCCCTACTGCGGCCCTACGACCCCGGAAAAGTGCCCGTCGTATTCGTGCACGGGCTCTGGGGCAGCCCGCGAAATTGGACCCGGATGTTGAGCGCTCTCGAAGCCGACCCGTTCGTGGGCCGACGATTTCGGTTCCTGACGTTCGGTTACTCGGGGGGCGGGCCGATTACACACGCGGCATACTTGCTGCGTCGGGAGCTGCGAACCCTGAGGGATCGCCTTGACCCCGACCGCTCAGACCCAGCGTGGGACCGAATGGTCCTCATCGGCCATAGCATGGGCGGCATACTCTGCAAGATGATGGCCCAACGCAGCGGCTCCAAACTCTGGGATCTGACGTCCGACCGTCCCTTTGAGAAGTTGGCTGGTCCAACAGATGCCCGCGAGCTATTGCATGGTGAGTTGGTTTACGAACCGGTAACGGAAGTTCGGCGCGTCATCTTCATCGCCACCCCCCACCGCGGTAGCCGGCTCGTCTGCAGAGCGATCAAAGAGATCGAAACCTGTGTCGTCCCGAAGCCCGAGCCGTTGCAGCACGCTCTCGCCCGGCTCTTGGCCTGCAACGGTCCAGACGCCTTCACGCCGACGTTCCGAGCGGGATTACCCACAAGCCTCGATCAGCTCGCGTGGGAACATCCTCTGCTCCTCGCCATCGACAGCCTGCCGATCGATCAAGTTGTCAAACGACATTCGATTATTGCCGACCAGCGCTGGCCTCCCCGTCAGGGTGGAGGAGACGGCTTCGTGGAATATGTCAGCGCACGCCAGCGTGACGTGACCTCCGAGCTAGTGGTAAGTGGTGGCCATGTCTGCCTGGAGAACCAAGACGTGATCAGCGAGGTTGCGCGAATCCTCAAGGAACACGCAACACCCTGAGCTCGGAAGGCTTGTTGTCACACCCGCCAGCGGGGCAGGTGGCCTCTCTCGTATGACCATGATGTACTTTATTTGGAGCGAACGATCATGATGCGAATCCGTCCCAAACGACAGCATTCCGTTGGGTTTGAGGCGCTCGAGGGGCGCTTGGCATTGAGCACGGGGGTGGCAGTGGCCTCACCTCATATCCATGAAGCGATTGTACGTGCGTCATCACAACGCTCAATTCCGGCCTCGTTCAAAGGCCGCGTGTCGATCAGCGGATCGACGCTGACGACCACGAACCTGAGAGGACACATTGGGAACGACCAGTTCACCGGCTACAGCACAGGTATGGAAGTGGGCAAGCAGTTCGAGGGGGGGAATGTCTACTTGAGTAATAGCAAAGGCAGCATTCAACTTGGGCTCGGCCCCAGTTATACCGTCAGCGTTGGAAAAAAGACAACACAGACGTTTTCGATCACGGTCGTGGGCGTCACCGGCAAATACGCTCCGTACGCCACAAGCACGGCAACCGTGACGAGATGGAACATCCCGGACAAGCCCAATGCGACCGCGAGCTTTTCAGCGATCTTCACCCTCTAGTCCCAGCCTTCGGTGCATAGCTCAGTGACCGAAGGTCTCCAAGCGACTCGCAGGCGTTTTACGTTCGGGCAGCGGAACTCGTCGCTGCGTGATCCCACGGCGGCAAGTTTTGCTGTCTGAACAGCCGTTACGCCAGTACCGCTTTCTTTTCAAGCGAGCCGGAGGGAAGCATGTCGCGTGCGGCAACTGAATACGAGATCATCCGTCCCACTTTACACCACGTCGGCCTGACCACCGCGAACCTCGTGCCGATGCTCGACTGGTACGGAAAGGTGCTAGGCATGACGCTTAACCATCAGTCTGCGAAACCGGCAGGGCCCCAGACCCCCCCCTGGGGTAATGGCCGCCTGGGTCACTAACGACGAGGCCAACCACCGCATCGGAATGATTTCGCTAAACGGTCTGACGCATCATCCCGACCGGTCTCATCATTGCCGTATCCAGCACATCGCGTTCGAGTACGCGACAATCGATGATTTGTTAGCCACCTTCGAGCGGCTCAGGGACCAAGGGATCGAACCGGTCCTCGCGGCGGACCACGGCGCGACGACCCGCTTCTACTATGATGACCCGGACCGGAACAGTGTTGAGTTGTCGGTCGACAACTTCGGCGACTGGCAGAAGTCGAGCGCGTGCCTCCGCAATTCGCCAGAGTTCGCTGCACGGCCGGCGGCTTGATTCATGTATTGGCATCCCGCTGGCGGATTCTACCTCGCAATGGACTGCACAACTTATGGAGGCGTTCACTCATGCGAAACTGCCGGCGCTCCCGACGCGCATTTGTGCTATTGGATCAGCTTGACGATCGCTGCCTGCTCTCGGGCTACGGCCAGCCGCAGATGGGCGGCTACACGCCTGCCCAGATTTCCGCCGCCTACGGTCTGAATGCGATTACCTTCACGTCGTCTGCCGGTTCTACAGTAAGTGGAAACGGCACGGGTGAGACGATCGCATTGATCGAGGAGTATCACGACCCAAACCTTCGATCGGACCTCAGCACCTTTGACAGGATGTACAATCTTCCCAACCCCTCACTTAAGGTGGTGAACCAGGCTGGCAATCACACCAACAACTCTTGGGCCCTCGAGGAGTCGATGGACGTCGAGTGGGCGCACGCGATTGCCCCCGGCGCGAACATCCTGGTGGTGGAGGCCGCCCCTTCGAACGCCCAGACGAAGGAGTTGCAGAACCAGTTGAACGCCGAAAATACGGCGCGGAAGATGGCGGTCGTCGTGGCGATCTCGATGAGCTGGGGGTTCATGGAGACCTCCAACGAGACGTCCTATGATTCTTACTTCACAACCCCAGCCGGACATGCGGGCATTACCTTCATTGCCTCAAGTGGGGACTATGGTTTTTCCTGGTATCCGTCGGCCTCGCCCAACGTCCTCTCGGTTGGTGGGACGTCGCTCTCTCTCACGAACTCGGGAACCTACCAGTCCGAGACCGCCTGGTTCTGGAGCGGCGGGGGGTACAGCCCCTTCGAGTCGGAGCCCAGTTATCAGTCGTCCATTCAATCGACTGGTCAGCGGAGCACGCCTGACGTGTCTTTCGACGCCAACCCGAGCACGGGTGTTGAGATTTACGAGACATGGCCGCGATCTCGCAAAGGATCGTGGCAAGTCTACGGCGGGACGAGCCTCGGGGCTCCAGCCTGGGCGGCCATCATCGCCATCGTCGACCAGGGTCGTGCTCTCGCCGGCAAGGGTAGCCTCGACGGCCCAACCCAGACCTTGCCGGCGCTCTACGCGCTGCCAGCGAGCGATTTTCATATTCCAAGTCCCCACGAAGGGTTTCTGGGCTCCGGCGGACTCTCGTCTCTGCTGGGAAACCTCTTTGGCTCCGACGATAGCGGTGCGACCGCAAACACCGCGACGGGCCTCGGGTCGCCGAACGGTCCGTCGCTCGTTACGGCCTTAGTGGCGAGCACGACCACGACAAATCCACCATCCAAGAGTGCCGGTGGCGAGAGCGGAAATGCCAGTTCGCCGACTGGCCTGACCCGGCCGACGGAGCCCCCGCGTAAGGGCTCGGCTCATCACCAAAGCGACCAACATGGCCACAAGACCAGCCGAACGACGGCACACTCCTTGCGTGTGGCCGGGTGCCGACTCGTCACGCAAGTCTCGCCCACCGGGAGATAGCAGCCACGAGGGTCCCGTGGGACGACGGTACTCGATGCGTGTGCGCTCTTGATCGCAAGCAGCGACGAACTGCCTGCGGCTCAAGCCAGGATCACATACCGGATGGGGCTCGGCTTACTCGAGGACCTGACGAAGGCCCTGAGTATTACGGTCGATCCAGACGGGCGGATCAGGCTGACAGAGGCCGAATTGACCGCTCTGCGTGCAACGTTGTTTGGTTCGGGAATAATTCTGAGCCTGGTCCGGTCCTCCGCTCAGCTTCTCCGGTAAGCCTTGTCGCCCCCGCATCCGTCGCGAACCGCGGTCGGCTCAAGGTATGCACCGTGGTCGTAGAAGAGACTGACGTTGCAGGGCCGATCCTCGGCTTCCATCGTGCGGACTGCCTTTCTCACGGCCGGACAGGAGCGGTTGAGCGGACCCGCGAAAGTCGTTATACGATCTAGGTCAGGCTTTCCGGCTCGGCCTCATGCCTTCAGGCTGCTCAATCTCACGATGGAATGCCTGGCCTACGCCAAGAGCTCTGCGGTTTACCTTCGATTTTACGCGGAGTACTCCTGCCAGAAAAAGTCCGGAAGGACGTTTGCTTGAACATAGCCTGCTGTTACACAGCGTCCCAATCCTTTTGCTGCCGGGTGACACTCGCATGGGACCTATGTTAGAAGGCGGTCGGCTGCACAGCTCACGGACTAACTCAAGACCAATCCGCGACTGGAGCGTGTTTCGACGTGACTTCGCTCATGGTGATGTACGTAGCCGCAGGATTGCTGCTCTCAGCAATCTCAATCTCTCTGATCCTGCAAAAGATCGGGCCCAACCCGGTGTACTGCTTCCGGGTCAAGCAGAATCTCGAAAACCCACGAGTCTGGTACGAGGTTAATGCGGTCGCTGGTAAGGACCTGTTGATCGACGGCCTGATCATCGTCATCGCGGCCGTCCTCCTGGCCGCAGTTCCAGGGATCAGCATCGATCGCTACGCCCTCTCCGTGACGGCCATTTTCTTCCTGGCACTGGGATTCACCTTGTTCTCCAGCTTTCGATTCTTGTCCCGGCTCTCGCGGGAGCCAAGGAAGCCCGACTATACCTAGGATCGATCCCGCCGGAACGAATGAAAGGATCGAGACGACAGGAAGGCCGGGCAGGAGCAAAAGGGAAAACCTCACCGGCCAAGCTACTGGCCGGGAGACGCCGCTGTAGCAATGCTCGAAGGCTTGTCAGATTCGAGGCCTACCCGTCGTTTCGGCGCCATGCGCGGCCTCGTCATCTCGTCGAGAATCGTTCCCCGGCCGAGGGGGTCGCGGAAGGTGCCGTGGCACTCAATCACCTGGGTAAAATATGCGGCGCTGCCTTGCTTCAAAATCTTGTGAAGTTCGCCCAGGTGGTAATGGGGAATGGCGGGGAACAGGTGGTGGGGAATATGCATGTCCTGACCGTACACGAGAACCGCCCACCGGGTGAACGGATCCGTGAAGAAAACTCGCGAATTCGTCAACCGACCGGTGTCTGCATTGGAGTGCTGGTACACATCCCGCAAGAACATGAAGAAAGGGAACGAGGAAATAAGCGGAAATATCCACAATATGATTATATAATAATGTGATTGCTCTCCCACGAACGACCGTATCACAGATAGCGTCGTGATCGCCAGACTGTAATAGCAAAGTCGCGCCATGCCGGCAAAGCGGCAGGAATAAGCCTGGCGAAACGGGGAGGAAAAGACCGCCCAGCCGGGAAGAGCGTAAGCGACCAGGCTTGCGAGCGTCGTGGCGATTAGGCCGGCCGGGATGACCCAGCCCTCCTTGCCGGTTAGGGCCAGGTACCTGACGGTCGCGCCTAGGGCGATGAGGTACGCCAATCCCAGCACGGTGCCCAAGCGAGGAATGTAAAGCTCCCCGAATCGGCCCCCATAATTCGTCCCGCTGTAAACACTGCGACCCTTGCCGAAAACGTTTACCGCGATATAAGCCATCTGGAAGCGCAGAAAGCGGAGAGGCGCGGTAAGCATACAAAAATAGACAAGGGCGATGAACCGGGCGCGAGTCATCGGGAACTCGAAGGCCCGCTTGCCATGCCCCAAGTTCAGCAGGTCCGGGTCCCGCTCGGGGTCGTTGGTGTACTGGTGGTGGGCCATGTGGAAGACGCGATAAAAGTGGACAGTCGTCAAGATTGGAAACATGCAGAAGAGGTCGGGAATGAAATCATTCAGGAAGCGATGTTTCATGAACGTGTAATGAGACGCCTCGTGGCCCAGGCTGGCCAAGCGATGCTGAAGCGCGCCGATCAGCGTGATTGCAAGCAAGAAAGTTGGGACGTTCCAGAGCCAGGGGACGCCCCACTTTGACCGGAGCTCCGCAAGTACAATTGCACCTCCAATAACCACCGCCAGGCAAGTGTACTCGCGCGCAGGAAGAACAGGTTCGTAAAGCGATCGACGTTCCTCATTTCCATGATCCGCTTCTGCAATCGCGGATCGCCAAATGTCGGCCGACCGGACATCGAGACGCTCATGCCTCTCCCTTATCGTAAACGTCGGTCGCTATCCAACTTCGGCATTCGACACGTTCTGGAATTCTTCGTGCCCGTCCGCATCGAGAACTCCATCTCTTGTTTTGTTCATTCTGTCAGATCATCGACAACGATGCAAAGTTTCTTTGCCCAGACCTCTCAAATTGCGCAGATTATCGTGAATGGAATCGTGGTGACAGGCGATCCTGTTCGAAAAAGAATGCAGCACGGTTTCGTGGTTCGCAGTCCCATCGCACAGGTTATTCTGAAGCTGGCACGGCCAACTTGTTGTTCCTCGGCCTGCTCGTTCCGTTGCAGCAGGCAGATCGGCGGCCTATTTCGTTCTGGGTCGGCTTCGAGCTCGCGGGGCTGATGGCACTCCTGACCTATAGGGCGAGCACGATTAATCATTCCCACGACCTCGGCGAGATAGTTGTCGGCGCTCTCCGACTGGTCGGAACACCCGGCGGTGCCACGTTTCCTGCCGCAGCAGTGCTCCTTCCTCTCCCCCAGGCCCTGCTGGCCTTCCTTTGGGGGGGCTGCCTCAGTGATTTAGTCGTCTCAACGGTCGATCAGGCCATAAAGAATTCTCAGTTCAGGCCGGTCGCAGTGGAGGGTTTTGCGTGCCAGCACGACGCAGTTCTTGTCCATGACGCCGACGCTGATAATATTCCTGAGAAAGACGACTCCGATGAAGTTCGTTTCATGGCTCCTAGTCTGGGTATACAGTGCAATCCGGTTAACCCCCCAAGTCTTCCCCACGATTAGTTTCGCAAGCCGTTGTGTCGACTTTCTCATCGCTCTCATTGCGTGAAGTGCGGCCTGTTACGATGTCAACGAGGATGCTTGCGTGAAGATTGATGGCGAGGTCGGCGAAGGTGGTTGAGGACGTCGCCGACCGAACCGAATCTCAACGGGAAAGTGAGCCGGAGCGATGGAGCTTCTGGCCAGGTCGGCGCGGAGCTTGCGGCGGGCGTGAATGCCGCGGGCGCTGCGGAGAGCGTCGATCTTGCCGAGAAAGAAGGGGATGAACCTGAGACGAGACATTCGCCAGGCGCCTTGGGTGATCAAAAGCGCGGCGTGGGGAATGATGGCGGCGGCGAGGTGGCCAGTGGGAAGGTTCGACCAGAAGACAAGTTCCGCGTTGCGGGCGATCCGGCGCTGGAGTGCGGGGGCAGCGTGATCGAAAGTTGCGGAGATCTCGTGCAGAATCCGGCACCGCGAATTGAAGACGGAGTGATACCCGGCCCAGCGGAGCCGGAAGCCAGCGTCGACGTCCTCGTAATACGAGCCCATCAGCAAGTCGAAGCCGCCAACCTGACGGATCGCCTGCGGCGCGGTAAAAGGCACTCGATCCGCTGGCGGCGAAGACGTCTTCGAGGGGACGTTCGATCCAACGGGAAGCTGGCTGGCCATGACCGCGTTTGGTGGGCCAGCCGCCCAGAGTGTAGGCATCGCCGGCGGAATCGACGCGGCTGGGATCGGACCTGACCAGAACAAGCGGCGCGACAGATCCGACCAGCGGGTCGGCAAATGGTGCCAGGCCGGCTTCAAGCCAGCCCGGAGTGACCTCGGTGTCGTTGTTCAGCAACTGGATAAACTGCCCGCTTGCGGCGTCCAACCCATCGTTGGCGGCGGCGCAGAACCCCCCGTTAGCTGACCGGCACACCAGCCTGACTTGAGGATGATGAGCGGCTAGCCAGTTGACGGTGCAGTCGGTGGACGCGTCGTCGACCACGATGACTTCAGTGGCCCAAGGTCGACCGGCGGGCAGATGGCGAAACACGCTGGCCAGGCAGGTTTCCAGGAGAGCCCGGCCGTTGTATGTCGGGATGACGATTGAGCAGAGCGGCACAGGATCCGTGATGCTGGAGGCGGGGTTCAGGAAGATTGTTCGCCGGCCTGCATCGGAGGTCGAGAAAGGTTCCACGAGATCTTCCCCCAGGCCACATGCTGGATCGTCATGAGCATGATCTGGAAATCAAGCCAGAACGACCAGCGATGCATATAGTCGAGGTCGTACTGTATGCGCTTCCGCAGTGAGGTTCGTCCCGCGCCATCCGTGCACCTGGGCCCACCCGGTCATTCCGGCGGGAACCGCGTGACGCAGGTCATAGTCGGGCATGGCATGGCGGAATTGTTCCACGAACATGGGACGCTCAGGCCGCGGCCCCACTAGGCTCATCTCCCCCTTGAGGACGTTGAAGAGCTGAGGCAGCTCGTCGATATTGGTGTGCCGCAGCCACTCGCCGATACGCGTGCATCGGCTATCATGGTTGGAAGCCCAGATCGGGCCAGTCTCGCTTTCAGCGTTAGTATTCATGCTGCGGAACTTGATGATGCGGAACCGTCGGCCCCCCTGCCCTACGCGCTCCTGCGAGTAAAAAATGGGGCGGCCCGAGGTAACAAGAATGGCCACCGAAACAACGGCGAATAAAGGGGAAAGGAGCAGCAGGCCCAATCCGGAAAGTAGGATATCGCTCAGGCGTTTCGCCATGCGTCCCCGGTTAATCGGCGACAGCAACGGCGAGGCGGCCCGGAACCAGCGTTGCGACCCGACTCTTGCCTTCAGGTCCTCGGCCGCCCGACGAAGCGGCAGCGAGGCCAGGTCGAGCCGATGCCCATCGACCGGCACCCAATGCACCTTGACGTCGGACTTGCTAAAATGCGACAGACGTGTCAATGGATGACGTTTGGTTTCGCGATTCATGGCAACCACGACATCGGTGGCTCGAGTGCGGTCAACGAGCTCGTGCAGACGATCGAGCCCACCGACAACGGGAACAGGATCCGCCTGTGGATGGACCGCCAGGTGACGACCTCGGAGCTTAGGGCTGGATGTCTGTTGATGTCCGGCGTCGACGAAGCCGACGACCATCATTCCTCGGCCGGGGTCCTTGCGCATCTGCTGCAGTAGCCTCCGTGCATCGCGACGAGCGCCGACCAGGATGATCCGCGACCGCGAGAAGCCCCGACTCTTCTCCGGGTTTTCCCGCACCCCAGGTTCCAGGGAATCCTTCATGAATTGCCACCGATCCGTCGGCAAGTTGCCCATAATTCCGAGGCCTTCAGACCTCTTCTGCATCGTGGAGCCATCCGTGGTCACCACGCCTTCCAGCGGGACTGATTCAAGTTTCCCATCGGACTTACCGACGGAATTCTCCAGGAAATCCGCTTAATCGTCAGCTTAGGGTCGATTCTCCGCGGGGGGTGTTGATGAGGATTTCTGCGTGAATAATTCGCAGAGCCAGCAAACTTCGGGTCCGATCGGCAGGCGACCGAGGTTGACGGTAATTATCGTCAACTACAACCAATGGCCCGACGTCCTGCAGTTGGTCTCCGCGCTGGCGGCAGAGCCCGAGTTCGAGTCCGGCGAATTGCAGGTAGTCGTTGTGGACAACGCGTCGCCGGATCCGATGCCCGAACAACTGCGGGGCTATGCTCGCTGCGGCCTGCGGCTGCATGTCAGGTCGGATAATGGCGGTTTCGCCGTGGGCGTCAATGCCGGATGGAGACTCGCTCGCAGCGACTGGCTGCTGATATTGAACCCCGATGTGGAGATCGCCAGGGGATTGATCGACCAGGTGATCCTGCGGATCGACACACTTGACAAGCAGCCAGGTAGACCGCCTGGGATCGTCGGCTTCTCGCTGCAGAATCCCGACGGCTCAACCCAGGGCTCCGTCGGCGTTTTCCCCAGCCTCTGGCGAACGATCACCGAGCAGTTCATACCGCGCTCCGGTCGGAAATACCAGGCTGTTTGGCGAGTTCACTCCGGGCCGGTCGATTGGGTCACTGGAGCTTGCATGCTGGTAAACTCGCGGATGATGGCCGAGCTGGGAGGAATGGACGAGGATTTTTTCCTTTATCACGAAGAGGTTGCATTCAGCCGCTCGGCGCAGAACCGAGGCTGGCGCGTCGAGTACGATCCCAGCGTACGAGTGATTCACCGACATCCCTTGCAGAATCGGTCCATTTCGCCCAAGATGCGGGTCATCATCCGGCACAGTAAGTTGCTCTATTTTCAGAAGCACTTGCCCGGATGGCAGTTCCTGGGATTATCGTGGATCGTCAGCTTGGAATCAGCGGCTCGCGTCCTTATGGCGAGGGTCCAGGGTCGCACCGAGGAGTGCCGGGCATGGAACACGATCCACGAGATGACCCGCCGGATCCGCGTCGGAGTCACCGGTTCGGGGACGGGAGGTGCTCCGACTATCAGAGTCGATCGAGGTCAACCAGACCGGATCGCCCGGGTCCGGGCCACAAGGGTTACAAGGGACTGGATCGAAACGCGGCAGAGCGACGTGAACCCGTTCCCGTGTATCCGTCTGCTGACCGCGAAGACCCAGTGGCTTGATGACAGGCCGAGGGTGAAAGGACGGAGCCGCTTGTCGCTGCAGCATCACTCGCTCCGGATCGGCGCGTTGATGTCGGCCGTCGCCGTTTTGTTGACCTGGCTGGCATCGGGAACCGAGGTCATGTTCGCGGATGGCCTTCGGTACGTGGCCCAGGCCCAGAAGATCGACCAGGGATCGTGGACCCAGGCCGTGGCGAACGCCGTGGATCATCCCGCGTACCCACTGGCCGTCGCGGCCGTTCATCGCCTGTTGGCGGAAAACGGTCCCATTGCCTGGCAGGCCGCCGCACAGGTTGCATCAACGATTGCCGGAGTGCTTCTCGTCGTTCCGGTTTACCTTTTCGCTCTCGAGCTCTACGGACCTCCAACGGCCTGGCTGGCATGTTTGCTGACATTCCTGGTTCCGCTGACCGGCCACGTGCTGGCCGACGTACTTGCCGAGGGCACGTTCTTGCTCTTCTGGATGACGGGATGCTGGACGGCTCTTCGGTTTCTCAGGGACGGACGAACGGGCTGGCTGATCGCCAGCGTGGTGCTCGCGGGACTAGCTTACATGACCCGGCCCGAAGGTTTGTTGCTGCCCTTGGCACTCGCGGGCACTTTGGTATTGATGGTCTGTCGGCCCGCCTTGAGGTTTCCTTGGGAATTGTGGAGACGCTCGGTCTTGCTTTTAGTCGCAGCGCCGCTCTTGATTGCAGGTCCTTACGTCGCGCTCAAGGGCGGCATAGGGACAAAGCCCGCGGTGGCTCGGCTGCTGGGACTTTCGGCCCGATCTGCGGCGATGGCCGTGGAACGGGAACGGCCCCTCGATCCCGACCAGTCGACCTTGGCAACTTACGTCGTCGCCGGCCGAGCGGCGATCCGGGCCGTGCTGGGCGCAGTGTCGTCGCCGCTCTTGGCGCTGGCGATCGTCAGTCTCCTCGCCCGCGGAGGGAACACCGCTCGGGGTCGCAAGCTCCTATTCCTGTCCCTCGTCTTGCTCGGATGGCTGGTGGCTCTGGTTCGTCTTCACGCAACGGGTGGCTATTGCACGCCGCGGCACGCCATGATCTTTGGCTTCCCGGTGATTGCCGCCGCAGGCCATGGCCTAAATTACCTGGTCGGTCGATGCACGGCCCACTTTCTTCCCAGTGCAGCCCACCACCTGGGCGATGCTCAGCCAGGCCCTGATTGGCTGTTGCCTGCTTGCGGGAGTGGTTCTTTACGGTCACGACCTTATTGCGCCGATCAACCCGGGTTTCCGAGGATATCGGCAAGCCGGCGAGTGGCTGTCCGCCCATTCACCACGCGATGCTCGAGTCCTCGACGTCAAGGGCTGGGCGAGTTTCTATGGTGAGCGGGCTGGCTACACATTTGAAGACATAGAGAAAGCCGAGCATGACCCTGCTCTTGGCTGGGTAGTCGCACATGATGCCTTGCTGATCGGACCGTGGTCTTACTGTGAAACCCTGCGCAAGGTGGTAGGCCACCGATCGCCCATCAAGTCATTTCCTGAAGAGCAGCGGCCGGGTATCGCCCAGGTCCACATCTTTGACCTGTCGGGGAAGCTTGGCGCCGGTTCGACGACCGATCCGGATTCTCGCCGCCAATGACCTGAACCAGGAGAGATAACTCGCTGAGCACATGTGCGGAGGGGGTCTGTTCTTCGAGGTTGTGACCAGATCTCGATCCGCTATAATCCGGCTGAGATCGTCCCGGGATGGACGTCGTGCTGGGCCAACGGCGGAGACAGCGATCTCAAGGATGGGGCCGCGGATGCAAGACCTGGCAGGGTTTTTCAGCTCAGGTAGACGATCTTCAGCGACGATCCTGACCTGGATCCTGCTGTCATCGTCGCTAATTTTCTTGAGCTGGCTCGTGCTCCTGCGGCACGGGAACCTGGCCTGGGACGATGCCGATTATCTCCGCCGGGGCTTGGCCGATGCTCGGCATGCAATATCCGGCACCACTCTAGCTGTCGTACCGCGGCTGCTTGACCGGCTGGTTCTGGAGCGGCCAAAACCTCCCCTGCTGGTTGGCTGGATCGCGTTAGGAGCATTTCTCACTGGCCGATCGCATATCGACTTGCTAATGGTCTACGCGAGTGTCGTGCCCTTCTTGATCCTGGCCTTGGGTGCTGTTTACCTGGCACGGCGCTACCACGGTCCCACAGCCGGATTGCTGGCCCTTGTTTTCCTGCTGGCATCACCTCGCTCCCTCTCCTTCGGCGCAAAGGTGATGGTCGAGACCTTTCTGGCGCTTTGGATCTTACTGGTCTTGGGGTTGGTAAGCAGGGCGGCGGCCACTCCTTGCCGGCGCTTAGGGATCGCGCTGGGGCTGGCGACCGGGCTGGCCCTGCTGACCAAGCTGACCGCGGCCCTGCTTCTGGCCGGAGCCTTGGTGCCGTTGCTCTGGTGGATGTTGCGACCTGGCCCCGAACAGTCCCTGCGCAGACGATCTCTAGGCTACGCGGTCGTCATGTGCCTGGCGGTGGCCGGGCCTTGGTACGCACGTAACGCCCAGGCAGCCGTGCGGTTCGGAACCTTTTCCGCACGCTACAACTTGCTTGCTGAGGGACAAAAGCGAGTGCAGCCCGTCCGGGGTCGGCTGGTTCGAATTCTTGGCGACTTGCCGGGCTGGCCTTTACTTGCAACGCTAGGAGTCGTCGGTTGCGAAATCGCGGCCGGGCGTGTCGCACGTTCGACGTTCGAGACCGGGAAGACGGTGGCTCCCTCCGCGCGAACGGACTTGGCGCTCTACAACAAGCTTGTCGTCGCCAGCACGCTGGTGGCGACCGGCGCGCTCATGATCCCGGCATATTTCGACAGCCGTTTCTTGCTGCCTTTATGGCCGTCGATCGGGGTTGCCCTGGGAAGTGCGCTGGCACAACGATTCCGTAGCCTAACCTTCCTGTCGCGCGCTGCAATCGGAGCGGCGCTCGCGGCTAGCCTGGCTGCTTCCGCCATGGGGACTGTGGGCGAGCCTCCATCAACCACGTGCTGGGCCGCAAGGTCCTTGATCGAACACATCGTCAGCCGGTACGGCGTGGCGACCCTGGCCAATGTCGGCAATATCGCAGACTGGAATGTTTGCAAGACTGGCTTGATCAATGAATTACGCGACGATCCCAATAGTTGTTTCGTGCTCCACGATCTGTCCGCAGAGTCTGCTCAGGGGTTGCGCCAGCGGCTTTCTCGGTTTGACGCTGTTGCCGTCCTGGAAACCACGGCATTCGCTCCCGGGCTACTGGCTGCGGCGCCGGGTCTGAATCGCGCCTATCCCTCGATCTGGTCAGCAATCGAGGCTGATCGAGGGCTGGTAAGGCTGGTTGATTCTCCGCTCCAAGGGCTTCCGCCCGTGACGATCTACGTCCGGCGCCGTGAAGGCTCTCGGGCTCATGTGCCGCCGGCAGAGAACTCTCAGGTCGGCGCGAGGGCGACTTTCACCCGGAAGTGAGCACTCTCCGGTCTGTCTGTTTGCTAGAGATTAGGGGGAACCGTCGTGAAACCGTTTCAACACGCAATCCGGATCGTTCTCTTGATGGCCACGACGGCCGGTATCATTGGCTGGGAGCTCCGGCACACCGAGACCACTATTGCCGACGGGCTGCGGTACATACGCCAGGCAGAGCAGATCGATCGAGGAGACTGGCAGAGCGGACTGATTGGTTCGATCGATCATCCGCTGCACCCCCTGGGTATTGTCGCGGCTCGTGGGTTGGTTGGTGGCGAAGGTCCGGTTTCGTGGCAACAAGCGGCGGTCGCGTTGGCCCTTGGTTGCATCGTGCTGCTGGTAATTCCGGTCTATTTGCTGGCCCTTGACGCCTTCGGCAACGAGTCGGCGTGGCTGGGGTGCCTGCTTCTTATTGGCAACCCGCTGCTTGGCTTGATCGCGGCCAACGTCCTGAGCGAGAGCTCGTTTCTGCTCTTCTGGACATGGGGCCTTTGGGCGGCCATCCGGTTTCTGCGCGAGGGCCGATTCTCCTGGCTTCCGGTAACGATCGGTTTCGGAGTGCTGGCATACCTGTCTCGTCCCGAGGGACTTCTCTTGCCAGTGGCGATGGTGCTTACTCTGAGCGGCTTGCCTCTGCACCGCGCCACGCGAATCAACTGGCCGCGGTGGCGGGCCGCGGTGGCGTTCCTGGTGCTTGGCTCGGTCGCACTAGCCGGTCCTTACATGGCCCTGAAGGGAGGCGTGGGTACCAAGCCCGCGATCGCGCGGGTGCTCGGGTTGGCTCCGCCGTCGCACCCTCAGAGCCTGGAGCGGGAAAGGCCGCTCTCTCCCGACCAGACCACCATGCACACGTACCGCCTGGCGACGGAGAGAATGCTCAAGGCCGTGGGTGGAGCGGTGACCACGCCGCTGGTTCCGCTGGCCTTGCTGGGGCTGGTCATGATGCCGCCCGGTCCGGGGCGGGCACGCACCTGGCTGTTATTCGGGCTCGTGCTGCTGGCTTCGGCGATTGGACTGGTCAGGCTGCACGCGACCGGCGGATACTGCACTGTGCGCCACGGCTTGGTTCCGGGACTAATCCTGATTCTGGCCGCGGCGCATGGAATGACCTGGCTGCTGGCCAGAATGTCATTGCCAGGAGAGTGGCTGGGAGCGGCCGGGCAACGGCTTCGCCCAGGACCAGTGGTCTGGGCGGTCTTGCTCACGGTTCTCATCATCGCGCCCCGCCTGCGCCACTCGGGACAGTTGATACCCGGACCATTCCATGTCTATCGCGATGCCGGCGCATGGCTGGTCCAGAATGTCGAGGGTGATGAACGAGCCTTGGACCTCACGGACTGGTCGCTGTATTTCAGCGGAAGACCCGGCTATCGGTTCGCCAATGTGCTCGAGGCCCCGGCCGATTCGATTCTGCGATGGGTGATCGCTCGCAAACCGCACCTGGATGCACACTGCAACTACTCGGCCGTGGTTCGCCAGCTCGTCGGTCAGCGCGAACCTGTGGCGCGCATACCCGCCCATCCCGAGCCCGGTCAGCTTCAGCTTCTGATCTACGATCGGCGCGGACCGATCAGTGCGATCGCGGCCGCGGACTTGCGAGCGGGGACGGCATCAGCATCAGTACGAAGATGAGGGAGATTCTCCCCCGGAACTAAGTCAGGCTTTCGACTTCAGCTTGCCCAGGGCGTCAGAACGGGATTCGACGATCTCAAGAACGCGATTGAGATTTGTAGTCCGGAAAATGTCCATGAGATACGGGCTGATGCCGAAAAAGACGACTTTTCCTTTCTGCCGCTCGATCCTTCGCTTGATCGTGACGAGAAACCCGATTTCCGAGCTGGCCAGGTAATTCACCTGGTTCAGATCCACGGCGAACAGCGGGTCGTCACGCGACTCGATCATCTTGTACAGCCAGTCGCGCTGGGTGGACTGCCAATCGCTGTCGGCCTCGTCGGTTGGCTCGAATGCAATAATAAGCACACCACTCGATTCGTTGGTCGTGAACTTGAGCATTACGGAACCTCTTCGAGCCGAGCGGGCCCAGAAGCGTCGGAGTGGGGGCCGGACCAGTTCACGGAGCCGGCGCTCGTTGCTTGATTCTAACCGTCTTGGAGATTCGCTCAAGCAAGATAGAAACAAATTGAACAAGCTGGTCCGGGTATCAAGCTGCTCGAGGCGAGGCAGCCGTGGCGAGAAACAGCACTCATTCCGCCTCCTTCAATAGCCTGCAACCTTGCACCCTACTTTTAATTTTTTCTGGACACGGCGAGCCGCGGGGCATTGAATACAGCGCGATGAGCCTGGGGAATCTTCGTCAGCTTCCGATGCAGGTCGCTATCAGCATGGGAGAACAACGACATGCAGCGCAACGGGCCGAGATCCGGGAGCGTCTCGCCGGCTCGGCCGAGAAATATCGCACTCTGCGCCACGCCCGACGCGACCTGGTGCACGACGAACTCACTGCCGTCTCCGACGTGCTCACTCCAGAACAGCGCGAGAAGGCACGGGACTATATCGAACAGCGAGTCATGCTCGCCCCCATGGTGCTCTCGGTGGCTCAGCGTCTCGAAGCCGCGGCGGACAAGCTGGGTCTGAGTGAAGACCAACGGAAGAAGATCGTCGAGACATACAAGTCATACGACCAGAATTATGAAGACCTGGATGAGCAACGGCGCGAGCTCTTGCAATCCGAGTACGAGACGATCCGCGACGTGCTGACGGCGGAACAGAGGGAGAAGGTGCACAACTTCTTACAAGATCGAATGATCGTTCTTCAGGTTCAGGTTGATCCGCAAGACCCCGATGCCATGGCGATGCTCAAGGAGACGATCGCCGAACGGCTTCAGGTCGTGGCGGACAAGCTGGGCCTAACCGCGGAACAGCGCGACAAGATCAAGGCCAGTCAGGCACAATTCTTGGAGAAGTTCGCCGCTCAGCGCGAAAAGCGTGAGGCTTTGCGCAAGGAGGAACTCGCGGCCATGGGCAAGATCCTAACCGACGAGCAGCGCGAGCAGGCCAAGAAGTTCATCGCCGACCGTACGGACGGCCAGTAATACCAGCTCATCGCAGTCCTGAAATAGGCCGTGACCGGGCAGCCGGGGTTTCGAAGTCAAGAAATCCCGGCTTGCCACCGCGATCGGCTCGGGCTAACAGTCAGAAATTAAATTGCCATGGTGTTGGCCCTGCTCTGAAGAGCAGATCACCTTTTTTCCCCGTCGCGTTGTTACTTACTGTTGAAAGAAATTGCGGCGTCCTTCAACCCGTTCGACGCTGCCTTCAGCTTGATCGGTCCGGGTTGGCCGGAACGACCTTTGACGATCACCTGGCACAGGCCGTTGTAGGCGCTGCGCTGCCGGGCCTGAAAAGGCTCGTGGCTGGCGGCATCGCCATTGCCCACCGCGACGATCTCGCCCTGACCCTCGATTGCGAACTGGACCAGGTTATGACTGAGCGGAACCAGATCACCCTCCTGATCGGCGACGGTAACGGTTAGAAACGCGAGGTCCATGCCGTCGGCGCGAATCTCCGAGCGGTCGGCCGAGAGCAGAAGGCGTGCCGGCTCGCCGGTGGTCTTCACCTTGTCCCGGGCCCATTCCTTGCCGTCACGATAGGCGACGACTTCCAGAGTTCCGGGCAGGTACACTACGTCGTCCCAGCGGAGGCGATACTCGTACTGACCCTTCTTCTTTCGTCCCAGCGAGACGCCGTTGAGGAACAACTCGGCCTCGTCGCCCGAGGTGTAAACATGAACCGGCGTGGCTTGGCCAACCCGTTCGGGCCAGTTCCAGTGCGGTAAGATATGGGCCATCGGCAGGTCGGGACGCCACCGCGCCTGATAGATGTAGAAGCGGTCTTTCTTGAAGCCGCAGAGATCAACGATGCCGAAGTAGCTGCTGGCCGAGGGGACCTTGAGCTTGCCCAGGGCATCGAGCTCCTTCTTCATAGCGGCTCGTTTTTCCGGGTCCGAGAAGTTGAGCAGGTTCGTGACATCATGATGATAGGGCGTTGGTTCGCCCAGGTAGTCAAACCCGGTCCAGACAAACTCGCCGAAGAAGGCCGGGTTGCGGTCGAGGGCATCGAAGACCTCGTCCGGGGGCTGGGCCCAGGGAGGGGCATCCACGTCATAAGACGAGACCTGAAAGTTGGCCTGGGAATCCTTGCCGCGCTTGATCGGGAAGAAGTATTCGCCCCGCGAGCTGACGCACGATGATGACTCCGAAGTATAAATCGGCTTCTGCTCGTTGCCCGGGTGGTCCAGAATGCGGCGATAATCTCCGGTGTGGTAATTGAGCCCGAACACATCCAAGGCAGTCTGAAAGCCGTTAGTGCCGGCGGCAGGCTTATCGCAGCCGGCCGTGACCGGGCGCGTCGGATCCTCGGCGTGGACAATGTCACGTAGCTGCTGGGCCAGCCCGGGCCCATTCTGCTCGGCGATCTCATTGCCGATGCTCCACATGATCACGCTGGGGTGGTTCCGCTCGCGGCGGACCATCGCCTGCAAGTCCTTGGCGTGCCAGTCGTCAAAGAGCCGGCTGTAATCTCCGGCCGTCTTGCCTCGCTTCCAACAGTCGAAGGCTTCGACCATGACGACGAATCCCATGCGATCGGCCAGGTCGAGCAGCTCTGGGGCAGGTGGATTGTGCGAGGTCCGCAGGGCGTTGCCGCCCATTTCCTTGAGGATCTCGAGCTGCCGTTCCAGCGCGCGAACGTTAAGCGCCGCACCCAGCGAACCGAGATCGTGATGGTTGCACGTGCCTCTCAGGAAAACGCGCTTGCCGTTAAGCTTGAAACCATCGCGGGCTGTGAACTCGATGGTGCGGAAGCCGAAAGGCTGGTCGTAAGCATCGACGATCTGCTCCCCCCGGCGGACGATGGTTCGCGCGAGGTAGCGGTAAGGCGCGGACAGATCCCAGCGCCTGGGACTCGAAAGCTCGGCCGTCGATTCGAGGGTACCGGAGGCCCCTTCCCCGACAGTAAGATCGAGACGCCGAGTGGTCGCGACACGCGCACCTACTATTTCATCCTGCGCCAGCTCATGGATGTCCGTCTGGACCGAGACATGCGCGACCTCGTTCCCCTGGTTGTCGACCCTCACGACGATCCGGGCAATGCCTTTCTCGTCGTTAATCGACGGGGTTGTCACGTTAACACCCCAGTGAGCCACGTGAACGGGCGAGGTCTTCACCAGCCAGACATTGCGGTACAGACCCGCCCCGGGATACCAGCGCGAGCCCCAGTGGACCGTGTCCAGCCGGACGGCCAGCACGTTGTCGGAGCCGAACTTGATGCGCGGCGTTAGCTCGAGCCGGAAGGGCTGATAGCCGTACGGCCAGTTTCCCACGTACTGACCGTTGAGCCAGACCCTGGCGTCGGCCATGGCGCCATCGAAGTCGATAAAGACGCGCTTGCCTTGGTCGGCCTGCGGGACCACGAAATGCTTGCGGTACCAGCCGATCCCTTTCCAGGGCAGCTTGCCGGTGTCGCCCGGCAGATCGTCGCGGAAAGGACCCTCGATCCCCCAGTCGTGGGGGACGTCGAGTGTTCGCCACCCGGAGTCATCCAGCTCGGCCCCGGGCTCGGGCCTGTTTGAGCCGTCCGCCATTGCGCCGAACCGCGCGAATCGCCAGCCCGCGTTGAACGATTCGCGACTGCGCACTCTTGCGTCGTCGGCAAGGGAGGCACTTGCGAGAATCAGAGAAACCATCGGCATCGCAATCGTTCGGAAACGAACCATGATTCAACCCCTCTTCAGCAAACGCCATAATGGAGCAGTTCTCGGATGATAAACCCGTGAATGACCGGGAACAACGGCCTTGGCAGTGAGCCGACTGGTCTGCCTGAAAAGTCCCCGGGACCATGAGCAAGTTCAACAAAAACCCGCACGCGGCACCGAGTCGTTTACTCGTGGCACCGATTGCGGGTTCTGAACCGAGTCCGCTTGATTAGACCGCGTGTGCAAGGCTCACGGTAACCTGGTAAACGACAATCCCGTATCCGCTGGCGGTCCGGCCAAGATCTTGAAGGAGAAATGATCTTCATCGCGCCAGGTCACCCGGCCGACCATGGGCGGCTGGCCATCCTGGGCGGATCGAGCAAGGGTCAGGATTCCGTTCCCGTAGGTTTCGTCCCCCTGAATCTCCTGGGATTTCCCTTGGCTAGTGACTTTCCAGGTAAAGCGGCCGCCCACCATCGTAAGGCGAATTGTGGTGTCGGCACTGGGCTCCGCCGTCCAGGTTCCGGCCAGATTGCCTTCTTTCGCTGAAGCAGAGGTGGGAGTGATTCCGACCGAGGAGTTCGCGCCCACCGCTGCTGGGCCTGCGACCGGTGCGGTCGGTGTAACTCCTTGCGTTGCTTGCTGCAATTGCCGCAGCAACTGGGTCGCGACGTTATCTCTGGGTTGCAACTGGGTGACGTCCTTGAGCTGGTTGATCGCGGCGTCCAGATGCCCCGCGGTTATATAGTGATACGCCAGGACGAACCGCATCGCGGCAGAACGGGGATTCTGCCGAATGGCCGACTCGAGGGCCCGTAGTTGCCCCGTGTAAGTATCAACTTCGGCATAAAGACCGATAAGCGTAGGCCAATCCCATCCCGGACCGTCCGCCAGGACGGCATAGAGTGCGGTGGTCGCCTCGTCGTAGCGCTGGAGGGCAAACAATACCAGAGCTCGAAACTCGTGGAGCGAAACATCATTGGGCAACTGCCGCAGGGCTTGGTCGGTCAAGTCGAGAGCGAGACTGTAGTTCCCCAGCTTGAAGGCGGCTCGAGCCTGATCGAAAGACGTGGCGGCCTGATCGGAGGTCGCCTGGGTCGTCGCCGGAGTTGTCGTGCTGATCGGTTGCGAATAGTCGTAGACCACCGGCTGCTGGACAATCACGACGTAGGGGTTGTAGTAGGGCGTGTACCCCCAGTCATAGAGCATCGAGCCGTAGCCGCCGTAGCCGCCGTAGCCGCCGTAGCCGCCGTAGCCATAGCCGCCATAGCCATAGCCTGGGTAACCCCAACCCCCTAAGCCCCAACCGCCAAGACCCCAACCACCCAGGCCCCAACCCAGCCCTCCCCAGCCCCAGCCCAAACCAAGGCCCAATCCCAGACCATAGCCGAAACCCAAGCCAGGGTAGCCAAAGCCGCCGTAACCGTAACGGCCGTAACCGCCATATCCGCCGTATCCACCATAGCCACGGCCATAACCGCCATATCCTCCGAAGCCCAGTCCAGGATAGCCCCAGCCGCCATAGCCAAACCCGCCGTAGCCGCGGCCATACCCGAAGCCGCGATTGCCTATTCCGCCGAAGTTGTTGAAAGCAAGGTTCCGCTGCGCTCCGCCCAGACCGCC
The DNA here is from genome assembly GCA_963760085.1 of uncultured Planctomycetaceae bacterium. Classification (GTDB taxonomy): domain Bacteria; phylum Planctomycetota; class Planctomycetia; order Isosphaerales; family Isosphaeraceae; genus Aquisphaera. The sequence continues at coordinate 194,013 of CAVXCB010000056.1, forward strand.
GAAGCTATTGCGGTTGACGTTGAAATTGGTCTGCGTAAGCCGATTTGCACCGCCGAACCGGCCGTATCCGGTATTCCGGTTACCAAAAGCAATGCCGTTATTGAGACCGCGCGCTGCACCAACGGAACCGCGACCGGCCAGTCCACCTACGGTCGGTCGAAAACCGGATGCCATCGATGAGCCGCCCCGGAGGCCACCGATACCGGCGCCGCCGCGGAGGCCACCCATGCCCGCTGCCCCCCGGAAGCCCATATTCGGCCCACCACCAAAGCCGCCCATGCGCGCCGGTCCACCAAATCCGCCCATGCGCGCCGCACCGCCAAATCCGCCCATGCGCGCCGCTCCACCAAATCCGCCCATGCGCGCCGCTCCACCAAATCCGCCCATGCGCGGCGCACCGCCAAAACCGCCCATACGCGGCGCACCACCAAAACCGCCCATGCGCGGCGCAGCGCGGAATCCACCGCCGCCGCCGCGAAAACCACCGCCGCCACGAAAACCGCCGCCACCACCACGGCCGCCACCACCACCACGGCCGCCACCACCACCACGGCCCGCGGCCAGGACTGACGAGTCAATACCTGCAAGCGCCACGCAGAGGGCAGAACCAAGGATTACTAGTAGCCTCAGGTTGCGTTTCATGGTCAATGCACTCCCTTCCTGGAGCCGCGGAAGCAACTCTCTTCATTCTATGATTAGCATGGGCGAGTTGTTCACGTCCATTTTCCGATGCGCTTTTTTCGAGACGTCGGATGCAACTCCAGCAGCTTGCCGATCTTTCTCCGTCAAAGAGGTTAGACTCCGCGCATGAGAGGCCGCAGCGGCCGCCGGCCTCTCGGACAGGTGCCCGCAAACGGCAAACGCGTGACGGTCGGCCGGGCGCGTTTCGGGCATGGCCAGCGCGAAGAAGAGTGTGGCTGCAAGGGCGATTGCGGCCAACGTAACAAAGCCCACGTTGAAGCCAGCCGCCTGGACGACAAAACCAGCCAACAGGTTACTCAGCCCGGCACCTATGCCGGTCGCCGTGGAGAGGGCGCCTTGAGTGAAGTTGAACCGCCCTGTCCCCTTTGTCAAATCGGCCACGATCAGCACCGAAACGACACCGAAGATTCCCGCCGCCCATACCATCGAGAAGGTGCACGCCAACGAGAGAATAAGGGTCGGTACTCAGACAATAAAGCAGACCGCGAACAGGTAGCCCAGCGAACCGACCAGGAACCCCGACGCCGCCGGTCCCAATGCTGAGCCCAGGACCAGGCACGATCCGACGATCACCTTCGCCTCGCCCGATCTTCGTGGGTCTGCCAGACGGTCGGTCACCCACGCGGCTGCCACCACGGCAAACAGGCCGTTTCCCAGACCGTCCAGGGTCTGATTGGCGACAGCCAACCACAAGCCTTGCACCACGGCGACTAGCTCCAGCCGTAGCGCCATCATGGTCCAGCCCGCGACGAGCAGCGGCTTGCGGCCCCAGCGATCGGCGAGCCAGCCCGCGGGCCAGACGATTAGCATCCAGGCCACCATGCTCACCCCGAAGGCATAGGCCAGCACTTCTTCGGGGCGTGCAAGTTGTGCTTGAGGAAGAGCCCCAAGTAAACGCCTCCGGGTGCGTTCGCCGCGTGGTACAGGACCATCGCCACAACAAAGGCCCATAGCCCGCGTCGCTCGAAAAAGAACCCCGCGCGGTCTGGCCGGTAGATTCTCGAGACGTCACCTGATCCTCGTCTTCGTCGCGTGCGTCGTATGCCGCGTGGTCTCGCCCAGCGTTCTCGTGAATCAAGAGCCCCAGGCCGGCGGAAATGCCTTGAACGACGGCAAGCGGCAACAACATCGACTCGACGCCATGCCGCTCAGTCATCCAGCTTCCCGCCAGGGCCACCAGCACGATGCCGATCGGCTTCCTGAATCGAAGGGCCCCCAGGGCTACTCCAACTCCCCCTCTGGGAGCCACGGCCCCGGCCTCGGCGCCGGATAGGCTTTCGACCACCGCGCGGCAGATGCCGTTCTCTGCGAAAAGTACGACCAGGAACCCGAGCCAGACCAAGCCATGCGCACTACGTAAGAGCAATGTCGACACCGCCGTGACCTCGAGTGCGACGATCAAGAAGGGTTTACGCCAGCCGATCCGGTCGGACCAGAGTCCAATCGGAAACTGAGCCAGAGCTGACAGCGCCGTAGAGTCGAGGCGCTCCCTATGGCTCGGTCAGAGAGACCTTTGTCTCGCAGGGAGAGCGGCAGGTACGGCAGCGTGAACCCAATCGCCGCCATTCCGAGGAAGTATGACCCATAAATTCCGATGCGGTTCTGCCAGGCCATGTCATTCCTTACTTGATGAGGATAGATCGGGAGGAGCCGGGCCGGGGTCAGACGACCCCGGGCCCACTGGGTGTCTGGACAGTTCGCCTTCAACCGGGAGGCAGGTCGGTGTCACGTCGCTCGGCCCGCTTTCCTCTGGGCTCGGGGCGATCGGGGGAGGGCGGCTGCCTCTCGACGTTCGGCTGCTCTCATGCCGAGCCGGCCACGGCCCTCGGGGGGCCCGTCTGCGGCGTGGCCGAGGTGCTCGGCAACGTGCGTCATGGCCTCTGCTGCGCGGGCGAGCTTCTGGCGGGTGTGGCGCATGAGGTCCGGAACCCTTTGGCTGGTATTCGCTCGACGGCCCAACTCTGGCAGCGGGGCGTCATCGGACTCGATGCCGAGTCGCTGTGGCTCTGTTCATGAGGTGGATCGCCTGGAAGAGATTGTTTCGTGCCTGCTTCAGTTCTGTCACGCGAACGCTGCGGACCTCGTGCCCGCCAGCCTGAACTCGGTGGTGGCCGAGCCCACGCGGCTGGCAGCGGTGCCGGCAGCCGCACGCGGGATTCAAATTCAGGTCGAGCTCGACCCCAACCTGAGATCCGGTGACAATGGCCCCGCAGGCGCTGCTTCAGGTCTTCCGAAACCTTACGACCAACGCCATCCGGTCCATGTCGCCGGGGGGAACCCTTCACCTCTCGGCTCGCAGCGACCTGGATCGCCTGGCAGTTCGGGCCGTGGTCGCCGACACCGGTCCGGGCCCGGCACCCGCAGCACCAGGCCATTTCTTCAAGCCATTTTTCACAACCAAAGCCGTAGGCACGGCCTGGGGCTGGGGCTGCCCATGGCACGTGAGATCGCCCTGGCGCACCGTGGGAACCTGTTCGCCGCCAACCGGACCGTCCAGGCGACGGCTCGAGTAAATGCACGGTCTGGCGCGAGCTGTCAGCATCTCCACAGGCATTGAAGCAATTCAAGAACGCGTATGGCCGGGAAATGTCCGCCAGCTCCAGAACGCCGTGGACGGCCGCGATCGCCGCGCGGGCCGGTCCATCCTGCCCGAACACATTGAAGCCCACGATTCCGCGCACGGGCGGCTTCCCGTGGCGGCGGACTCCGCTGAACCGTTGCCGTTACTTGGACTGCTGGCCGCTGTCGAACGCAGAGCGATCGAGAGCGCCTTGCTGGCCTGCGGCGGCAACGTACCAGGATGCCTGAACGCCTCGGCATCAGCCGCCGCCAGCTCCTTGATAATATTCGCCACTATGACCTTCAGACGTGAACGCAAAGGCCTGCACCCGTTCCGGAGAGTAGAATAGGAATGAAACACGTCGAGACAGTTGGCCACCTGGCAGCGTACGGTCGAATTGTCACAAGCTGACTCTCGCCGGAACAAACCGCAGTGAACCGTCAATGAACGGAAGAGGGGCAAGAAGTATGCGGCGATTCGCCCGGCTGTTTTGGCTTGCCCTCGTGATTGTGGCGGCAATCCTGTCCCTGATACTCATACCCCCATGGCTTCGAGTCCTGATCACTCCGCAGGCATTTCATCGGAGTGTGGTCGGGTTCCTGCTCTGCCTCGAGGTCGCGTATCTCGTGGTGGTGCCCGCCTGCTTGATCGGGGCACTCTTCACGGCCTTCGTCGTCTATCGGGCACGGAAAACGGGGACGAATCGAACAGCAGCCGCCCGAGGTTTGCTCGTCTGCGGGTCGTGCCTGCTTGTGCTCGGTTTGGCCGAGGGCGCCATCGCGGCGTGGTCGGGCTGGATTGTGCGGACCTCAACGCCAGCGGAGTCGGCCCTCGGTCGAATGGAGGACCCAGAGCTGCCTTCGCAGTTTGCGGAGTCCAAGGACGATGCCAATTTCAACCTCGTCGTCGTCGGCGAGTCGTAGCGCCGAGGGTCACCCTTGCCAGGAGTGGATGTCCGTCGGACAAATCGTTGCCTGGCAGCTCGAGCGGACCCTCCCGGGCAGGCGGTCCCGCGCCGACATCATCGCTCTAGCGGGAGACACTCTGCAGCTTCAGCACCGCAGACTGGCCGAGATTGACCGTCGTCCTAGTGCCGTGATCATTTACTGCGGCCACACTGAGATCGCCGCTCGTTACTCGACGTTCCGTGAGTTCGATTACTACCTCGATCTGCAGCGACCGATCGTTGCCTGGCCCTTCAGCGACATGGCTGGCAGGATCTCCCCACTTTGCGGACTCATCCGGAAGACCGCTGATGAGCATCTCGTCGGCGTCGCACTTGCACCGAGAATCAGACGACCGCTAGTTGAATCTCCGACGTATTCCTCATCGGAATACTCCGACTGCCTCGCCGATTTCTCCCATCGACTGGAAGTGATCGTTGCTTATTGCGAGCGGATCGGGGCATTGCCGATCCTGGTCATCCCTCCCGCCAACGACGCCGGCTATGAACCCAGCCGCTCGTGCTTGCCGGCCTCGACCACGCATGCCGAGCGCGAGGCGTTCACGCACGAGTTTCTCTTGACGCGGCAAGAAGAAGACTCGAAACCTGCTCGTTGCATTGACCGGTATCGGGAGTTGCTCGCTCGCCAACCCGGATTCGCCGAGACTCACTTCCGTTTGGCCCGACTGCTCGAGCGAGCCGGGAGGTGGGACGAGGCCTATCATGAATACGTCTCGGCGCGAGATATGGACGGTCAGCCAGTTCGCTGCCTCACTTCTTTTCAGGAGGCCTACCGCAACGTGGCCAATCGGCACGATTGCATCCTGATCGACGGCCAGGATTTGTTCCACACAATCGGCAGGCACGGCCTTCTGGACGACTATCTTTTCAATGACGCGATGCACCCTTCGGTGCGAGGCCATATCGCACTGGCACAAGCGATTGTGGAAGGACTTCACAGATGCCCGTCGTTCGGCTGGCCCGAGGGGACTCCCTTACCAACCATCGATCCAACTCTGTGTGCTGCTCACTTCGGCATCGACGCAAACGTCTGGAGAAAGCTTTGTGCCCGTGCCGCCATGTTCTACTACGCAAACATGCAGTTGCGCTATGACACGAGTGAGCGGATCGCCAAGCAACAACGGTTCTGGGACGCCGCCGAGCGAATTGGTCGGGGCGAGTCACCCGAAGCCGTCGGCCTACCGAACATCGGACTTGCGATCATCGATTCGGTCCAGCACCGGACTTCAGGCACCCCCTAGAGCCTTGAAGTGAAATCCGTCCATCGGTTTCAATTCACGCCTCAAGTCCCAGGCGCCGGAGGAGCCCAGAGACGGGCTCGAGTCCAGAAAAGTAAGTGGAATCGCCAACCCATTCGCCGAATTCGCGACGATGTCCGACGGCTATGCCTGGAATCCCGGCGGCTCGGGCGGCGGACAGGCCGCTCGGAGAATCCTCGATCGCCACGGTTTCGCCGGCGCTCAGTGCCAACCCCCTCAGGACCAGGAGATACGCCTCGGGGTCAGGCTTGACCGAGCCGACGTCCTCCTTGCCGATGATCAGCTCAAATGCAGCCAACAGGTCTGAGGCGGCCAGTACGGCCTCGACGTTTTCACGCCAGGTGCCAGAGACGACAGCCAGACGAACGCGGCCGCGAAGATGCTGGACCAACTCCTGGATGCCCGGATAAATCCGGGGTGCGTCGCGGAGCATGCGGATCGTGAGAGCCTGTTTCTTGCGCACCCAGCCCTCGATGTCGCCGTCGGTGATCTGCTGGGCCGCGAGTAGGTCGCGCAGGAACTCCCGGTCGTCGACCTCGGCAGATCGAGCCGCAACCTCGTCAGGAACATGCCAGCCCAAGGCCGCGAGCGTCCGCTGCCACGCCGCAATATGATGATTCTCAGTGTCGGCGATCACGCCGTCAAAATCGAATAGAACGGCACTTAAAGCCATGAAACTCGCGCGGGACCGGGAAAGTAGAGAAATCCGAACGTGTACATTATCCTCGTTCGCGGCTACATCGTCAAATCATTGACAAGGCTGTGGTTGCACCCTATGTTGCCAGTTCTGGATCGCGCTGACCGCGAGCAAGATCGTACCGCCTGTCGTTTCCTGCCCCGGCTTGAAAATCGTAGGCGCAATCGGATCTCGGCCGGCTTATCACGCAACACGACGATTTGAAGCGATTCAAAGGCTCCAATCTTCTGGGAGAACGCACCATGTCGCGTCCCGTTACTCTCTTCACCGGCCAGTGGGCCGACCTGCCCCTCGAAGTCATCTGCCAGAAGGCCAGTAGATGGGGATACGAGGGCATCGAGCTGCCCTGCTGGGGCGACCACTTCAACGTCCAAAAGGCGCTGAGCGACGAGCACTACTGCAAGGGACGCCACGATCTGCTGAAGAAGCACGAATTGAAAGTCTGGGCGATCTCCAACCACCTGGTTGGCCAGGCGGTCTGCGACCTGATCGACGAGCGCCACAAGCTGATCCTGCCGGAGCACGTCTGGGGCGACGGCAAGCCCGAGGGAGTCCGCCAGCGAGCCGCCAAGGAGATGATGGACACGGCCCGCGCCGCGCACAGGCTGGGTGTCAAGGTAGTCAATGGCTTCACCGGCTCGTCGATCTGGCACCTTCTTTATTCGTTTCCGCCCGTCTCCGACTCGATGATTGAGGCAGGGTTCAAAGACCTGGCCGACCGGTGGAACCCCATCCTCGATGTCTTCAAGCAGAACGGCGTCAAGTTTGGACTGGAGGTCCATCCCACCGAGATCGCTTTTGACATTTACTCGGCCGAGATGGCACTGAAGGCGCTGAACCATCGTCACGAGTTCGGCTTCAACTTCGACCCCAGCCACCTGCTTTGGCAATTTGTCGACTCGGTCGAGTTCATCAGGGCTTTCCCCGACCGCATTTACCACATGCACGTGAAGGACGCCGCGCGCACCCTCAATGGCAAAAGCGGGATCCTTGGCTCGCACCTGAATTTCGGCGATCCCCGACGAGGCTGGGACTTCCGCTCACCAGGCCGTGGGCAGGTCGATTTCGACGCCATCGCGCGCGCCCTCAATGAAATTGGCTACACGGGCCCGATGTCGGTAGAATGGGAAGACCCAGGCATGGACCGAGAGTACGGCGCTGCTGAGGCCGCCCGCTTCGTCAAGGAAAAGATGGGCTTCAAATCCGCCGGCCGGCTATTTGATTCGGCCTTTGCGGAGGGGCAGGCGAAGAATTAGTGACAGCCAATGAGACTTATCCTGGCGCATGCTGGGCGATGAGGAGTTCATTGCATCATGAGCGGTCCGATTGTCCGGAAATACGGATTTCCCAACTTCGAGAAGATCTTCGGCGAGCGCCCTCTCGAGCATGGCGTGGATGAGCCGGAGGCCAGCGATTCCCACGTAAAGGTCGATGAGAGGACTTCGGGATCGACAGCGCCTTCTGGCGTGATACCGAAAGCATCGGCTGGGAAGCGGACGGCAGATGGCAAGTAATTTGCCCTCGAGCGAATGCACCGTGTATCTGGTGGTTCTCAGCGGATGCCAGGTGTCGGCGGCGCGGGCAATGGATTGGGTTGCTGATCTTTGCGGAAGTGAGGCGCGGGGATCGCTTTTTTTTCCTCGGGTGAGAGGCAGACGTTCAAGACAAGGGACAGCCGCACGCCCGCCTGGGAAAGACGCTGTAGCGCCAAGGGCAAATTGGCCTCCTCGTAATCTCTGCCGATGCGCATGCCGGAGTGAAGCGTTTCTTTCGATCCGGGAATGCGATAGGCCTGGCGGGCCGCTTCCAGACTTTCGTTAACCCAGTCCTCGATACGACCTGTCGTCCAGCCGCGCGACTCCGGCTTGCGAGCCATGTCGATCAGGTCATCCACCAGCTCGCGCTCGTTGCGGTAGCCGTTACGCAACAGGCCAGAATCCCACACCTGGTGCAAGTTGGTGAACTCGTCGCGAAAGAACTGGAGCTGGAGGTTGTTGCCGCCGCGATCGCGGCGGTCGCCGACATGCATCGGCTGGTGAGCGTCCTCGACCAGATGGACCACAAAGCGCAGCGCCATCCGCCGCCGCGGCTTCGGGGCGTGAGGATCGGCAAGGATTCGGCGGAACTCCTCGAACCGCGAAACCACGCAGTTGTCGTGGCAATCACGCGACGAATAACTTGCCGCCGAGATCGGCACGTTGACGAAGTGCCAGGCTGAACTGCCCGGAATGTTCTGGCTGTTTTCGTCGGCCCAAGTCGAGGCATCCGCAAGTGACTCGCCGGGCTCAAGAAGCTCCCGGATCTGGACCCGCGCCTTGACGGTCAGGCGAGTTTCGGCGAGCCGGGTCGACGCCCGGTGCGCCATGCGGCCCCACGCCAGTGCCTGCCGCGCGGGCCCGATTCCGAGCAGGATGATGGCGGTGACTGCCAGAACCAGCGGCCGGCCCTGCTCGGGACCTCCCTGGGGTGTCCGCCGCTGGGGCTTTTCACTGTTCCTTCCTTGGTATTGCAAAGGCTCCATCACGATCGTCCCTCTCGTCTCGACTCTCAAGCAGGTACAAGCCGGCCGAGGCCTCCTGAAGTCTCGTGAGCCCTGGAGAATGCGCCGGCATGGTTGGTCGCGGACGATCGTCGTCGCGACCGTAACTTCATCAGCATAGGCGCGAGAGCACGATTTTTGCTAGTGTGACCCGCGAGACAACTTGAGCGCTAAACCCTCCCAAGGACGCAAGACGATGGCCCTGGTCGATCCATACTCTGCCTGTCCCTGCGGCAGCGACAAGAAATTCAAATGGTGCTGCCAGAAGGTTGAGGCGTACGCCGATCGGGGTCATCGACTCGAGGATAACGGTCAGCACGAGGCGGCGCTCGCGGCATACAACGAGGGGCTGGCTAAGGTTCCTCGAAACCCGTGGCTCCTATTGCAAAAATCGGTTCTCCTGATCGAGCTGCAAAAGCTGGACGAGGCTAAAGAGTGTGTTGCGACAGTGCTCCAGTCGCAGCCCGATAATCTGGGAGCCGCCATGTTGTTGTGCCGACTGGTCCTCGGGACGGAGGGCCCGGCCCCGGCTGTGGCCGAGCTTCAGCGAGCGCTGTTGCATGCCAAACACGAAAGGAGAAAGCACCTTTTCAAAATCACCGCGATCTTGGCGAGCGAGCTCGCCAGGGCCAACCATTTGCCGGCCGCCCTGAAGCATTTTGAGCTTGCGATCAGGCTCGACAGCTCAGCGGAGTCGATGATTCAAGCCTCACTTGAGTCTCTCAAGTCCAATGCCGCAGTCGCTCCCTGGCTCAAGGACTCTTACGCTCTGGAGGATGTGTCCGGGGGGCTCAATGGCCCGTTTCGTGCTCAGTTCGAGCAGGCACTGGACTGGCGCGCGACGGACTTTGGGACGCGGCCGCCGCGGCCTTCGAGTTGCTCTCCGCCGACCGCGTCGCCGGCCACGCGGCCGATTACAACTTGGGGCTTTGTCGGCTCTGGCTGGGCGACGATCAGGCAGCTATCGCGGCGCTGCGGCGCTGGATCGCTCGCGAGGGCCCGACAACCAGGGCTGTCGATCTGGAAGTCGTTTGCCAGTTGATCGACGAGACGACTGACAAGGAGCCGATCGAACAAGTGCAGCTCACCTGGCCATTGCGAGACCGCCCTGCGTTGATCAACGTCCTGGAGAACGACGCGACCATCGTCGCGGGCGAGAAGCGGCACCTCGATCCGGAAGATGATGGTTCACCCGATGTTGCTACCTTCCATTGGCTCGACCGGCCGCGGATCGACGCACGTGGTGGCCTGGCGCGGCAGGAAATCCCGATCATCCTGGCGGACTTGCTAGTTGGTTCGGACGTCGTAGTGCTGGAAGCCCACGACGACGGACGGCTGAACGGCCTGATCGACCGATTCGCAGTCCTTGCAGGCAGGGCCGTGCCACCAGCCCACCCGCGAACCAAAGTCATCGACCAGGTCGATCGCGCGGAACACGCGATGAGCTGGCACTGGTATCTTCCCCCCGACTTACCCGACCAGGAGAAGCGGCGGCTCTCTCGCCAGCAGGTCGCACATCTGATGTCCACTGTCTGGCCCGAGACACCGCTGCCGCAACTCGGCGGTCGCTCGCCGGTCCATGCAGCTCGCGCCAGCAACTGCGAGGTGCCTCTCCGCGCGGCCATCTTGATACTCGAATTCTCCAGCGATCAACTGAGCGACGAGATTGACTGGACGAGGCTTCGGTCGCGCCTGTCGGTTTCTGCCGAGCCGCCCGTCGATCCCGAGACAGTGGAAATTGACCGTCTTCCCCTTGGCCGGCTCGCACTGGTTCCCTTCCACCGGCTCGACGATGATCGCCTGGTCAAGCTCTATCTCAGGGCTCATGAATGGGGGCTGGTCGACCTTATCCTCCGCGCGGCACACGAAATTCACGGCAGGCCCCATCTGAGCTTGTCAAGCAGCCTTGACCTACGCATTCTCTATGCGGACCTCACCCAGGAATCGATTGTGCTAGGTGATCGTGCCGGGGCCCAGGCATGGGTTCGTCACGGGCGTGCCGCGCAGGACCTCGAACGCCGGCCCGACGATCCGGCATTCTGGGACATGATGGAGATTCAGATTCGGGCATCGTTCGATCCGCTCGATGATTGGGTGCCCGAACTGGCCGCGGTTCTCGATCGCTATCGCGAGCACGAGCAGGCGACGACGATAATCTCGACGCGGTTGATAGAGATGGGGCTGCTTCGCCTGGTCCCTTCGCCCGATCGTCCGGGTGAGGTCATGCTCGACTCCCGGATTCTTCAGCGGTTATTCAGCCTTTATGGGCCAAAGGTCACTACGTCGTCAGGCTATCTTGGCGTCTCAGCGACGCGGGGCGAGATCTGGACTCCCCAAGCGACTACGCAGGGCTCCCAGATCTGGACCCCCGGTGCCGATCGCAAGGCCGCCAATCATGGTGAGAAGCGGCTCATCTTGCCCGGATAGAAGCGAGGGAAAGGAAATTTGACTCAAGTTCACACGATCGGGGATTAGGCTTCAATGGCTGCCACTTCGACACACGACGAAACGCTCGCCCTGGTTCACGAAGGCTGGAACCATCTCATGTCTCAACGCCCCTTGGCTGCCTGGGGAACCTGGCAGCGAGCACTCAGGCTCGATCCCCGTGCGACCGCGGCCCGACAGGCGCTCGATACCCTTCTAGCGGCCCCCGATCTTCCGCTGGCGGCACGCAAGGTTTATCGCTTCAGAAAGCCGTCGACCGACGCGCAGAGGGCGCGGTGGGATCGCCTTCTGCGCGACGGCCAGCCCGCGGAGCTTGCTGATGCCGCCGACGCCTTCGGCCGCCTGGCCGGCGAGCAGCCAGACGACGCCCAGGCATGGTTCAACCGGGCGCTTTGCCTGGCCTGGGCCGGGCTGGACCTACAGGCGATCGAGTGTCTCGACCAGGTCATCGGACTGGAGGCCGACGGCGACCCGAAGAAGGCCGTGGAAGCCTGGTCGCTCGCCGAAATTCTCCGCCAGGCCGGTGGCGCGGAGAGCCTTTCCGACGACCTGCGTTATGCGTGCACGTTCGCCTGGAACAGCGATCAAACCGAATCGTTACGGACGTCGTTTCCCGAAATACGCCAAATTCCCACGCCGCGTGATCCCACCCGCCCCGAGGCATCTACCAGAGACATCGAGGTGCTCGAGTGGCTCGATCGTCCGGTTCCACTGGCCGAGACACTTCATGGTGAGAGTGACCTGCCGCGCGTCCTTGCCACAGTTTACATCACCCCCGGCGCAATCCGGCTCTCCAGCCCACGGGTCGATACGCTCGAGCTCGCCGAGGAGAAGCTCAGGCGGATGTTGGGGGTCGGGGCCGAACCGCTGGAGCGGATGGCCGCCCCACTCCCCCTCCCCTTTCTGGACGCCGATGTCTGGACTACCCGGCAACCTGAAACCCTCGATCGCGATCTTGCCCACGCACTGACACGGGGAGCGATTGAGTCGTATTATGAGAACCAGTGGATTCATCGGCCCCGCCAGGGTCTGGATGGGCTCTCGCCGCTGGCCGCGTCACAGGATGCGCGGCGGGGCGACGCCGTCGCCCGAGCGAAGCTCGAAGCCGTAGTCTTGGTGCGCGAACAGCTTGGCAGCCGCTCAGCGCTCTGGCCATGTACCAGGGCTATCCCTTCGACCGGCTGAGACGCCGACTAGGCCTGGACCTGGTGCACGCTGACTCCGTCGCCATGCAGGATCTCTCCTGCGCCAGTCTCGCGGAGCTTCAAGACCAGGACCACCACGACCTAGACGATGTCCGCCTCGTGGAAACGGTCAAGTCCGCTGCCGGTATGCGCGACGATGAGCTCACCGCTCGGTTCGCACTGGAACTGGTGCGCCGCAAGCCGAGTCAGCTCGCCCAGCTTGACCTGTCCACGCTCTTCGCTCCGCTAGTGCGGCTGTCTATGCAACACGGCAAGCCGCGGAAGCGCTCAACTGGCTGGAGCAAGCTCGAACCCTGGGCTCTGATACAAGCCGGCGCACCTTCGACACCTGGTGCGCCGAAATCCTCTCACGGAGCGGCCGGCCCGAAGAAGCATCCCGCATCTACGGCGAGCTCGTCGTAGGCACCTCAGCCTCCAGTCCACAGATCGCACTCGATGCCGCCGAAACGCTAATGGACAACGGCCATCTCGGTGAGGCGAAGGTTTTTTTCAATCGTGCCTTGCAACTCGCCCGAAACGCGGGGGTTCGCTGGGTCGAAGAGCTGGCCAATCATCATCTAAAGAGCCTATCCCGACAGGGCGAATGAGCCTTGATGACCTTGGCGCGGCTACCCACTACCAACCGGCTCAGACCGGCGACGTTTCGAGTTCGCGTCCTTGCTCGGCTCGGGCAGCACTGGAGCCACGATCCGGAATTTGAGCGACTGGATCGCGGTAGGACCGGGCTGGTTTTCATCGCGAAGGATGATGTCGTATTCGTAGTCGCCGGGGCGTAGGCCTTTGAGAGAAAAGCTGATTGCGCAAGTAGATCGGGCCCAGCGGATCGGGGCTCTTGGGCTCGTAGTCAAGTAGGAGCTTCTTGCCCAACAGCACGGTCTTTTCACCTTGGCGGCGAACTTGCCCGTCCTGGGTAAGGTGAGCCGTGAAGAGACCATCCTTTTGCAAAGTCTTGTAGTCGAGCGGACGGTAATAGACCAAAAGCTTCTCATCCGCGGTCTGCGCCGCTCCGGGCAGAGCTTCGTACTGCTCGTAGCCATCGATCGAGCGGCAGACCACCGCTTTAGTCATCCGAAGTTGAAATGGCTTGGCGGCTGGACCCGATGATTCCTTCTCCAGCCGATCGGGGGTCCGCTGGTGTCCGCAAGGCAGAGCAACGACCACGACGACAGACCAGAGCAAATACCCAACCTTGAAGACATTCGGGACCGTCGTAAACATCGTGCGGCGTCATCCAAACCGAGGTCGAGAATGTTACTCTGCCCCGCAGTGTAATGAATCGCCATCGACGTTTGCAACCTCGGGGCCAAGCTTGGGGTGGCGCCCCCGGGCAGCCGGCCAAACCAGGAGGGATGTACAGGTTCAGACCGAATCCAAGATCTCCAGCGTGCTGGAAATCTCCCGCAGCCGTGCCGTCAAGTAAGAGCGGATCTCATCGCTGGTTGAAAGCTGCAGCACGTGGTGGGCAAACCGCTCCGCTTGCGCGGTCGTGACCCCAGCCAGCAGGTTCTTGATCGTGGGAACGAAAGCCGGGCTCATGCTGAACCGGCGCAGTCCCATCCCGAATAGCACCAGAGCCGATCGCGGCTGACCGGCCATCTCGCCGCACAAGGTCACGGGAGTTCCCGTGCGCCGCAGGCGTCAAGTACCATCTGCAAAACCCGGAAAATTGCTGGACTAAGCGGCTCGCAGAGGTGTGCAACTTTCGGGTTGTCTCGATCCGCAGCCACGAGATACTGGATCAGGTCGTTGGAGCCAATCGAGACGAAGTCGGTCTCCCGGAGCAGTGCATCGATGCAAAAGGCGGCGGCGGGAACCTCGACCATGACGCCCGTCTTGACGTCCTCAGCAAACTGCACCCCTTCCCGCCTCAAGTTGTCGCGCGTCTCCTTAACCATCTTGTTAATCCTGCGCAGCTCTTCCAGGGTCGTCACCATCGGAAAGAGCATTGAGACCTTGCCGTGCCGCCCGGCTCGAAGGATGGCTCGAATCTGGGTGATGAGCAGCTTACGGATTCTCGAAGAATATGCGAATCGATCGCCAGCCCATGAACGGATTCGGCTCGCTTCTGCGACCAAGATAAGGAACCGTTTTGTCGCCCCCCAGGTCGAGCGTGCGAATCGTCACCGTCTGGTCGGGCGAATTCAAGACGATCTGTTTGTAGTACTCGTATTGCTCTTCCTCTCCTGGGACATCATGGTGAGTCAGGAACAGGTATTCGGTCCGGAAGAGGCCAACACCCGAGGCCCCGACCGTATTCGCAGAGTGGGCGTCGGCAAGATTGTTGATATTCGCCAGCAATTCGGCACGCGTCCCGTCCAAGCTTCGCGCCGGCTCTTCACGGTTGGAGACCAGGCTGTCTTTCAGATGGAAGAACTCGCGTTGTACTTTACGATAGGCCATGGTCGCCTCCTGGTCGGGGCGAACCAGGACATGGCCTTCCCGCCCGTCGACGACCATGAGGTCGCCGCTGGCAACATCGTTCAAGATTCCTTCCACTCCGGAGACTGCCGGGATCCCGCGGCTGCGCGCCAGGATCGCCGCATGACTGGTTGATCCACCGACTTCCGTGACGATGCCGGCGATTGGCAGATCTCCCAGACTCATCGCCTGACTGGGAAGGATTTCGTGGCGCTACCAGGATCACCGGCTCATCGCCGTCGTGGGAGTCGACGGCCCCATTGTCCACGGGCTCCTTCTTCCGTGTCAGGTGTGAGCCGACCCGCAAGATCACGTCGCGCAGGTCGTTGAGCCGCTCGCGGAAATAGTCCTGCTCGATCCGGGCAAACTGGGCCGCATAACTGTTCATTACCTGGTGCAAGGCCGACAGCGCTGTCAAGTATTGCTGCTCGATGAGTGAATGAACTCGCGACAGCAAGCCCGGGTCGCCCAGGATCTGCAGGTGGGTCTGAAAGATCTCGGCCGCCGAGGGTCCGAACTCCTGGGCGACCCGGTGCACCAGGCCTTCAAGCTCGGATTCGGCCTCTTCCACGGCCCGGTCGAAGTGCGCGATCTCCGCGGGGACCAGGGCGGGACTTTCAAGAGTCTTGGCTTCGTTCAGTCCCAGGACCGATTCCACCCGGTAGGCCACACCCACGACCACCCCAGGACTGACACCGATGCCGTTATGCATGACGAGCCCATCGAGAAGGTTTCTACACAGTCAGGCACCCGATTCGCGGGTGCGAGCGAACCGACAAACACCTCCCACAACCACCGGTGCTAATTTAAGCAGAAACCGGCTTTCGGTCGACCTGGCGATCATCCACCCATGAGATCATGGTTATCTTGGTCTCTGGCGGTGCCGAAACGAAAATGAGGATCGGTGCAGCCCACCATAGCGCAAGAGGTCGGGCGTCCGGCGAGGATAAATCTGATTCCGATCATGAATAGCCTAAGGTGTCCGCCTCGCGGCGTCTAGCTTGGACTGAGTGGCGGAGTCGGTCGAATTTGCCAGTTCAGACATG
Source organism: uncultured Planctomycetaceae bacterium (assembly GCA_963760085.1). Classification (GTDB taxonomy): domain Bacteria; phylum Planctomycetota; class Planctomycetia; order Isosphaerales; family Isosphaeraceae; genus Aquisphaera. Next base: position 209,848 of record CAVXCB010000056.1, read on the forward strand.
CCGGCGAAGAGAGCGGTCCGGGGTCATCGACCTCATGAATCACGGGCGGATGGCCGAATTTGCCGAGCAGCAAGAGCGTCAAGCCATGCCGGCGTAAGCCGCCGCCCAGTGGTAGGGCGTCTGCTGTGCCGAGGCGCGGCTCGGCCTTCGTCCCTGAGTTGACGGAGCACCGCGCCGGGAGTGCCAATCGGGCCCGAGGGCAGCGGCGAGTGAATGATGCCGAACCAGGCACAGACACCGGCCAGCAGCAGGGTCCCCGCCGCCGGCTTGATTCGGCCGTCGATCAAGTGCGTCAGAAAAGTGCCCCAGAGCAGCGACGTGACGATGAAGCCGCTGGAAAGCATGGTCACCGTGGCGATCCAGTGCTGGGTCTGGGGTCTCAGATCCGCAAACGGCTTGTTCACCTCGGGCAGCACCTGGTTGAGCGTGATCAGAGCGAGGTAGGCCAGGGCCGGAACGCAGGCCAAGGCCACGGCCGCATAGTGCCGTGGCGAAGTTGCGTGGAACGACTGGGCGGTGATCTCCAGGCCGATGAAGATGAGGATCGGGAAAATGACGGCCTTGGGAATCAGGAAGAAGATCCAGTCGAAGTAGCCGCAGATCCCGGCCGCCCCCACGAACAGCGCGGTGGCCAGCGTGTAGCCGGCCCGGGCCCCCATCGCCTTGTATGCGGGATGGCCGATGTACGGGGTGGACTGGATCACGCCGCCGAAGAGGCCACCGACCAGGGTCGCCACCCCCTCCGCGGCGATGATCTGCCCGGTCGAGTAATCGTCTCCCGCCGCCGCGGCGCTCTCGGTGCAGTCGATGCCGCCCACGACCGTTGCCAGGGCCAGCGGGATGGCCACCGGCAGGTAGCTCACCACCTCGGGCCAGGATTGCCCGATCCATTGCCACCAGCGCAGACATTGGTGCAGGCAGCGCCAGCCGCGAGCAAGCTTGACGGTTGCGCTCCCTCGGCCCCCAGGCCGGGCCCCAGCCCGGCCAGGTGCATCCCATAGTACACGAGGCACCCCAGCAGCACGGCCCCGAGCGCCCCGGGCATGTTGCGCGGCAGCCGCCAGCGCGCCGTGAGCGTTGCCAGGATGACGGCCAGCGCGACGAAGCCCGCCACGGGGTAGGCCGCGATGTCAAGCAAGGGCAGGAAGCTGATGATCGCCAGTGCGATCGCCGTTAGCGAGCCCAGCAGTCCGGCCCGCGGCAACAGCGCACGCGCACCCAGCCGCATACCGGAGCACAGGCCAGCTTGAAGATGCCCGAGGCCAGCAGCATGGTCAGCCCCAGGAACCAGGCGTGCCGGGCCGCCGCCTCCGCGGCCAGGCCTCGCGTCCGAGCGCCGCCTGGAACGAGGGGCCGATGATCAGGATCACCGAGCCGAACGTGCTGGGCGTATCCAGCCCTAGCGGCATGGCCGTCACGTCGTGCCGTCCGGTCCGCCGGGCCAGGTGAAATGCCATCGCCGTGAAGATCAGGTCGCCGGCCAGCACGCCCACGGCCGTGCCGGGAATCATCCGCCCGAGCACGAAATCCCGGGGCATTCCGAACCCGACCAGCAAGCTGGTCATCAGGATCATGCCGCCGACGTTGTCGATCATCAGCCCGAAGAACGCGTTGACGTCGCCTCCGTGGAACCACTGGTAGCGGCCGGGATGACGCTTGCCGACCGAAGGCGACGCTCACGATCTTTTCCCTTCCGAATTCTGAACCCTGTCATCCCTTGGCTGTATCACCCTGCGATCGGCCAGGGCAGCCGCAGGCCAGGGCCAGGATTCCGACGGACAAGTAAACTACTGCGGTCGAGGCGATCGCCAGGCTCAAGCCAAAGTTCTTCGAGCGCAAGTCCGACCGCCGCCGGCGCCAGGGATCCGCCGGTCCAGCCCACCGAGTTCATCAGCCCGGCCGCCGATTCCCCGCTCCTCGGGCCGGACCACGTCGAACAATGAGGCGAAGATGTTGGCGTCGTAAACTCCCTTACAAAGTCCCGGCGGCCGGCGAGAGCAGGCGACAAGCACTGGAAACGATTCGGACCATCCTGCCAGGAATACGAACGGAGCGCCCAGGATCAGGCCCAGGCTCTGCACCCGGATCCGTCCGCCCTTGCCGTGCCGGGCCGCCCAGTCGGCCAGCACGCCGCCGCAGAGTGCTCCCACCAGGCTGGCAAGCGGCCAGACGGTGGAGGTCAGCGGAGGAATCCGCCACGTCCATAGCGAACTTGCGGTAGATGAACGTCGGCAGCCAAGTCAGGAACGCCGCGGCCACGAAATTGGCGCCGATGAAGACGGCAAGAGCAGGAAGGCGGTGCGGTTGGTCAGAATCCGCTCGACCTTGCCGCCAGAGATCCGGTTGCCGAACCATGCCGTGATCGAGCTCGATCTGCCGCGGATCGGATCGGGCTCCGCCGGCTTGGTCGCTTCCGACTGGCCGCGAACGGGCTCGACAAGCAGGAAAGCCAGCACCAGCGCATAGACCGATCCCACCAGGCCCAGAACGAAGAACGGGCGAGCGCCATCCGAAATGCGGCGGCGAGCCGGCCGGCGAGGACGGCGCCTCCGGCGGTGCCCAGATAAACGCTCGTCTGATGAATCCCCAAGGCGCGAGAACGGGTACCCCGCCCGTGATAATCGGCCAGGAACGAGACCGACGCGGGAAAATAAAACGATTCGCCCAGTCCCTCGGCCGCACGGAAGAAGACAAGCTGGCCGAACGACTGCGCCATCCCCGTCGCCGCGCAGATCAGGCTCCAGATCGCCAGCCCGGCGGGAATCAAGAACCGGCGGCGTAACCCGATCCACCACGTAGCCGGCAAGCGGGAGAAGTGACCGCGTAGACGATCATGAACGCCGAGCCGAGCATGCCGAGCTGGGGGTCGGAGAGCGAAAACTCCTTGCCGATCAGCGGAAAGATCGAGTACACAGCCTGGCGATCGGCGTAGTTGAAGAAACCGCAGAACCAGAGCAGTGCAACCACAAGCCAGGGATATGTGTTGCCGGCGGCAATTTGTCGCATACTGCCCGGGTTTTCCACGTCAGGGACTTGGGCCCTTCACATGGCCAGGCCGCCGTTGATGTCCAGGACATGGCCTGTGATGAAACCGGCCGCCTGCGACGCCAGGTAGAGTACGGCCGCTCCAATCTCAGCCGGGTCGCCAAGCCGGCCGACCGGGGTCATCGCTACCACGGCCTCGATCGCTTTCTCGGGGATGCCGTCGACCATCCGCGTGCGGATGAACCCAGGGGCCACCGCGTTGACCGTGACTCCCTTGCGCGCGTACTCCCGGGCCAGCGTCTTGGTCAGTCCGATCATCCCCGCCTTGGCGGCGGCGTAGTTCGCCTGGCCGAAGTTGCCGATGACTCCCACAACGCTTGAAATGTTCACCACCCGGCCCCAGCCCCGCTCGGCCATACCGTCGATGAACTCTCTGGTGACGTGGAAGAGACTGCTGAGGTTGGTGTCTAGAACATCATCCCAGTCTGACGCCGTCATCTTCTTGAACGACCGGTCCCGGGTGATCCCGGCATTGTTGACCAGGATGTCGATTGCCTCGAACGACTCGAGAACCTCGCCACAAGCCCGCGCAACCTCATCGGGTCGCGACAGGTCATGGGGATAGTACTCGGCCTTGCGGCCCGCGTCGCGGATCGCCTGGCAGACCTCCTCGACGGCCGCGCTGCTGGTGTTGCAACCGATGGCCACGTCGGCCCCCGCCGACGCCAGCGCCAGTGCGACCGCACGGCCGATTCCCCGCGAGCCGCCGGTGACATACGCCTTCTTACCGATCAGGCTGAAGTCGGGTGACCCCAGCTTCAGCATTGTCGCAGCCGCAATGTCCATCGACATGGGTGGTTCTTTCGCCTCCGCATGAGTGGTCAATAATCCGTCAGCAGCGAGCAGAAACCGCCTCAAAGTCGGGACGCGATGAGCGTCCCGACGCGAACCGCCCCGACGTGACGGGGATGTCATATTGCATGATGCCGCCTGTGCAGAGGCGTATACGGTTCATCGAGAAGCACATATTGTTGCGAGTGAGCATGGCCGACCTGTGACGTCGACCTGCATACGTTCTCCGGTCGGTGCCGAGCAGTCTGGCCGGCGAGAGCTTAATAGCTCCAGGGTCCCATCTTGGCCCCTTCAAAGTTCCAGCAGCAAGCCATCGGCGAAGAGCCCGTGGATCAGAAGGCGGTGGCGACACGCATCACGAACGAAAGGTGAGTCTCATGCCACAGTTCGGTTGCGTAGATGCCGTCCTTCCGCCGTCGCGCGACCACCACGGCCCCGCGATAAGTCTCTCCGTCGCGCCCTGGCCGCTGGCTGCCGATGAGGAACAGGAAGTCGCCTACGGCCGAAGTCACGTGAAAGTCACAAACCGGGCACTGACTCGGCAGCGCGAGTTCGATGTCCTGGCCGTCGTGCTCAATCGTGACGACATGGGGTGTCGCGGACACGAACTTGTGTCGTGAATCGCTGACATGATCGACCCGAAGCGGGTCGGTCTTCGTCCTGGAATTCGCCTCGCGTTCGATAAGATTCATAGCCATGGTGCTCTCCGTGTGGTGGGTAGCGATCTGTGGCGTGTCGTGCATATCGCAGAAGCCCAAGAGGAATCGGTGGGGGAGAAGCCCGTGCAATTGCGGACTCCGTTCAATGGGCGATCCGTGCCGCGGCGATGTGGCTCAATCCATGCCCGATTAAAGCGGTCGACCTCCCGACGTGTTGCCGGGAGCCTCGACCAATGGCTGTTTTAACGTAGTAGACTGCGAACCGCCGGTCAAGTGAAGAACCTGAGAAAATTTAGGCTAATTATTGTGTATCCCAATGATAGAGGATCGCTTAGCAGACATCCCGAAAAAAATAGAGTCCGTGACGATCCCCTGTGACAGGCCAATCAATGGTTAGAACGCAAGTTTGGTGCAAGCAGCGTGCCGTGTGCCGCAGGTGTCCGGCAGAATGACCGCCTGGCGAGGGGCGACATGGCTCATACGACGTGACCGATCATATGGGCATTAAACAGTTAGCGGCGTGACTCAAGACATGGCATCGGACCCACGGATTCGGCCACGCCGCCGCGGCGCTATTGATCGCTCGCAATAACATGACTCTTTCGCGAGCAGATAATGCTCACGATCTGGGCGACATTGAAAAGACCGCCGATTACCCTCGGCGCCCGAACTCCTAACGCCCCGGCACCTCATGGGCTATTGCTGGAATATGCATTCTACCTACAGCTAGATGTGTCTGACGACAGACACTTTCGAAAGCATCGAAATACTCCGATTCGAGCCACCTTGGCCGACTCGACTACGCTCCGTGAAACGTGCGCGGCGTGCGTGGGTTCGACGCAAGTCTGCCGGGTGACCGGGCCCGCACGTGGTGACTCGGCCGCAATGGTCCAGTAGACTCCAGCCTCGCCGCTAACGCCGCGGCGATGAAGTCTGAATCTCCCCGGACTATAGAGGAACTGGACTATGGGCTTCAATCATTCTGAGGTGATTATGTTATTATTAACCGCAATCGGACCCCTGAAAGTCACGATCGTGTGCGCTTCGCTGACCGCGGAAGCTTCGCCCGAGTTCTGCAGGCGAGTGGCCACTCGTTCGGTATTGATTTCCCTGATCGTGTGCATCGCGTTCGCAGTTCTGGGTGAGGCAATTCTCAAGCTGCTGAAGGTATCGATCCCCGCATTCCAAATCGGCGGTGGGATCATCGTGCTGCTGTTCTCTCTTGACATGGTGATGGGCGGCAAGAAGGCGGACCAAGACCGTGCTGTCGATCCGAAAAAGAAGACCGGCGAGCCCTCGCTTGACATTGCCGCCTACCCTCTGGCGATTCCGCTCATGGCCTCGGTCTCAGGCCTCGTCGCCATCGTTTCCCTGCTCGCCCAGCGCGATGATCTCGAGTCGCTGATCTTCCTGGCGGGTGTGATCGTCGCGATCATGGCGCTCAACTACGCCTGCCTCCGTTCCTGCAAATACATCGTGCGGGCGCTGGGCCCGGCGACCCTCCAAGTTATCGGCAAACTCATGGGCGTCATCATGACCGCACTGGCTGTCGAGCTCATCATCATGGGATTGATCGGCTTGGGGCTCATCGCCAAGCCGGACGGAGCTTCGTCCCATGCGGAATTGTCAAGCACAACAAGAGCAGCCAACGTTCAGGAACCTTCCAGCCGGCGGGACTTGAGCCGTTCTGGGAATTCCGCTGCTGTGATTGGTCCGAGTCTGCCGATAAAAGGGATTGGAGGAGTTCCTCAGTCCATTAGGCCAGCTCCATGCAGTCATCATCTTCCGAGGATCGTTCTTGCGAGCCAATCCCCGAGCGAAGGCGAGGTACGGCCCGCGGGATTCCCGCCATCTACCCGGCGGACCAGAAGAGAGACGGATGCCCTCTTTGGCCCGGATTATTCTCGGAAGCGGTCGATCACTGAGCGACTCCCGGCTTTTCAGTCTCAGGATCGCTGCCGGTTTGCTTTTTGTCATAACTCTGCGAAACTCGTCCGCCAGCGCGCAGTCAGCCAATCCGACCGCGGCGAGCAACCGTCCCGACCCAGTCCCGGCGGCCGGCGTGCCGATTTCGGTCGAAGAGCTCTTGCATCGGCTGGAACGTGTCGAGCAGCAGAACGCGAAGCTGGCCGAGCAGAACCATGCGCTGGTCAAGCAGCTCGACTCGGTGACCAGCCGGTATGACCAGCTCAACCGGCGTCTGGAGCAAATCGAACCGAGCCCGGGATTGACGACCTCGAACCTGCCCGCCCCATTGCCGCCCCCCCTGCACCTTTTCCCCGACGCCGCCCGGCAGCTCCCAGCAGATCCGGCTCAGGTCCAAGGCTCGGGGACTGGATCGGGTTCCCCTTCGGGAGAGTCGTGGCAGCAGGCTGACCTATCCGATGCCGCCCTCGCGCCCGCAGAGCCGGCGCGTGGAGAGTTCTCGAAATTCCTGGCCGGCGGCTACGACAAAGATCTAGGCATGTTCGTCCTGGTCCGCCCCAGAGATGAGCAGCAAGTCCCCTTTGAACTGAGGGCCGACTTCTTCACTCAAGCTCGTTTTTTCGGTTTCGCGCGGAGTGCCAAGTACTGGATCGACAGCACTGGCGCCCGATTGCCGATTACCAATTACGAGTCGATCGAGGTCAATCGTAATTTTATCCAGTTTTCTGGCTTCGCACTCGATCCCCGGCTGCAGTTCACAGCAATCATTTTCTCGTCCACGACAATCAACGACACGGTTTATCTGGGATGGATGAATTACCGATTCAATGACGCGCTGGACCTGAGGGTGGGCAACTGGCTCGTGCCGGGCACGCGGGAGTGGTACGAGTCGTTTCGGTACACGCTGGGGGCTGATCGCTTGATGGCCACCACCTTCTTCCGCCCGAACATCAGCCCGGGCATCTGGTTGCAAGGTCAACCGATCAAGAATCTCACTTACGTCGCGATGGTGGCGAACTCGCTGAATCGATTCACACAAGGTATCGAACGCGTCGGGGCGGCTGCGACTTTCGGCGGGACTGTCCGGTGGGAGCCGCACGGCGACTTCGGTCTTGGGCCGGCGGACATCGAGAATCATCAAACGCCGAGCTCTCGTCTGGGCATGAACCTGGCTCTTTCGCACGAGGCGAACCAGAACGCCGGGGCGATCGGCTTGAGCAATCCCGAAGACACAATCCTGAGGCTCTCCAACGGTACGCCCCTGTTCCGACCGGGCGCGCTGGGTCCGGGAGTCGAGCTGATCTCGACGGCCGTGCAACTCTGGACGATTGATGCCGCGGTCAAGTACCGCGGCCTGGGCATCTCGGGCGAGTATTTCTTCCGCTGGCTCGACGGCCTCAAGGAAACCGGCGGCCGGTCGCCGTCTCGCACCATCTTCGACCAAGGCGGGCTGCTTCAAGCCGGTTATTTCGTGCAGCCCTCCAAGCTCGAAACCTTCGCCCGGACCTCCTTCGTTACCGGCCCTTTTGGTAGCGGCAACGAGTACGGCGGTGGTGTGAACTGGTATGTGAAAGGCACCCGCGACTGGCGGATGACTTTCGAGGTCCTCCGCATCGATCATTCGCCTGCGCAAAAATCTTGACCGGCTACCGCGCCGGCGAGAGCGGCACGCTGTTCCAGCTCCAGTGGTTCACCGATTTTTGAAGCCGATGAAGAGGACTCAAGCGTACTTTCGGCGTCTCAAACACCAGGGCTGCGCCAATCAATGCCCGACGGCAACCCCGTCGGGTGAGTATACACCCAGCGCTTTCAAGGTGTACTTCCTCCCCTCCCGCTCCTTCAGGAACCAGCGTGCCTTGGATTCGCCATACTCCCTCAGCTCCTCCAGGAACGCCGGCCACCGATCGAGCTTCGTGCTGTAGCTCAGTTCGCGGTCCAGAGTGATGCGCGCGACGTGGATCGGATGATACTTGGGATCGTTGAGCTTGCCCTCTGCGATCAGGCGATTGAACATCTCGATTATCGTCAGTTCCTGCTCCATCGAGAGGTTGCCGGCAAGCTGGTTGCGGCGATCGGCGATCTCATGGGTCTCCGTCGGCACCCGGGTGCAAGTGCTGGGGTTAATCTGGATCACCCAGAGTTCATTGATATTATATTCATTGAGATCGTGGATCGGCGGGTTCTGTGAGAACAGGCCGTCCCAGTACACGCCCCGGCCGGGGACCCGAACCGCCCGGTAGAGCTCGGGAATCGCCGCGGAGGCGAGCAGGCACTCGACCTGCAGCTCCTGGCCCGCGAACACCTCGAAGTGGCCGGTCAGGACCTCGACCGCGCCGATGAGCAGTGCCGGAGCACCGGGTTGCCGGGCCAGTTCCCGCAGCTCTTCGAAATCGAAGTGCTGATTGAGCAGGTCGCGGAAAATCTCCTCACCCCATGTCGGCAGGTGGTATGGAGTAACCTCGGGTAGAACCATGTGATTGCGCAGGTTCACAAGGTCCAGAAGCGCTTGATTAACGATCTTGTCCCACGGCTTCGCGCCGCGATCGCGTCCCAGAACCTTTGAAGCTTTTGACTTGCCAGTTCCTTATCTCCCCGCACGAGGCCGTCCCAGGCCAAAGCCGCGCACATGGCACCGCCCGAGGTGCCGCTGAGCGCAACCACGTCCACATCCTCTGGAAGCCGGCTGAGCAGGCCCTGAAGTACGCCGGCAGAGAAGACTGTATGACTGCCGCCTCCCTGGCAGGCGATCGCGACCCGGCTCCGAGTTGGGACTCCCATGACACTCATCCTTTCTGCTTGTTGGCACTATTTGCTATCGATCTAGTTTCAATTGTACTGTCAGCCGCTGACGGAACCACGAAAAATACATCATCGGCACTTCACATGGCCAGGCCACCGTTGATGTCCAGGACATGGCCTGTGATGAAACCGGCCGCCTGCGACGCCAGGTAGAGTACGGCCGCTCCAATCTCAGCCGGGTCGCCAAGCCGGCCGACCGGGGTCATCGCCACCACGGCCTCGATCGCTTTCTCGGGGATGCCGTCGACCATCCGCGTGCGGATGAACCCAGGGGCCACCGCGTTGACCGTGACTCCCTTGCGCGCGTACTCCCGGGCCAGCGTCTTGGTCAGTCCGATCATCCCCGCCTTGGCGGCGGCGTAGTTCGCCTGGCCGAAGTTGCCGATGACTCCCACAACGCTTGAAATGTTCACCACCCGGCCCCAGCCCCGCTCGGCCATACCGTCGATGAACTCTCTGGTGACGTGGAAGAGACTGCTGAGGTTGGTGTCTACAACATCATCCCAGTCCGACGCCGTCATCTTCTTGAACGACCGGTCCCGGGTGATCCCGGCATTGTTGACCAGGATGTCGATTGCCTCGAACGACTCGAGAACCTCGCCACAAGCCCGCGCAACCTCATCGGGTCGCGACAGGTCATGGGGATAGTACTCGGCCTTGCGGCCCGCGTCGCGGATCGCCTGGCAGACCTCCTCGACGGCCGCGCTGCTGGTGTTGCAACCGATGGCCACGTCGGCTCCCGCCGACGCCAGCGCCAGTGCGACCGCACGGCCGATTCCCCGCGAGCCGCCGGTGACGTACGCCTTCTTACCGATCAGGCTGAAGTGGGGTGACCTCAGCTTCATCATTGTCGCTGCCGCGGTGTCCATCGACATGGCTGGTTCCTTCGCGTCCATTTTTTTCCCATCATTAGTAACGGCCGACGGGCCGTGATGACCGTCCTAGCTCGAACAGCTAGCCTGCGTGAAGATGTCTTATTCCGGGCTTCCCCCGTGGGCAGGCGAACCCGAAACAACGAGAGAGCAAGGTTGTTGTCGTGGACGCCGGTGCAAACCGCGCCGTGGACGCCGGTGCAAACCGCGCCGTGCATGCGCAGGCTGCGGCCCGGCTAATGATCAGAAGGCGGTGCCGACACGCATCACGAACGAAAGATGCGTCTCGTGCCAGAGCTCGGTCGCGTAGATACCGTCCTGTCGCCTTCGCGCGACCACCGGGCACCGCGGTAGGTCTCACCGTCGCGCCCTGGCTGCTGGCTGCCGATCAGAAACAGGAAGTCACCGACAGCCGAAGTCACATGAAAGTCACAGTTTGGACAGTGACTAGGAAGAGCGACCCGAACCTTCTCGCCGTGGTGTTCAACCTTGACGACATGCGGTGTCGCGGACACGTATTTGTGCCGTGAATCGCTGAGATGGTCCACTCTGAGCATGTCGATTGTCGTGCTGAATCTCGATTCGCGTTCGATGAGGTCGGTGCCCATGGTGCTCTCCGCGTGGTGAAAGTCGTTTCCGCGACCTTGTTGTCGCCCTCGGTCGGATTCTTTAGAGTCTCGCCCAGGGCCGGGTCGGATGCGTCCAGCTTCGCGTAGATTGCCCGGGCCATCTGCTGCTCAGCGAGTGCTGCGGCCGTTTTACCCATCGCCAGAAACAGGGTCCCGATTCCGGAGTGAGTAGCCGCCAGGCGGTTTTGGAAGGCGATGACGGCAGGATTGTCGGTAGCCAGTTTCTGCCGGATCAAAAGAGCACGGCGTTGCGACTCCAACACCTCGGCAAGCTTGCCGGATTGCAACTGAAGTTTGCCGATTTCGCTGTAGCTTTTGGCCAGGCGGTTTTGGAAATCAGTCACGGCGGGGTTGTCAGAGGCCAGCTTCTCAAAGATCACCAGCGCCCGCCGATAGGACTCCAATGCTTCTGCCGGCTTCCCACTCCTCGCCTGAAACTGACCTATCGCCAGGTGGCTGCTCGCCAGATAGTTCTGGAAGTCGATGACGGCGGGGTAGTCAGAGGCGAGTTTCAGGTGGAACTCGAGTGCACCGGTACGACCCAAGAGCCTCAGGCAGTTTGCCGATCTGCATTTGCAGATTGCCGAGGCCGAAGGTGGCTGAGCGCCGAGCGGTTTTGGAATTCGGCGACGGTAGGACGATCCGCGGCCAGCCGTGTCCGGATCTGGACTGACCGCTCGTAGGCCGACAGTGCCTCGGCCTTTATTCCAGAGGTTTCCAGGACGAACCCGATTCCGTTATAGATCCGACCAAGCAGCGGCGCGGCGGTCGTCGCATCCGGGGTCTATGGCGGGCAGCTTCTCCAGCAGGTCGCGAGCTTCCTCATAGAGGTTCAGAGCCTCGGCTAAATGTCCCGTCAGGGAAAGCAGCTCGGCCACGGCACACAGTGCTTCTCGGCTAATTCGCCTTGGGCGTCGATCGAGTCGGGCGCAGCCCGAGACCTGCTCTCGGCGAACTGTCAGGCCTTTGCGGTGAGCCGCCAGAGCCGCAGTCTTGTCGCCGATTTCGAAGTCAGCTCACCGAGCTCGAAGTACGCATTGCCTAGTGACCTTTGCGAGTCACGGTCGGGACGGCCTTGGAGCAGCCTTTCGAGCCTGTCATAGTAAAGGCTCGCGTCGCGCAGCAACTTGTCGCGGCCAGCGGCTTGAACTGGTCGGCCTTGAGAACCAAGTCGTCAACCTGATCGTGCAGCAGTCTAATCGCTGCCAGCGCCAGCTTAAACCTTTGCTGTTCGCTTATGTTGGCTGTGCGCAGGTCGGTGTTGGCCATCCCCTGAATCGCGATGACGGCGACGGTGCAAGCGACGAGAGTCAGCAGCGTGGCCGCTGCCAGCACCGCGAATGCCGGCCGCCGCTTGCCCCAAAGCCACGCTCGCTCGGCCGACCCGACTCGACGCGCCGCGATCGGACGCGAATCAAGCCAGGAGTGCAGATCGTCAGGCCATGGCCTGCGCCAAGGCATCTGTCCGGCGCTGGTCTTTCTCCAGGCACCGCAGCGCAATCGTTTCCATGTCGCGAGGAACGCGAGCATTGAGCCTTCTCGGGACCTCGGGTGGCTGGGAACGCACGGCGTCGAGCGTATCGATGAGGCTGTCGCCGCCAAACGGCACCTTCCCCGTGAGCAGTGCATAGAGGATCGCACCCAGGCCGTATACGTCGGTGGCGGTGGTGATTGTGCCACGGCGACCCGCCGCTTGCTCGGGACTCATGAACGCCGGCGTACCTAGAATCGCTCCCGTGTGGGTCAAGTCAAAGTCGGCTGCGACGCGTTTCGCCAGGCCGAAGTCAGTGACTTGGGGGTGGCCTTCAAGATCCATCAGGATGTTGGCCGGCTTCAGGTCGCGGTGAAGTATCCCCCGCATATGAGCGTGGTGGACCGCCTCGGCAGCCTCGGCCACGAGAGTCGCCACGGCCCTGGGACTGTCTTTGAAGGCGGCGAGCTGCTCGGCCAAGTTGCCGCCTTCGATGAGCTTCATGCTGAAGTATTTTTGACCGCCGTGTTCGCCGACCTCATAGACCGGGACGATCCGGGGATGGTCCAGGAGCCGCGATGGCCTCAACCTCGTTCTGGAACCGCCGCAGGTCGTCGGCGTCGGCCAGCACGCCGGACCTGGTCACTTTCAGGGCGACCGGTCGGTTCAGGCTGACTTGCCGGGCCTTGTACACGACGCCCATGCCGCCTCGGCCCAGCTCCTTTTGGACCTCGTAATCGCCGAAGTAGCGGACGGCGGCCCCGGGCCGAAGATCGCCCGATGACCAGTCGCCTTCGACTTCCAAGCTCGGACCGAGGGCACTGAGCATGCAGGAGCGAGCCGCGACGACAGCCGGAACCGCCGAATCTCCCTGCAGCACCTGGAGCATCAGGCAGCGGGGGCAAAGGCCCTCCGGTGCGTTCGCGGGCCGTTCGGCTTTGCAATTGGGGCATCGGTCCGTGTCGGTCATGGACGAGTCCGCCGTGGTGGTTGGCTATCCTGCCCTATCTCTATCCGAAAATGACGACAAACCATACAGAGGCCCGCCTGTTTTTTTGTGATTTTCAATCGCACAATGCGGCGAACAGGTCGCGGACCTCGTCCTCCACGTCCGCCGCGTCGTCCACGGTGACGGCTATCGCCGCCCGGACGAGGTCGCGGTAGCGGCGTCGGAGCCGGTGGACGGCCACTTGCACCGCACCCTCGGTCGAGTCGAGTCGCTGGGCCAGCGTGGCGTAAGTCACGGCACGCGGGCTGTGAGTAGGCAGCACCTTCATGGCTTCAAAGGCGGCTCCCCGGCCGGTGTCCTCGTACTCGCCCCGGAGACGAGCCAGCACGCCCGTCCAGCAGGGCCAGGGCCCAGTCGCGCTCGAAGAGCCTCTCCGGTGTCCGGTCATGCGATGGCTCGCGGAGGTAGCGGCCCTCGGCATCTCGCACGTCAATTGAAAAGAGCACCGCGCGGCCACCCCGCTTCGCGGCCCGGTCCCTCTCATTTCGATCGGCCAGGAAGCACGTGCAGTCGGCCAGTAGAAACGAGCCGAAACCGGCCCTTGCACGCGTCGGCCGCGACTGATGGTGCCGCGCTCCAGTAGCCTTGCGAAGTAATCTTGCGTCAGGTCTAGTGCGTCTTCGGGGCCGCGGCCTTTGCGGCGGATGAACGCGTAGAGCGGGTACCAGTAAGCGGTGCACAGCCCGGCCAAGGCCTCGTGAGCCCCTGGGGCGGCTCGATCCTGGGCAGCCACGATCCGGCTCCAGCATGTCGGCGGGAACCTGGCGTCCAAGGGGCCTCGCTCGATCACAGGCCAGGGTGATTTTCCCATAAACGATCGTGCGGTTGAGTGTGATGATTTCCCGTGAGAAACCTACTCGACGGCAGGATGTCCGGCGCGTTGATCCTGAAATCATGATTGTAATGCCTGCCCGAGAGCAGGGCCAACTTCAGGAAGTCATTATAATGTGCGCACCGGCGCATGACGAGTTCTCCGGATGGGACTTGACGGAATTCCGCCATGCGGAGAGTATCAATTCCGGGTCGACGAGAGAACCTGCCGTTCGCCCGCGAGCGAGCGGACATCGCCATTTTCGGAGCGTAGCCATGTCTCATCGGCGAGCTTTCCTGGGGTCGGTGATCGGCGGCTCGACGGGCGCTTTTGTGGCGTCGACCACAACCGCCGCGCCGGCTCGGGTCCTGGGGTCGAACGATCGGATCCGTATCGGGCTGATCGGCGGCGGTTGGCGGGGCAAGGAGATCCTTCGGGCCGCCCTGCGGTGCCCCAACGTCGAAGCCGTCGCGGTGGCGGATGTATATACTCGCCGGCTCGACGAAGCCAGGTCCATCTTTCCAGGAATCGCAACCTTCAAGGACCACCGGGCTCTCTTGGACGACAAGTCGATCGACGCGGTCCTGATCGCGACGCCGCAGCATCTGCACGCGCTTCACTTCGTCGCCGCGATCCAGGCGGGCAAGGACGTTTATCAAGAGAAGACCATGGCGTTCAATCCCGCTCACGCCCGCCGCATGAGGAACGCGCTGGAAGGATCGGGACGCGTTGTTCAGATCGGCATGCAAATGAACAGCGGAGAGGGCATTCAGAAGGTCCGCGAGCACTTCAGGTCGGGCGGCCTGGGAACGGCCACGCTGCTGGAGACGCATCATTTTCGCAATGAACCCTACGGGGGCTGGCTCCGCGAGATCCCGGCGGACTGCGATGCGAACCATGTCGACTGGCTGGCGTTTCAGGGCGAAGCCAAGCACGTCCCGTTCGATCCCCAGCGCTACATGAACTGGCGGTTTTACTGGGACTACTCCGGCGGCAACGTCACCGAGAACATGGTCCACACGCTCGGCTTCTGGTTCGGTGCCCTTGGGCTGTCGATCCCGCACAGCGTGACGATGACTGGTGCCAACTATTTTGCACCTCGAATGCAAGTGCCGGACACCTTCCAGGTATCGATGAGCCACGCGGAGAAACTTCTCTTCACCTTCACGTCGATGTTTGCCAATGACTACTATGGTGAGGGACACAGTTCTCTCTTCGGCACCAAGGCAACACTGATACATACACCGACGGATCAGGTACGCGTCATTCCGCAAGACGGTAAGAGCACAGTGAACCGTGGCGACGAAAGCCGGGGCTACAGGGAACACACCGAGCGGCACATGCGGAACTTCTTCGATTGCGTCCGCAGTCGCAGTGAGCCGGTCTGCCCTTTGGAGCTTGGCTTCCGCACCGCGATCGCCTGTCAGATGGCCATCACATCCTACCGCCGCGGGGCGACCGTGCGGTGGGACCCTGGCACGGAAGAGATTCTCTGAACCTCGAGTTGCTTGAATCCACGCGAGGGACGACAAACCTGGGATCATCGGTGTCCGGCCCCCGCAGATTCCAGCCGAAGGCCTTCTCGTAGAAGGCTGCTGACCGGCGGGCATTGACCGCGGGAATCTCCAGGTACGACAGGCCGCCTGGCCTGGTCAAGCTCGCGCTCACGCCCGTGCCCCTGCTCCGCACCTGTTCGTCGTCATTCTCCGTCATGGCGGCTTCTCGACTCTCATTGCCGATTTGCGTGATGAGATCTCCAGCAGGCCTCGACGAATCATCCTAGCAGGTGATGAGAAGCTTGCTCGGCAGTGAACTCATATCACGGTCGTACGACAGAGTTTACAGGTCATGGCTGGCCCGATGCGGTGGAGATCAGCGAGAACTCTCAAGAAAATCGTAACCCTGACGGCTGACGCGGTAACTATCAAGGCGAGAGATCGAGACCATGCTTGCCAAAGCATAGTGCAAGCCTCGATTTCGCTATGGTACGTTTCGATCATCGCTCACGGAATTGGGCACGCGGCCTGCAATTCTGAGCTTCGCCGCGACTTGTGGCGGAATGAAACCTGATCGGAATCCGCTTGCTCGACGGGTGATCTTGGAGATCGTTCTCCACCCAATCGAGCGGGATCGGCGTACGTCCCTTACCTAGCCCCTTGGGGAGGATCCTTCACGATGTTTCGCGAAAAGTGCTCTCAAGAACTGACCACAGCCGCTGAGTCGGTTCCGACCCGACGCTCCTTCCTGATGCGTGCTGCCGGCGTCTCCGCCGTGGCCGTGCCAGCCTTGACCCTCATCACCTCCCGAAAAGCCTGTGCGCAGGCGCCGCAAAAACTAACCGGACTTGCCGCCGAGTTGATCAATGAAGTCATGAATGACGAGGATCAGCATGTCCCGATCATCCAGAATCTCCTGGACGACCCTGACAACCCGCTGCCAATCCCGATCCGGCAGCCGCCGACCTTCAACATCCAGCGGCTGACGCAACCGAACCTGCAGGCCTTCCTGGAAACGGCGGCCGCGTTCGAAAACACGGGCTCGGGTCTCTACCACGGCGCTTGTTGAACGTCACGCAGACCCAGGAGTATTTCCCCACCGCGGCCGGACTCGCCGCCGTGGAATCCCGTCATGCCTCGTGGCTTAACTCGCTTCTGAACGAATCTCTGGTTCCCGATTTCGCCCCGGTTGAGGCACCCATAGACCAGAGCATCGTGCTCTCGCGAGTTGCCGAATTCGTCCACGCGCACCGCTCCACGTTTCCGTCATTCGACACCACCGTGTCGACCGACGCCAATAACTTCTTCATTCTCGATTTCGTCCTCTTCCTCGAGTACATCGAGTCGAAGTTCTACGACATCAACGTGCCGATTTTTACGTGAACCGATGGGGCCCGCAGCTCGGTGCCAGACCCCGCGATAGCGCGAGGTGCTGGCACCGAGACCCCGTGTTGACCCGTCGCCTGATCGCCATGGCTTGGAAAACGCTCTCATCCATCGTAATCCACGAGAGGTACAACTAAGGGAGGCGGAATCCTGAATCCTTCAGTTTGAGTCGCCGTTCCTGCCAAGTGGTGCTGTCCAGCACGCGTGTCGCACCGTTGGCCTCCAGCTCCATCCCGGTGACGACCTGGCTCCAGAGTTCGAGCTGTTCAGAATCGCCCTCCACGGGCAGGGACACTTGCCAGAATCGGGCGATCTTGTCTTCCCCTGCGGTCAAGACAGTCTTGCCGTCGTACCAGAATGCGACGTGCTGAACGGGGCCCGGGTGCGGGAGGGGAGGTCCGATGGGTTTGCCGGTCGCCACGTCCCAGAGCCGAGCGGTCGTGTCCCGGCTCCCGGTTAATACGGTCCTGCCGTCGAGGCTGAAGGCCACGGCATTCACAGCGCCTAGATGTGTCAGAGGTGGCCCGATCTGTTTACCGGTCGCCGCCTCCCAGAGCCGGGCGGATTTGTCTCTGCTTCCCGTCAGAATGGTTTTGCCATCGCCACTGAATGCCGCGGCAAAGATCGCGTCCGTATGCTTCATCGGCTCGATGATTCGTTCGTCGCCGGTGGCGGCCCAGAGCCGGGCCATGATGTTGCGGCCTCCGGTCAGAATGGTTTTTCCATCGGGACTGAAGGCCAAAGCAGAGCCATACGGTTCAATCGAGAACTCTCTGATTTTCTTGCCAGTAGTGGCGTCCCAGAGTCGAGCGCTGCCGCCCAGGGTCACTGTGGTCTTGCTATCGGGGCTGTAGGCCACGGCATTCACCGCTTGATGATCCAGAGGGGGCCCGACTGGTCTGCCGGTCGCCACGTCCCAGAGCCGGGTCGTGGTTATAGGCCAGGGTCCCGCAGTCGTTTTCTCTTCTACGGTCACAGCGGTCTTGTGATCGGGATCGAAGGCACCGGCCTTTACCGGGAATTCGTGCCGCAACTGCTCGCCGATGAGCTTCCCGCTAACTGCGTTCCGAAGCCTTACCGCGTTGTGCACGTCTCGAGTCATTATGGTCTGGCGGTCGGTGCTGAAGGACAACGGAAACAACGGTTCGTCGTGCGGCAGGTCAGCCGTGACAGAGGGATTGGGGGCGACCTCCCAGATCCGCGCGGTGTTATCCGTGGCGCCGGTCACGAGAGTTATGCCGTCGGGGCTGAATACTACCGACTTGACCATACCTCCGCCTCCGTGGTGTAGCGGCGAGCTGAGAGGCTTGCCTGAGGCCGTGTCCCACAAGCGGACGGTGCCGTCATAGCCTCCCGTCAGGAAAATCCTGCCGTCCCGGCTGAACGCCACGTGGCGGATCAAGGCTTCATGCGCTGGAGGGTCTGTAAGAAGTTGTCGATCTGTGGACAACTCCCAGAGTCGGGCTTTGCCGTCGAAGTGGCCGGTCAGGAGTTTCTTGCCGTCCGGGCTAAAGGCCACGCCAAGGGCACCGCTCGGTTGCTCCAGCGGCTTGCGGATTTCTTTACCATCGGCGTCCCAGAACCGGGCGACTCCCGGTCCTCGATCGGGCATCCCAGACTCGGTGACGAAGGTCTTGCCATCCGGGCTGAAAGCCACTCCGAAAACCACGCCGGTGTGCTCGAGTGGTGGACAGAGAGGCTTACCCGTGGCGACCGACCATAGCTGTGCCCATTCTCCCTTGTCGCCGACGATCCCAATCAGCACCCGCCCGTCGGAACTGAAGCCTGCTGTTCTGACCCAACCTCCGAGCTCTCGCTTCCAAACCCGTGTGCCAATGGCTACGTCCCACAACTGAGCGGTGCTCCCCGTGCCGTAGCCCGAGTGCCCAGTCAGGAAGGATTTGCCATCGGGACTGAAGGCCGCAGCGAATGTAGTGCTGCCGGCATAGCTTGAGTGGCTCGCCGATCGGCTTGCCGATTGGTCTGCCGGTGGTGACGTCCCAGAGCTGGACGGTGCCGTTCGGATGTCCGGTCAGGAGGGTTTTCCCGCCAGGCGTGAAGGCCACGGCCCAAACCTCCGCGTCGATCCGCAGGATCGCCCGAAGTGGGTTGATCCGTGTTCGCCAGTACCCCAAGTTTGACCGGGCGGCGGACCGCAATTCGCCTGCATCAGCCGGCACCAATTTCAGGCCCCGCGCGATCCAAAGGAGGGCGCCATTGGCATCCTCCTGTTCGCCAAGAAGCTGGCCCTTGTCCAGCGCGAGCTCGGCCGCCAAGCGCTGCGTATTGTCCAGGGCAGTCTGAGTCCTCCCCTGTTCGAGGCTCAGGTTGCCAATCGCAGTGGTCAGATTCGCGTTGGATCGGGACTGCCAGACCGCGAACGCAATGGACAGCGCCGTGACCATCAACACTGCTGCCGCAACAAGTCCCGTTGCCGACGCCAGCGACGGGTTCCGCAGGCACCAACGCCAGGCCCGTTCCAGAGACCCCACCGGCCGCGCCAAGATCGGTTCGCCCGCCTGGAATCGGCGCAAGTCATCCCCGAGAGCGGTGGCCGATTCATAGCGCTTGCCCGCATCCTTCTGCAGGCACTTCAAGGCGATCGTTTCGACGTCGCGCGGCACCCCCGGAACGCATACGCGACGGCGGCACAGGCTCGTCCGTCCTGACCTGCTGGAGAGTGTCGAGCACCGTCGCCCCGCGGAACGGGGGGCGGCCAGTCAACAACTCGTAGAGAATCGCCCCCAGCGCGTACAGGTCGGCCGCCGGGCCGACCTCCTTCGTCTTCCCCTCGGCCTGCTCCGGGGCCATGTAGCTGGGCGAGCCCAGCACCGAGTCGGTCCGTGTCAGACCCGACTCGACGTCGAGCAGCTTCACCAGCCCGAAGTCGGCGATCTTGGACGTCCCCTCGGGCGTCATCAGGATGTTGGCCGGCTTCAGATCGCGGTGGATGATGCCCAGCCGGTGCGCCTCGCCGATGGCGCGGGCGAGGCACTCGACCAGCTTCGCCGCCGCGCGAGGCGAGCGGGGGATGCCGTCCAGCCCATCGGCCAGACTGCCCCCAGCGACGAACTCCATCTCGAAGAAGGGATGTCCCGCGTGCTCGGCAATGTGGAAGATCTGGACGATGTTTGGGTGCTGGAGCTTGGCGGCGGTCGCGGCCTCGGTGAGGAATCGGACGCCGGCCTCGTCGGAGGTGTGCTCCCCGGCCAGAATCATCTTCAGCGCGACGAGTGCGGTTGAGCTTGATCTGACGGGCCTTATAGACGACGCCCATGCCGCCGCGGCCCAGCTCGCCCAGGATCTCGTAGCCGGGGATGACAGGGGCGACCCGGCAGGTGGAAGTTGGGGCGGACTGCGCCTGGGTCGTGCCATCGCCCACTGCGGTCCGGGTCGGGTCGTGAGCCTGAGAAACCCCGCCCGCGTCAGGCGCGACCCGCATCGAGTGGACGGCGAAGATCAGCTCGTCGGCAGCGTCTTCACCAGGGAGTAGACTCACGGTGGCGTGCGTCTTTGCGGTGGCCGTGCCCATCGGCTCAGGCTGGCCCGAATGGATCGTGCCGGCATCGGTCGGCAGGGATTGTTCCGCCCCGGTCGCGGATGACGGTCCGACACCGCCCGTTGCTTCTCGAGTAGGGTCGGCCACGGGCGGAGCCTCGTCTTGTTAACGGATCGCACGGGATCTGTGGATTGAGCAGACGCGATGTCTATCCTCGCATCAAGCGAGCTGCGTCACAATGAGCATGACGAGGCGCGGCTACCGGAGTGGCGGTCTGGAGGGGAAGCCGCTCCTCAGGGGGGTGTTCGCTTGACGCCTGCGGCAAGTCACACGCCAAGCCACGCCGCCGCCACCTCCAAGTAGCGACCAATGCGCGGCAGCAGCCGCGGACTGCTCAATAAAGTTGATCTTGACTTTGATTTTGTTGAACTCAATAATCGTGATTGTCGGTTGAATTTTATTGAGGAACTCCTGGGTTGCCATGAACCAAAGCGGGATGCCTGAGGATGGTGCGGAGCGACCGGCTTGGCTGGCCGCGCTCAACTCAGAGGACCTGCAGTTTCTCAAGCGGTTCCTGACCGCGTCGGGGTCGCTCAAGGATCTGGGGCAGGAGTATCAGGTTTCCTACCCCACGATCCGAGGCCGGCTCGACCGGCTCATTGCCAAGGTGCGCGCGGCCGAAGACCCTAAGATCACCGACCCGTTCGAACGCAAACTACAGATGCTTGTGGCCGACGGTGCGTTGTCCCATACCCTTGCGAAAGAATTACTTCAGGCCCATCGAGAGTCAAGACGAGGGAGATCGTGACGATGAATGAGCCTTGGTTCGATGCGAATTCTTATGCATGGATCCCCGGCACGCTGCTGGGCGTTCTGGGCGGGTTCTGGGGATCGCTGGTGGGCATAATCGCACCCCGTGGCAAAGCAAAGTCCCTCGTGTTGGGCAGTCTCGTACTCATGCTCGCTGCCAGCGCCATCTGCTTGACCTTGGGAGTTCTCGCGCTACTGAAGCATCAACCATACGGGGTGTGGTATGGCTTGATGTTGCCCGGGGTGGTCGGCATAGTTGTTCTTGGCTCTCTCACTCCCGTGGTTCTCATGCGTTACCGCGAGGCCGAGAACAGGAAGATGCAGGCGCGGGACCTGTAACGCCTGGTGGAACGTCAAGAGAACCGCCGCAGGGCGGAATCGGCGGCTGCAAGAGTCGCGTTGTCGTCATTCTGACTCAGGGCCCGGAGTGATTCGTCGAAGCGGCGGAAGGCCATGCGCAAGTAAAGCTCGGCGGCTTCGCGGTCACCGGGTAGTGTTGAGTTGCCGACAAGCTGGGCGTCGAGCCGGGCCAGGGTGCAAGAGCCCGTGACCAGCGCGATTGCCGCATTGGCGATCCGTTCCAGCACGAGCTGCCGCCTGAGCACGGCCTCGCGATGCGTCATCAAGACACGCTCGACGGCACGCGCAAATCGCGCGACGCGGCGGGCCAGTGATTCGGCCAGAGGCCGCAACATGGGGCTGGACACAGGCACGATGGGCGAGCGAATCATTCGCCCCATGTGCCGCGGCTGAATGACCAGAGGGTAGGCAGGAAGGAACGGGGACTCATGAGTCCCTCCAGGGTCGACTTCAGACCCAGGCCGACGTCACGCATGCCCACGACGGCGATGAACGCTAGCAAGACCTCGTTGGCGCCCTCGCCGATCGTGTTGATGCGCGCATCGCGCATCATCCGCTCGTATGGCTCATCGGTGAAGTAGCCCTGGCCGCCGTGGACCTGGAGCGTCTCGTAAACCCCTTGCCAGAGGGCGTCGGTGGAGAACACTTTGAGGATCGCGGTCTCGAGCATGTAGTCTTCACTGCCGCGGTCGATCAGGGCCGCCGTCTCATAAGTTGTTGCTTCCATGGCATAGGTCGTCGCGGCCAGGAAAGCCAGTTTCTTCTTGACCAGCTCGAGATCGGCCAAAGGCCTGCCGAACTGCCGGCACTCCGCGGCGTGGCGTGTGGCGGCGGCAAGACAGAACTTGGCCATGCCGGTACAGCTCGCCCCGAAGGTCGTGCGGCCGAAATCGAGCACGGTTAGCCCGACTTTGAGCCCCTTGCCGACGGTCCCCAGAGTGTTCGCAGCGGGAACCGGCATGTCGCGGAATGCCAGCTTGGCTGTCGCCGTGCCCCGGATCCCGCATTTGGCCATTCGCGGTTCTACAACCTCGAACCCCGGGAGGTCGGGCGTGACCAGGAAGGCGGTGATTTTCGAGTCATCCCCGGCGCGATCGGGAGTTCGGGCCATCACCGTCAAGACATCGGCGATCGCACCGTTGGTGATGTACCGCTTGGTGCCGTTGAGCACATAAGTCCGACCGTCGTCGCTGGGCAAGGCCGTCGTTTGCACGTTCGACGCGTCGGAGCCCGCCTGCTCCTCGGTCAGCGCGAACGCCGCCAGCTTCTCGCCCCGGGTCAATGGCGGCAGCCAGCGTGCTTTCTGATCGGCCGTGCCGAAGAGCAAGAGTGCCCGGATGCCGATCGAGTGGTGGGCGTTGACGAACACGGCCGTCGACGGGCAATGGCCGCCGATGACTTCCATGATCCGACAGTAGGCCTGCTGGGAGAAACCTCTGCCGCCGAACTCGATGGGCGCCGTCATTCCCAGCACACCCAGCGCGCCCAGGCCTGCGATCACCGGCCGGGGAATGTCGGCGTCGCGGTCAATTGCCGCGGGGTCGATGTGCGAGCCAGCGAACGCGCGTACGGCCGCAACCGCGTTCTCCACACCGCTTTCTGCGCCGCGGGAAGCTGAGGATAAGGAAAGATGATGTCGCCGCGGAATTCACCCCGGAACAGGGCCTTCGCAAAACCTTCGCGCGGCGGTTCGGAGAAGAGCAGTTCCTCGGCTTGCTGCATCTGCTGTGCGGTCAGGATCTCATCGGCGGATTGGGGCGCGGCCCGATCAGGGGAGACGGTCGACATGGAGGGCTCCTTTCGGATTCGTGTGTCACTACGAGGGCGGAGGACCATGCGTATCAATAGGGTGGGTCGCCGCGCTCCTCTGACCTGAAAACCGACGCAGACCCGCGTCCTTTCCCAACCAATAAGCAAAGAAAGCACCGACAGCCAGCATCAGGAGGGTTACAGGTGCTTTCTGATGAATGTGCGTGGCAAGATAGGCAAAACTTTCGTCTGGCTGGAACCACTCGAAATGCCACTCGGAGTAAATACCGAGAACCAGGCCCGCAACACCGCAGAGCACTCCGCGGATCTGGGATCGATGGTTGCTTAGTAGACTGCAGCCAAGTCCCAGAAGAGCTCCGGGAATCATCAGACCGTAGAACCCCTGGTGGATAAGCCACAGAAAGATGTAATATCCCAGGGCTCCTCCGATCGCAGCGCCGATGAATTCAAGAATGATGCTGGTGATCTGATTTTTTCGTGACGGCCATCGGATGAGCTCCCAGTCGATTCGTGGAACTGATTGCCTTCCGTGATCATAATCCTCTTTTGAGGTAAAGACCATGAGCGCTGGACCGAGCCAGCCAACCTGGCGTCCGGAGATGAGCTCCGGGAACGAGGCAACTCTCTGGTTCGATTGCCCCGGCCGGTCGCAGAACGTACTGGACATTGTTGCCTTTGACGAACTGGATCGCTGCGTGGCGGAAATCGAAGCCAATTCCTCGATTCGCGGAGTCCTGATTCGCAGTGCCAAGCCGGCAGGGTTCTGCGCGGGAGCCGATCTGGCGACCATCCAGGCGTGCACGTCGGTCGGCGAGCTTGCGTCGTACCTGCGGCGCGGCCTGGCGGTGCTTGACCGACTCTCACGGCTGAAGGTTCCGACCACCGCGGTCGTGCACGGAGTTTGCCTGGGAGGCGGTCTGGAACTGGCGCTCGCTTGCCGCAGCCGGGCCGCTTTGGCTTCCAGCGTTGCCCTTCAGATCGGTTCTCCCGAGGTGCAACTGGGTCTGGTACCGGCCTGGGGAGCCATGCTGAGACTCGCCCGACTGCTCGCCCCCAGGGATGCTCTTAACCTCTTGTTGACGGGCAATCCGATCGGCTTTCTGCAGGCAAAGTCGCAGGGGCTCGTCGACCGACTGGTCACCCAGGAGGAGCAAGACCGGATTGCTGAGACGTTGCAGCGGGAGCCGCGGCCGAACCGCACGCTGGACCGGGCAATCTGGAATGACGAGCTGAAGTTCGCCGCGGCCAAGGCAGAGGAGCAGCCCGCCGAGTTCCCCGAGGCCCAGGAGGCGATCATGCAGCTCGTGGAAATCGATCTGAACGATGGACCCGAGGCAGCCAGCGCCGCCGCCGTCGAGCGCCTCGCCGAGCTGGGGATGCGTCCCAGCACGCGGCACGCCATTGCGGCGTTCTTCCAGCGCCGCCGGCGTCCATCGTAAATCGCGAGGCGATTGACTTCCGTCAGCTTGCCAGGTCGACGATCCAGGCGGCTGTGCATCGCGCTTCGATCACGTCTCGAGCCAGGTTGAACCAGCCCCGGCAGTGATCGAGGATCGCGCTGTCGGCCGTGGCCACGATCTCCCTGGAAGCCCTGAGCAAGGGATCGGGATCAGTAACCAGCTCCACGGTCCAGGGCCAGCCAGACGCCTGAGCAGTTTTCAAAAGCAGCGCCTGGATCCGCCCGCTGTTGGAGACCGGACGATCGAACAACCAGCGTGCGTGGCTCACCGCCAGTTGCAATAATCTCACGCCGATGAGATCAAGTGCCGGCATGGTCTCGGCCACCTTGCGATAGGTGCCATGGATACCAGCGAGGTCACGAAAGGTCCCATCCCGGCAGCCCAGGACGATGCCCCCGCCAAGGGCCGCCTCGACAGTGGTCACGACGTTGAAACCGTCGATGAGGAGAACGCGGCCGTTGAGCTCGGCCACGGCCGCTCGCCTTTGTAGCCGGCCCGCCAGTGCGGCGTCGGAACAGGCGGCCCGTCGCACCGCAAGGCGCTGCCGTGCCGTCAGCGACCAACGATCTCCGACCAGCTTCACTGACGACAGATCAGCATAGCCGCGTTCCAGCAGCCACGAGAGATCCGCCACCGCCCCCCGCAAGGCCGGCACGGCCAGCGGGCCGAAAGCCTCGCCGTCTCGCGGATCGGGCCCACGATGCGTTCTGGAGTCAGGCACGAGTTACGGCCCTCTTCACTGAATCCCCGGTGAAAGGTCCTACCCGTCCCCCCTGCGCCGCCAGTGCTGAGACGACCCTGCGGACTTGCGGTCCTTTGGGATCACTTCGCCACCTCCCCGCGCGACATGGCCTCGGGGCCGCTCGGGAAGGCGTCGAGGACCATCCTCCAAAGCCGCCGGGCTTCGGTGTGCTCGCCGCCCTCCTCGGCGAGGACGGCGAGGTTGCGAAGCGTGAGGTGGCCGTAGATGCCTTGATCAACTCCAGCACCACGACCTTGGCGAACAGGCCGGCCGCGGATTAAAAGCATTTGAAATAGTGGTTTTTTTCATCTGTAAAGGTCATGATAAACGACGTTGTGGCCTTGCGCGTTGAAGATCTCTTAGCCACGGATGGAACACTGATGAAACACGGATCAGCGAGAGAATTACCGAATCCTTTGGCTGAGGGCGAACTCGTCGTCTCAGCCGGAGCGGTCTTCGTACCTGACTTCCATCCGTGTAGATCCGTCTTCATCCGTGGCTGATTCTGATTCCCTCAAATCCGTGGCGTACCGTTCCAGGGCTTCAGGGGCACTTGCCGCCCGTTGCCGATTGCCGTTCCCCACCTCTTGGCGAACTTGCCGCGGTTCTCGCGTAGCAGTTTTTCCGCGTCGATCCCCGCGCAATTGAGTGTGCGGCTGCCGAAGTGCTGAACGCAACGTGAAATTGACCGCGTCCCGGTTCCTCGTCCAGGTTCCTAATCGCGTCCCGGTTCCGGTTCCCGGGGTCACGATCTTGGCCGGGGGGGCTGCATCGCCCGAGGCCGATCCTTCCAGCTTCGTTTCAGGAAGGCTGCCAGGAACTACTCATCGTTCAACGATGTCTTCGAAGGCTCGGCGAAGCCCTCAAACGCATTTGCTTGCGCGGATGCGCGGGACGGCCATAGAGTGGCTTGGACGTAGACTGGAGCCTTTCCTCGCCGACGAAAATGCACTTGACTGTCCCCTGGGACTAGGCTTCCTTGCATGAGCAGTGACTCAGCTCTGGTGCGATCATGGGTGTGGCGCGGTATCCTTAGCTGTGAGGGCAAAGGCCGGTCGACGTCCGTTTGGAACCAAGTTGGTCTTGGACGATTGTCGAATGTGTATCGTGTGAATATCCCCATCAGATCGATGAAATCTGGTCCGAGGACTAGAGACTTACGTCGAAGCGGAAGTGTAACGAGTCAGCTAGATGGTTCATCCGGCAAGTCTCCTTACACCCGGAACTCGGGCGACCCCGGGACCTCTGCGCTGGGCGTGGTGACGTCGGCGCCTGCCCCAGCGGAACGGGTGCCGATGTTTGTTCCAGTAGGCGGTCGCTCGCCGGACCGCCTTGCAGACTTCCTTCCAGGTCTCGAAGCTCCTCCCTCAACGCCAGAGACTTGAGCACCTTCCACCACGGCTCGATGAGATTCAAGTAGGCGGCGTATTTCGGCTGGAAGACGAACTCCCATCTGGGGTGCCATAGCGCGAAGAGCAGCACGTCGGTCGTCCTGTGCGTCGGTAGGTTATCCAGCACCGCGTAGACCCGCTCTACTTCCGGAGGGCCCCACATCTCGACGTGCTCGAGGAAGTCGACCCAGTCTTTCCCGCGACGGTGGTCATACGGCCGCGTGAAAGCCTCGCCGGTCGTCGGGCGGAAGGCACCGAAGATGTAGCCTCCGCGGGCGCGTGAGCCGGACTCGATCGGGTGCTTTGCCCGCTCGGCCGGCCGTGGCGTGCCATCGGGCTTGACGCCCGGCGCGGCCTGGACGAGTCGCCGCCCCGGCCGGCTCCTTGGCGGCAGCGGGCCCATCTCGTCGAGGCAGACGACCACGCCTTGCCCTCCGGCGGATGGGTGTAGAGCCGCTCCAGCGCCCCCTCTTTTCGGCGAACTCGGGATCGACCCGTTCGCCGAACCAGCTCTCCTGCTTTCGCCACGCAGCCCCTCGGCCAGGAGGATCTCGTCGATCCGGCTTCGCTTGATGGGGATCTTCTTCTGCTCGTTGAGATAGGCCTGCAGCCGATCCAGCGTCCAGGACCCGAACGGCATGCCCAGCGTTTTGGGTTGGTCATGGCGGCGGCGAGTACCTCGGCAACCTGCTCTGGGGGGTAGGTGGCCGGCCGCCCCCAGCGGGGCTGGTCATAGAGCACTTCGAGTCCCTGGCCATTGAAACGGCGGAGCCAGGTGTAGACAGTGGGCCGCGAGATGCCCAACTCCCTGGCGATCTGCGACGGCCCGTGCTTCTCGGCGGCCAGGGTGATGATGCTCGACCGCTCGACAAGCCGGGCTTCGGCGGTGCGGGAAGATGCGAGGGCCTGGACGGCCTGGCGTTCCTTGGGTGTCAGCCTGCGAAGGGAGGAAGGGGAGACATGGGGCACCTCCGTGCAGATGTCCTATCCGTGCTCTTTCCTCTATTATAGAGAATCTGGGCTGACCATACACGAGCCCAAAGTCAGTCGATCGGTCGGGAATCGTCAAGGGTCTTGGCGGATGCACCACAAATGCACTGTGTTTCTCCATCTTCGGACTCGACCTCTTCTTCGACGCTGAGGAATTCACGATACGTCTGATTGGCTGCCGGGTCCGTCGTATCCCGGTGGTAGTCCCAGACAAGGTAGTCGGCGTATTCGTGTTCGTCCTTCTGGACTGACCCGTCCCCGTCGAGATCCTTGAGGACCGTAACCCGGCACTTGTACGGGTCTCGGACATCATCGGCCCGCCAGTAAGTCGGCTGTTCGTTCTCGTCAAATAGGGTTGCCATCCCGATCGGCGAGGATCTTGAACACTCCTTCCTCATCAGCCAGCACGTCCAGGAAGTTGTTTTCCTCCGCAAACTTCCAGCCGAAATCCAGCTTGCTTCCACCGAACATGGAGCCGCCACTCGATGGTTTACTTGATCCACCGCTTGGTCTGCTCGAACTCGAACTGCGCCCCTTCTGGGCATGAGCCGAAGTCGAGAAAAGGAAAGCCAGGGCTAACGCCCCAATGAGTGGTTTTGGCGTCCGCATGTCAAATTCCTCCGATCGTGGGCGAAACGTGGGCAATCCAACGCCAACCATGTCAGAGTTGACCTTTTATTGGCAAAAACACCCCAATGCACATCGGGATTCATCGTACAATAATCCTGATTGCGTTAAGAGTCGTCATGCAGAGTGTATTCTTCGCTTCTGATCCCATATTCAGAGTCGGGTGGGTATCGCCAGTGGCGATCATACCGAAACTTGCTTACCATCGCCGAAGACTGTTGATTTCACTCCTCCGGGGATCGAGCCATGAAGCACATCCGGTTCAGCATTGCCAACTTGCTTGTCGTCGTCTTGTTTGTCGCTATTGGCTTCGCTGCTCTAAGGGAGTCGAGCGATCTCTGGGAGAGCGGGGTCTTCACCCTGGCGCTTACAGCCCTGCTGATCTCGATCCTGCTCGCTGTCCACCGCACAGAGTTCAGGCGGGCATTCTGGATCGGTTTCGCTCTCTTCGGGTGGATCTACCTGGGGCTCTCCTTGGTCCCGTCGATCGAATCCAGGTTGATCACGACAAAGGCGCTTGCCTACCTTGACTCCAAAGTTCCGGGGCGATCGACAGGATTTTCACCGTCCTATACTCAGCGATAAATTCTGGGTCCGGCAGCATCAGGTCCAGGCGGTCGCCATTACCCGGACGGGAATCAACTTGCCACCTCCAGCCAAGGCGTCAGGTGAGGCTCTGGGATGCGACAACTGGCAAGCTGCTGGGCGGCTGGAGCGGCACAACCGAGAACTTCGTGAGGATTGGACACTCGCTCTTTGTTTTGCTCGCGAGCTGGCTTGGCGGGCACCTTTCTCGTCGCCTCTGCCGATCTTCGAGATCGCTAGCGCCACCCACGGCGGTCGATGCCGGAGGAACTGCACCATGACTGACATCTACTTCCGTCCCTGCAACATCCTTCATTCAATCACACACCTCTATCCCGACGCATGGAAAAGGTGGATGCGTCCGTGCCAGGAGAAAGGAACTCGAGGACTGGGTAGCCGGTGCTTCCTGCCGCTTGCGGGAACCTACGTGTCACCCTCCAGGCTCATGAGGTCCGAAGAGGCTTCGCGGGGTCAAGTTCTGTTAACGGCTCTCGCGGAAGAGATTCACCGCGAAGACGCGAAGAGAGCGTCGGAAGTGACGGAGCCTTTGCAGCGAGGGACTGTACTCAGCCTCCGCGAACCCCTGCGATCTGGTCCTGTATGAACCTGGCGGCGGCAGGAATGCTTCGACGGGAAGTTCGAAGTCCGCGCGTACAAAGGGCCGCGCCGCTGGAAGAGTCCACATAACAGTGGATCGACAAGAAGAGCCGACACTTGGGATACCTGGGAAGCGAGCCGAGATGAGTCGCCTCGGTGCAATGGGTTTCGGGCAGAACGAACCCGTTGCGATCGCACTCGTACCCTCAAGAAGGGAGCAACCTTCCGCAAGGCGCGCAAATCGCGGACGGTTCTGTCGTATTCTATAAGTGAGGGGACAGTGCGCGCGGTCTTCGGTCTTTGGCAATTCGGCCGCATCTGCACGTCTGCGCGTCGCCTGATCGTCAGGGCGGCGCAGCAGTTTGTGCTCACTAGAGCGCGAGACCAAGACGCATGCTTTGAGGGCTGCGGCAAGTCTTGCCGATCGCCCAGACGCTAAAGGCTGGCGGAGGCTTAAAGGCTCGAACCAACGCCAGATTCGCACCGGATCCCTTCAGTCGCATGCAGTGCCGGCCAGGCGAGTTCAAAAAGCTCCCAAACAAAGCCAATCGCCCTCAGCCATAAAATATTATATCTCGACGAGTTAACCTCGCGATTGTGAGCGACTCGTTTAACAAATCGAACCCAACGATGAGAGGCCACAAGATCGAGAGTGAGCTGGGCGGAATCAGAAGCCGCCACGGAGACGAGATCGGCCAAGTTTGTGATGGGTGGTCCAGACGGACGCAAAATGGGGTTGGCTGATCAAAAGATTTTCAAGAACGAGCTCAATTTGAGCTCATCGGCCGACGCTGATTCTATTCCGGCCGGTAGGGTAATCAGGGTGGAGGGCGAGTCTCGGTGGTCGCTCGTCCTCGGCTGACTCGCGTTTGTGCAGTTGATCCGCGGTCAATTCCGTTCCGCTTATCGTCGTGAGCGCCCGAGGTTTGGAGCCGGCTGCATCGGCGGATTCGCCGGGTGCCGTCGGGAGGCTGTACTTGCGGTTGAGCAGGGTTTGAGAATTGTACTTGGCCGCGTGGATCAGCAGGCTTTCGGGTGCGTTCATCCCTCCGGGCGACTCGAGACGGTTGCCGGCGGCCTGGATGATGAATTCCTCAGGGTCATGCGAGGGCAAATGGCCCAGAATCAGGCCGGGGGGAAGCGACTTGGCTCCGGAGGCGGCGTACCGCTGCAGGAAGGGTTTGGACCAGCGAACGACGTTGCGGTTCAGGGCGATCGTCATGTAAGTCCTCCCTTTGTTCGACCTGACGTCCCTGGCCGAGTGCTCGACGCCCAGCACCGCACCGCCGACTGCGTCTTCGAGGATGTTGTCCTCGATGACAACTCCCAGAAAAGGAGCGTGCGACCAGCCCCATACGACAGGGGTCTCGGTGGGGCAGGCGGAGAACCGTAGCGAATGTGCGCCTCCCTGCACATGGTTGCCGATCACTCGCGTGCCGAAGTGGTTGCCGACCAGCACCATGCCGTCGGACTTCTGGCCGCCGCGAATGTCGATCCGGTTCTTCTGAAAGCTCTCGCCAACGAAGCCGCGGGAGATCGAGACTACCTCGGTGCTCTTGGGGATGGGCCGATCAACCAGGTAGGTCTCGGGGTCGATGATCTGGGAGATCCGTCGGAACTGGCCGGCCGCGGGGCCTGTCAAGAGCGACACGACGTCGCCAGTGGCTCGGCTCCTGACCCTGGAGTCGAAAGACTGCGCAGCAGCCGGCCGTCAGCCGAGAGCGAGGCGATTCGCCCCTCATAGCTCAGGTGATAGGCTTCGGTCAGGATGATCTCGGGCTCGTTGGACGCGGGAATGGTGTCGCCGTCCCGAAAGCCGAGGTCCTCGATGATGTTCTCCTCGATCCGGTCGCCCGAGCCGCGCTGGGTCAGCACGAGGAACCGCCAGGTCTTGCCGTCGGGCTGGACCGGCTTGGCCCTGTTACCGCGAACCAGCATGTCGTACGTGCCGTGGCCAACGAAGACGCCGTGCGAGATGGTGCCGGGGGGGGTGCCGCGGAAATCATTGTTGAGCACGTGCCAGGGACCGTCGAAGAACTCGATCGGTCCGCCCCGCAGGACGTTGCCGGCGATCAGGCCGCTGCGCGCATTGGTCAGCCGGATCAGCCGCATCGCGTCGATCCACTTCGAGGGGTCAGTGGCCGGCGGGATTTCCAGATCCAGCCGAGTGAGTACGATGTTCGCCTTCAGCCCGGTGTGACCTTGGTCCTTGTTGTCGGTTGTGCCGATCACGGCCGGCCCGTAGCTCACATCTTGATCCCAGCGAATCGGCCCCTCGAACCGCACAGCAAAGCCGTTGCAGGTTGTTTGACCGCAGTGGATTTTGATGGCAGTGGTCCAGGGCGGTTCGGCCGCACCTTGAGCGAAGATGAGAGTCGCTTTTCCTTCGCCTTCGGAGGTTAGCGTCACCGGCCGGTTCAGCACGAGCGGGCGTGGAGCCGATAGGTTCCTGCCGCCAGGCTCACGGTCCCGTACTGATTCACGAGCGCGTTCAAGTCGTCTCCGGGTTTGGCCTCGACGCGGGTCTCGGCAGGACGCGGAAGAGTACGACCGGGGTCACAGGGACCGCCGTCGAACCGCGTCACGGACATGCGGCCCGCGGGGTCGATCAGCCGTAGGGTCAGCGTGGAATGCGCCAGGTCGCGGTAAGGTGCGAAAAAGAGGTCGAGCGAGCGGCGAGAGGCATTGGAGCGAATCTCCAGCGGCCCTGTGATATCTCCCTGTGATATGGTGGGCTTGATGCGATCGCTGCCCCGGTAGACCCAGGTCCCACGAACTGAATCGGTAAGGACGGCCGCCGCGATCGCCGGCGTCCGCGTCAGTCCCGAGAGCAGTACGTGGACATCGCCGCTGCCCATCGGGTCTTGCCCATCCTGGCCGACCCAGCGGGCGGTCGCGGATAGCTCGCTGACGCTCGGCAAGTGTGATTCGGGCATTCGCAGTTTGGGATCGCAGTGGCCGGCGGCCACCGTGGCCGAGTCGAGTGTCTCGTTGGAGTAAAGCACCAGGACCTTCAGCTTCTGCCCCTTCAATTCCTGGTCGGGCTGGAAGAAGAGGTCTCCCTCTCCTGGTTTCTTGGGGTCGGGCCAGTACTCGGCGCCTGGGAGAAGCTCGGGATTGGGGCCCGACTCCCATTTCATCGACCCCGTACCCTGGACGCGCAAGGCCCTGACCGGGACCCTGGTCGAGACGCCGGTCAGGCGAATTCTCACGTCGGCGATCCCGTCGGGACCCACCGATGGCCCTCGGGCGACGCGATCCTGTTTATCCTGTCCGATCCAGCGGGCTTGAAGAGCGGTGCCGGGCATGCGCAGGCCGCGGCTAACCTTTTGGCCGCGGACGTCAAACTCATAAGTAGTTCCATTGTCGTAACGGAAAAGAACATGATAGTTTCGAGGTGCCTCAACGTGGCCGGGCTCGAGGAAGAGGTCGGCCGAGCGGGAGCCCGTGGATCGCTTGAGCTCGGCCTTCCAGGCGAACGACTGGGCATTGTACTGCCACTGGTCGCCCCCCTGCGCCGTCGTCACGTCCACGAAACGAGATCTCTCGCTGCCCATCGAGCCCGCTCAAGACGAAATGCATATCCTGGACATCGCTGGACTCGAGCCGGTTACTCGGCCCCACGAAGTCATGCCCATCCTGCCCAACCCACTTCACCAGGGGACGGGGGCCGGGCTGAGTTGATGGGTAAGCTGTTCTCTGGACGGCAGCGGCCGACTGCAATCGAGCGAGTGCATCGCGCGGTTCAGCCGCCAGCAAGCAGGAGTAAATTGTAAGAGATCCGAACAGCCAGGTAGGAGCCATCATCCTTGCAGCATGACCCATCGCAGCCTCCATGGTTAGTCTGAACTGCCTGGCGCCAACCACCGAGCGCGGCCGGATACGAGTCGAGCTCTGCCGAGATTCTCTCCCTCCGGCCGTATCGGAGCATACCAGAAACGCATCGGCTGAGAAGTTCAGCTCGTCTCAGGGTACCCGCAGGAACGCGTCAGCCGAGGCATTCCTCGGCGCGTGGGAGGAGCTTGGCAAAGTCGAGTTTGTTGGTGCAGGCTTGGCGGGCGGCGTCCAGATCGGCTCCGTGCCAATCGCGCGCCGCGGCGTCGAGCTCGGAGTACAACCGCCGAGCTTCAGCGCGATAGCCGTGATGCTCGTGGTAAGTGAGGAACCGAGTGAGGTTGCCCAGCTCGGCCCTCGTGCCGGCGGCCCGGCCGCACCGTCCGTCGCAGGAGGCGCACATCGTCGGCCCCGCGGCGATGCAGGCATCGCGCAGGCGGTCGATTTGACTGTTGACCAGCGGTTTGAACAACCGCGCCGCGGCGGCGTTCTGGCGGATCTGGTCGGTATTCCGCATCGACACGCATACCGAGGCGAACCGCTCGTCGGTCCAGATCGCGTGCAGCAAGGCCTGATAGGGGAGCAGGCCTTGCTGGGTGAACTCCGGCAGCGCCTGGGCGATCTCGCTGAGGTTCACGTTGCCAGCGACCTGTTTCATGGAGATCAGGCCGATGCCTTTATTGTAGGCGACATCGAGGGCGCGATTCATCTCGTCGTACTGTGCGATCCAGGGGTTGTTCTGCAGCATGATGGCATCGACGAAACCGCCTTGCGCGGCAGCCTGAAGCAGCAAGGCTCGTTGCGGATGATGCGTCGAGAAGCCGACGAACTTGGCCTTGCCGGATTTGCGGATCACTTCGGCGACCTGCTTGAATTCCGGGCTCATGATCCATTGCATCTCGACGTCGAAGTTGCGATCGCCCAGCGCATGCATAAAGATGAGGTCGACATAGTCGGTTTGCAGAGCCTCGAGTCGCTGGTCGAGCTGCGCGATGAGTTGCCGGGGAGTGTTGGGCTGGTCTTTGGTCACCAGGAACAGATCTTTGCGAGCAGCGGGAGCGCCGTTGAGCCAGCGCGCGATCATCGGCTCGGAGCCGTAGCTCTTGGCGGTGTCGATGTAGCGAATGCCGTTAGCCCATGCAGAGCGCAGCAAACGCTCGCCCCCGGGGCTTAGCCATGTGCCGAGGCTGAGCATGGATACTTGCACACCCGTGCGGCCCAATGGCCGCTTGGCCAGCTCGGCCGGCTGGCTTGGAGTTGTCCCCACCTCCGGAGCCGCTGGCGGACCCTCGCCGAGCGTCGCGGCGGCCAATGCACCGGCGCCAGATCCTAGAAAGCCGCGCCTGTTGAGCTGGTTCCGCAAGTCCGTGGACTCTTCCGTCATGGCGCTACTCCTCGCTGACTAGAGATAGGATGATGGGTGGCTGTGCTTACTCGCTGATCGAAGAGACTCCAGGGACAGGCTAACCGAGCACTCTGGCGGTGTCTATGGTGGTCCAGGACCAATCTGCACCGAGATGGTTGGCCGGACTTTGGTCACTGACTCACGGGTGATGGCGGCTCACGGCGAGGGCTGTTATAATCTGTACTAATAGTCACTAATAGAGATGAGTCCGTAAACCCGTTCAAGGATTGCCCCATGAGCAAGAACGAGACAATAAGTTGGTTCGACCTTCCCGACGAGGGGGCCCAGGAACCGGTTGCTGACGCACCGCTTGCAGAGCGGATGCGGCCGCGGAGCTTTGAAGAGTTCGTGGGCCAGGCAGGTCTGGTCGGCGGCGAGTCGCTCCTGGGTCGGTCGCTTCGTCACGAGGGAAAGCTCCCTTCTTTGATCCTTTGGGGCCCTCCCGGCACGGGAAAAACCACATTGGCCCACCTGATCGCCGGCTCCAGTAAAGCCCGGCTCATCGCGCTTTCCGCGGTCCTTTCCGGCGTCAAGGAAGTCCGCGCGGCGATCGACGAGGCGGCCAAAGTCCGCCGTCGTGGCGGCCGGGTCATCCTCTTCATTGACGAGATCCACCGCTTCAACAAGGGTCAGCAGGACGCGCTCTTGCACGCTGTCGAGAATGGCACGATCACGCTCATCGGCGCCACGACCGAGAACCCCTCATTCGAGGTCAACTCGGCCCTGCTATCCCGCTGCCGCGTGGCCGTTCTGCAACCGCTTTCGCGGGATGAGGTCGTTCTCATTCTGAGTCGTGCACTGGCCGACGAGTCGCGAGGCCTGGCCAGACTGAGACCTTCGATTCCACCGGATCTCGTTGTCAAGCTGGCCGGCTGGTGCGAGGGCGATGCTCGCGTGGCACTGACCGCTCTGGAGGAGGCCGTTCTGGCGACGCCCGCAATATACGACGGTGCGCGCGAGGTCACCGAACCCGCTCTAATCGAGGCCCTGGGTCAGGCCCGCTACGCCTACGATCGTCAGGGCGAGGACCATTACAACCTGATCTCTGCACTCATCAAGAGCCTGAGGAATTCAGACGTCAACGCCTCGCTCTACTGGTTGGCTCGCCTAATCGAGGGTGGTGCCGACCCGCTGTTCATCGCCCGACGGCTGTGCGTCCTCGCGTCCGAGGATGTTGGCCTTGCCGACCCCCAGGCGATGGTGCAAGCCGCTGCCGCCGCCCAGATCGTGCATCTGATCGGCATGCCCGAAGGTCTTTTCCCACTGTCCCAGGCAACGATCCACCTGGCGAATGCCCCAAAGTCGAACGCCGTCGCTCGGGCCTACTCCGCCGCGGCCGCCGATGCCGCCAAGACGGCCCGCGAGCCTGTCCCGCTCCACTTGCGAAATGCGGTCACACCGCTGGTGAAGGGAATCGGCTACGGGCAGGGATACCGCTATGTCCACGACGATCCAGGAGCACGGGAGGAAATGCCCTGCTTGCCCGAACGGCTCCGAGAGCGAATCTATTTCGGCCCGGACTACCATGATCCAACGCCAGGGACGAGCCCTTGAATTGCCTCGTGCCAAACTAGGAAAACGGATAGGCAGGGCGGCCATTCGATTCGTCGATTTCGCCTGCACGACCGGGAACAACGCAGCGATTATACTACGGTGAAGCTCGCTGACTCTCCTAACGAGGTCTCGCCTCTTGAGGCGACAGGTCCAATCAGCTTCGTGTTCCATCATTCGCTCCCACTCAATCCCCAGGGACACCACGCCCATGACCGCGCGACGCATTTGGTTCGGCGTTGTCTGCCCCATCCTCCTACCCTGTGTCATCGGCGGCCTGGCGGCAGCCAGGCTCGTTGATCTGCCCACCCCGCCGCGCTGGAGGCAGCACGACATTCACCGCCCCAGGCCTCCCGTAACCGAGCCTGCGGCCGCCGGATCGCCGGCGACCGTGCCCCCGAAAGACGCGGTCGTACTGTTTGACGGAGCCAACCTGGTTGCCTGGCGAACCGCGGAAGGCGGGGCCGCGAGCTGGGTGGTGAAAGATGGTTACATGGAAGTCGCTCCGGGAACCGGGAGCATCCAGACGAAGGCGGTGTTCGGCGACATTCAACTTCACGTCGAGTGGGCCGCGCCGATCCGCCCGTCGGCAAGGGTCAGGATCGAGGCAACAGCGGGATTTTCCTGTTGGGCCAGTTCGAGATCCAGGTCATCGACTCTTACAAGGCCGACACCTACGCCGACGGCCTGGTCGGGGCCATCTACGGGCAATATCCCCCGCTGTTCAATGCGGCGCGCCCTCCCGGCCAGTGGCAGAGCTACGATATTGCTTTTCGAAGGCCGCGGTTCGACCAGGCCGCCAAGCTGCTGGAACCGGCGCGCCTGACCGTGTTTCTCAACGGCATCCTGGTCCAGAATAATGAAGAGCCATGGGGGCAGACTTCATGGCTTGAGCCAACCGCCTATGATCCATCGGTGCCGCTTGGGCCGATCCAGCTTCAAGACCACGGTCATCGCGTGCGTTTCCGCAACATCTGGCTACGCAACCTGCCGGAACGTCCCGCGCCGACGCTCGCTGAGCTTAAACGTCCTGACATCATCATGTTGACACAAGATGAGCTCGACGCATACACGGGCCGTTTCGAGGCCGGACCGAAACCAGACGATTTTCGGCTCAGCCTCAAACGAGAGAATGGTCACTTGTTGTTTACGCTTCCAAACCGGCCTACGCCACTGCGGCTCGACCCAGTCTCCGATACGTTGTTCGTCATGCCACACACGGACGGCCGACTCATCTTCCAGAAAGACGATCAGAGACGGGTGACCGGCGCCCTGTTTCAGGTCGGCGACGGGGAGAAACACTTGAGACGAGCCAGAGAATGAACCCACGCCGGTGGGGAAGCGAGGCGTTCTCGCAGGGAACCGACTATCGTGATCGCCCTAGCCGATCCGGCCGGTGATATAGGCCTCCGTTCGCTTGTCCTTTGGGTTTGTGAAGAGCAGGTCGGTAGGGCTGAACTCGGCGAGGATGCCCGTACGGTGAATCTCGGCGGCCACGGTCTCATCGAGCATTAGGCAAGCCGTCATGTCGCTAACCCGGCGAGCCTGCTGCATGTTGTGGGTGACCACGACGATCGTGAAGTCTGCCTTGAGGTCATCCATCAAGTCCTCGACGCGTGCCGTGGAGATGGGATCGAGGGCCGAGCAGGGCTCGTCCATCAGAATCACCTCGGGCTCGACAGCCAGGGTCCTGGCGATGCAGAGCCGCTGCTGCTGACCGCCAGAGAGCTCCAGGCCGGAGCGATGGAGCTTGTTCTTGACCTCGTCCCAAAGTGCCGCGCGGCGCAGTGAGCGTTCGACCAGCTCGTCCATGTCTCCGCGATAGCCGTTGATCCTAGCTCCCCAGGCAATGTTGTTGTAGATGCTCTTGGGAAACGGATTGGGCTTTTGAAAAACCATGCCGATTCGCCTCCGCAGCGAGACCGCGTCAGTGCCGGGGGTCGAGATTAGTTCGCCGTCAAAGCGGATCTCCCCATTCATCCGCGCGCCGCCGATCAGGTCATTCATGCGGTTGAAGCAGCGCAGGAGAGTACTCTTCCCGCAACCGGATGGCCCGATGAGCGCGGTGATCTTGTTGCGGGGTATGTCGATCGTGATCTCCCTGAGGGCCAGTGCGGCGCCGTACCAGACTGAAAGCGCTCGGGTGGTCAGAACCATCGGTCTCTCGACTCCTGGAAGTGGAGCGAGGCTGGAAAACTCATTGACCGGATCAACACGGGGTTCGGTGATACTCATGTTTAGTGCACGGCTGATGCCGAAGAAGGTTTCTGGAGTTCTCAGTGATAATGTTGAAACCGGCTGCGAATGATGATGGCGGCGGCATTCATCGACAGTAAGAGCACAAGCAAGATCACGATTCCCCCGGCCGAAATGGTCTGGAACATTCGGTCCGGCTCTTTGGCGTAATTGTAGATCTCGACCGGAACAGCCGTGTAGCGATCGAGGGGTCCTCTGGGCAGCCTGCGAATAGCTCCCGCCGCGCCCACCATGAGCAGCGGAGCGGTCTCGCCGATTGCCCGTGAGAGGCCGAGGATCGTACCAGTCATGATGCCCGGCAACGCAGAGGGCAGCACATGGCCGGAGACCATCTGCCAGCGGGTAGCTCCGAGGGCGAGCGCGGCCTGGCGAAGCGAGCCGGGAACGGTGCGCAGTGCCTCCTGGGTCGTAATGACTATGATCGGCAGAATGAGCAAGGTAAGCGTCAAGACGCCCGACAGCAAGCAAGGGCCGAGAGCCAGGGCCTTGAGGCCAAAGGCCCGCACGAACAATGCCAGGCCCAGGATGCCATAGACGATCGAGGGCACGCCTGCCAGGTTGGCGATGTTGGTCTGGATGATCCGTCGCAGTCGGCCCGTGGGCGCGTATTCCTCTAGGTAGACGCCCGCCGCGACACCGATCGGTATTGCCAAGAGCGCAACCAGGCCCAGCAACCAGAGACTGCCGACTATGCCTACGCGGTAGCCGGCCGCCGCCGGTGAGCTCGACTGGCGGTTCTGCGCGACCGTTCCGACAAGCCGCCAAAGCTCACGCAGGTTGGCCCCGATCGCGTACCAGGGGTTCTCGGGCTTCCCCATGAGCGCGGCATGAAGTATCGCCCCCAGCAGCACCACCAGCACGAGCACGCCGGCGACGGTCGCCAGGAAGCACGCGGCGCCGAAGATCGGCCCGAGCAAGCTGCGAATCCGCCGGTGCGGCCGAAATCTCAATGCGGCCGTATCACTCATTGATAGACCTCGCGATATCGCCTCAGGACCAGGCCCGAGATGACGTTCAGGCCCAAGGTGATAATGAAGAGGGACAGGCCGACCGCGAAGAGCGATAGGTATTTTGCCGTTCCGTACGATGCCTCGCCGCTGATCACCTGGACGATATAGGTGGTCATCGTCTCCAGCGACTCCAGGGGATTCAGTGTAATCTGAGGCAACATTCCCGCCGCCAGAACGACAGCCATGGTCTCTCCCACAGCACGGCTGATCGCCAGGATGAACGAGGCGACCACACCGGAAAGCCCCGCCGGCAGGACGACCCGGGTCGAGACCTCGAACTTGGTTGCCCCCAGTCCGTAGGCCGCTTCGCGCAAGCCTTGCGGAACGGCCGAAAGTACGTCCTCGCTGAGCGAGGACACAAGGGGGACGATCATGACCCCGACCACGATGCAGGCGGACAAAGCGTTGAACTGCGGCACCCGGATGCCGAGCGGTTCAATGATCGCTTTGAGAACCGGCGTGACAAGGAGCAGGGCGAGATAGCCGTATACGATGGTCGGAATTCCCGCCAGCAACTCCAGAGCCGGCTTAAGAACACCGCGAAGCCTGCGCGGGGCGTATTCACTCAGGTAGATCGCACTCAAGAGGCCAATCGGTAAGGCGATGCACGACGATCCGAAGGCGATGGCGAACGTTCCCCACGCCAGGGGCAGAATGCCGAACTTGGGGGGTTCGGCGTCGGGCTTCAATTCAGTGCCGAGCAG
Source organism: uncultured Planctomycetaceae bacterium (assembly GCA_963760085.1). Taxonomy (GTDB): domain Bacteria; phylum Planctomycetota; class Planctomycetia; order Isosphaerales; family Isosphaeraceae; genus Aquisphaera. The sequence continues at coordinate 250,334 of CAVXCB010000056.1, forward strand.
GAATTCCAGGATGCCGACTCTGGACTTCATGAAGAACTCTACGGTCTGGATACTCAATACCAGCACGATTCCCAGCGTGGTGAGCACCGTGACCACCGCGCAAGAAGCCCAGAACGACTGCGATCACCAGCTCCCGGACTTCGAGCAAGCGCGAATGTCCCGACCAAAGCTCTGCGGTCGTCGGATGAGCGGGCTTAGCGGTCGCCGCCGCATCGGCGGCGGGTCGCTCGGGGTTGGACATAGTCGCGGTTCTCCAGGTCACACCGGCTTATCTTCGACCCAGGCAAGAGCCGGTGCGATCCAGTGCGTCGAGGCTCGATCACTTGCTTGCCGAGGACGATTGAGAGCACCTCCGCGGGAGCTGTTCCCGCCGTCTCCGCCCGGGGATAAAGCTTGGCCAGGGCGTCCTCATTCTCTTTCAGCTCGGCCGCGGTCGGAGGGTCATATCCCCCTTTGACCGCAAGCTGCTGAACGTTCTCCAAATAGTATTTGAGGAATTGCTTTATCTCCGGCCGCCGCGCCGCCGAGTTCTTGACGTAGATGAACAGGGGGCGTGAGAGCGGCGTGTACGACTTGTCGGCGATTGTCTCGGGACTGGGCAGTATAGGTTTGCCGTCGGCACCGGCTTGCACCGCGACGGCCCTCAGCCGCTCTTTGTTGGCCGCGTAGTAGGCGTAGCCAAAGTAACCCATCCCGTCCTCGTCATTGGCCACTCCATTCACAAGCGTGTTGTCATCTGAGCTCTGCTGCGCGTCGTCGGCGCTGGCTTTTCGCCTTGCCGACGATTGCCTCGGTGAAGAACTCGAACGTGCCCGAGTCGTTGTCGGGAGAGTAGAGAATAATCTTCCGGTCGGGCCAAGACACATTTACGTTTGTCCACGTCTTGATGCTGGAGCCAGGCTGCCAGAGCTGCTTGAGCTGGTCGACAGTCAGCGATTTCACGAACGTGTTCTTGCGGTTGATCACCAAAGTGATGCCGTCGTATCCGACCAGGAACCGCGTCCAATCGATTCCCTGAGCTTTGGCCTTTGACTCTTCGTCGGGCTTGGCCACGCGCGATGCGTCGACGATATCCACCTCGCCCTGGAGATAGCGACTGAACCCCCCGCCGGTCCCATGATTGTCCACCACCACGGTGATCTCAGGATTAACCGCCTCGAATTCTTCCTGCGCCGCCTTGCTGATCCGATACACGGTGCTGGATCCGTCCACGACGACCGTGGCGGCCGCCTTGTTCCTATTCGGTCCGCCTGCGGTGTCGGTCTCGTTCGACCCGCAGCCAGCCAGCGCCATGCCCGCCAAAACCAGACCCGGTGTTATGAGTTTTCCTGGCATCAAGATCATGGGGATCTCTTTCCCTTCCTCAGAATGATTGAAGCTTACGTGTTCAGGGCTCTGGTAACGTCCGCGACGACCTGCCTGGGTCAGGACCCGCATCGTACATCGTTGCCATGTAGATTCCATTAAGAACCATATCATTGCCTGCGGTGGGAAAAACAGGGTCCCGGAGTTAAGCTGATTGAGCACGACGCCGAGTAAACTGGCCCCCCGCGACTTGTTTTGGCACCCATTCGAGTCATTCCATGATCCCCATCAACGACCGCGTCGCGCTCGACGAGACGGAAGTACAGTTCGAGTTCATTCGCGCCTCCGGCCCGGGTGGTCAGAACGTCAACAAGGTGTCCACGGCCGTCCGGCTGAGATTCGACGTGGCCGGATCACTCTCCCTGCCCGACGACATCCGCCAGCGGCTGATTCGACTGGCGGGGAAAAAAGTCGCGGCCGACGGTTTCCTGACGATTCATGCCCGCTCCCGACGGACGCAGGAAGCCAACCGCCGCGAGGCCATCGATCGGTTGGTAGAACTGGTTCAGAAAGCGTCGCAGCGACCCAGGCCGCGACGAGAGACCCTGCCGACGCTGGCATCGCGGAAACGGCGACTGGAAGCCAAGCGGCATCGTGGCCAGGCCAAGGAACGCAGGCGATCACTGGAGTCATCCGAGGAGTAAATTGAGGATAGCAACGCGCACAATCGCGGGATTCTCAGGTACGGCCGTGCACCATTTCCGCGACGACCCGGTCCAGGCCGCTTGGCTTTGGTCTATTTAGAACTCCGCCCAGCTTGCTCGTGCCGACCTGGTCGGCATGCCGTACAGCCGACCGCCTGACGAGTCGAACCCAGAAGGCCAGCCCTAGCAGCAAAAGCCCAACACTGATGTTCTGCGACAAGGTCATTCCCCCGAAAATGGCTGCCTCATCGCCACGCAGACTCTCCATCGGCCACCGCGTGATCGGGTAAAGAATCATGAGCAACGCCATCACCTCGCCATCATGGCGGCGACGCGGATAATACGCGCTCAGGATTGCCAGGATCATCGCTCCAGCAAAGGCGGCGTATAACTGCGTCGGATGCACGGGCAACGAAAACTCCGCGATCGGCGGCAACACACCCTGCTCGATCTGAGCCAGCCAGGCGTGTGTTCCCCTGGGAAAGCGTACTGCCCAGGGAACGTCGCAGGTCGAACCATAACAGCACCCGTTCAGAAAACAGCCGATGCGTCCCAGCGTGATTCCCACGGCCAAGGCCGGCGCGACGGCATCAGCCATCGGCCAGAACGGAAAAGGCCGGCGCCTCCAGTAAATCAGCGAGCCGACGAGTCCGCCCATGATGCAGCCGTAGAAGACGTTGCCGCCCTGCCAGCTGCGGATCAAGTCGACCGGCGAGTGAATCGTCTCTGGGTACTGAATCACAAACAAGGCCCGCGCCCCGATGACTCCTCCCAGAAAGAGCCAGACCGCCAGTCCATAAACGCTGCTGGCCTCGAGCCGCTCGCGTTTGGCCCGCCACACCGTGATCCACAAGGCTCCCGTACAGGCGAGCAAGATCATCACTCCGTAGGCATGGATCTTGAGGCCCCAACCCGGAAACTCGATCAGAATGGGCTGCATCCGTGCTTGCTCCTTTTCAGGCGTTGACTCGAAAGCGGTCCCTCGGTCGACGCGGGGTTGAGATCCGGAACTTCGTTGGCGCAGGATGCCAATTCGCATCCATCTTCACAAGTCGAGTCCGCCGGCTCACCACGGCGATTGCCCCCAGCTCGAGCCCTTCCGGATTCGGATTTGATGCTTTCCATATCGTCGAGAGCTCCGGACGTAAACCATGGCTGTTTCGTTCTCCGACTGGGTTCGTTTGGCATCAAGAATGACGAACGCGTCGATGTTAACTCATTTAGCTAGAGTAACTAGCGGCTCGAGTGATTTGGCTTTGATTCACCACTTTCTTGCGGCCACCAGTTCCGCCTCCCTCACCCGCTGCGCCATTGGCCGCTCGCCACCTGCCAAGCACGCGGCACTGCCCCGCGTGACAGTGCCCCTCTCGTAAATTGGGTTTGTTTCGGATCAATAATCACTTATACAAAGAGTGGTAACTCGTTAATCGAGAGATCTTTACGGCCGGGGACAAATAGGTTTGATCGGGCATTGCTGGCCTCGTTCAATTCGCTCGGAGCCAGGGTAACACTTTTCACGATGGGTGGCGTCGGTGCCCCGGACGTAAATGCTGAATGAGCAACACCTTGACGCCGAAGCAGCCCAAAGCTTTACGCCGCCAAGTGTTACCCTGCGTTGAACGAGGCCCGTTTGCTCGGCACTCCCTGGCTTGTAACGCGTGCGACTGAACGGAGCCGAGGCGAGTCTGGCCGTGGTGCCGTCGTCAAGCTTTCGCCAGCCCATGACACCTTGCCGATCGGCAAGCTATGCGCAGCACTCAAAGCAGTCCGCTTGGTCACCGCGCTCATGAGCACACATTCTTTGGCGCCCCGACGCCGTGCCGACACGAAGTCGTGCTGACCGGACCGGATTGCCCAAGACCAATGATCGCGCGCACTGACCCCACACTTATAGAATACGACAAAATCGTCCGCGACTTGCCAGCCTTGGCGGAAGTTGCTCTCTTCTTGAGGGCGCAAGCGCGATCGAAATGCGCGATCGCAACGGGAATGTTCTGCCCGAACCCATTCGAACAAACCGCAGTGCTGGTACCGTCGCTCTGGCGTGAGTCGCTGGATAGTCCCCTTCCCCCGGAAACTAAAAACCAAGGCTGACCCCACGCCCAGAGATAAGCGATGCGGGAATCCTACAATTGAAGGAGTTGGTCAACCTCCTGTGAATGGGTCTGATGAAGACCCATGTCACTGACGCCGGAGTCCGAGAACTCCGAGGGGCATTTCCGGAATTGGATATTGTGCTTTGAGAATTCGACCGACAAGACCATCAAAGCTATCTGTATATCAAGGGTACCGTAAGACTTGAAATTGCAAGCAGAGCTTCCAGATTCACAGCGGGCTCGGCCGCTGAGCTTTGGCGCTAGACGACTGCGGAGGCTTAGTCCGATGACCCGTTCGCTCGCTGCGGCGGCGATTGACCGCCGCTTCACGCTACTTGATGCGAAGGCGTTGGTTGCCACGGCCGCGCTTGGGATGGCGGCCTCACGGGAGATGCACGCGACCCTTCCCGCGCAATTCTTCCACCGAAATGTCATCTACAGCACCTTCCCCTACCTGGCGCCAACGACCCTCGTCCTGCTGGCCTTATCGCTCCGGCAGCCTCGGCCGAGGACCTCCCGCCTCTTTGCCCGGCCAGGCGCGATCGCTTGCGCCGTAGCATCCCTGGCACTGGTGGCAACGGCGGTGTCAACGGCTCTGCAATACCTGACCGCCTCGGGATGGACGTGGACCAATCCGCCACTCTTGGCCACATGGGCCTCGAACAGTCGGGAGCCATGGCCTTCGCTGTCGCCTCCGCGTGGGCCACGCTTGCTCTAACCCGCCAGTGGCGGGCTAGGCCGTCCTGGATCGATCGCCTGGGAAGGCTCTTGGGGTTGGGATGGATCGCGATGTATCTTCGTGAAGTCTCCTTGTTCCTGAATTAGCCCTAATACTGTGTGGTAAAGGTGACACTGTATATTAGGGAGGAAAGAAAAAGGGAATAGTGCCACCCGGCCTCCGGACAAGTGTCGTTCGTGGCTCGGGCTTCTCGAAGGCCACGCGTTGTAACCTGCGACGTGGCGGCACTATTCGGCATTGATGCCAACTGTCACGAACCTCTTTCGCAGGGTGGTTTGCCGCTCCGTGCCATTTGGCACAATGGGGACATCACTGAATAAGACTCGCCTAACCCCTACTACTTGTGCATCAAGTATTTACATGCATATCTCTAAGGCTCACCTCCCTCCCGAACGGTTGATATCGGCGATGTCCCTTTTCCCTTCCCCCCTTTTTCCCTCCCCTCTAGGGGTGCGGAAAACGCGGCAGGAACCAAAATGCCACTTTCTTGCTAGAATGTACCGCAATCGGCTCCTGGCACCTTATCAGCCCTCGCGTGAGCGAGCCCCCGAGTTAGCGTTGCGGCAGGAAATCGAAAGGCCCATTGAACCCAGGCAACGTCCAGCGTTCCCTGTTGGTCAGTGCCGCGGCGACCCAGAGTCGAGCACCACCGGACTGATCGAGGCGGTCAGGATTGATCGGTAGCTTCTCGACGGAGGCGATTGCCCCGGCAGGATCGAGCACCGTCCAGGCCAAGAACTCCATGTGCATTTCGTCGAGGCGCGCTGTCCGCTACGCGGCCCATCCGGGCACGAATCGGTTCGAACAGGATCTTGCCACATTTCGGTCGTACATGGCAATGAACCTGACCATCGATCCGGAGGTGGGTCCGCTCGCGATTCTCGGATCGTGGAAGCGGGACGAGTTGCCAGGTAGCGCCAGAAGACATCTGGCGCAAGTGCCGAGTCAATCTGATCGATCGTCCTCAGTGCGATATCCGAGGAAGCTTCTCACGCGGTATTCGCTCTGCGGGTCCTCAATGAGTTGATCAACCTGGTCCAGACCCTGCTGAAGAGCGTCGCGGGCCGCAGCCTTGTCACGCGGGGCCAGCCCGAGAGCGAGCGCGATGTAGTAATCCGGGTTGCCCCGCTGGGCCTCCCTGGCTGCGATCCTTCGTGCTCGGACGGGATCGGAGGAGGCCAGTCTCCAGCAGACCTCCAGGCTCTCGCGATAGACGGTGCCCCTCACCTCGTTCCAGAGCCTTTCGGCCTCGGCGGGGTTGGTGTTGGCCAGCTGCGTGCCATCAGGCCCAGGACTCGATCCTTGTCTCGTCTGACGCTGAATTCGTTGGCGATGGCCAGCGCCGCTGTCAGGTCGAAGCGAGCCAGAGACGCAGCGAAAAAACCCCGGCGGATGTCCGTCTTCTCGGTGTACTGGATCGCGACGGGCAGGGTTTCCACGATCAGCTTCCTGGCTTTCTCGGTTTCTCCCAGGGTCGCACCACTTGTTCGCCACTGCCGCGATGTACTGAAGTCTCGCCCCCACTTCCTCCGCTGTTCGGGCTTTAAGGAGGCCCGATCGAGTAGCTCGAGCTTCAACTGTCGACGATCCGCCGGTACTACGTCAGCTATGAGCATGAGCGACGCGGGCGGCAAGTCCCGTGTCGGGAATAGTCTCGGCCACACTTGCCGCGTCTTCCGGCTCGGTCCGGGCAAGGTATCTGACGGCTGCGATCTGGACCCCTTCCCGGGCTTGCCCGTCGAGTGACTTCGCCGAGTTGAGCTTGTCCAGGGCGGCGCCAGGATCCACTGCTGCAAGGTTCCACAGTACGAGGCTTGCTGTCCGCAAGTCCTTCTTTTGTAAAGCCGATTCCAGGAGGGGTTCGATCAAGCGCCGCGCGATCGCCTGCGAATCCGCCAACACCTCGGGGTACGGAAGCGGTCTCATCACCCGCAGTTGTGGCTCCTCGTAGCGGGTCAGGACGACCTTGATGTCGCTCTCGGCAGGCTGAACAATCTGGCCGTGAAACCCAAATCCCTGATGCCGGGCAAATACGATCACTGATCCCGATCGAAAGCCGCCCAGCGAGAAGTTGCCATTTGCATCGGTCCTGGTCGACGTCCGCTCCGGACCATCACCCCTTTGCAGTACCTCGGCATCGGTGATGGGCTTGCCCGCGCGATCAACCACGCGGCCGTGTATCGTTCGCAGCACGCCAAAAACAATCGCTGGCAATTCGTGGGGCTTCGGCCCGAGCGTGACCCAGTCGCCCAAGATCAGGTCCTTCCCCGTCGCCCGGATCACGACACGGTATGTCGACCTGACCAGCAGGCCTGGCGGGGTCTGGAAGTAGCCGTCGGCACTGGTTCGGACCGGACCACCGGCAAATGCCACGGGACTCGGGTAGAGGGATGAACTTCCCCGCGTCCAGACCTCGACCACTTGTCCGGGAACGCCCTGACCGTGCTCATCGATGATGCGCCCCGAGATCTGGCTCGTCCCCGCGATCTTCAGGGTCGCCGGACCGGTTCGCGTGGCCGTGCCGGGCCGATCCACGAGCACGATGTCTTGCTCGGCCAGCGAAGGGCCGGCAACGCGCACCGCCATCAGCTCATCACGCGCAGCCAGTGAGGTAAGAGTCGCCGTGCCGTCATGACCGGTCGTCGCGGCAAGTTGCGCGGTCAAGCTCGCTGGGATCTCGGCGATTGGACCGCTGAAAACGTGGATCTGACGGGGCATGACCTTAAATCCAGCCAGCGGCTTGCCATCGGCTCGTTGCATGGTCGCGGCGCGAGGCGCCGACTCGGGCAACACGAGTTTGTGTGATTCATCGTGGAACCGGCCAACCCCGAGTCCTGACCCCTGTCGATACGCGAAGATAAGGCTCCTACCACCGGCTACAATTCTTCCACGCCAGGGTCCGCTCAGCCTGGGCCTGGCCAGACGGAACTGGCCCTGGCCGTCGGTCGTCGTGCTCGCGAGAACCGGTTCGGCCTGACCAGGATACTCAAGATACAGCAGCACCGACGCGCCCGCGGCCGGCCTGCCGCTGGTGTCAACGACGCTGCCCTTGATGTCGGAATCCGGCGTCTGCGCAGCAAAGGAAAGTGCCAGAAGGGGACCGAGCAATGTCATGATGCGGGCTCCTCGAGTGAGTGCCAAAATGGCATTAGCCGCTGGAAGGCGTTACTCGCCGAGCGATATGACCGATCAAATCTGCCTGCTGGCTAGTCCAGGTCCACATCTCATGGTAAGTGTGGTTACTAGTTGACTCGTTACACTTGAGCTTCGACGTAAGTCTCTAATACTCGGACCAGATTTCATCGATCTGATGGGGATATCCACGCGTTACACATTCGACAATTGTCCAGGAACACCTTGGTTCTGAACGGACCTCTACCGGCCCGTGCCCTCACACTTAAGGATACCGCGCCACACCCATGATTGCACCAGAGGTGAGTCACTGGTCATGTAAGGAAGCCTAGCCTCAGGGGACGGTCAAGTACATTCTCGTCGGCAAGGAAAGGCCCCAGACTACGTCCAAGCCAGTTTATGGCCGTCCCGACATCTGCCCGAGCAACTGCGTCAGAGCGCTTCGCCGAGCCTTGGGGTAAATCGATGAACGATGAGCAGAGTTCTTGGCCGCCTTCCTGAAACCGAACCTGGAATGATCGGCCTCGAGCGATGCAGCCCCCCCGGCCAGGATCGTGACCCCGAGAAAGACGGAGCGGAATAACCCTTGAATGCGAGTCGGGATGGAACGCGGGCAAGAGCGATCGGTATTCCCACCCCACCGGACACAGCGGGAGGAGAAGGAAGGGGCATTGCGATTTATACCTCCCGCGGTCATGAGTGAGACATCTGACTCTTTGGAGATTAGGCGTCATCGTTAACGACGCTTCGAACCTCCTGGGTCAACTTCACCCGAAGCCACGCGGTGACGTCCCTGCTTGCTATTCCACAGAATCTCGATGAACATACTTGTAAGCTTGTAAGTGGGGGCACCGCAGTTTGAAGATGCAAAAGACGCCGGAACGTCTCGAACACGACCGATCGGGGCATAATCAATTTGGGGTAAATCCTGTAACCACAGAAAGCACGGAAGTGGATGATCTACTCTATGCCGAAGAAAGGTCAACTTCGGCAGCTATCCCAACGCGGAGGTCGAACGGAGGATTCTCTAAGTCTTGATCGTTTCCGTGCTTTTCCGAGTGTTCCGTGGTTGAAGAATTCATTCCCCATGACCATTCCGACCGCCTCCGAAGCCGTGGTGTGCCTCCCTGCGTTTGCACGAAATCTCGACGAACATCCTGGTCGATGAAGGCGCCAAGTGCACTACACAGCGCCAGGAATATCTCAGTCACCACCGCTCGGAATATAATGCCAGTCGGTGGGGTTGGTCCCAAATCGTGGACAGTGGCTTTGCGCCAGCTGATTCACCAAACCCTTGCGTGAATGGTCACTTCATCCGTAAGGAGACTCGCGGACTTGAGAGACAGTGACGCGAACTTTAGATCGCGTAAACAGTTCGGTCAAGTAAATCGCGCGATTGTGTCGGGGACCAGCGTGTTGCCCATTGGGATTCAGCCTGCTAGGCTATGAAACTCCGTTGCCGCGTGGTTTGGAAGGAAGCCAAGGCGGCGCGCTCGCAGGCGGTTGCAGTGGTCCGCTGATTTGGACCAGCGTTGTCCGAAGGGCGAGTTCCATGAAATGGGGACGTCGAGCCGGACTACTTTCTCACCTTTGAGAAGCCAGACCCTTGCAAAGTTTTGTGCCTCTGGGATAAAGCAAGTTCTCGCTTAAACTTAGCGCGTTTGTTTCAGGTAACAGGGAACTGGCACTGCGTTTGCCCAGCAGTCGTTGGTTTTATGGTCGTAAAAGAGTGAGTTGAGCGAGTCGGTAGCAAGCCGAAGCTAGGACCAAAGCGATGGCAAAACGTCCGAGCGTACAGGAGATTCTTGAGGCGGCACGTAAAGGTGGGCCGGCAAAACGCGCAGGCCCAGCCGGAAGCGGCCGCGCCAACCCCGGCGACGGAGGAAGTGGGAGAGGTCGAAGCCAGCGCGGTTGAACCCGAGGCGGCCCCGGCGCAGCCTGCACCTGCCGCGGTGAGCGTGCCGTCGCCGTCCACGCTGGGCCGACCGCTTACGCTGAAGGAGAAGCTTGCTGCCGCGCGGGCGGGTGGAGCGGCCACGACCGCGCCGGCGGCCGCTGTGGTGCCGGCACCGGCGCACACCGACACCGTGGACGAGCCTGTCAAGGCGGCTGCCGAAACCAAACCAGCCTTCGGTCCCCCACCGGCCAAGCCGCTCGGCCGCCCCTTGACCCTGCAAGAGAAGCTGGCCGCGGCCCGCGGCTCAGCCTCGGCAGCGCCTGCGGCCGGTCCCGCCGCGAAGGCCGCCCCACCAAAGAGCGCGGCCGCGCCGGCGGCCAAGACCGCGGGCTCCGCGCGGCGTGTTGCCGCCTTTGGACAAGATCACCGACCCTCGTGATCTGGCGGAGGCCCTGCGCCAGGCAGGGGCCAAGCAAACCAAGAAGGTTGCGGCCAAGGTGGCCGACGCGGCGCCCGCCAAGCCGGCAGTCGCGCCCAAGCCGTCAACGGCCAAGCCGCAGACTGTCTTGCCCAAGCCCGACAAAAGCGTTGCCGCGGCCGCCGCCCCGGTCCCATCAGGCCAGACCGATCGCCGCGGCTTTATGATTGGCAGCTTCTTCATCACATGGGTCGCCCTCGGTTGGACCGCGTTCACCGCAGGCTGCGTGGCCTTTACCGCCATGATGGGCCGGTTCATGTTCCCCAATGTACTGGCCGAACCTCCCTCCACGGTCAAAGTCGGCGAGCCCTCAAGTTATGACCCCAACGATGTCAATGAGCGCTTCAAGGCGGAATCCGGCTTCTGGATCGTCCGGTCCAATCGCTACAATGGCCAGGACATCATCTACGCGCTGCAGTCGGTGTGCACGCACCTGGGCTGCCCGCCGAACTGGCTGGCCAACGAACAGAAGTTCAAGTGCCCGTGCCACGGCAGCGGCTTCTACATCACTGGGATTAATTTCGAGGGCCCCGCCCCTCGCCCCCTGGAACGGTTCAAGGTCACACTGGCCGACGATGGGCAGATCGTGGTCGATAAGAGTCAGAAATTCCAGCAAGAGCTGGGTCAGTGGTCAGACCCGGACAGTTACATCGCGGTGTGATGAATCCAAAGGGACGAGTCGCCGATGCCAATTCTGGACAACATTACCGACACTCAGCTCTGGAAAAGCATCTTCCGCCACCCCATGCCGACAGACCGGCGCAACCGGGTGGTGGTGATGCTGACGAATTTTTTCCTTCACCTACACCCGGTGAGCGTTCGCAAGCAAGGCATTGCCCTGAGCTACACCTGGTGCATGGGAGGGACGACGTTCTTCCTGTTCGTCGTCGAGGTCGTGACCGGCGTGCTCCTCATGTTCTATTACCGACCGACACTCGAGCACGCGTATAACGACATTCTCCAGTTGCGGGACGTGACGACCCTGGGAATCATGCGCGAGCTGCACCGGTGGGGAGCCCACGCAATGGTCATCACAGTCTGGCTGCACATGTATCGCGTCTTCCTGACCGGCAGTTACAAGCCTCCCCGCGAGTTCAACTGGTCGATCGGCGTAATCTTGCTCGTATTGACCTTGCTGCTCTCTTTTACCGGTTATCTGCTCCCCTGGGATCAACTGGCGATCTGGGCCATAACGGTCGGGTCGAATATGGCCCGGGCCACGCCCGGCGTGGGTGTCGAGGGCCCTGGAGCCAGAATGCTGGCGCTCAACGGAGTGAAGCTGATTACGTCTGGATCGGATGCGAAGTTTGCCCTGCTGGGAGGCCGCGCCGTGGGCGAGATGACGCTCAACAGATTCTACGTGCTACACTGCGTGGCAATCCCGCTCGCGGCATCGCTCTTGATCATGATCCACTTCTGGCGGGTCCGCAAAGACGGCGGCATCAGCGGCCCGATGTGATCTGATCAGCCATGAAAACGGTAGCGCATTCGGGAGCGCCTGGTGCGTCCTGCCCCGGGTGGCCCGACCAAGGGGCTCTATACAAGACGGTTCGTGGATCCTCGGTTCGGCACTGGCAATCCAAGTAACTTCGGCGTGTAGGTACCCATGCGTCAAGATCTTACCCCCGGTGTGATGGCCGGACTGGCGTGGTATTACCTGTTAGCCGCCATGCTCAACGCGGCCGCGGCGGCTTACGTGGCCTACGGAGAAATGGTCTCCGAAGGGGCTTCGCGCTCGGCACTGGCTGCGCGGACCAGGCGGCTGCCCGACTGGCTGGCCCTTGCCTTCTGCGGGCTCTTAGGATTGGCGGTGCTTGCCATCCTGGGCCGCCACATGCTTCCCGGGGCGCTCGAGCTGGCCTATTGCCTTAGTGCCCTGGCAACCGCTTTGCTTGCCATCACCGCAGGGGCAGACGCCGCCCACTTTGCGGAAACGCGGGAACCGGTGATCGCTCATGCCGATGCCGCGACGGCTCCTCCACCCACTCTCGACGACCACATTCCAGCGGTGGGTCTGGGCACGCCAATCAACCGGACTCTCTGGACCCTCATCTGGAGTATCATCGCTCTTATTTTCCAGGCCATGGGGATTGCTTACCTGTTCGGGGGCGAGATCAGTCTGCCGCAGGCGATCCGCGACGCCATCGATTACGTGTCTGGACCCACCACTTTCTTCGTCGGCGCGACGATCGGCTTCGCGGCGATGCTTGCTTACCGCCAGTTTGTGGCCAACGGTCTGGTGGCCTGGTCGATCGTCAACCTGTTTCTGCTCTTCTTCGGCCTCAGCATGACCGACTACGATTTTCGCGAGATCGTCACCAAGCCCGATAACGTGCCGATCGTCGGGTTGATCGTTCTGGTAGGCTATTTCAACTGGCTAGGCCTGCGGCGGGCGGTTATCAACGACGCCCGGATGGCTCAGGGGTTGGCCAATCTGGAAGAACTCGAGCCGGACAAGACGCTGACCTGGCCGGACCTTGTATACACCGAGCTGATCTGCATGGTGGCGCTGACGATCTTCCTGGTGATTTGGGGAATCGCCCTGCAGGCGCCTTCGAGCAGCCGGCGAGCTCAACGGTTGCTCCCAACCCCTCGAAGGCCCCCTGGTACTTCCTCGGTCTCCAGGAGATGCTCGTTTACTTCGATCCCTGGATGGCCGGCGTGGTCCTGCCCAGCCTGATCATCGTCGGGCTGATGGCAATTCCCTACATCGATACCAACAAGGAAGGCAACGGGTACTACACGATCACTCAGCGCAAGTTCGCCTACATCACTTTCCAGTACGGTTTCCTCGTGCTCTGGGTGGTGCTGATCTTGCTGGGCACGTTCTTGCGTGGTCCGAACTGGAATTTCTTCGGCCCGTACGAGTACTGGGACCTACACAAGCTGATTCCACTTAATAACATCAACCTCTCCGAAATCGTCTGGATCCAGCTTCTGGGCACGACGAAGCCGTCTTGGATCTTGGTCCGCGAGGCTCCAGGGCTGCTGCTCTGCTTGCTTTACTTTGCCATTCTCCCCGAGCTCTTGAGGCGGCTCTTTTTCAAGAAATACGCCGAGCAGGCCGGGATGCTGCGCTATATGACCCTGGCAATCCTGATCCTGTTCATGGCGAGCCTGCCGATCAAGATGGTGCTGCGCTGGACAATTAACCTGAAATACCTGGTGGCTATTCCCGAGTACTTCCTGAATATCTAACATAACCGTGGTGGCAGGCGACCGCCCGGAGGTCTGAGCCGTATGACCCGCGATTCGGCCCGCGGGCTGCGGAACTCTTCGACCGAGACAATAGGATGGACGAACATGCCAGCATCCGAGGAAACCTACAGACGTCAGCCCGGGCTGCATATTATCTTCGCGATCTCGTCCATCGCGATGACGCTGGCGATCATCTGGATGATCATGGCTGACCACCTGCGCCCTTGGAAGCAGGTTCAGCGCGATTTCCAGGTCATTGAACGCGAGAAGCTGAAGGCCGTCGAGCGGGAGACTCTGGAGAAACGGCAAGGCGACGTCCAGAATCAGATCAATGAGTTCGACAGGAAGATCAAGGAAGCCGAACAGGGGGCGGCAAAGCGGGCGGCCGACTTGAACCGGCTCGACAAGGAGCTCAATTCACTGCAGGCGAAGACCGAGAGGCTGGACACGCAGCGCAGGTTCAAGAAGGCCGAGCTCGACAGTCTGCGCAGCCTGTACGACGGCATGATCGAGCGTGGTGAGGAGCGCGAAGCGCGGGCTTACCTCAACAGCACCGTCTCCAATGCAGAGAAGCAGCTTGCAGGACTGTCGCGCGAGCTTGAGGAAGCCCAGGCCAAGTTCAAGCTGAAAGACGAGGAGAAGGAAAAGCTGCTTGGTTATGTTGATAACCTGGTCAAGGAGCGTGAGAAGCTGACCCGCGAGGCTGACCGGGTGAAACGGTTACTCGATCAGAAGGAGGCGCAGTACTTCGGCTTGCTGGCCTGGCTCCGCGGCCTGCCCGGGATCGACATGGCCGCTCCGCCAACCAAGATCATGCAGATCAGCCTGCCCGACCTGACGATCAACTACAACTTCAAGGACGTGCCTCGGTATGATCGCTGCACCACCTGCCACCAGGGCATCGACAAGGTGGGTTACTCCCAGGACGCAAGCGGCAAGCCGATGCCCAAAGTGTATGCCTCCCACCCATTTCTGACCTCGGGCGCGACGTCGGTCGATCTCAAAGGGAGAGTGGTGACCGCCGGGCTCTACCTCGACGGCAACGGCCCACATCCGATCAATGCCTTCGGCTGCACCATCTGTCACGGCGGTCAGGGCTCGGGGACGGATTTCACGTTTGCCTCGCACACGCCGGCGAGCATCGAGGAAGAAGATCGCTGGAAGCAAGCATACGGCTGGCAGCCGATTCATCATTGGGACTATCCCATGCTTCCGCAGCGGTTCATCGAGTCGACCTGCGTGAAGTGCCACCACCAGGTCACCGACATCCCCCAGGCCAAGAAGCTCCAAGCCGGTTACCAGCGGATCGTGCAGTATGGGTGCACCGGATGCCACACGATCGGCGGCGAGGGCTCGTTCGGACCTGACCTGACCGACGAGCGGACCGTCGGGCCCAATCTCAGTCATGTCGCATCCAAGGTGACGAAGGATTGGGTAGTCAAGTGGATCAAGAATCCTCACGCCTTCAGGCCCGATTCCCGGATGCCGCGATTTTATGGCTTGACCAACAACGACAGCAGGGACGATCTACCCAAGAGTCATGCGGAGATCCAGGCGATCGCCCATTACCTGTTCACCAGGAGCACGCCGCCCGAGAACTTCGTCGCGCCCCCGCGCAGACCGACGCCAAACGCGGCAAGGAGCTGTTTCTCCAGAAGGGTTGCATGGCATGTCACCAGCATCGGGCCTACGATTCCGGCTCTGTTCAACTGGCGGATCGCAAGTCGCTCAATCCCCATTACAAGCCCGAACCGGCCGTGACCTACGATCCTAACAGTTTCCCCGAATCGGTTCGGTCCTTTGCCCGGGCCGACTACGGTCCGAACCTGGGCAACATCGCCGCCAAGTTTCGATCCCAGCCCGACAAGGGTCAGAAGTGGCTGTCCAACTGGATTCAGAACCCCGAAAAGTACCATCCCAAGAGCCTGATGCCCAACCTCCAGCTCACGTTCCAGGACGCGGCCGACATCGCCTCCTGGCTGATCTCGGTTCCGGGCGACTGGCCAGTGCAGGTTGAGGTCCCGCCCACCGAGGACAAGCAAGTCGCCGCGGCCCTCTTCGAGCTGGTCAAGCTTTACGTTAGCAAGGGAGGCTACAAGAACCGAGACGGCAAGACAGTTTCGGTCTCGCTCAGCGAGGTCGACGAATTCGTCGGCAAGCTCGGCACCGACGAGCAGCTCTACTTCCTCGGAGAGAAGACGATCTCGCGACTGGGTTGCTTTGGCTGCCACTCTATCCCTGGGTTCGAGAACGCCAAGCCGATCGGCACCCCGCTGAATGACTGGGGCATCAAGAGCCCGACCCGGCTGGACTTTAGCCACATCAGGGAATACTTGGAGGATCAACCCCAGCAGACCGGCGGCGACCGCGATGGGACCGACCCCTTCTTTCAAGAGCAGATCGAGCACGAATCTCGCATTGGCTTCCTGTACCAGAAGCTGCACCGTCCCCGCAGCTACGACTACTTGAAGGACAAGGAGAAGTACAAGACCTGGGACGACCGGCTGCGGATGCCTCAGTTCGCCTGGGCCAACAACCCGGCCGCCGTCGAGGAAGTGATGACTTTCGTCCTCGGCTTGACGGGTGAGAAGATTGGTTACAGGTATCTGGCCAAGGCCAACTACAACGAAGTGCAGACCGCGCTGGCGAAGGGGGGCAAGGTGCTCAATCGCTATAATTGCTCGGGCTGCCATGTGCTCGAGATGCCGAAATTCTTGATTCCCGAAGGAATGAAAGTGGCCGACGCGTTCACCGACTTCAGTGCGAACGTGCGGTCCTCTTACACGGCGCGTAACAACGATTTCCTGGCAGAGCTGTACCCCACCTCGACCTACGATCCGAAGAAGAAGCTCGATGCCGACAAGATCGAGGCCGAGCTGGCCTTGCGGAAAGACGATGGCACGGCGGTCACGATCGAGGGAATGCCGATCGGCCTCTTCGAGAATGAGCTGACCGTCCAGCTCTGGAAACCGGTCACGATCCGCGGTTACACCTTCAACGTCGGCGACAACGTGACTCTCGATCAGACGAAAGTGGAGAAGACGCCCGCGGTCGGAGGTAACTTTGCGTGGCTCTTTTCGACCACCGCGAGGACGCGCACCGGCACCAGCTTCGAGTCGTTCTGGAACCGCCTGCCTCCCCCCTTGATCCGCGAGGGCAACAAGGTACAGACCCCCTGGTTGGCGGTGTTCCTGCTGGACCCCTATGCAATCCGGCCGGCCGCCCAGCTCCGGATGCCGAAATTCCACTATGGCAAGGCGATCGGAGTCCGTACACATGAGACGGAAGACCTGGCCGACTACTTCGCGGCCCGCGACGGCGCCGAGTTTCCTTACCAGACGATTCCCCAGCAGCAAGTGGGCTATATCGCCGAGCGCAACACTGTTCATCCCGACTATCTGGGTGCCGGCTGGTCGATGATGGCCAACAAGGGCTCGCCCTGCATCCAATGCCATGCGATCGGCCAGTTCAAGCCGACCGGTGGCGAGCAGGTGGTCAACGGTCCCGACCTGAGGCAAGTGGCCAGCCGGTTCCGTCCCGACTTCCTTGAGAAGTGGATCGCCAATCCCAAGCGGTTGGTGCCTTACACCGCGATGCCGCAAAACGTTGTACCCCACGGACCACCGCAGCTACCGGTGCCCAGAACTTTCGAGAACAAGCCCATCGAAATGGTTCGAGCAATCCGCGATACCTTGCTGAACTACACCAATGTGGTCGAGCAGCAATTAGCCGGGACCAAGGCACCAGAAGCCCAGCCCGCGACCGCAGCGGCCGCCAAGCCCACCGGGCTTGCCGAGTGAGCCAACTAGGGGATCCACCGCCCTTATCGGCACCGCGCGTGACGGCGCGGCTCAGGCCACGGGACGGAAATGGATTTTGTCTCTCGTCAGTTGGAGGCCCTCTCCGGAATGGCGAGGGCCCGTGGAAGGCCGACTCAATCTGCGGCCAAAGTATTTGAGTAACAACAAGCATACGAGCTTACATGCCAGGAGAATTGCGATGATGACAAGGTGGGTGCGTACTCCGGCGATTCTGGGGCTGTGCCTGGGATCCTCCTTGATGGTCTCGGTCCTCGGATGTGGCGGCCAGGCCACCGATTCGAGCGATGCGGTGGTCGTGCCGGACTCGACAGTGAGCCTGGCTCCCGCTGGCAGGCCGTCCGCGACCGCCGCGCCGGGGTCGAACGCTCCGTCCGCCGCGGCCGAGCCGTCGGCCAGCACGGCAACGGCGGCGCCTGTCAAGGCGGAGGGGTTCGGCACGCTCAAGGGACAGGTCACCTTTGTCGGCGATCCGCCGGCTCCCAAGGTACTCTTCGAAAAGGGCAAGGCGGCCAAAGACCCGGAGGTCTGCGGCAAGGACGCGCCATTGATCTCCGAGCGGTTGCTGGTTGATGGAGGCACCAAGGGCGTCAAGAACGCGCTCGTTTATCTGAGCAAGCCGACCAGTGTCAGCGACGAAGCCAAGAAGGCCGCGACCGCGGTGCACGTGCTGTTCGACCAGAACAAGTGTGTTTTCGAGCCCCATGTGCTGGGCATCCTGAACGGCTCGCAAATCACGCTGAAATCGAGTGATCCGGTAAACCACAACATCAACGCCAAGCTCAAGCAATCGTCATTTAACCAGTTGCTCGGCCCGCAGAGTACGAACCAGTTCACCCCCAGCGGTCCAGAGCGGACGCCTGCCGAGGTGACCTGCGATATTCACCCCTGGATGAAAGCCTGGTGGATGGTATTCGATCATCCGTATTTCGCGGTGACCGACGGCAAGGGATACTTCGAGATCAAAAATGCGCCCGCTGGCTCCCAGAAGGTTGTCGTCTGGCAAGAAGCCGTTGACAAGAACGGCTTCGTCACCGCGCCCTCCGGCGATGATGGTGGTGATCAAGGCCAATGATTCGCTGGTTCAGGATTTCAAGATCGGACCGTCCCGCCTGCGTGCGGAGTGAGGTTCGTTGCGTCATGACCGGCCGGCACAGGCTGCCCGGGGCCACCTCTTGAGGAACCCGCGTTCCCGAGGTGGCCCGGTATTACTTGATCGAGGTGAGCCATGCGATGGAGCTTATGTTGCGGCGGATTGAGCGCCCTGAGCCTGCTGCTCCTGGCCGCCGGTCCGCCTGGTGTTATGGCCGCGAATGTACCCTTCTGTTCCCTGGGTCTGGGCGTGGCTGCCCAAGGTGATTATGGGACGATCAAGGGCCGTCTGGTCTGGGGCGGCAGCGACGTTCCGCCTGCCCGGACACTGATCGAGAAGGGCCGAGCGCCCAAAGATTCGGAGGTCTGCGCCCGGGACGGGGCAATTCCCAATCGAGAGTTGGTCGTCGATCCCGCGACCAAGGGGGTAGCCTATGGGTTTGCCTACCTGGTCAAGCCCAAAGGCGTTAACGCTGGAGCCGTCAAAGACCTGCTGGCCCGGAGCCCGAAAGTAGTTCTCGACCAGAGGAATTGCGAGTTTTTGCCTTACGTCCTGGCCTTCCATCAGGATCAGACCTTGGTGATCAAGTCGAGCGACCCCGTTAACCACAACGTTCGTTACGCCGCTTTCGCCAATGCCGCTTTCAACCAGATTCTGGCTCCGAAAGGGGAGATTGAAATGAAACTGGTCGCCGAGCGGCGGCCGATCGTCGTGGCATGCGACATTCATCCCTGGATGAAGGCCTACCTCATGGTCTTCGATCATGCTTTCTTCGCAGTGACGGGACCTGGCGGCCAGTTTGAGATCAAGGGCGTGCCGGCCGGTGAACAGAACCTGGTGCTCTGGCAAGAACGGGTCGGCTATGTCGGTTTCACCGATCCAACGAAGAAGGCGCAGGGCAGGACCGTCGCCGTCCGGGGCTGGTGAAGTGACGGATGTGGGCCCGATTGCCATCGACCCGGCTCAGGTGAAGTAGTCCCAGCGTATGGGATCCGCAATGTTGCGCTACAGGATTGGCCGCTTGCTGCAAGTACTGGGCATGATCATCCTCCCGTTTGGGATTGCGTCGGAGCTGTTAGGCAAGGTCGGCCTGGGAAAGTCGATGCTTATTGCCGCCGCTGGAACCCTTGTGTTCTATGTAGGTTATGTACTTCAATCTCGACCGTGAGAAGCGCTTGGGACGGGCGTGAGTGCGCACATCTCGCGTGGCTGAATGGAGCCAGGCGTCTTGGCGAGGCTTGGCTCGCCGATTGCTCACGAGACTGTTCGGGGGTGGCGGAAGATCGCCGGTCCCGAGGCGATGGAAACATCGCTTCAAGAGAAGGCGAGGGTGCACAATCTCTTGGCAAGTGGGACGATGGGAGAAATCAGATCGTATTCTATTACTAGGGGGTTCATCGTGATTGAGCCCTGTTGGTACTGGATTTGCCGTTGCATCTGAAGGTTGGTTTAGTGTCCAATTGATCTTGAACGTGAATCATTTCCCTCTTGATCATCAGATCTATTCCCGCCCGCAAGGGAAGGATCATTCAGCGAACGGACTGCCAGCCTGCTCAGACATCGATCGATCATGGCTCCAGGAAGGGAGATCGACCAGGTTGACACGCTCTCGAGGGCCTTTTTTTGGTGCAGTGGCGTCGCGCCCTTTAGCGGGGATGGTGGCCGCCATATTGAGCGGTGACGCGCTGCGCGTCAGCGGCGACCGGTCGGCTTACGAAGGATGGACGCTGGCCAACGCGGGCCTATGGTCAACGCTATTGGTTTGCTGGATGATCTGCGTGTCCGGCGTCGCCCGTGGTCAGGGACCAAACCGTGGCGCGTCGAAGTTCTACCCCGATTCCAGCGAAAAGGCCGAAACCCTGCTCCGCAATGCGGACAGCCTTGCGCGTGACAAGCAGTGGGCCGAGGCCATCGAGATCTACCAGCGGACTATCGACCAATATGGCGACAAGGTCGCCAAGCTTCCCAAAGTCAGGGAGAAGGCTGCTGAGCAAAATTCCGAAGAATTCGTCCTGTTCGTGGATCTGAGGGCCTACTGCCACCGATCGCTGGCGAAGCTTCCCGCCGAGGCTCGAAGAATCTACCGTAACCGCATGGACGGCATGGCCGAGCGCTGGTTCCGGGAAGGCGTGAGCCGGCGCGATTCAGCCTTGCTGCGGCGCGTCGTCGCGCTGGCGTTTTGTAGTTCCTGGGGCGATGAGGCGCTCGAGCTCCTGGGAGACCTGGCGTTTCAGGATGGGCGGTTTGGAGAAGCGCTGGCGATGTACCGACCATTGGTACCGGATCGGCCCGATGACACGTTCGACTTGGTCCATCCCGATCCCAGTGTCGATCTGGCGCGGATCGCCGCCAAGAAGCTCTTGTGTCGGGTGGCAGCCGGCGAAAAGCTCGTGCTCGTCCAGGAGCTGGAGAGTTTCAGCAAGCGGTTTCCCGGAGCTTCCGGCACGCTCACCGGGCGGCACGGGGCCGTACGTGAAGATCCTCGAGGAATCGCTCCGCGCTGACCACCTTGCTCCGCCGACTCAGCCCGACAGCCGCTGGCCGACGTTCGCGGGCGCTCTGCGCGCACCAGGGTCGTGGCCGAGCCGATTGACGTGGGGTCGCTGCAGTGGAAAGTGTCCCTCGAGCGAATTCTCCCGAATCGTCCCGGCTACGGTTTTCCCCGCAACATGCCCACCAACCCCGCGTTGCCGCAGGACCGTTTTCTCGGGTATTACCCGATCGTGCTGGGAGACCAGGTCATCGTGGCAGACGGCACGCGCGTGCTGGCCTACAATCTGAATGATCGGCCCGGCAACCGCGACGGGGTGACGGCGCTGCCCATCGAGCCGGCATGGAAGCACGAGCTGGAGAACACTGCGCCCCAGGCGTACCGGATGAGTCCGGGCATTCCCCGCCACACCCTAACGGCGGTCGGCAACCACATCTACGCCCGGATGGGTGCGGCGACACCCTCGCCGTTTGGCAATCCGAACCGGGCGGGCGGCTCGATAAGCTCCAGTTACATTGTGGCGCTTGACTGGAGCGCGCAGGGAAAGCTGCTCTGGTTACAAAGATCCAGCGACCTGATTCTGCCCAACCGTGCGGCCGATCGCATCAATCGGTCGGTGAATTTCGAGGGGACGCCGGTGGCGGATGGCCGCAATGTGTTTGTGGCGGTGACCGATCGGCGCGAGCAGACGGCGACTTATGTCGCCTGCTTCGACGCCGATACGGGTGCGCGCCGCTGGGTGCGTTACCTCGGGGCAGCTTCGTCCGAGGTTGACAACTTCATGGCGATGGGTGGAATGGGGTTCGCCGGACCGGTGGCAAGTGATTACGGGCACCGGCTGCTGTCGCTCGATGGTCCTTTTCTTTACTACCAGACGAACCTCGGAGCGGTGATTGCTCTTGAGGCTGAGACCGGAGTGGTGCGCTGGGTCGCGAATTATCCGCGCAAGATTCGGGAAGGATGGGGGGAAGCGACCGCGATCTCAACCCCGCGGTGGTCCATGACGGGCTGGTCATCGTCGCCCCCAGCGATGCCGCCGCCATCTACGCGTTCGCCGCCGACAGCGGGCAGCTGGTCTGGAAGACCGATCCCATTGCCGAGGAGGTAAAGCTCGCTCATCTTCTGGGCGTGGCCAAGGGTCGTCTAGTAGCCAGCGGTGATCGGGTACTCCTCTTCGATGTCAAGACCGGCAAGCGGGCGGCCAGCCTGGCCCGACTCGGGCAAGTCCGAAGGCTACGGCCGCGGCTTGCTGGCGGGAAATCGAATTTACTGGCCCACTCGAGATCGAATCGAGATCCTCGACCAGGGTAGCGGTCTGCGTGCCGAACCGCCGATCAAGCTGATGGAGATCTACCGGACGACGGGAGGCAACCTCATCGCCGGCGACGGCTACTTGATTGTGGCTCAGCCCGATGCACTGGTCGTCTTTTGCCAGAACAGCCGGCTGATCGAGCGCTATCGGGACGAGATCGCGCGGGACCCGGAGCCGGCGGCGACCCATTATCGGCTGGCTCGAGCCGCCGAGGCGGTCGGCCGTGACCAGCTCGCCCTGGAATCATACGACCAGGCGACCAGGCGGGCACGACCGGCCGAGACCATCGACGGCGTTCCCCTGGCCGAGGCGGCCCGCGACCACCAGTTCCGGCTGTTGTTGCGGGTGGCGGCGGCGGCACGCAGCGACAAGAAATTCGGCGAGGCGATCACCGAGCTGGAATCCGCCTCGCGGATCGCCCGGTCCGACGGAGATCGGTTGCGAGCCCGGTTGCTGCTTGCCGAGCTCCAAATGCAAGCCGATCGGCCGGCCACGGCAATCGCCATTCTCGAGCAGGCGCTGACCGACGACCGGCTGCGCGGATTAACCGTGAGCACCGAAGACGGCCATCGCGCCATTCGCGCCGAGCTGCTCATAGCCGATCGCCTGTGGGAGATCGTCAAGCAGCAGGGGCGATCGATCTACGACGCCTCTGATCGCAACGCCCGTGAGCTCTATGACCGGGGCCGGCGCGAGCAGGATCCTCGCCTGCTCGAGGATGTCACCCGGACTTTCCCCGTGGCCGAGGTCGTTCCCGAAGCTCTGCTAGAACTGGGGCAGGTTCACCAGGCAGCGGGCCGACCGAGCGCCGCCACCCGGGCCTACAAGCGGTTGCTCACTCTCGGGGCGGTTCCCGACATTGCCCGGGCCCGGGCCCTCTGGAGGCTCGCCCACATTTACGAAGCGGAGAACTATCTGGTCTCGGCCAGGGACGCCTACCTCCAGGTCCAGGCACGCTATCCGCGGATCAAGCTGCCGGAGCTGGGAACCGACGTCCCGCTGGGCGATCTGGCATCGGCAGTGCTTGCTCGTGGGCCGCTGGCGCAGATCGCACTGGACCGGCCCCGGGCAACGGTGCCGCTGCCCTTGGCTCGGAGCTGGCATTTGCAGTCGCAAGCTGGTCCCAATAAACGGGTTTTCGCTGCCGTCGGGACGCCGCCCGGGCTCCAATCGAGCCGTGTGTTCGCCGCCCTGGGTCCGGTCCTGACTCCGCTCGATCCCGCAACCGGTGAGCCTCGCTGGAAGGTGGACCTGGGATCGCCCGCAGCCTGGGTAGGTTATCTTTCCGAGAAGGTGGTGGCGGCCTCGGCCCAGCGGATCGTCGGTCTCGACCCGGCCACGGGGGCGGAGCAGTGGCGGTTTGCAGTCGGCATGCCTTCCCGCTCGCGCCGCGCTGCCGACCCTTTTACACGCGCCGAGCAGCCCCCTGGCGGACTGGAGAAGGCCGGGACGGCATTTCACGATTTTCACCCGGTCGGCGGCCGGCTGTTCTGCCTGCGCGGCGAGGAGGAGCTGATTGCGATTGATGCCGAGAGCGGAGCCGTCGATTGGTCGTTCACTTCGAAAGACGGGGCGATCAATCCGAAACTCTGGATCGGCCCGGAGCGTGGCGTCTTGCAGGTCCAGAACCCAAACCGCCTGCTCGTGCTGGAGACTGAAAGCGGGCGGCAGCTCGCCCGGGCTGCGCTGGCTGAGGGAGAAACCCTGCAAAGAGCGCCGGTGCCGATCGACGACGATCACGCTCTGCTGGTCGCGGACCGACGGACAGTCAAGTGTTTCGACCTCGGCGCGGGCTGTTTACCTGGGATTACCGTGAGAGCCCCGAGATGCCAGTCAACGGACCGCCCCGCGTCCTGGTCGACGCCGAGCGAGTGCTCGTGCTTCATGACGGCCGCGTGCTGATTCGCCTGGACCCTATAAGCGGTGCGAAGCGATGGTCAACGGTCCTGGGCATCGAGGACTTGAGCGATCGGCTCGATGCGATCGCATGCGATGAACGGCGGGTTTACTGCCTGAGCCAGCACACGCTGCGCGCCTGGCGGTCGACGACGGCTCGCCGCTCTGGGCTTGCCATCTCACCGGACCGGAAAACGCGCTCTGGTCAATTGCTCTATCCGACCGGTGCGTGCTGGCCTATCCCAGCCTCTCGAATCTCTCCGAGGGTGAGCTGGAGAACATGCCCATCGTAGTCCGGCGACAAGAGACCGGCGCCCTGGTGCAGCGGTTCGTTTTCTCGGCGACGATTGCCGACGTCAATCTCAAGCTGGACTCCCGCGGCGTGCTGGTGGCAACCCACCAAGGACTCTGGGCCCTTTCTCGACGCGACGGCGGTGCCGATCCCAAGCCTCCCTCTCTTCCCTGAAGGTGGTCAGCCATCTGCCGAACCTGGAACCGACAAGAAAAGTCCGCTGACCCGAGGCGCTGCGCAGCTCAGCCGTCGCGGTCAGGGTTGCCCACCATCCCCTTTACGGAGGTTTCCGCGTGAGCGACGCCAACACCAATTCAGCCGAACCACTCGAGGGCGACGACCTAGCCGCAGTGCAGCGACTCAAGGACGCGTTCAGCCTCCTGAAGGCCGAGATGGGCAAGGTCATCGTCGGCCAGCATGCGGTCCTGGAAGAACTGCTCATTGCCATCTTCGCCCGCGGCCACTGCCTGCTTATCGGCGTGCCTGGACTGGCCAAGACCCTGATGATTCACACCCTGGCCGACGCGCTGAACCTCACCTACAACCGAATCCAGTTCACACCCGACCTCATGCCCTCGGACATCACCGGCACCGAAGTGATCCAGGAGGACAAGGCGACTGGACTGCGGCAATTCAAGTTTTTGCGGGGCCCGGTCTTCGCCAACATCGTGCTGGCCGACGAGGTCAACCGCACACCGCCGAAGACCCAAGCGGCCCTGCTCGAAGCAATGCAAGAGAGGCAGGTGACCGTGGGTGGAGAGCGGCATCGGCTTCCCGACCCGTTCTTCGTGCTGGCGACTCAGAACCCGATCGAGCAGGAGGGGACTTATCCTTTGCCCGAAGCCCAGCTCGACAGGTTCATGCTTAACATCCTGGTGGACTACCCGTCGCAGGATGAGGAGCTGGACATCGTTCGCCTGACGACGTCCATTCACAAGCCGTCGGTGACCAAGGTGCTCTCGGGTAATGACATCCTGGGTCTGCAGGAGATTGTGCGCAAGGTTCCAGTGGCCGATCACGCCGCCCGCTACGCGGTTCGACTGACCCGGAGCACGCGGCGAGAAAAGGAAGAAGCCCCCACCTTCATCCGCGATTTCTTGAGTTGGGGTGCTGGTCCTCGAGCCAGCCAGTATCTGGTGCTGGCGGCCAAGGCGAGAGCGGTGCTGCACGGTAATTACCACGTCTCGATTGACGACATCAGGGCCGTCGCCGGGCCTGTGCTGCGGCACCGGATCATCACCAATTTCAACGCCGAGGCGGAAGGCTTGAAGCCCGACGACATCGTCGAGCGCCTGATCAAGACCATCCCGATCGATGACCACGAGGCCGAGCAAAGTGGAAAACTCCCCAAATTATTTAGATCCGCAAACGCTGGCTAGCCTTGAGGGGCTCGATCTCCAGGCCAGGCTCATGGTCGAGGGCTACGTCGCGGGCATGCATCCCAGCCCTTACCACGGCTTCTCCGTCGAGTTCGCCGAACACCGCGAGTATGTTCCGGGCGACGACATCCGCCACGTGGACTGGAAGGTCTGGTCCAAGACCGACAAGCTGTACCTCAAGCAGTACGAGGAGGAAACCAACCTACTCCTTTACTTGCTGCTGGATACCAGCGAATCAATGGCTTACGCCTCAGGACAGAACGTATCCAAGTTCAAGTATGCTCAGTTCGTCGTCGCGGCGTTGGCCTACATGGTCATCCAGCAACAAGACTCTGTCGGCCTAGGTCTCTTCGACGACGCCGTCCGCCGCTACCTGCGGCCGGCCAGCCAGCCTTCGCACCTCAAGGAGCTCTTTCACGTGCTCGGCGCGACTCCGGCACGAGAGAAATCGGATCTTGGTACAGTGCTCCATGACCTGGCGGAACGGTTCAAGAAACGAGGCGTTGTGGCAATCTTCTCCGATTTCTTCGATGATCCGGCCCGGATCATGGCCGGACTGAAACATTGCCGCCACCGCCGCCACGAGGTCATCGTTTTCCACGTGCTCGACCCGGCGGAGATCGAGTTCCCGTTCCGGGAAACCACGCTGTTCCGGGGCCTGGAGGGTCTGCCTGAGATTCTCACCGAGCCGCACGCGCTGCGCGCGCCTACCAGGCCGAGCTTGGCGCCTTTCTCGACGAGCTCAAGAAAGGCTGCCGGATGATCGACATCGACTATGTTCCCCTGCGCACCGATCAAAGTCTCGAAGGCCCGCTCTCGAGCTACCTGGCCTCACGATCGGCGCGCGCCGTGTAAGTGTTCCACAGAGCCGGGTCTGGACGCAATGCCCATACTTTCACCATCATCGCTGCCGCTCTTGTGGGCACTCGAGTTTGCCAATCCTGGCCTGCTTGCCGGGCTGGCGGCAGCCTCGATACCGATTGTCATCCATCTGCTCAACCGGCGCAAATTCCGGGAGATGTCGTGGGCGGCGATGCAGTTCTTGATGGCAGCGATCCGCAAGAACCAGCGGCGGGTGCGCATCGAGCAGTGGCTGCTTTTGGCCGTACGGACCCTGCTCATCCTGCTCATCGTCGCCGCGATGGCCAAGCCCTTTCTGGAGCGCTTCGGCAACGTGATCGGCGACCGGCGCACCCACCGAGTGCTGGTCCTGGACGGCTCATTGAGCATGGGCTATACCACGGGCGACAAGAGTCGATTCGAGCTGGCCAAGGCTGTGGCCACGCGGCTCGTCAAAGATTCCCGGCAAGGCGACGCCATCAGCCTGATCATGATGGGAGAACCGCCCCGCGTCGTCATCGCCGATCCTCAGCCGATCCAGGCCGAAGTACAGAAGGAGATTGCCGAGCTCACCATGACCCACGGGTCGACCGATCTGCAAGCGACCTTCGAGGCAATCGATCGGGTCCTTGACGTCTCGTCGATCCCTCAGAAAGAGATCATCTTTCTGACCGACCTGCAGAGCACAAGCTGGCGCAGACCCGCGGCGCCGGGCAAGGACGGCCTGGACCGGGTTCTGGCCAAGCTGGAGGCCAGGAAGCCGCGTTCGGTGATCATCGATCTGGGGAAGGTGGGCAGCGAGAACCGGGCGGTGACCGACCTCACGGTCGAAGCCCCGGTGGTGATCGCGGGATCGACGCCCCTGGTGCGGGGAGTCATCCGCAACTTCGGGCCCTCGAAAGCCGACGGAGTGCTTGTCAGGCTGATCATGGACGGCCGGGTCAGTTCCGAGCAGTCGGTCGATCTGCCGGTCCGGGAGGACGTTCCCGTCATCTTCAACCAGCCCTTCACCACGGCGGGCGACCATGTCGTCGAGGTGTCGATGGACAACGACGCGCTGCCGCTAGATGACCATCGCTGGCTCGTCGTGCCGGTCCGTGAGTCCCTGAACGTGCTGCTCGTCGACGGGCATTTCCGCTCCGAGCCGTTCCAGGCCGAGACCGACTACCTGGCGCAGGCCCTGGCACCCACCGAGGAGTCGCCCGGCCAGCCAAGCATGATCCGCTCGGAGGTAGTCACGGAAGCTCAGCTCAAGAGCGCTGAGCTGGCACGCTTTGACGTCGTGGTGCTGTGTAATGTGGCCCAGTTCAGCCCGGGCGAGGTCGCGGCACTCGAGGATTACCTGATGCAGGGAGGCGGTCTGATCATCTTCGGCGGCGATCAGGTCATGGCCGATAATTACAACCGGCTGCTCTACGCCGACGGCAAGGGTCTGCTGCCTGCCGCTCTGGGCCCGACTGTCGGCGACGCCGCCAGGAAGCAGGCCGCGTTCGCCTTCGATCCCAAGGGCTATCGGCATCCGCTGGTGGCCGAGTTTCGCGGCGAGTCCGATCCCGTCACCGCCGGGCTGACGCAGACTTCGATCTGGCAATACCAGAAGCTGACCAAGTTGAATTCACAAGCCCAGGTGGCGATTGCCTTCGACAGCGGCGATCCGGCGATTATTGAGGCTCCGAGAGGCGCGGCAAGGTGATCCTGGTGGCCACCTCGGCTGACGCGGGTTGGAATACCTGGCCCCTGCACAATAGCTATCCGCCGATCATGCAGCAAATGATCCTGGAGGCCGCGACGGGCCGTATGGCCGAACGCAACATCCGGGTCGGCCAGCCCTACGATCAAACATTCGCGGCGGCCGGCGCGGTCGCGGCCGCCACAGTGGTCAATCCCAAGGGGCAGCCGGCAGCCGCCCGCCTGAAGGCGACAAGGGGGTTCAGCGAACTGCATTTCGCGCAGACCGAGCTCTCTGGCAAGTATCAGGTGCAGATCGGGCCACCGCTTGCCGTGGAAAACTTCTTCTCTGCCAATCCGGACCCTGCCGAGAGCGATCTGACCAAGCTCGACCGCAGCGCGCTGGAACAAAAGCTGCCCGGCTGGCGGTTCGACGTCCTGACCAACGGCCCCGAGTTAAGCCAGAGCGCCGCTGCCGTGAGCCGCCGCGGCGAGCTCCATCGCCCCTTGCTCTTCGGAGCGCTTGCGCTCTTGCTGCTGGAATCATTCCTGGCCTGGAAGTTCGGCCATCACGTACCTTCTTCATGAGGCCTGTCGACCGTGCAGGACTGGGTCTATCAAAAACTGGCCGAGGCACTGAAGGTGCCACCCCCGCAGGCTGGAGAGGCGATCTCGCCGCGTATCCGGCTCGAGCAGCCGTGGCCACAGTGGCTGGGACTTGCCGTGGTGCTGGGCGGCTCCGCCCTCATCATCTGGCTCTACCGTAGAGAAGGCAAGGCGGCCGCCTTTTACAAGTACTTGCTTGCCGGCATCCGGATCTGCTTGCTGTTGCTTCTGGTGTTCATGATCTCCGAGGCCGTGCTCTCGGTGGAGCGGACGGGCTTGCCGTACCTGACCTTCATGATCGACGACTCGGCCAGCGAGCAGATCGCCGATCAATACGAGCTGCCCGAAACTCGGGCTGCCCTGCAGAGCTTGGCCGACCAGGCGGCGGGGCCAACGGCGAGCACGGCCCCGGTGGCGGCGGGAGACTCGCCGGCTGCGGAGGTCCCGCGGATAGAGATCGCCAAGGGGCTAGTTCTCAAAGACAAGGCTCGCTTGATTGGGGAGCTGCAAAAGCAGCACAAGGTCAGGCTTTACCTGGTCTCGAACTCCGCCCGGCTGCTGGCTGAGGTGGATCGGCCCGCGGAGATCGTGTCGGCCGCTGACAAGCTGCGCGACGTGAAGGGGATGGGCACCCAGTCACGCCTGGGGGACGCTACGCGACAGGTGTTGACCGAGCTCCGCGGCGCTCCTCCCTCGGCGATCGTCCTTCTATCCGACGGCCAGACCACTGAAGGCGAACCGCTGGCCAAGGCCGCCGAGCTGTCGGCCCGGAAAGGGGTGCCGATCTTCGCAATCGGCCTGGGAAGCGCCAACCCGCTCGTGACCTGGAGCTCACGGAGTTGCTCGTGGACGAGGTCGTCTTCGTGGATGATGCGGTGCGGTTCCAGGCGAAGCTTTTGGCGCGCGGCTTCCAGGGCCAAAAGGTGGTCCTCCGGCTCTTGGAGCGAGACCTCTCCAGCGCGGCCCGAAGGCCGCGCGAGCTAGCCTCGACCGAGGTGGAAGCCCCGGCCGACGGCCAGCCCCGCAGGGTCGAGCTGGTGCACCGGCCCAAAACCACGGGCTCGCGCACATTCATCCTGGAGATTCAGCCCAAACCGCGTGAGCTTCAGGTCGAGAACAATCGGATCGAGCGCGTGGTTACTGTCCGCAAGGAGAAGCTGAAGGTGCTGCTGGTGGAGACCGAGCCCCGCTACGAGTTCCGCTACCTGAAGAATTATCTCGAGCGCGAGGAAACGATCGACCTGAGCGTCGTGCTGCTCTCGGCTGATCCCGAGTACAGTGAGCAAGACCGCTCGGCCTTGCCCACATTCCCCGCCGCCAAGGACGAACTCTTCGCATTCGACGTGGTGATCGTCGGTGACGCCGACCCGGGTTTCTTGAGCCACTCGCAGATGCAAAATCTCACCGAGTTCGTGACCGACAAGGGGGGCGGCATCCTGTTCGTGGCGGGCGAGTCGTTCAGTCCTCTGGCCTATCGGGGAACGCCGCTGGAATTACTCTTGCCGATTGAACTGGCCGATGCACGCAACCCGACGGCCGTGGGCAACGCCATCGACTCTTACCGTCCCGAGCTGACGGTGGAAGGACGGGCCAGTCCGATCTTTCGGTTCGGCGACAGCGAGGCTTCCAGTGCGCTCATCTGGCAGGATCTGCCGAAGCTCTTATGGTATTTCGAGGCCCCGCGCAAGAAGCCCGCGGCGCTGGTCTTGGCGGAGCACCCCACGGCCACGGGCAGCGAGGGAAAACTCGCGCTGGACCTCTATCAGTTCGCCGGGTTCGGCAAGGCGATGTTCCACGCATTCGACGACACCTGGAGATGGCGGTTCCGCGCCGGCGACCGCTATTTCGGGCGGTTCTGGGTTCAGGCGATCCGGTTTCTGGCACGATCGAAGCTCGTCGGTCAGCGCCAGGCCGAGATCCAGACGGACCGTCGCCGTTACGAGCGCGGGCAGCCGATCCGGCTTCAAGTTCGCTTCCCTAATCCTGGTCTGGCGCCGGCGGCCGGGTCGGTCACTCTGCAGATCGAACGCAACGGGCAGAGTCCGCGGAAAGTGACGCTGAACCAGGTACCCGACAGTCGCAACGTGTTTGAGGGCGCACTGCCGCAGGCACCCGAAGGCGATTACGACATTCGCCTGCTGCCGCCACCGATACTCGACGGCCCGATCCCCACGGCGACATTCCGCGTCGATGCTCCGGCCAGCGAGTTCGAGCGCGTGCAGATGAATGAACCCGAATTGAGGCGGGTGGCGGCGGCGACCGGCGGCAAATTCTACACGCCGCTGACGGCCGACACGCTCTTGCAGGATCTGCCCAAGCCATCCCCGGTCCCGCTGGATACCGATCCGCCCATCCCGCTCTGGAACACCTGGCCGGTGCTGGCACTTTTCCTCACGTTGATCACGCTGGAATGGGTTCTTCGAAAACGAAAGCAGATGGTATGATCGTTGCTTCTGGGAGATGGTTGCCGCGGATGAGCGTTGAGCCGCGGCCCGGACCCGCTGATTCGAGTCTCTTGGTTGTTCCGGGGAGTTCCGCGGACGATGCTCGGCGCGGCTGGGACGGGAGGGGTCGATGAGTGAGCGTTTGCTGGAGTCTCGAATCTCCGCACTGCGGGGACAGGTTCGCCGGCTCCTGGTCTTTCATGGCCTGAGCTGGCTGATCGCCGCAGTGGTGCCGCTGATGCTCTTGGCCGGTCTGGCCGACTGGTTGTTCCACCTTGATGTCTTCGTCCGTCTGGCCCTCCTGGTGGCGACTTTTGGGCGTGGCCTTGTGGGTGGTCTTCAAGCTGGTACTTCGGCCTCTCTTCGTGCGGTTCGCCGACCTGGACATCGCGCTGCGAATTGAACAGCGCTGGCCAGGGCTCAATGACCGGCTCGCCAGTACAATTCAGTTTTTGCGGCTGAATCCCTCGGATGACCGTCATGGGTCGCCGGCACTGCGTGAAGCGACCATCAAGCAGGCGATCGAGGAAACGCGATCGATCGATTTTCGAGAGGCGATTGATTACCGCCCGATCATCCGCGCGGCAGTCTCGCGGCGGCCTCCGTGGTTCTTGCCTTACTCTGCGGACTGGCTGACCCCGCGTCCGCGCGGATCGCACTGAGGCGGCTCTTCGTTCCCTGGGGCCCAGATCGATGGCCCCAACAGACCCACCTGGCATTGAGTGACACGGGCACGACACTGAAGATCGCCCGGGGAGATTCCTTCACGCTGTCGGTGAAGGTGCGGCGGGGAGACCGCATCCCGGAAACGGCCCGTGTGACTTATAGCTTCGTTGACGGTGAGGAGATCACCGAGCCGCTCCGCGCTACCGAGGCCGGCGAGTTTCACGGCCGGATCGAGACGGTTAACCAGCCGTTCAAGTTCGCGGTCGCTGGCGGAGACGACTCGAGCTCGATCCGGGACGTCGAGGTCAAGGTAGTTCCCCCTCCAGCACTTAGCCGGCTCACCATCCGGCTGGAGTCGCCCAAGTACACGGGCATCCCCACCCAGACGCTGGCCGCGGGTCTGACGTCGTTTCGGGTTCTGGAGGGAACGCGCATCGAGATCGACGCCCAGGCCAACAAACACTTGGCCGCCGCCGAGCTCTATCTGGGCGACCAACCGGCACCCGGCAGCGTCGCATTCAACTCCGCCCGGTCCGGCTTCCAAACCAGTTTCCCGATCAATGAAAACGTGGCATTCTGGTTCGCACTGATCGATTCGGAGGGATTTCGCAACCGCGACTCGGTCCGCTACGACGTCCGCATGTTCAAGGACGAGGCTCCTCGCGTCGTCATTGCCGAACCGAGGAACGATCGCGACGTCCCAGCCGATGCCATGGTCCCCGTTCGGGTCGAGCTCGACGACGATTTCGGCCTTCACTCGGCGCGGCTGTTATACAAGGTGTCGGCTGGAGATTCCGAGCCGCATGATGCCGTGGCCGTCCCGCTCTGGTCGGCCCCCGGCGACGAGCCCGGAGTGGCACAGCCCACGTTTGTGAAGCATCAAGAAATCGGCTACGAGTGGAATCTGGCGCCCTTGAAGCTGGCCGTCGGTTCGATCATCACCTTCCATGCGGACGCCCGTGACTTTGATGCGATCAAGGGCCCCAACGTCGGCAAGAGCCGCGAGCTGCGCCTGCGAATCGTCTCCAACGAAGATGCGGCTCGCGCCAGCTAGACGATGGCCGTCGCGAGCTGCGCGAGGAGATCGCCCGGCTTCTCGCAATGCAGCGTCTGGCCATCACGCCGGTTGAAGATGCCGCGCGCACGCTGGCCCGGACCGACCGCCTTCCCCGTGCCCAGCGCGACAATCTGAACAACGCGGGTCTCATCCAGCCCAGGTCGGTAGCCGGATGAGCAATCGCACAGACGGGCTGGAGCAGAAACTCAGGCGCCTGCTTGACGATCTTCGCAATTTCAAGATTGCCAATCCCGATGCGAAACAGCAAATGCAGAACATGCTCGAACGGCTCAACATGCTCCGCGATCGCAACCTGGGCCCGGCCGAGCAGGGCCTGACCAGGGCCAGTAAGAGCCTAGAGCAGATTGCCGATCAAGCTCCGGCCTCGCCCGCTTCCAAGGACGATTCAGTCAAACCCGCGCTCGACCAACCGCAAGCCGACGAGGAGCAGTCACCGGCTCAGGCCGCGGGCCAGGAGAGCAAGAACCAGCCGCCTTCCCGGGCCGCGGGCAAAGACTCTGCGGGCAAGGCCGATCAGAAGGGGACAACCTCCAGCGAGCGGGCAGATAAGGCCCGCTCGGCGGATCAATCTGACGATGCCAAGCTTCGAGAGCAGCCCTCCCAGGTCGGCCCCACCCCACAGCCTCGGCCTGAGGACTCACCTCAGGATGTCGCCAGGCGATCGCTGGCGGAAGCCAAGATTAACCAGAAGGCCATTGCGGATGAACTTCAGAAAATGCTCGAAGGCCTTGGAGAGTTCGAAATTTACCGGGGCGTTGTCAAGGACGCCCAGGCCCTGCTGAAGCAACAAGAAGCGACGATGAAGCAGGCGGCCGAGGCGGCCACCAGGCCCGAGCTGATGAGCAAGCCGGCCGAGTCGCTAACACCCGAACAAAAAGCCGAGCTGGGCAACCTGGCCGCCCGCCAGGCCGATCTGGCCAGGGACTTGCAAAACCTGCTCGAGCGCATGGACGACCTTGGCAAGCGACTTGATGAATCCGACCCGCTGGCTGCTGCCGCCATGCGTGATGCGGCAGGCAACAGCCGTAAACAGGGTACCAGCGCCAAGATGGGTGCAGCCGCCGAGCAGCTCGAGAAAAACCAGATGGGTAAGGCTCGGGCTCAACAGGATACGGCTCGCCAGGAGCTACGGGAACTTGTCGACGCCGTCCAGAACCGACGCGAACGTGAGCTTTCGCGCCTGGTCAAAGAACTAAGAAAGGCCGAATCCGAGATGCGTGAGACTGCGCCAGCGACAGGCGGAGAACCTCAAGGCCACTCGCGAGGCAAAGCAGAATCCCGATGCCCAACAAAGGCGCAGCCAACTCAAGAAGCTGGCCAAGGAACAGGCGCAGATCCAGCAGGAGTTGAAGCGCCAGTTGCAGCGACTTGCCAAGTTGAGTGCCGATCGCGCGGGTCGGGCCGCCTCCGACGCCGCGGGCAAAATGGGTAAAGCTCAGCAAGCTCTGGACGAGGACCAGGGAGACCAGGCCGACAAGAATGAGGAAGAAGCGCTTGCTGACCTGAACGACGCCCAGGAAGAGCTGGAGAACGACCGCAAAGAAGCCGAGGAGCGACTGGCCATGGAACAGCTTGCCAGGATGGGCGACCAGCTCAAGTCGCTGGCCGAGCGCCAGGCCAAGATGGTCACCGAGACCGAGGGCTACGAGAACATGCGTCGACAATCAGACGGCAAGCTGACCTTCGCCCAGCGTGCCGGTGTCCGCGGCCTGGGCCAGGTGCAGAGCGGCCTGAAGGACGAGACCGGCGGCCTGATCGAACAGCTTGAGGGGGCTCCCGTCTTCTCCCTCACTCTCAAGAGAGCGACTGACAGCATGGAGAAAGCCGCCACACGGCTCCAGGCTACGAAGACCGACGACGAGACTCTGAAGGCGATTCGCTCCGCCTCTCACCGCTTTGAACAGCTTATTGATTCGCTCAAGGCCGACGACGCCAAGCAAGCCGGAGGGGCGGCGGCGGCGGTGGCGGTGGTGGGGGCGGAGGGGCAGGGAGGAGGTGACGGAATTCCGGCGACTGCCCAGCTCAAAATGCTCAAGACGGCTGCAGCAAGAGATCAACGAACGAACCGAGGCCTTCGACGAACTGCGCCGCAGAAATCAGAAACTGACACCCGAGCAGACCGGCGACGCCGAGCGGCTGGCGAACGACCAGGGCACACTCGCTGACCTGGTTCGCGATCTGACCAAACCGAAACGCGACGATGGGGAGGAATGACCATGATTGTCAAACGCTCGCTTCTCTCGGCCCTCGCACTGGCTGTCGGGGTTGGCTGGAGCGTCGCTCGGTGGCCCAGGACACTGGGAAGGTCCAGGATGAGGCCCTCGATTCCCTGCTCGAGAAGCTGGAAAAAGCCGGAGAGGAACACCAAGCCGGCCGAACCCAGACTCCGCGATCCAAGAAGAGACACCACCCCGAACCGCAAGCCGGCCCAACCGGCCGCCAAGCCAAAGCCGGGTACCGACTCCCGGCCCGAGGCCAAGGTGCAAACCCAACTCGCCAAGCGGAAAAGTCCACGAAGTCCACCAAGGGCGCGAAGACCGGTTCCGGTGAGGTTTCGTCGCAGGACAAAGACCTCGACGCACTGCTGGAGAAGCTGGGTGAAACCAAAGAAGAGGCAGCCCCGGAGGAACGCCGGTCACATCCACAACCGGGCGAGCCATCTGGTCCCACCCGGCCGGCTCCCGCCGGAGGAGGCGGCAGCGAAGAGAAAACCAAGTCGAAGGATCAAGGCTTGCAGGGCAAGGACAAGGAGATCGATGACAGGCTCGAGGAGTTCGCGGGCAAGAAGCGCAAGAAGAAAGGCGGCCAACCGGAGGAAGGAAGCGGCCCCCTGGGCGAGATCGTCAAAGAGATGCGGGACGTCGAACAGCGGTTGAGCAAGCCGGAGACCGGTGAAGACACTCAATCCAGGCAAAAGCGAATCGTCAAGAACATCGACACCCTTATTCAGCAAATGAAGCAGTCCGGCTCGTCGAGCTCGATGGCCATGCGAAGGATCCGACAACAGGGTCAGAAACCGGGCGACCAACCTGGTCAAAACTCCGGGGCCAACGCTGCCGGGCGCACCCCCGACAAAGCCGGCCAAACCCTCGGACCGGCACGCCATGGCGGGTGGCAAGGACATCTGGGGCCACCTTCCCGAAGAACTGCGGCAGGAGATGATTAACGTCTTCAAGGAGGAAGGGCTGCCAGCCCAAGAGAGCTGATCCGTCGCTATTATCTATCGGTCGCCAAGCAGAAGCTCGTCCGGGAGATTGAATCATGAAACCGCGTTGCAAGCTTACAGGGTTGTGTCTCTTGCACCTGGCGGCGCTGGCTACACTGGTCCTGGCCGCGGGCGGACGCCTCATGGCCCAGGCCGACCGCAAGGACAAGGAGAACGGCAAGGAAAGCTCGAAATCCGTCGGGGCATTCGGCGAGTCGCGACGCGGGGACGTCCCCGAGGGCACGGTCGAGATGCTGACTCCGGAAACCGACAAGGCGATCGAGAGCGGCCTCGCCTGGCTGGCCCATTCTCAGAACGCCGACGGCTCTTTCGGCACCAGCACCTACCGCGGAAACATCGCCGTCACGAGCCTGGCGGGGCTCGCGTTCATGTCCGACGGCTCGAGCCCCGGCCGTGGCCCGCACGGCGCGCAGATCGATAAGGCGCTCTCTTATGTGATGGACAACACGTCCCCGTCCGGCTTCATCGCCGGTGGCATCGTCTTCCACCCATGGTCCCATGTATTCGCACGGGTTCGGCACGCTCTTTCCTGGCCGAAGCCTACGGAATGACCCACCGGCCAGAGATCCGTGAGAAACTGCAAAAGGCAGTCCGGCTTGATCATCGATACCCAGAACAACGAAGGGGGGTGGCGCTATCAACCCATCCGCAGGGACGCGGACTTGTCGGTGACGATCTGCCAGATCAACGCCCTTCGCGCTGCTCGAAACGCGGGACTTTACGTGCCCAAGGAGACGGTTGACGCCTGCATTCGCTACGTCAAGCACTCGCAGAACCCCGACGGCGGCTTCCGGTATATGCTGCAGGGAGGCGCCAGCGCGTTTCCGCGTTCGGCCGCGGGCGTCGTGGCGCTGCAAAGTGCCGGCGAGTACGACAACAAGGAAGTCCGCGAGGGCGTCTCCTATCTCCGTCAGTACATGCGGGAGATCAAGCTGGGCAGCCGCTACAGCCACTATTTCTACGGCCATTATTACGCGGCTCAAGCCATGTGGATCAGGGGAGGCGAGGACTGGAACGAATGGTTCCCGGCCATCCGCGGCGAGCTAATCCGCCGCCAGTCGCCGGCAGGCTACTGGCCGGACAGCATCTGCAATGAGTACGGCACGGCCATGGCCCTCATCATTCTGCAGATTCCCAACAATTATCTGCCTATCTTCCAGCGCTGAAGGCCAGGAGGTCCAAGCCCCATGACTCTTGTTGGCTCCGATCACTCGTTTCGACCGGGTTTACTGGCCTGCCTGATGACGATTCTCTTTGCCTCTTCCCCGGCCTTTGCCATGCCGTCTGGGGGCGAAACTTACTCCGCCGCCACCGAACCGGTCT
Organism: uncultured Planctomycetaceae bacterium; assembly: GCA_963760085.1. Lineage (GTDB taxonomy): Bacteria > Planctomycetota > Planctomycetia > Isosphaerales > Isosphaeraceae > Aquisphaera. The sequence continues at coordinate 288,015 of CAVXCB010000056.1, forward strand.
TCACCGGCCTGCTTGTTGATGGCAAGACGGTCTCCGGGCGAATCTTGGCGATCACCGCCGACCGGATTACTCTTGCCGGGGACGAAGGAGCAAAAGAAGAGGTGCCGGTACGCTCCCTCGTCAAGCTAACTCGCGACCCCCGCGTGCCTACACTTGCGGCGGAGGGGTCACACGTTCTGCTGCCCGAGGGCGACCGCTTGATGCGCGTCATTGTGGGAGCCACGACCGACACGGGAATCGAAGTGCAATCTCAGTCGGCGCTGAGCAAACTGACAATCCCGCTGGAGTGCGTTCTCGGACTGATCCTCACCGCACCGACCGAATCCGACGCGTTCGACCAGTTGTGGAACCGAGTTGCTGATGAACCGAGGTCCAACGAGGTCGTCTGGATGGCCAACGGGGACCGCATGACCGGTGGGTTTCTCGGCCTGGATGATCGAGCGGCCAAGCTTCAGATCGACGGCAAGCCCGTCGAAATCGATCGGACCGGAGTCGTTGCCGTTGGGTTTGATGCCTCTTTGGTCGGCTATCCGCGTCATGACGCCCCCTACCTCGATCTCACGCTGACCGATGGCTCGCGCCTCGGGGTAACCGATGCAAAAGTTGAAAGAGGACAGGTGGTCGCGACGACGCGATTTGGCCAGCCCATACGAGTTTCCATGGGAGACTTGGTTCGACTTGACTCACGAACTGATACGGTCGTCTATCTGTCTGATCGCAAGGTCGATGCCCAGAAATACTCCGGCTACCTCGGTGCACCCCGGCCCTTGCGCATTGACCGGACGGTTGACGGCCATGGTTTTCTGCTCGGTGGACAAGCCTATGATCGAGGACTGGGAACGCAGAGCCAGACGCTGCTGGCTTACAGGCTGAAGCCTGGCGACCGGCGATTCCAGGCGCTGGTCGGCGTCGATGATCGGGCAGGCCCACTGGGCAGCGTGGTCTTTCGAGTACTAACCGATCGAAAGCCGCGCGTCACAACCCCCGCACTGACCTGCAGAGACGCTCCAGTAGCGATCGACATCGACATTTCCGACGCCAAGCTTCTGATCCTGGACACCGAGTTTGGAGAACGCGGGGATGTTCGAGACCTGGCCAACTGGGTTGAGGCCAGGATCATTCGCTAGCCTCGTGCTGGCTCGGGGCGATCCGTCGCTCTCGCCCGAATGGATTACATCATGCGGCAAGTTACCATTCCAGGCAGGAGCTGCGGGGCCGTTTCGGTCCCGAGATAAGACGATGGAGAACTCGGATCTCAAACCGTACCTGGGGCATCTCACATCGTCGGTCGGGCACCTTGTCATCAACGCGTTCAGCACGATCGTCAGTCAGGGCGAAATCCTGCGCACATTGAACGGATCGGCCCAGCGCCAGTCCCTGGAAGTGGAGGAACGGATCGAGACGGTGATCCGCACGGCTCTTGATGCTTCGCTCATCACCCGGCGGCTGATCGAGCTCAGCCATGCCTGGTCATCGGTCGATGTGGATCAGCCCGGTAGCCCGGTCTTGGAGATTCGCCTCGACCAACTGATCTCCGATCTCGTCAGCGCGAGAAAGCCGAGCTGGGGCCCGCGGCGAGCTGGGTCCTCAACCTGGCCCCGATCCCGCCGATTCGTGGGCAGGTGGAACCCCTTCTGGCCATGTTTCGACAGATTGTTCAGCAACGCCGTGGAGTCGTTGCCCGGGGGGGAGGGAACCATCACCATTTCCACTGCAGACGGCGTCCGCGCAACTGGCTGGCAATCGAGATCCGCGACGACGGTTGCGGAATGCACGCGGATGTCATGGAACACGCGCTCGAGCCGTTCTACTCCACAAAGCCAGACCACCTGGGCATTGGCCTGGCGATCGCCCGGGGAATCTGGCGGCGGCATCGCGGTACGATGTCTGTCGACAGCCAGCCCGGCGCAGGCACAACCGTGCGACTCTCCGCCGCCTCACTGGCGAGCGTATGATCCCTTTGCTACAGAAGAGAAAAGGCCGGGAGCCTGCGCGACGTCGGATCTGCATTCATCGATTTCTCCAGGCTCAAAGCTCCCAGGTCGACCGGTTCTGCCGCAGGATTCCCTGCCGAGGACGATGCTTTGCCGGTGTGCGGGGGAACAACACTTTTATCTTGGTGCCAGCACCTGGAGTCGAGTCGAGGAGAATCTCGCCTTGCGACGTTTCGATCAACTCACGGCAGATGGAAAGTCCCAAGCCGTTGCCCTCGATGCGCGAGTGCTCGTCACGTGACAGGCGAAAGAACGGCTCGAAGACCTGTCGAGTGACTCGGGAGGGATGCCCGGCCCGTCGTCGCTGACCGCCAGGTACCACTCATCAGCGTCTGCCTGACACTCGACCCGGACATGTCCGCCCGCGGGGGTATACTTGATCGCATTGGACACGAGGTTTCCGAAGATCTGCTGGCAGAGCGATGCGTCCGTGATCACCTGCGGCCCTGGATCGGCGGCGACGGCCTCCCAGGTCAGACCGTTGGCCGAGCGGAGGGCCGGAACTGGCGATCGATCTCCCGGATGATGGCACCGAGAGAGAAGGACCCAGTAAAAAGGGGTACGCGACCCGCTCACGAGACTGGCATAATCGAGATAACCCGCGTGCAGACGGAGCAGGTCGTCACAGAGAGAGACCATGGTCAGGAGATGCCCACGCTGTTCGACAGACACCGTGGTGCAATCGTCTTCAAGCAGTAGATCGAAGCCTGCCCGCAACGAGACCAGCGGGCGGCATAATTCATGGCTCAGACTTGGTGAGCAGGGACCTGAGCTCACCCTGGTCGATGGCGTTGTGTCGGCTTTCGGCAGGCGAGTCACTGGAGTTTCGCGGTTTCAAGATGCACGTCCATGGCGAAGTTCGTGTCTGGTCTCAGAAGAATGTGGGAAGTCGGCCCAACCAACTCTGCGGCCGCAAGCCCATGTTATGAATGCCGAAAAGCTTGGGGGTGAAAGCTGGCGACTCGTCGGCTGTTGAGTCAGGCGACGACGATCTGGTTGGCTAGAAGAGGGTGCCCGTCGGTCAGGTCAAGCACGGCCTGATGGGCAAGTTGCTTCGCGTGGTACGTTCGAGAGCGGCCCTGAAGGACAATCCGATCTTCCGAGTAAACGACATGGAGGTCGCGGATTCTGCCATTGGCAACGCGATTGACGTGGCCCTCGATAAATTGTGCGAGCTTCTTGGGGATTCTTGCCGAGGGCAAATCGGAGAGTGTCAGCGGTGAAAGCATGAATATCGAGCGGCATGCCAGGCTCCCACTTTGATCGGCTTGACTTGAGCCAGGAATCGACGGTGGACTGCAAGCCCGAACGAATGCATTGGGAGAGGGCCTCGATATCGAGAGCCGCAGAGGTTTGAGAGCGACCTGAGATCCTCAACATTGGTCGAGGTGAAACCGCCCGAACCGTCCTTGTTCCCAACCGGTTATCACGGCAAAGAGGCATCAAGAGCAGAACCGCAGGCCGTCCACGGACCACCGGCCCACTCGGAACTCCGAATTGTCAAGACTAACCGAGATGGCACGGAGCGTCAAACATTATTCGCCGGCGGGCGGCTCGGTTTGCGAGCGTCGGATCGGCCGGCGGTGCGTCATTTCCGGTCTGACCGGGAGCCTCCAGAAGCTCATCGGTCTGAATGATAGACTCAGCGAGCTTCGCCATGGGAATGCGCCGGTCCTGGCTCTGCCGCTGGAGCAGCCGGAAAGCCTCATTTTCGTTCAAGTGGCGGCGAGACATGAGTATTCCCTTGGCGCGCTCGATGAGCTTTCGCTCACGGAGGGTCATCTTCAGGTGATCAACATTTTCTTGGAGGACCTGAATCTCCCGAGCACGCGCCACCGCGACTTCTATGGCCGCATTCAAAGCCGGATTGGTCATCGGCTTGAGCAAGTAAGAGACCACCCCATCCTCGACGGCTTGGTCAATGAGGTTGGGGTGTCCGTGCGCGGTCAGGATGATGACGGGAGTTCCAGGATCCTCGAGAATTTGCCGCGCGGCAGCCAGGCCATCCATGCCCGGCATCTCGATATCGAGGAACACCGCGTCCGGCAGCGCGCGGCGGCACATCTCGACTGCGCGCTGACCATCATTGACGACAGCCACCACATCGTAGCCCAGTGATTCGAGTTGATCTTGCAAACCCGCAGCAACAGGTTTTTCGTCGTCCGCAATGACAAAACGATAAGGCCGAGGCATCGCCGTTCCCCTCTCTCGCGTCGAGTCATGTTCAGCCATGTCACGATTCATGTCCGCCCCCCCCGGGCAATCACGCCGACCAGAGCCGCGACCGAACATTCGGAAGCACAACGATCTGCTGTTGAATTAAGAAAGCCTGGTAATCTCACGGACTGACTTGACCGTCGGGCCGCGACTGATCACAATCCAGGCATCCAACGCCCGGCTTCAAATCGCGTTCCGAAGTTCCTGCTTTTATAATTGCTATGACACCTCGGGGAAGGACAAATATAACGTGCCCCGCTGTTCACTCACTGTCCTCACTTTTGATGACTTGGTCGTCGGCGATGAGTGGGAAAGCCCGGGCAGAACCGTAACTGAGACCGACGTGGTGCTCTTCGCCGGACTGTCAGGAGATTACAACCCCCTGCATTCTAACCATTACCTCGCAAGAATCGGACCGTTCGGGCGTCCAGTGGCCCACGGTATCTTGGGCTTGGCAATCGCAACCGGCTTGATCAGCAACGCACCAAGAGTTGACACAATGGCGTTCCTGGCGATCCTCGAGTGGAAATTCCTGCTTCCCATTGTCTTCGGCGACACCATCAAGGTGATCTCTCGAATTGCAGCCCTCGAGTCCCAAGCAAGGGGCCGGCGCGGCATCGTTACCTGGCACCGTTGTATCTTGAATCAAGCTGGGCAGGTCGTTCAAGACGGTCGTAGCCAGACACTCGTGCGTGGGAAGTCTCGATCACGGCCAGCCAAGAATGATCCGTCGAATATCGCGAAATCTTGATGACAGTCGCCACGTCACTCTCCCCTATCAGTCATACCCTTCTCAAGCGGAAATGATCAACGCTTTTCTGTCGGTTGATGAGCCATTTTTAATTGCGGTGAGTTTTCGCGGGGTGTTCATGAGGAAGATAAAGCGGCCGCCTTCCGCCGCGGGCGGAGTTCGTTACTCTTTGCTGTCTCATATGCGGTGTCTGCTCACGCGACGGCTTCGGCCCCACGGTACCTTGCAGGGTCACACACAACGTCCCTGCCATAGTCGCCAGGGTAGTGCGGAGAGGGCGAAGAATTGTCCGGCCTCCGCGGAGTCAGCGTGAGCGATTGTCGAGCGGCCGAGCACTCCGCACCGTAGGCGACGCGTCCGACAGGTGGGTCGACGTAGGACGGCCAAGCGTGCGGCGAATGAAGTCGACTTGGATCCGCCTGTAATGCGGGCTGGAGATCGGGTGTCGCGATCCTGGGTAGATCATCAGCTCAAAATCCTTGTTGGCTTCCTGAAGAGCCTCGACGAACCTCATCGTATTCCGCACCGACACGTTGTCGTCAATCAATCCATGAATAATCAAGAGTTTGCCATGCAAGTTTCTGGCGGCGCTCACGACGGAGCTATTGTCGTAACCTTGAGGGTTGTCTTGCGGCAGGCCCATGAAGCGCTCGGTATAAATCGTGTCGTAGTCGTGCCAGTCGGTCACCGGCGCACCGGCGATTCCAGCGGCGAACAGGTCCGAGTGGGTCATAGCGTATGACGTCATGTAGCCGCCGTAGCTGTGCCCGGCCATGCCAATTCGTGAACCGTCAACGTAGGGTCTCTGCTTCAGCCAGGCAATTCCGTCCTTGATGTCCTCGAGTTCCCGCACGCCCAGCCGCTTGTAAGCCTTCCACGCCGAGACGGCCCCCTTGCCGCTTGCCGTGCGAGGGTCGAGACGAAAGACGATGAACCCCTCGCTGGCGAGCGCCTGGTCCCAGAGTCGTCCGCCCATCCATGCGTCGCTGGTCATCGGTGTATGTGGCCCGCCGTAGGTCATGAACCAGACCGGGTATTTCTTGCTCGGGTCAAGATCGGCCGGCAGCACAAGTTCTCCTTCGAGAATGAAGCCGTCGCGGCGCGGACTGCCACGCGCTCGCGAGGGCCGAACCGATACTCCTTGCGTCTGTACACGGGGTTGTTGTCCACGGTTCGGACCAGCTTGCCGTCGCTGGTGTGGAGCTCAACGCGTGTCGGCGTGTGCAGATCCGACCAGCTCGCAACGTAGTGCCGCCCATCGGGACTGAGGCTCGCCGTATAGCTCCCGGCACCCGGGGTGAGCCGCTCGATCGGCCCGCCGACCTTGACCCGGTACAGGTTCGTGGAAAGTGGAGAATCACGAGTCGCGGTGAAGTAAATCCAGCCCGACGAGTCATCGAGATGGGCAATAGACCGGACCTCCCACTCACCGGCAGTGACACGGTTCTTCAGGCTGCCGTCGGCGGCATAGTGATAAATGTGCTTCCAGCCGTCGCGCTCGCTGGTCCAGAGGAAGCTGCCATCCTTGAGGAATGTGATCGGCTCGGGATCAGCGATCCAAGCCTTGGTGGAATCGCGAAACAGGCGGCGGGGCTTCGGGTTCGACTGCGTGGACGTGACTTGCACAAGGTCCAGCCAGGTCTGAGTGCGATCTTGAATATCGCAGTAGGCACAGGAACTGTCGGGCCACCATCCGACACCGCTGATCAGGAACGACTCAGCCGAGTAGTCAGACAGGTCGGCCCAGCGCACCGAGCCGCCTCCCGCATCGACAATCCCCAACCGGACCTTGGGGTTGGGCTCGCCCGAGCGGGGATACCTGTTTTGCTCAACCTTACGAGGACTGCTCGTGTCATCGAGCATGGTGAGCGTGCCCACGTCGACGTCATCGAATTCCAGTAGCGCGATCCGTTTTGAGTCGGGACTCCACCAGAAAGCCGGCCAGTGGCGATCGAAGATCTCCTCGAAATAGACCCAATCGGCGATACCGTGCCGCAAAGTCTCGGTGCCGCCGGTCGTCAGTGCCCGCTCGCGCGGAGACGCGATGTCCACGACGTGCAGGTCATGGTCCCGGATGAATGCGACTGAACGACCGTCAGGACTGAACTGTGGGTAAGTTCCACGCCTGGATGGTCGGTCAGACGGACCGCGGTCGTGCCATCGAATGTCGCGTAGTAGAGGTCGTCATTGTGGTTGAACAGGAAGCCCTTGTGGTCAGCGTCCATATCGAATGACACATCTACCGCGTATCGGCGATCTCCCGGGCGGTGCTCTCGTCGATCGTGGGCAGCCGCTCAAGCCCTCGTGCAAGGGCCTCAGCGTCGACGAATGGACGAGACCGTCCTGTCGTCGCCTGCACCTTTTGCAGCTTTCCCTCCGCGACTTGCAGCCAGTGTTCGCCGTCCAGCCAGGTGACCGTCACGGGTGAGCCAGAAAGCATCGAGTCTCCTCGCCGACCGCCGGCCATGCCGAAGGTAATGGGCAGATCGTGCTTGAGTTCTTCAGCCAGCGGCTCCGCGCCGGTCGTTGTGATCGGCACCGAATCTCGCAGTCGCAGCACCGGAAAATCGCCCCCTGCCTTCACGGCTCCGTCGAATCGCTTCCAGGCAGCCAGGCCGTCCTCAGAACGGGGCTCGAGCAAGTAAACCGCGAGGTTGCCCAGAGGTTGTGCCGTCTTGATCAGAAGCGTTCCGGCGGGAATTCGCCTCGACTCTTGCCGCGAACTCACGCGGAGATCTAGGAGGTCCTGGGGGTCCCAGCCTGACGATGCCGCCTTGCCAACCTCGTCCACCCGGTAAATCTCCACGTCGAGGTCGACGTCTTCGCGTATCTCCCGAACGTCAAGGCCGTGGCGTTTGAGTGTTGACGCCGCGTCGGAGGAGCCGGGTAAGAGCAAGTAGGCATAAGGCCGCACGACTGTTTCGGTGGCGGCGAAATCAAGCATGAGCTGGACCGGATAATCCTTCGGCGTGTCGGTCTTTACCCGATGGCCGTTCTCCTCGCGCTCGACGAAGCCAAGAATCGGCTCAGGGATTTGCCAGCGGCCGGGCTTCCGAACGAATGGCCACTCGATCCTGTCCCGGCGCCTGGCCAGCCTTCACCACCGTCAGATCGGCGTCACGGCCCAACCGAATGATCTGATCTTTGTGGCAGGACGCCTGGTTCAGACACTCGCGCACGAAGTCGCGAGTCGCCAGCACGCGGTCCTTGTAAGAAGCGTACGCGTAGGCCTCTGAAAGAACGGCGAGCCGATTTCGCAAACCCACATATGTCGTGCCGTAGCGTCCTTCGGCCGGGAACGTTGTCCATCGGCTGCGGTCGCGACTGAAGTTGCCGTAATAATAAGCTTGCAACCCCGTCTTCTTCTCGAATTCACTGGTGAGCATGGGAAAAAACTCGGCGCGGGCGAACGCGATGATCCTAGGATCGCCGGCCGGGTTCTTCGGTCCCTCGTACGTGATCGTGTAGCGGTGGTAGGAACCGTTGGTGGTGTGGGTGTCGATGAAGAGCTGCGGCTTCCAGGTGTTGAAAAACCGGACGAGGGCGCGAGTCTCGGGAGCTTCGAGCTTGATGAAGTCGCGGTTCAGATCCAAGCCCCGGGCATTGGCGCGCTGACCTACGCCTTGCTCCGGACCGGCCTGACCCGGCCGGTTCTGCTTGGATACGCGCTCGTTGCCGTCGGCGTTGTAAATGGGAGCCAGCGCGATCACCAAGTCCTTGAGCAGCGGATGATGAGGCGTTGCCAGGATCTCTCTGGCCAGGATTGGCAGGGCCTCCTTGCCGCAGACTTCGCCCGCGTGAATACTGCCGATGGCCAGGGCAACCAGCTTGCCGGATCGCAGGGCCTCGGAGGCGCTGTGCACTGGAGGGTCGGCCAGGACCAGCAGGGGTAGCGGACGCCCCTCAGCCGATTGGCCCAACTCTGCGTAGTACGCATTGGGATAGCGCTTGGCCAGCTCCTGACAGAGGGCTACGACGTCGCCGTGACGCGCGGTTTCCGTGTACCCGCTCTGCTCCGCAACGGTCTGAAGGGTGTCGACTTGAGGTGGGAAATTTGCCAGGATGGCCGAAAGAAGTGCGATCAGACTTTTCGTGGCGAGCATTACCTTGGTGTCCTCGTCAAGCTGGGAAGATGATCCTGAACTCAGCGATGAACGGGTCATCAGAATGATTCAGCGTATCCGACGCGCTTGACCAAAGCGAGAAGTTCAAAGCAATTCCCGCCAGCCGCGGATGGCCAAGGCAAGCGGCGTAAAGCACGAGACGGCTTCCTGGTCGGGGATGGCAATGGGGCCTGAACTGCAAGGCCGGCTGCCGGCAATCTGGATGATCACGGCGGCGTTCTGCTTCGCGTCCATGGCCGCTCTGGCCCATGCGATTGGCCCGCGCTGTGACTGGCTGGTGCTCGCCCTGGTCCGGATCGTCTGCACCTTCGTGTTCTCGGTCGAGCTAGCCTGGATTCGCAACGCCAGGCTAGTTTTGTGGACTCCGCGAACCCTCTGGATCCGTAGTGTGTCTGGCACGATTAGCCTGGTCTGCACTTTTTATGCTCTCACGCGCCTGCCAGCGGCCGATGTGCTTACTCTGACCAACACCTACCCGCTCTGGATCGTCCTGCTCTCACTAAGGGAGTACAGCCGGGGCGAACTGGGCATCGATCTGATCTGCGTGGTCAGCGGCGTGGCTGGCGTGGCCTTGATCCAGCGTCCTTACATCACCAGCAAGGCAGACCTGGCTGTGCCGATCGCCTTGTTCGGGTCGTTCGCGACGGCCATCGCAATGCTCGGTCTGCACCGGCTTCGCTCAGTCGATGCCTGCGCCGTGGTCGCACATTTCTCGGGTCTGGCGAGCCTGGTGCTTTCGGCATGGGTCTTCGTTCAGCCCCGGGTCGCGTCGGCCTTTACGTTCGATGCAACCACCCTGCTGATGCTGCTGGGCGTCGGGCTGACCGGCACGTTGGGTCAGGTGCTGATCACAAAGGCCTTTGCCTCGGGGCCGCCCTCGCGGATCTCGGTTCTCAGCTTGAGCCAGGTGGTCTTCGCACTGATCTTCGAGGTGACTTTGGCGAGGCGTGTGCTGACTCCTGTTACACTGCTGGGGTTCGTTCTTGTGCTCACGCCGACTGCTTGCATGACAATTCTTACCGGCCGCAGGGCGGCGCGGCCGCGCAGCCGTTATTGACACGATGTGCCCCGAGAAAGGTTTTGCCGTTGTAGTTCCCCGCGATTTCGACGAATGATAATATTGCCGCCTTATTGGTGTTCGGAGAACCGAGGCGACGTCAGAGAGGCGAGGAGCCAGCCGCGTGCCCGCTCAATTTCGCGACAGTCCGGAATTTCAGAAGCTGCTTGTCGGCGCCAACCGCTCGAGCCTGATTCGCATCGCGCTCGAAATCGCAGCCGACGCGTATCCTAACCTGGATATCGAACTCTACATGGACAAGGCGGACAAGCTTGCCGAGCGGGTCCGCGCCGTTGCGAAAAGGGGGCTAAACCGCGCAAAATCCTGGGCCAAATTAACTGGGCGCTCTTTGTCGAAGAGGGCTACGAGGGGAATCGTGAGAACTACTTCGATCCGCGGAACAGCTACCTTAACGAGGTGATCGATCGCAAGACGGGCATTCCGATCAGCCTCTCTATTCTCTATGTGAGTTTGGCCGAGCGGCTGGGCGTGACGCTGGGGGGGGTAAACTTTCCCGCGCATTTCATGCTTCGGCTCGAGGAGTCCCGCGAGCCGCTCTTCATTGACCCATTCCACGCTGGCGAATTCCTCGATCGTCGCGGCTGCGAGGGGCGGCTTTCAGAGCTGACCCACCACCCTGTGGCACTGTCTGACGACCAGGTCGCCGCCTGCCCCCCGAGAGTGATCGTGGCTCGCATGCTGCGCAATCTGAAGGCGATCTATCTGGGGACGAATGATTTTGCTTCCGCACAGCGCGTTCAGCGCCGGCTTGCCGCTGTCAGTGATGAACCGGAGGAACAGCGCGACCTGGGCATGATTTGCCTTCAGCTCGACCATCCCGGCGAGGCCATCGACCCCCTAGACGCTTACCTCAGAGCCCTTCCTGACGCTGACGACGCCGAGCCCGTCAGAGCCTTGCTGAACACCGCTCGGCGACAGGTCGCAAGGTGGAACTGAACCGATCATCGCCGCCTGGATCGGCGCACTTGTCCGGGTGCACTGTCACCAGAGCATTCGTGTCCAGCCCAACCAGTGCGGAAAACGTTCGGCCAGGGCCCCATGCACATAGGCCCATGACCACCACAGAACCCAAGCCAAGATCAACCAGTCGCCCAATTCTCCGAGTAGCTGCCATCTCGCTGCCGGCGCCGGCTGCGTCTCCGGGGATGCACACTCGGCGCCCGCGGTGGAATTAAGGGAAACCGAGCGTGCGTCCGGCCAGGGCTGTGCCATCATGGAAACCTTCACTTGAGCGGCTCTCCCGTATCAAATCGGGTTATGCGGTGATTCGGACTGATGGAAGCGGGCCCAGCAACGCCGGGCGGCTCGGATTACGCGATCGGGTTCGATGGCCGACATGCAGGGATGGTCTACCAGAGGGCAGACCTTCTGATGACAGGGCTGGCAGGGAACGCGGTGGCGCAGGATCAGCGAGTGCCTTGACCAGGGCCGCCACTGGTGCGGCTGGTTGGTTCCACTGAAGAGGATTACCGACAGCGTGCCGGCCGACGCCGCGAGATGGGCTGGCCCGGAATCGGCACCGATGAACAGGTCGGCCCGTTCCAACAGGGCCGTCGTCTGGGTGACCGTTAGCCGACCGGTCCAGTCGCGCAACCGCTCGTGGCGCGCCAGTACCTCGGCCGCGGGCGGGTCTTCTGGGCCGCCCACGACGACCACGCGCCAGCCATCATGAAGGAATTGCTGGATGAGCGCGTTCCAGTGCTTAAGGGGCCACCGCTTGGCTGCCGTGCCGGCACCGAGATGGACCGCCAGAAGGGGGGGAAGAGGTCCGAACCGACCAGCGTGCAGGGCCTCGGGATCAACGGCCTGCTGCTTCCCCAGCGAGGGGTCAAATCGCACCTCCCGGCGAGCGTATGAACCACGCCTCCAGCCGGCGCCAACCGCGACCTCGAGCCGCCGAGTCGTCTTCCTGGGCCAGGACTCGGCGAGGCACCGCGCCACGGTTGCCCGATCCTGATCGTTCAAGTGCACCTCGACCCGCGGCGGGTCATCCTGGCGAATGCCCAGTTGGTCCAGCAGAGCCAGCCGCGCGCGAACCTCGTGGCGGCCGCGCACCCAATCCGCAATATCAGTGAGCAGGAACGAGCCTCCGCCCATGGCCCATCCCACCCGCCTCGGAATTCCCCCCAGGGCCAGGACCAGAACCGACAGTACATCGCCCCTGACGTCGATTCCCAGGTCGTATTTCTCGCTGCGGATCGACCGTCCCAGCCGCCAGACCTCGCCGAGCAAGCCCCAGCGGCTGGGGTGCCGCTCGAACCAGGTCCGGTCGGCGATCCGAACCCGGTTAACTCCAGGGTCGGCCTCGAAAACCTCGTGATTGCTCGGTGAGGCCAGCACGTCGATCGTCGCCGCCGGATAGGCCGTCCGCAGCCGAGCCAACAGCGGACTGGTGAGCACCGAGTCGCCCAGGTGGTCCAGTTGCACGATGAGAATCCGCCGCGGCACGGTGACGGGGTGAGCCCGTCGAAGACCGCGCCAGGCCGCCATCGCCACGGTTCCGATCGCGTCGAGCGCGTATACGAGGACCCGCCACCGCAGCTTGCTGTAGCGGTAACGTCCCGTACGAACCGGTCTTGGACTAACTGACGACCTGGTCATACACCTCCGCCGTTCTCTCAGCGACGCGCGGCCAAACATAATGCGCGGCGACGAATCCCGCCAGACGAGGATCGGGCCCTTCGGACCAGCCACGCGCAAGCGCGCTGTTGATCTGCCCTGAAAGATCTGGACGAGCGTACACAACACGGTCGCCGAAGTACTCTCTTGTCGAGCCGAAGGGAGTGATGACCACGGCTGTACCTGCCAGCGCGGCCTCAAGCGCCACGAGACCGGGCGTCTCGAACCAGCTTGGTAGCGCCAGCACCCGAGCCGCCGCGTAAGCCGATGCCAGCAAGGGATCTTCATGATCTAATGGGGGTAGCCACAACACGGCATCGCCGCCTGCCGCCCGACACTGCTCGAGGTAGGCGCGGCATTCCGGCGGGGCTGCTCCCAGTATGACCAGGCGCAACCGCAGCGACCGTACAGCGCGGATCAGGCCGAGTGTGTTTTTTCGCGGCTCAACCCGGCCCACGAACAGCACGAATTCGCCGTAGCCGTACCGCTCGCGAAACAAGGCGGGAGAGGCTTCTCGAAACGTGCTCAAGACCCCGTTAGGAATCACCGCGATTCGTTCCGGGGCCACTCCGAAGAGGGCACTGAGTTGCCACGCTTCAGCGTGCGAGTTGGGCAAGATCCGGTCACAAAGCACCAGCAGCTCACGCCTCCAGCCCGGAAGCCTGCGGCAGAGGCGGCGCAATGACCAAGCCGACAGGCTCCCGATTTTACGTGCCCAGGTGCGCTCCAGGTTCCACAGCGCTGCGGGCTGAAACCAGCAAATTGGCGAGAGCACAACGGGTGTTCCGCGGGCCTTCGCCCGTCTTGCCAGCTCCAGACCCTCGCGAGACATCCCGAAGAGATGAAGCAAGCTTGCCTGTTCGAGCTGATCGGTCCAGGAACAGAACAGACGAACGGGAAGACCTCTCGGCCTCGAGGTGACGGGCCGTCTGGATGAGTTGGTTCTCTCCGCCTCCGGGAGTCTGAAAGGCAAACGAGGGCGCGTGCAGCAGCACAGAGCCGGGACGGCACGGACCCCGAGAGCGAGCCCTCAGCCAGGACGCGCTGGTCGCTCCGGATCGTCTCGTTGTGGCGCCAATTGCAGCCATCAGCCGGTCCCCGTCTGCTGGAGCTTCCACCAGCGCAGCCCTTTTTTCAGGCCGTCGGCAAGCGACCCTGCGGAAAGCTCATCAAGCGGCGTCACCGTTTCCCAGTCCAGTGCATGACGCACGGCGGCCCTAAAACCAGGATGACGAAGGTCGATCACGGGAGCCGCCAGGGCCGGGTCCTTGAAGGACTCGCGACGCTCGTAAACCAGTTCGTCCACCTTGATCACAGTTCGGGAACCCGCAAGTGGCAGCGAACAGCGGAAGCAGCCGCGGTGGATCTCAATTGCCAGCCGGTATTCGGGGTCCCACTCGTCGAACTGGATCTCGAAGCGGTTACCCTCGCGGGGGAGCACCATGTATCTGCGGCTGGAACGCCAGCGCCACCACCGGGCCAGCTCGGTCATCGTGGCCCGCCATACCAGGGACTGCCGCTGCAGCAGGCGGTGCAGGGAGATCAAGATCTCCGGCATCTTGCCCAGGCGGCGTTCGGGATGGCCGTAGACCAGGGCCGGCTCGCCGCGCAGCACCTTCGCTTCGACGACCTTGCTCAGGTAGTCTGCGACAACACCGCTGTCCTGCATTCCCGCGTCGAGAAAAAGTCCCTCGCAGACCGGGTGCACTGGAAGTTGCAAGACTCGAGAAAATCGATCGTTCTTCCACGGGAAGAAGGGAAAGTCGTCGTAGCCGAGTTGAAACTCCGACGCGTATTCGTAGCCCAGCGACTCGACGGCGTCGTCAAGACCGGGGTTCCAGCGCCCATGAGGGGAGGCGAAGCCTTGCGGCGCGAAGCCCGCGTCGCGAAGTACCCCATCCGCGCGTTTCAGGTTCCGAGAATTGGCCTCAGGGTCGCGATAGACGTAGTGAAAATGGCCGTGCGATTGAGTGTCGTGGCGGCGCAGGTCCCGAAGCACATCGGTTTCGTTCTCGTAGGCGTGAGTGCTGACGAAATGGGTGCAGCAATCCGCTAGCAGGTTCCTGGTCAGCGCAAACCGGTGGTAGTCGGCGGGAACAGGCTCATCGAGATCGACCCTGAAGCTAAAGACCGAACGAAAAGGGTAAGGAAAAGGCGCCAATCTGATCCAGATTCCCCCGGCGCCAAGTACCTGCTGGCGCAGAGCGTCGATCATGCGGCGGCGGATCCACGCCTTGGGCTGGCGCACGACGCGTTCGCTCAGGTTCCACTTGCGGACTCGCCAGAGCGCCGGGCGCTCTGGTCATCAACCAGGGCCTGGAACGGATCGGTGGGCTCGTCGCGCCGCAGCAGGTCGATGTCGATGGCCACGTGCTCGCCGGTCAGCAAGCTCTGCAGGGTGCTTGCCGCGACCTGCCGGCCGTCGAAGAGAACAAAACGCCCCCTGCGAAATGCTAAGGGATGTGCATCGCGGACGACCTCGTGAGCAATCCCCTCCTGGTTCAGGATCAGCTCCAAGCCTGGCGGCGTTCGCCAGAGCAAGAGCGGCAGAGTAGCCAGAACCGGGCGATAGAGATCAGACATGGTCACCTCCAGGAACTCGAGCCGACCAGAGTGTCATCAATCGCGCAGCCGGCAGCCGACGGAAGAGCCAGCACTGTTCCTCTGCCGGAGCCAGTAACCGAACCATCCGGACGTCCTCAAACCAGCGCCTCAGCTCGGCCTGCAACCCCGGGGGCCAGAACCAGCGCTCGCGCACCAGGCCTCTGGCAGGATACATCCACCGGCCCCGATACTCGTCAAACCGCTTCAACAGAACGCTGGGCAACCAGGGTCGACGGGCGTCGAGCGCCGCGACGTTCTTGTCCACGATCGCCAGCACCCCGCCGCGGCGGAGAGCACGCCGTGCCTCCGCGCATACAACGTTTCGCGACCGCGGATCCAGATGCTCGAATACCTCGATAGCGATGATCGCGTCGAACGTCCCGGGACCGAAGGGAAGCCTGCGTGCCGTCGCACGCACGCGCGGCAACCCCGTGGCCTGGGCCATCATCGCCGCCGACAGGTCAATCCCGACTACCCGGGCTCCAAGCTCCTGGAGCGCCCGCGCGAAGCGGCCCTTGCCACAGCCCAAGTCGAGAACGCGCTTGCCCACTAGGGGCTCGAGCGCGTCCAGGAGTCCCCGCAGGCGGTAATCGTGGTGGGCAATCGACGGCTTGAACCTCTCATGAAGGGAGTTAAACCGACATGCCACCTCGGCCTCATGAGTCGCGATCATGACGCCCTCCTCGCCACGCAGAGCTCGCGCAGCTTCCAGCTCCGCACGGCGACGGAAACCGCCGACAGGACGCAAAACATCAAGCCCTCCAGACCGTCGCGAAAGCCTTGCTTGGCAAGGTAGAGCTTGAAGAATGTCCAGATCGGCCGCAGTGCCACGTCACTGGACCGAAACCGCCGTCCTCCCTCATGCAGATCGCAGGCCTCGAGCGTGGTGTAATGGTCGATCTTGCCCAGGAACACGCGGATACTCGGCAATGTGCGATGCTCGAGAGACTGCTCCAGGCGGCCAATTGGGCCTGAAATCGCCACTGTTTCGTGGACCAGGCCTGTCCAACGGCCTCGATCACGCAGGAACAGCCGCAGCGGCAGGTCCTCTTGGGTTCCCGAAAACCCGAACGGCCGGCCCAGGATCTCACTCTTGATCGGCACGCGGAACCCTACGCTTGTGTTCGAGGGATCGGCAAGCCGACTGCGAATCTCCGCGGCCAGCTCTGGAGTGACGCGTTCATCGGCGTCAAGAGAGAGCACCCAGTCTGCCGAGGTCAGGGCCAGGGCCGCGTTGCGCTGGTTCGCAAAATTGTCGAACGCCCGGACCGAGACCACGTCGGCCAGTCGCCGGGCGAGCTCGAGCGTGGCGTCCTCACTGCGAGCGTCCACCACGACAACCCGCTCGTCGGCGAATCCGGCGGAATCCAGGCAGGCAGCAAGGTTTGTCTCCTCGTTGCGAGCCACGATCAGGACGCTAAGACGCGGATCAGGCATGAGCCACCGCCTTTGTAACCACACCCCCAATCGCTCGCAGCGGAAAGTAAACGGCATAGACCGCCAGGGCCAGGTCTAGCCGGCCAAGCAATGCAAGCGCGATCCAGAGATGCCAGCGCAAGTCGGCATGACCCGCCGCAATGATTACCTTCCTCGGCACTTTGGCCACCGCCGCCAGCAGGGCAGGCAGTGGCGCCGGCCGGGCCTGTCCCAGATCGTGTCTTGGCGAAGGCACGCGCCTGACTTTCGTTCTGCCCTCCATTTTTGTCTGCCCCTCAATCTCAAGGCCCGGAACAGACTCGATCATGAACACGTATTTGCCGCCGAGGTACAGCATGCCGAGCGCTAACCAGTATGGCTGCCGGCTAGACTGGAATACCGACCAGGCGATCGCCGTGTGCAGCGCCACGTCGGCAAGCTCGTCGAGCACCTGGTCCAGCCAGCGGCCGAAGACCGAGCTCGTTCCTTGTAACCTGGCCAGTCGGCCGTCGGCGGTGTCGAGCACCAGGGCGGCGGCCAGGGACGCCGCGGTCGCGATCGAGGGCGTGTATCCAGCTGCGGCACCACCCACAATTGCCGCGGCAGTGAGCATCAGTGCGGCGGCCGCGAGTGTAAGATGATTCGGTCGCACGCCTGTAGGCTCGAGCGCGGCGGCCAGCTTTTCGGCCAGAGAGAAGGCCCAGAACCGCCCCAGGGGCTGATAAGTCAGGCGTCTCGTGAGCTCTTCCTCGGCGCTCGAGAGCGACCTTGCACGGTCGAGCCTCCAAATCACCGCGGTCTCCGGGTCAGCTCCACTGCGAACGGCCCGACGCAGCCGGCGCAGATCGTAAAGGCGGTCGGTCCGCATGACGGCGGCACCAGATCGGGGCGGGCCCGGGAGTAATATGACCCGATTGGAAATGTGATCAGCCATCAGACCTTGAAGCAGCTCGTGTTCGTCATCCCGGGCGTGGACCGCGATCGGAGAGCACGCAGATCCCACCGCGATCGCCTGCTCGACCAGGTGACTGAGCACTGGTCTTCCCAGCAGAATCTCCGTTGCGAGCAGGCCGCGCGGTCCGCGGGGTCGTGCGTCTATCACGAGGTGAGGAGCCGGCGAAGACATGGATCGCCTCCCTGCGGGTTCCCAACTCTCAACAGGAACGGCGGCCGCGAGCGACTCCTTCGCAACGCGGCGCCGCAAGGCCTCTTACTACCATTGAAACCTGCGAAAGAACGCTTCCTGCCGCGCGATTCTTGATCCCTGGTCGGCTGCTCGCCGGGGCCAGGCCGGGCCCACCGCCGCAAGCTGCCGCACCGCGGCAGCCAGGCTGACCGCCAGATCAATCCGTCCCCTCAGCAGCCAGTAGCCCAGCCGCGCCGGCACCCAGCAGAGATGCGCGATCAACCGGAATCCCCTCAGATTCTTCCACGCGAACAGAAAGCTGTTGCGGACAGCCAGGAAGTCGCAGCGATCGATTCCCAGCTCAGGCCCGAAGCTGCCAAAGCCTCGGTGGTAGGCGACGGAGCGGGGCTCGTAGTACCCCTTAAGTCCGGCCATCCAGCCGCGAAATCCCAGGTCAAGATCCTCGATCCTTCCCGGGAAATAGACCGGATCGTAACCGCCAAGCTCGAGGAACTTGCGGCGATCGACGGCAAGCACCGGACCGGCCGACGCCGTCAGGTCGGGCCGGTCCACCACACGCTCGTGGCCAGGCACCCGGCACATCCCCTGGACCAGCCCGAATCTCGACCGCACCCGGGTGCGCATTCCCTCGTACTCGCGGCCGTCGAACGACCAGCAAAGCGGTGCCGAGAACAACGCATCCTCATGTTTCTCGAACACCTCAAGCAGCGGACCCACCGCGCCGGGGGCCAGCTTCACGTCACTATTCAAGAGCAATACGACCGGATCTTCAAGCGCGGTCAAGACGCGATTGAAGGTGGCCAGCCCAGAGTTCTGCTCGCTCAGGACGCGCACTTCCGGCCAGCGGCGCCACACCATTTCGGCCGAGCCGTCGGTTGAGCCGTTATCAACCACCGTCACGCCGCATGGCACCACGGATCGTGCCGATGCTTCGAGAATTGAGGGCAAACACTCGGCCAGGAGCTCCCGGCCATTGTAGTTGAGCACCAAGATGTGGGTGCGGTCGATCGTCAAGGGTTCCTTCCCTCTGACAATTGACGATCGATGACTGTGGGGCTAGACGCTCGACAGAGATCGTCATATAATTATGAAGCGAATGCCAGAACAGACGATGCAATTCCCTGCCGGCGGCTTTCCCTCCACCCTCACAAGCAGACCGTCCAGCTAGCGGCAAATTCGCCGTTACGATACGCCTCAAGTCGTTGCTGGTCAAGCCCCAATCCACCGATCGCAGTACATACTGACAGGGACTGTCTCATTTCAGCCCCGTGGGCGGATCGGCAAGTTGACAGTTGGGCTGGCCTGGAAAGCTCTCCCCCGGTGAAATGCGGCGTTACTGGATTTCACCACCGTTGCCATGGAGGGCTCACGCATGTTCAAGCTACCGGTCCGCACTTGGGTCCGCAACGCCGCCGCTGTGTTCTCGGGTCAGTACGGCTCTGTGACTGGGCAAGCCCAAGATTCGCAGTGCAGCCGCGAGACAGTCTATGAGCATGCCCGCAAGGTCGAAGAGCGGCTGGCCGAGGCGTCCAGTGACAAGTCTCGGCTCGCCGAACAGGAGGCCGAGATCCAGCAACTCCAGCGGAGAGTCACCGAACTGGAGGCTCGTGCCCAGCAACCAGTCGCCCTGGACCCAGTCAAGCAACGGAAGTTCGCCACGGTTGCCTCTGCGCTGGGGTTGAGCCTGCGTCAGACCGAGGATCTGTTCCAAATCCTCTTGCCCGCGGGTCAGGCACCGGACCATTCAACCATCGGCCGTTGGGTCAAAACCGAGGCGAAACGGGCCGCAAAGGTCCTCCAGGTGCTCGACCAAAAGTGCGCAACCGAGGTCCAGACCTTAGCTCTCGATGAGATCTTTTTTGGGGGCGGCCGACCTTGGTCGGCATCGAGCCGACGAGCATGACCGCGGTCTTTTGTCACAACGCCAACGACCGCAAGGCCGCGACGTGGCAGCAGCAGTTGACTCCTTTTAAGAATCTCGAGTTCGTGATCTCCGACGCTGCCAAAGGGATTGCAACGGCCCTCCAGCAAACTGCCCAATTGCGGCGCGCAGAGCGACCCCTTGGCGTCCGCTCTGGGCCACGGGCTGGATCTCTTCCATACGACTCAAGAGGCTCAACGAGTGTTGACACAAGCGTGGCGTGCAGTGGAGCCGCTTTGGGACCAGGCCCAGACCTGCGACGCCCAGGTTCAGCGAGACAAAAAGCAAGGAATCGACGCGCGGGGTTCGGCTTGGGTCGCCCGTACTGCCTGGTCCAAAGTGATTGAGGCGTTTGAACCGGTGGAACGCGTCGAATCGGCCTGGGACCGTTGCCGCACCGCCTTCGAGTTGTTCCGGCCCGATGGGCAACTCAATGATCGTCTCTGGGCGGAGGCCCAGATCAAGGCTGGCTTGAGCGAACTGACCGGACCCGAATGGCGCAAGGTCAGAAACTTCCTCACCGACCCACGCAGCCTGGCCTTCTTGGATCGAATGCACCAGCGTCTTGCAGCGGCTGAACCGCGAGAGGAATGGCGCGAGGTACTGGCTTGGCGGTGGTGGAGACGGCATGGCGGCTCCTCCAATCCAGGGCCGAGTCCTTTGGCCATGATGGCTTATGCCGTGGCCATGCACCTACCACTGGAGGATGCCGAGCAAGCGGCTTATGACCGGATCACGGCCATCCTCCAAGACACGGTCCGAGCCAGCAGCGCGGTAGAATGCATGAACAGCGTACTGCGGATGCAGCAATCCCGTCACCGCCGGATGACCCAACCGATGCTCGATCTGAAGCGCCTGTATTGGAACTGTCACCCATTCCGATCCGGTCCCCGGAAAAAGCAGTGTCCGTACCAAGCCTTGGGTTTGGGATTACCCACGTACGACTTCTGGACACTCCTTCAATCCGACCCGGACGACTTGACGCAAGAACTGTCAACTACAACGACAGCTGCGTGAGACAGTCCCTACTGACACTCACCGAGCCCAAGCCTGCACGCTACCATTCTTGCAGTTGCGACCGATCTATTTCGGATCCAGGTTCTCCTTCAACTGCTCGGGGGTCACATGACTTTCGACTCCGGCAGCGGGCACGTTCAGACCGGCTGTCCAGAGGATAGCGTTCAAGACGAGTTTGCGGAAATTGGGGTCGCCCCAGTTTTTGTGAAAATGGCCGCCGGTGAAGCTGAACCCACGGCCGCCTTCGGGACGCTCCACAACCCAGGCCAGCACTTCATCGCGGCCCTTGGCCTCGAGAATGTGCTTGTACGGCCCCCGAGGCGCGGCCGAGACACCCTGTCGAGTACGGTCGTCAGGCTTGGCGACGAGGATCGGGGTGACGCCTTTCATCTCGGGACGGAAGCGGATGTTGAAGTACCACTCGTCGTTGCTGACGAAGGGCTTGACTCCTGCCGTGGTCGGGTGGCTGGGGAGCGCTTTGATGTCTGCCTTCCAGTGGGGGTTGGTCGAGTAGCCAGTCTCATAATAGCCCCCCAGCCAGTCGAGGAACTTGTTGCCCGCTTTGCCCTTGGGGACCTCGACGGCGTAGTGCAGGCACGCCAGGCCGACCCCCTTGTCCAGAAGTTTTTGGAGCTTGGCAAGATGATCGCCCTGGATCATCGGATGGCCGCTGCCGCCGTCCATGAAGAAGATCAGTGCCTTGGCGCCGTCGAAGACCGATTCGTCTTTCGGCCAGCCCCCGGTCACGACCAGAGGCTCGATGCCGGGTACCTGGGCCAGGCATTTGCAGAGCAGTTTGCAGCCCGCGTTGAATTCATGTTCGCCGGGCCCGTGACTGGGATGGCCGGCGATCAGGATGATTTTCGTCGTGTCGGCGGCATGAGCCGCGACACAGGCGGTTATCAATCGCCAGAAAGAGGGCGATATGCCCGACAAATGACTTCTTGACCATGCAATAACCTCGATGAGTTCACTTGGCCGCGAGCAATGTTCGCCCCTATCGGAGCAGAGATCGGGCAAATCTGCCAGGGCAGGACGTTCCTTGCCTCCTGCGAGGAGGTAAGATGCGTCCTGCCCCGGCCTCTATTGGTCGCGGAAGATTCCTGTTTTCTTGCCGAAACACGCTCAGATCAACTCTGTCAAGCCCGGCCTGGGAAGCGGCGGCTCCTCCATGGAGCCTTTCATATCCAGGTGCCGCGGGAACGTATCGAGCTTCGAGTTGAGTACCTGCTCCCAGGTAAGTGCTTTGCCGGTGTAAGCCGACATCCGGCCCATGATTGCCACAAGCGTGCTCTCGGCCACCTGCTTGAGCTCATTGATCGGCTTGCCCGAGACAATGCTTTCGAGCAAATCAACGTGTTCCTGGACGTAGGGGTTGATCCCTCGGCCCCGGACGCGATCTGCGACTTGCCGGTAAACCGGAAGCCGCTGCTTTGGAACTGGCCGCTTGTCCCTGTGAACGATTCGGATACGTTGTTGTCGGTCCCCTCGATCTGGCGGCACATGCTCATGACGTGGACGTCATTGGGGAACTCGTAGTCAACCGCGAAGTGATCGTAGCTCTGGCCCCGCTCGGGCTCGCTGGGCCCCTGCCGGCCACCCATGCCAACGGCCCGGACAGGCGGATGGCCCAGGACCCAGCACGCGACGTCGAGGTTGTGAACGTGCTGCTCGACGATGTGGTCGCCGCAGAGCCACAGGAAATGGTACCAATTGCGTAGCTGGTACTCGGTGTCACTCCAACCTGGCTGGCGTTTATGAGCCCAGATGGCTCCCCCATTCCAGTAAACCCGACCCGATGTGACATCGCCAATTGCCCCCTCGTGAATCCGCTTGATCGACTCGATGTAGGGGGCCTCGTGGCGGCGCTGCGTGCCCGCGACGACTGCCAGTTTCTTGCTCTTGGCTTCCTCGTAGGCGGCCAGCACCTTGCGGATGCCGGTCGGGTCAACGCCGACGGGTTTCTCGGTGAAGAGGTTCTTGCCGGCCTTGACGACCGCTTCGATGTGATGGGGTCGAAAGCCCGGAGGTGTCGCCAGCATCACCAGGTCACAGCAGTCGATTACCTTCTGATAGGCATCGAAGCCGACAAAGCAGCGGTCGTCGGAGACATCTAATTTATCCTTGCCGTGTTCGGAGCTTCGGAATCGAGTCGCGACAGTTCCGCAGATGATCCTCGAACACATCGGCAAGTGCATGTATCTTGATGTTGTAGGTCGTGCCCGCCGCCTCGCAGATGTTGTCGGCCGCGCCCGTGCCGCGGCCGCCGCAGCCGATCAGGCCGACCTTGATCGTGTCGTTGCCCTTGGCATGGGCGTTGGGCAGGAAAGCAAGGCCAGCCGCCGTCGCTGTCGATACCTTGAGAAAGTCGCGACGATTGGAAGAGCCGGTTGATTCGGTCATGGGATCATACTCCTAGGTCAAGATGCGGGTTTATCCAAGACTGCACAATGCACTCGGTAGGGACCCGAGGAAGTCGAACTAAGAACTGGTGGGCTAACCTCGATTGCTGGAAAGTTCCGTGTCAAACGTTGGCCGCGTTGATCGAGCGGCATCTCCGCCCGGGGTCGAATCAGCGTGTCGTCTTCCCCTTGACGACCTGAGACTTGAGACCCTTGAGGTTCTCTTGCTCGTTCAGGGGCCGGACTATCCGAAAGCCAACGAACGTTGCGTCGGTGTGCCACCAGATGCTTTGGGGCCGCTGGGGATCCTGAACGCTCCACTCGGGGTTCGACGCCCTCCGCACGGCACTGCGCAGGCGGTCGGGGTCGTCATCCCAGGAACCGCCCCGGGCGACGTAAGGATATTCCTTGGCATCGGGGAGCACGACCGGGCCAACCGCCGGGGTGTTCGTCGCGGCGAGTGTCTTGTAAAAGTCGGGCACGTAGTGGTCCAGGCACCATTCCGCGGCGTTGCCGTGAATGTCGTAGAGGCCCCAGGGGTTCGGCTTCTTCTTGCCGATGGGCTGGGGCTTCTCGGCGTTCTCAACATACCATGCATAGTCACCGAGCCTGACCAGGATCGTCACCGTAAGAATAAGCCGACTTGGTCCCCGCACGGCAGGCGTATTCCCATTCGGCCTCGGTGGGCAGACGGTAGGTCTTGCCGACCTTGGCGGAGAGCCAGCGGGTGTACTCCATCGCGGCGTGATGCGTGATGCAAATGACCGGCTGTCCCTTGCGGCCGAAGCCGAACGTCTCGTCGGCGTAAGGGGGAGTCGGCCGGGTGACCGCATCGGCCTTTTTCTCGCTCTCGGGCTGGCTCGCGGGGTCGACACCGTCGCGCTTCTTTTTTTTCAGGTCCAGTGAGAAGGCGAACTGATCGTATTCGTCCCAGGTGACCTCGAACTTACCCATCCAGAACGGGGCGATTTTGACCGGATGCTGGGGGCCTTCGTCATCGTTCCGTTTGGCCTCGTCGGCGGGAGAGCCCATCACGAATTCACCGCCGGGAATGGGCAGCATCTCGAACTTGACCTCGGTGCCTGGTACGGTTTCGACATACGGTTTCATATCCGCGCGGGGCCGGCGAAGGCTCTTGGGGTGCGGCCGCTGCAAACCTGGCAATCCCCAGGGTCAGCGCCGCGGCGACCGCGAAACGACGGGCGTGCGACGATCGGCTCACGTTTGTTATGCTCCACAGGTCGTGTCGTTTTCAGGTGGTCCGTCGGTCTTGCGGATAAACGGTCAGCATTTTCGGGGGGCACATGCTCGCATCGTTACCGGTCGCCTGGCTGGGTCTTGCGATCCTTGCCGGAGCCGCCTCGAACTCGGAATCGGCGGCAAATCTCTCGCGGTTCGAGTTTGTCGAAACGCACATGGGGTGTTCCTTCAAAATACTTTTATACTGCACCGACGCGACGACTGCCAGAAGCCCTCCCGACTGGCCTTTGATCGGATCGCGGCGCTCGACGCGACCCTCAGCGACTACCAGCCCGAAAGCGAGCTGTCGCGGCTCTCTCTCAAGGCCGGCGGTCCGGCCGTTGCCGTCAGCGCCGACCTGTTCGACATCCTCGCGCTAGCCAAGCAGTTCCACGCCAGGACCGAGGGTGTTTTCGATGTGACCATTGCCCCGGTCGGCCGGCTCTGGCGGCGGGCCCGGCGCGACCACAAGCTGCCCGACCCGCAACAGCTCGCCGCGGCCCGCACTCTGGTCGGCTCGGACAAGATGCTCCTGGACTTGAAGCATCGTACCGTTCAACTTACCAGGACGGGCATGCGGCTCGACGTCGGCGGCATTGCCAAGGGGTATGCCTCCCAGGCGGCCATCGACGTGCTTCGGACCCAGGGAATCACCCGCGCCTGGTCGGTGGAGCCGGCGATATCGTGGCAGCAGACCCGCCGCCAGACGCCGCCGGCTGGACGATTGCCGTCGCCGGATTGGACCCTTCGGCGAGCGAGCCGGAGACCTATATCCTGCTCAAGAACGCCGCGATCTCGACCTCGGGCGACGCCGAGCGGTTCGTGATCATCGACGGCCACCGCTACTCGCACATCATCAACCCTGTCACCGGAATGGGAGTCGAGGACCGCGCCAGCGTGACTGTGGTCGCGCCCGATGGGGGCACCGCCGACGCCCTGGAAACCTCCGTCTACTTGCTCGGCCCGGAGCGGGGATTGAAGCTGATCGAGGACACGCCCGGTACCGCGGCGCTCTACCTGCGCTCCACGCCCGACGGCATCAAGAGATTCGAGTCGAGCCGGTTCAAGGAGCTTCCCGAACCAAGCCCAAGGAACCGAACTCCGCACCGCCCGGCGATCGCCTCATGATCTCTCGAGGTCAAAGTGTCGATGGCGGCGGGGGAGCCAGCCGGGCAGGAGGCACTTTGCCCCAGGCGGCAGCGGCCGCCCTGGGCTTTGACGAGGCTCGGCTGCGGCGGATCGACGGGGCGGTCGACCGGGCCGTCGCCGCCGGGCTCATCCCGGGCGCCGTTGTGCTGGTGGGACGGCGGGGGGCGATCGCCTACGTGCACGTCGCGGGTCGTCGAGCCGTCGAGCCGGTGTCCGAGCCGATGACGCGCGACACGGTCTTCGACATGGCCTCACTGACCAAGCCGGTGGTCACGGCAACGGCCGTCATGCTGCTCATCGACGAGGGAAGGCTTCGGCTGGAGGACCACGTGGTCCGGTTCCTTCCCGAGCTGGACAATCACGGCAAGAACCGGATCACAGTCGAGCATCTGCTCCGTCATCGCGCGGGGCTGGCGGCCGACAATCCCCTGGAGGACTACGTAGGTGGACCGGCCGAGGCCTGGAACCGGATCGCCGGCATGGAGCTCTCGGCCGTGCCCGGCGAACGGTTCGTTTATTCGGACGTCGGGTTCATGATCCTGGGCAAGCTGGTGGAGCGGGTCTGCGGTCAATCTCTCGACCAGTTCGCCCGCGATCGCATCTTCCGAGTGATCGGCATGGCCGACGCTCACTTCCGTCCCCTCAATGAGCGAGCCGGCGAGGAGCGCCTGCCGGTGGACCGGATCGCCCCCACCGAGCGAAGCACGCCTTCGGGGGCAATACTCCGAGGGGTTGTCCACGATCCCAGGGCCAGGGCGCTGGGGGGCGTCGCGGGCCACGCCGGTCTGTTCGCCACCGCCGACGACCTGGCCGTCTTCGCGGAGGCACTCGTGGGCGGAGGGGCAAGCGCCCTTGGCCGCCGGCTTTTGAGCCCCCTGGCGGTGCGGGCTCTCATTGATCCCGGCGCGACGCCCGCCGGCCAGCGTCGGGGGCTGGGCTGGGACATCGCCACCAGCTTCAGTTCCCCACGAGGTGAGCTCTTCGGTCCCGAAAGCTTTGGCCATACCGGGTTCACCGGGACCAGTCTGTGGATTGACCCCGAGACCGAGACCTTTGTCATCCTCCTGACAAGTCGTCTTCATCCTGATGGAAAACAACCCGCGCCCACCAACCTCCGCCGCGAGATCGCGACCCTGGCCGCGGCGGCGATCGTTGACGCTCCCGTGCGCAGGACCGCTCGGCTCGAGCCGGTTCCGCCAGCCGTGCCGGCCACTACGAGGGAACGCCCTGGTGTCCTTTGCGGTATCGACGTCCTGGTCGAAAACCGCTTTGCTCCACTGTGCGGCAAGCGCGTCGGTCTGATCACGAACCACACCGGCCGAACCCGGGACGGCCGGACCACGATCGATGTTCTTTATCACGCGCCTGGGGTCAAGCTGGTCAGGCTTTTCAGCCCCGAACACGGCATCCGCGGCGATTTCGACTCGGCGGTGACCGATGATCGCGACCAGGCGACGGGTCTGCCGATTGTCAGTCTCTATGGAGCGAAGAAGAAGCCGACGCCCGTCGACCTGGACGACCTTGATGTTCTTGTCTTCGACATCCAGGACGTCGGTGTTCGCTACTACACATACATCACCACGCTGGAGCTGGTGCTGGAAGCGGCCGCGGAATCCGGCAAGAGCATGCTCGTGCTCGACCGTCCCAACCCGATCGGCGGCCGACTGGTTGCCGGACCGCTCCGCGATGCCGACCTGGCGTCGTTCATCGCCTATCATGCGCTCCCCGTCCGTCACGGCATGACCGTGGGCGAGCTGGCCCGGCTGTACAACGGCGAACGCAAGCTCGGAGCCCGTCTCGATGTCGTCGCCTGCCAAGGATGGTCCCGGGACGAGACCTACGATCAAACCGGCCTGGTCTGGATCAATCCGTCGCCGAACATGAGAAGCCTGACCGAGGCCATGCTCTATCCCGGCGTGGGTTGGCTGGAATCGACGAACCTCGCGACCGGCCGGGGAACGGATGCTCCGTTCGAACGCGTCGGCGCGCCTTGGATTGATCCAGTCGCTTTTGCCACGGCATTGCGTGCGGCGAAGATTCCTGGGACTCGGCTAGTACCAATTTGGTTCGTCCCGCGCGACCGTCAGTACAAAGACCAACGCTGCGGAGGAGTGCAGATAGTGATTTTCGACTGGAACACGTTCGACCCGTTGAAGCTGGGGCTAGCACTGGCAGTCACCCTGAGAGGCGCAATACCCTACGGAATGGAAGCCGGAAGGCATTTTGAAGATGCTCGGCAACCGGGCGTCCTACAAGGCTATCCTCGCAGGCCAGGACTGGCGGGAGATCGAGAAACTCTGGCGGTCTGAGCTCGAGCAGTTCCAGCAAATCCGCGCTCGGTACTTGATCTATCACCAGGATCGAGAGTGAACTCGTCCCAGACCAGAGTCGATCAAACCAAACTCTACGAGCTGGGCGATCGTGGGTGTCGCGGCCCGGGGCGAAGCGGAGAAACCTGAGCGCCGAATCGGCCGAGAGGTAGTCGCTCCTGACCCAGTCGCGGAACCTCGCGGGGGTGTGAGCCAGGCCTTTCGAAGCAAGCCACCGCGCGTATTCGTCTATCGGCTCGTGCAGGTGTTCGGTGCCGAGAAGGGGGATATGGCCGTGGTAGATCGTGAAGGCGCCGATCGCCTCTTCGAGGAGGCATTTCCTTTTTCATCATGAGATAAATCGTCGAGGCCAGGCCGGTTCTGTCCGCGCCCGCCTTGCAATGGATCAACAAGGGATAACTGCAGTGTTCGAAAAAGTCGATCAGCGTCAGCAGCTCGCTGCGGGTGGGTCGGGTGGTTGCTTTCAAGGGAAAATCAAAGAATGCGACGCCGCTGGCCTCGGCGGCACGGACCTCGGACTCATACCATTTGTCCTTGAATGACCCGCCTCTCAGGTTCAGGATCGAGGCCAGGTGATAATCGTTGATCAGTTCGGCCAGCCGGGCGGTGGGTTGCGCGGCACGGAAGACTCGGCCTGGATCGACTGTACCCACATTGCTGCTGACCAGCGGCCGGAGCAGCAAAGAAACCGGCGCGGCCGCAGCTGAGCAGGACGACCGCGATGCCGATTCTCAGCATGCCCCTGACGAACCGCCGCCGCGTGGCGAATGACCTCGCGGCGACGACAGGGTCGGTGTGAGTCGTGATCGTTGCCAAGAGCGGGGTTCCCCGGGATTGATAGGTCTCCCCGGCAGAAGGAAAAGCCGAGGCAAGTTTGTTGAAGGGCATTCCTTGATGAGAATTTAGCGGCCGCCGCCAGTTGGTCAACCCTGATCCACCAGGGCCGATTTCTCCGGCGATTGGAACCACCGATCAGGCTTCCCAATCTCCAGGCATCGAGGTGCTGGGTTTGGGTTCGATCGGGGTTGGTGAGCACCGGCGCATTCGAAGTTAACTTGTTTTTCAATATCGTCTTACGTCCATTGTAAATTGGGTTTGCTCAGCGTTTTCCCAGTCCTGATTGGCTGCGGCAGCGTACTCCTCAATCCATCGAAATAAAACCGTGAATACCCCCAGCCGTTAATCCTTCGCCATCCGTCATGCACTGGCTGACGCAATTCTTACACAATCCCCGAGCAAGCAGACTGGCACGGGCGCTGGTGAGCGCACGCCGCGCACCGCCGGTATGCTCGGGCGACGCGGAGGCGTGCTGATGAGGCCGAATTGCCAAAGACGGGAGACCGTGCGCACTGTCCCCTCACATTAAGAATACGACAGAATCTTCCGACACTTGCCAGGGTTACCGAGAACTGCTTTCTCCACAAAAAATGCGGGCGCACGAAGCGGGATCGTTCTCCGGGAACCCAAGTCGTTATCTCTGAAGTGCGCCCTGGGATTGGACCGGTACGATAGTGAGAGCTCGCCAAGGAAATGCGACTGGTTATCGGAAATCATTCTGGAAGGTGTCGCCAACAACGAGGTCGGAAACCACCCAAGCGAATCGAGCAAGGCCTGCGGCATCACCACCGGCTCCCCAACCACGGAGGCGAGTCTGCGAATACCGCGATGCTCTACGCCTGGGCCTGGCCAAGGACGGTCATGGTCAGACAGCGAATGCCTGCCGTTGGAACAAACGATGCTCTTGCGTCCCTTGAGCGAACTGGATTCCACTCGCGCCACCTCGGAACGCGGGGGGATCCACTTTCAATGGCGTTCGGATCAGATCCTCTCCGAGGGCTTCCTGGATTATCACGATCAGTCGCGATCGCGACTTGTGCCCCTGGGAAAAAATGACTGACTCCGGCTGCATTCCCGACACCGAATGCACTCCTTGTCCCTCGGAAAATTGGACTGACTCCGACTGCATTTCCGCTAGGTGATGTGTTGATGCTGGTCCTACGTCTGCCGGTCAAGAATTGCGTATGGTGTCCGCGGAACCCAGACCGGAACCCAGAAGTCTGCGGAATGTTCGCCCGTGTGGCCCTCCGGATCCTCATGGTGCCGTTTGACGACTCACTCATCCCGAGACGATCCAGCAGCCGGCAATAGAGGGCGATGCGGGAATAACCTCGAGCAGCTCACGGCTCAAACGGCTCGGCCGGAAAAGCGACGTCCATAATGAGCTGCTGAAAGTCAACCCTGTCACGCAGCGGGTCCAGACACGACTCATTTTCAAGCTCAGGGTCGTGGTAGCCCTCGGCAATGCACTTTTCCAGGATGGCGATGGCCTTGCCCGCCTCGGAGGCTGCATCGCCGGCAGACATCCCCGAGCCGCTCAGGCGTGCAGCACGCGACAGCATCGCATGGGAACCGGCCTCAAAGAAGGCAAGCTCGCCGCCGCGGTCGCCGAGGCCCTCATAGAACGCGACGGCGCGGCGCCAGTCGGCTGTCGCGCCGGGGATGTCACCGGCGTCCAGCCTCACCTGGCCTGATCGCACCAGGCATTCACCCATTCTGATACGATAACCCAAGACTTCCGGGAATTCCTTGATCACAGCCTCCCGCGAGCGCGATCGACTTGTCGCAGCTCGCCCGGGCCTCGACAAGTCGGCCCTGCCTGCCTTGATCTCGGCGATGTTGATCAGGATGTTCGATAGCTCGCTCCGGGTCCTGGGCAAGAGGTGAGGAGGGAAGCGGTCCATGAGCTTCTGCAAAACCGCCCGGGCGGCCTCGTATTGCTCCAGGGCCTCGGTCATACGGCCCCTGGCGAAAAGAAGCCAGCCGATCCGGTTGTACGTGGTCCCTAGCTCAACGGGCTCGGCGTATCGGGCCGGATTATCGTCGACCACGCGCTTCCAGGTCTCCAGGGCCGAGCGGAAGTAGGCCAAGGCCTCATCCGGCCGCCCCATCTCCTGGAGAGAGTCGCCGCCGCCGTTGAGGTTCCGGGCCTGAAACCGGCGATACTCGATGATGGCTGGATACTCGTTGACCAGTTTATCCAGGACGTCCAGCCCCGCGCGAAACGCAGAGAACGCCTCGGCTGGCCGGGCCATACTCCGGTACAATCCACCTATGTTATAATAAGTGGCGGCAACGCCATGCCGAATCTCGGGGTCTTCGGGATCGTCGTGGGACATCACCTGGGCCACCTCGAGAGCCCGCCGCTGGTCTGCGAGCGACTCGGACGTCCTGCGCAGAGCCCCCAGGGGACCGCTCAGCGAATTGAGCGTGTTCACGAGAAACAGGCGTGATTCCTTGTCGGCGAGCGAACCCGCCTCAGCCGGCCGGGAGTCGATCCCCTTGTCGAGGATCTCACAGGCCTTGCGCAGCCACGCGACGGACTCTTCCTCTTTCCCGTTCGCGTGGTACAACCAGCCGATGCTGTGGGTAATCTTCGATTCGACCAGGTAGAGCGGCTCGGTCATGCCCTCCGCGGGCTTCAAGCCCTTGACGATGGCTAGAGCCTTTTCGTAAGCGGCCAGGGCCGCGGGCCGGTCGGAAATCCCCTCCATCAGATAACCGCTGGTCCTAAGGTTTCGGGCCAGATCGAGCTTGATCCTGTCGTCGGTAGGCAGCTCCTCGGAGAGCGTGCGCCGCGCATCGACCGCCTTCTGAAGGGCGGCCAGGGCCTGCTGGGAATTGCCAATGTCAATCGTCAGCTCTCCCAGCTCTTCGTAGGCCCGGCCAGCGCAGCGCGCGATTCCTGGTCCTCTCGTCCCTTGAGTAGCTTCTCCAGCCTGCCGTAAAAATCGGCTGCCCCCCGCAGCAGCTTGCCCCGGAGCTTTTCGAAACTGGTGCTGCTTGAGGAGCAGGTCCTTGCTGATCTCGCCATGGAAGAGCTTGATCGCGTCCATGGCGAGGTTGAACTGCTGCCGCTCGCGGACATTGGCCGCCTGGAGTTCCTCGTTGGCGCGGGTCACGTTGTCGTTGGCCTGCTTCAGCTCGGTATTGGCCAGGAACACGCGAGTATTCGCGCACGCTTGAGCTCACCGTTGGCACGAGCCTGTACTCCCGAGACAGCCCCCAGGCCGGCCAAGGCCACGAGGATGGCGGCGCCGGCAGCCGTGACCCCCGTACGGTGCCGCGTCAACCACCGCACCAGAGACCGTGTCCAGGGTTCCCGCCAGGCGGACACCCGCTCGTCGGCCATCCACCGCTCGATGTCATCGGCCAGCTCCTTGCACGAGCCATAGCGGTTGTCGGACTCGTGCACCATGGCCTTGAGGCAGATCAACTCCAGTGCCTTGTCGATCGAGGGGTCGAGCTGGCGCGGTGGTCGGAAGTCGCCGCGCTGGACGGCTCGCAGCACCTCGCCGACGTCGTCGGCCGCGAACGGCGGCTTGCCGGTCAGCAGGCAATAGAGCGTTGCGCCCAGGCTGTAGACATCGGAGCGAGGACCGAGCTGGTCGAGTTCGCCGCGAGCCTGTTCGGGACTCATGTAGACGGGAGTACCTAGCGTTGAGCCGGGCAGCGTCTCCGCGCTTCCACTCGACCCGCTGGGCACGAGCGGCCGCTCCTCCGAGGCCTTGGCGTCTGCCCGTCCGCTCGCCTTGGCCAGTCCCCAGTCGACGACCAGCGTCTCGCCGTGCTTTCCCACGATGATATTGGCGGGCTTGATGTCGCGGTGCAGAACTCCGCGGCTGTGCGCGTAGCCGATGGCGTTGCAGACGTCGAGAAAGCGGCGCAACAGCTTCCTCAGCTCGAGCGATCGCCGGCCCGGGGCTTTTCTGCGATCGGTGTCTGCATGAAAGCGTTCAATGGCCTCCTTGAGCGAATCTCCTCGGATGAATCGCATCGCATAATAGGGCCGGCCATCGGCATAGGTGCCCAGGCCGTAGACGGGTACGATGCCGGGGTGTTCCAGGCCGCCGGTCACCTCGGCCTCGAGCAGAAACCGAGAGCGGCTGACGGGATCGTCGGCATGCTGCTCAAGGACCTGCTTCAGCGCAACCTCGCGATGCAGCTCGCAGTCCAGGGCGACGAAGACGGCGCCCGGCCGCCCCGGGCGTGGGGCCGCAAGACGCGAAATCGGTGGCCGTCGGACGTGGCCGAACCCACCGCGTAACTTGTGGTGCGGTCGGGATCGCCACCAGCCTGGGGGGCGGCCGGCCCGAGATGGGCGAGCGAGGCCTCGATGTCGACATCGGTCAAGCGGGCCAGGCTCTGGCACGTGGAGCGGCCGGCAGGTATTGCGGCCAGGCTCTTCTCCACGTCGCTCCCGTGCTTTTTGAGGTGCAGTGCGACCATCCCTTCGATACCTGCTCGCTGATCGAGGTCCAAGTCTCCTCGGCCGACGAGCAGGTCGGCAATCAGACGCGACTTGTCGCGTGTCCAGGTGCGAAACGCCGTGACGAGCTGATCCTGCTCGATCAGGCCGATCTGTAGGGCGAGTAGACCGAACAGCAGGTCACGCGATGGGTCCGTAGCATGGGGCATGACAGTATCTCCGCCCATCGACACAGTCCAGATCTGTGACGAGGGTGAAGCTCTCACCCGGATGGAGGACAGCAAAACGGATGCGAACGTAGAGGATTATAATGACCAGCCGAAAGGATTGCTTCCCGAACCTCTTAAGCAGCGGATTCAAGTCCTGAGATCGCAGAATCGGGTTAGACTGCGTCCTCGCTGTCAGATTGAGCATACCTGAACTAACGCTCCTCGCCGCGCGTTGTTTCTTATCTGCTTGCTCTGCCGAGGCACGAGACGGATCCGGAAATTGAGGGTTCGTTTACTCTCTCGCCCCAATGTGCAGATTGGGGGCAGTGGAATCAACGCTTGCGCACTTCGGTCCAACATCCACGAGGAAGCCTCTGTCAAGACCGGAGCAAGACGATCACGGGAATACCCAGAAATCTATTCGGCATCATCCGCAAAGGCCGAGCGCCATGAAAGAGTATGCGGTTGCTCCCATTCACACCAGCGGCGTCGCAATGCGCTATATCGGACCTCGGGATGCAACCTCGGCCCCGCTCTCGATCTTGAAGTGAGCCCTCTCATCACGTTATTTAATTAACTAAGCAGTTCTCCTGGTTAAGCCGCGCTGGCTTCTTGGCCAAATCCAGATTCTCCTCCCATACGGTTCCGTGCATCAGCATGGCCCACATCACCCGCACCAGGTAGTGGGCGGTGGCCACCAGCGCGATCTTCTTACGCTGCGGGTCACCTCGTTGGGCACGCTCAAAGAACGCGCGGACGGTCGGTGATCGGCGTATCGCTTGCCAGGTGGCCTCAGCAACCAACTGGCGGATCACCGGTGCCCCATGGGTAAGAGAAAAAGGGACATCACCGATACTGCAGCCCATAATGCCGTTGGACTTGCCGGTGAGAGTCCGGTCTTGGGAGTTGACTGTTTACCCATGTAGTCATACTCGACGCTGCCTTGGGGTGACCCGGTCAGCGAAAGCTCGAATGTAAACGTCCTCGAAAGGAGGGCTAGCCAGCCCGCGGGCCGTAATATGAGCACGAATTGAGCTCAGAATGAACTCTGCAGCCTCGAAACGTCCAATGTGATCGCCGAACCTGTTATCAGTAGGTGAAGGCTAAAACCGGGGAGGAAGCAACAGTCATTTGCACTCTTCGGGGCCACCGGGCTAAGGGAGGCGGCACGCGAGCACAGTCCAGCGGAGTAAATTCAGAACTCCTGATCTGGGGGGAGATTTGTTTCGACCGGTTTAGTCGTCATGTGCTTACGGTCACGTTGTTTGGATAATCGTCGCTGGGATTGATGATGAATGGGGGACGGGAAAAAGAAATGGTACCTTCCGTGATTGCCAAGATCACCTGGCACATACCAGTAGGAAGGAAGGTACCATTCCCCAAGCATTATTGCCGCTCATCGCCGACGGTGCCACGCGCATTAGCGACCTGATCAGTGTCGTATGCGAAAACGGCCAGTGGACGTACTTCTGCGGCGTCCACCCGGTATTTCAACACGCTGAGAACGACCGCCGCGCGTTCCGAATGTTCACCGCCCAACTCGTCTGCCAAGGCACCTGCCGCCACGTGGATATCGTGCGCACTTTCGGCGTGTCGAAGAACAGCGTCATTCGCAGCGTCAATGCCTATCGCGCCGGCGGCGTGGGAGCGTTTTACGCGCCTCGCGTGGCCCGCGGCGCCTCGGTGCTGACGCCGGAGATCACAGCCCAAGCACAACAGTTGTTGGGAGCGAATTGGAGCCCAAGAGAAGTCGCCGAGCACCTAGGCCTCAAGCTCGACACACTCCGCAAGGCCATCCAGCAGGGGCGATTGACCAAACTCTCGCGACTCGATCCGAGGGAGCCGGCACCGGAAAATGCCTCCGTCTCACAACTCCCCATCGGCTCCGACAAATCGACGCGATCCGTCGAAGACGCCGCGGCCGAGATGGGCACGGCGTGCACGCGGCCCGAAGAACGTGTCTGGGCGGCATTGGGCCTTCTCAACGGCGCCTCGACCCGTTTTGAAACCTGTCGCGACGTCACCTTCGGCGGCGTGCTGTGCGCCTTGCCGGCCTTGGCGGAGAACGGATTGTTTCAACACATCCACGATTGCCTCGCGAAATTACGCGGCTACTACAGCACGCTGCACGTGGTCATCCTCTTGGCTTACATGGCGCTGTGCCGCATCAAGGTCGTCGAGCAGTTGCAATACCAGCCCCCGGGTGAGTTGGGCAAACTGATGGGGCTGGACCGCGTTCCCGAAGTTCGTTGTCTGCGACGCAAGCTGGCCGCCCTGAGCATCGACGATGGCCCCGAACAATGGGCCGGTCTCTTGTCCCGAGAGTGGCTGGATGCCGCGCCAGAACTCGCCGGTGTGTTGTATGTCGACGGCCATGTC
Organism: uncultured Planctomycetaceae bacterium; assembly: GCA_963760085.1. GTDB lineage: Bacteria > Planctomycetota > Planctomycetia > Isosphaerales > Isosphaeraceae > Aquisphaera. The sequence goes on from CAVXCB010000056.1 coordinate 323,877, forward strand.
CGCCTCTATCACGGGGATCAGACTGCATTGCCCAAACGCTATGTCTCGCGGCAGCGCTTGTGCTTGCGGGGGACCACCGACTACTGGGTTAATGACATCCTGGGACAACCATTCTTCGCAGTGGAACGGCCGATCGACCACGGATTGCTGGAGGTGTTAAGGAGCGACATCGTGCCGCGTCTGCTTCGAGACGTCCCCGGGCAGCCGACCGCCAAGGAACTCGAAGCCAACCGCCATCGTGCACGCTTTGTGATCGTGTTCGATCGGGAAGGATACAGCCCGGAATTCTTCAAGGAAATGTGGCAGACCCACCGCATCGCTTGCATCACCTATCGCAAGTATTCCAGGGATGATTGGCCGACCACCGAGTTCGTGGAATGGGAAACGACGCTGCCGGGCGGCGAGCAGATCGCGCTCAAACTGGCCGAGCGAGGAACGTGGATCGGGGCCAACAAGAGCGGGCTCTGGGTGCGGGAGATCCGCAAGCTGACGGAGAGCGGACACCAGGTGAGCCTGATTAGCACGGCTTTCGGCGAGTCGGCACTGGAAGATTCTGTCCGGCTATTCAGCCGATGGTCTCAGGAAAACTTTCTGCGCTACATGATGGAACACTTTGCTATCGACCTGCTTAACGAGTATCGCACCGAGGAGATTCCTGAGACCAAGCGACCGGTGGTCAACCCCAAGTGGCGAGAACTGGACCGGCGGAGACGCTCGGTCAAATCCAAGCTGACCCATCAGCGGGCTCGCTTTGCGGAACTGACTCTGCACCCGGAAACTGACGAAAAAGCACAGGCCAAATGGGCGAAGCGCAAAGCCGAATTGGTGGAAGCGATCGAGCAGTTCGAGAGAGAGATGGCGGACATCAACGATCAGTTGAAGACGACGCCCAGTCACCTGAAGTGGCACGAGTTGCCTGAGACAGAAAGGTTCGAGCGGCTGGCTCCGAGCCGAAAGCAACTGGTGGACACGCTGAAGATGATCGCCTATCGCGCCGAGACAGCGATGGCGTCAATCGTGCGGGAGGAGCTAGCCCGGACTGACGACGCCCGCAGCTTGTTGCGCAATCTGTTTCGTTCCGAAGCCGACCTGTTGCCTGATCTCGATCAGCGGCTCCTGCGAGTGAATATCCACCCGATGTCGAATCCGCGTTCCAACCGGGCCATTGCGCATTTGCTGGACCACCTCAACGCGGCGGAATTCACCTATCCCGCCACCAATCTACGGATCGTCTACTCGATCGCCGGCCAGGCCGCAACCGCGGACTCGGCTCCACATCAAAATCCCGTAGATCAGAAGTTCTGAAATTGGGGAACCTCTGGATTCCCACCCGAAGCCGATTTCCTTGGGTGCAGCAGACCCCGCCGCGAATTCATAAGTGGCGGGGAGGGATTCAGAGGCTCGGATGAGGCCGTAGTAAGCGATGACCCGGCGGGACAACATAACCCGCTGGCGAGCCAAGGGCCTCTGGATGGACGTGTTGGCGTTGTTGGGAGTCGTGCCACATTGAACCGAGAGGTTCTAGAACGGGGAAATCCCTTCGGGGATCACGTACTCCTGGGAGCAAGAACTGCGGTGGCGTATAAGACGCAATCATGGGGCGAATGTGGACGGCACTTAAGCCTCGGGTTGTCGTCGAAGGTCGCCATTGACGGTCCATTTGAAGTCGTACTGGGGAAAACCCGCCGTACGGAATTTTAGAGGCGGAAGGGGAAACCCGAAGCTCGATTGAGCCCGCCGGGCACCCCTTCCCTTCTCGGCACGGCGTACGGTTCGGGTTTATTCAAACCATCAGTGATGCCCCCTGTTGCCTGGCCCCTTTTGCCTGGTCCTTGATACCGAGCCCGACGCAATACATGAGTGCCTCCTGGAACGGGGGTACGTCAGAACCTCCACCACCGCCTTCCACGTTACCCGACTGAGAGGCTTCCTACATAGTTTCACACCGACGCATTCTCGAATTCGACCAAACTGGTTCGGGTATCGTGCCTCGAATGCGTCTTCGGTCACCGATACCGCACGGTTTGCACCTTCGGGACCAGGAATTCCGCCCATTCGCAGTCGTCAGCCAGAGGCTGTCGCCGTACCATAACGGCGACCCCGAGTTGGCCCAACCTCAGGGCGCACTTCACTTTTCGCTGGGAGCACAGCACAGTAATGCCGGTGATTCCCTCTCGATCTCCCTGTTCCTGGGGCTGACGCCGCAAGGCTATGAACTGACTCCACTACGCGACAAAAGAGGGCGGTTTCAAGCAGCGAGCCGAGCCGCCTCCGTTTTGGAAGCCATGGCTCGGCTCGGCAGCCGTCACCCTTGGTCGAGATTCGATCGTGACATCACACGGAGCGCTCGAGCCCTCTCAACGTGCCCCTGGCTGGCTAGGCAACGTGGGAGTTGTGGTTGTTGTCGCGGCTCCTCCCGCGATACCACGGGTACCAAGCCGTAACAACTCGAGAGAACGTGCCGTGAACGAGAACTGGAGCATCGAGTTCAAGACCGTCTGGAAGGGGGCGGCCAGCCGATCGATGAAGATCGTCGTGCGCACGATCGGGTCGCGATAGACGACGATGCGATCCCCGGGCATGAGCTGGTAGTTGGTCGTCGCGTCGCCGCCGCTCATGATCGCCGCCAGGTTCACCGGCAGCTTTTGCTCGCAGCAAGCACCCGGCGGCGCGGGGCGAACCAGCCGGACGTTGTTGGGAGACGCCGTCGGCAGCAACCCGCCCGCGAACTGAATCGCATCGAGAACCGTCTCGTTGCCGGTCACCGGCAGCCGGCCGGGCGAACCAACGTCGCCAAGCACGTAATAGTTCTTGCTGTTGTAAGCCGTCACGTCCACAAAGATGCGGTCGCTGTCCTTGGGCTCGATGGTCTTCGGCTTGCCTTTTTCATCGACCTTGGCACCACCGGACTCGGGATCGATCTCGACCAGGCCCAGTACCTCATCAGTGAGGAACTTACGCAAATGCAAGACGAGCTTTTCCTTCACCTCCGGAATGGTCAGTCCGGCAACGTAGACATCGCCGTACCAGCCCAGCGAGATCTTACCGTCGGGCCGCACCAGCCGCTCTCCCGAGATCGGTCGCCCCGGCAGAGCCTCAAGCACTTCGACGAGCACGAGGTCGGGCGGCTCGACAACGTAATCGGGCATCGAGACCTTCTTGAATTCGCTGGGGATATTGCTGCTGGCGATCTTCTCTTCGGGCGTCTTGACCGACTGGCACCCGCTTGCGGCGCACATGGCCAAGGTCAGCAGCCAGCCGGCCCGGCGGATAATTCCTGTGCGATCCATTACCACTCCCTCCCGGCACTCCGAGACCGGCCGATCAGGCCCCCGAAGTTTCGGACAAAGGCAACCGCCGAAACCCTGCGCGGCGGGTTCAGTCGCCGTACTGGCGATCTCGGCTTCCGTTCACTTCACTGCTTCACCGAGGGGCCGACCCGTCGGGGCCGGATCGGTCTTGACACGACTTACAATCGGCACAATCCCGCGCTCGCTCAAATCCAAAACCATGAGATTGCCGTTATTGTGTGGTCTGCGGGAAATAACGCAACTGCCGCTTGAAACTCTGACCCGCGCCCGGAGGCTGCAAGCGAGACGCCGTCGTGGTCCCGCCCCGATTGAAATAACGTGCCGCCTGGCCACCCGGAATGTTTGCATTCCTGGTGTGGGCCGCAGTCAGATTCGCCTGAGCGTTGCCACTTGTGCGACCGGTGATAGCCTGGCCCCCGGGACGTGATCCGCTGATCTGCCCGTTGCCCAGGCCCAGCATGCGCTGCTGGGCAGAGAGCATGAACAGCCCTGCTTGCGCCCGACTCATCGGAATTGCGGGTCCGTAAACGTAATTCAGACCCAGTGGATCCATCATCGCCGCATTCGCCGCTCCTGCCGTCGTACCTGGCTGCGTTCCAACCCCCGTCATCAAAGGAACGGCGACGACGCCCGACCCTCCCTGTGTCGAACCTCCAAAAACACCTTGCGGCATGAATCCTAAACCCGACAGCGGCGCGGCTCCTGCTTGACTCTGAGCCGACGCGCCGGGCGCCCAGGTCAACCCCAGCAATACAATCAGTACCATGCCACCAGGTTGGCCTCTTTGTCCCTGCATCCGAGATCCTCCTTGGATCGATCAAGCCACCGACATTGTTGTTCCGTTGCGTCGTGAAACTCCGCCTCAACCCTTCTTCCATAAAAATCGGACGTTCCGGCTTTTCGTTACAGACAATTCCATGGCTGCCAATGACTTAAAAGGCAAGAACCCGTCCGAGACCATAACCAACCCAACCGCTATTTACGTGAAATGCGGAATCTTCCTGTCCTCTCTAGATTAACTACAGTCTTCCAAACCCCCAACCCGATCGAACTTTTCAGAAGTCAGTGAGATGCTGGGTCTGCCTCCGCCCAGGAGATCAGGAGGCGAACCAAGACACCGCGATCGGACGAGGCAAGGAATGCTCAAGCAATCAATCCGTCGGAAACCAGGACAGGTCCTGGCCGTCTTGGCGGCCGTCATGAGCCTTTCGGGGCTTGCCGAGGCCCAGCAGAGCGGGATGTTCCCCATGCACGCGATTCGCCGCGAGAGGACGCCGTGCGCGAACGAGGACCCCATCTACAAGCTCTACCGGAATCAGTACTACGGATATTTTCCTACCCAGTGGAGAAGATTCCCGGACGGTTGGTCGTTGAGCAGCCCCGAAGGCCCGCATACCGCAGAGGAGCTGAAGAAGAACCCCATCGAAGGTCCCAAACCGTTTGCGCCCGAGGGTGAAGGTGAAGAAATGCAGGGACCGGCCGCCCCGCCGGTCAGGCCAGCGATCCCGAATCCGCCACCGGATGAACGCTCGCCCTTCGAGATGGACAGACCGGAGGCTGCTCCAGGCGCGGCGCCGGGACGCACGAACCCCGCGGCGCCGGGACGCACGAACCCCGCGGCGCGGGGAACCACAGCACCACCGGCGGCAGAACCATCGCCGTTTGACCTTCCCGGGACCAAACCGGCCCCGGCGGGTGCCGCGCCCGGCGATCGGCCGCAGGCGTCGCGGCCAAACCGGCCCTCGGCATCGGCTCTTCCCGATCAGGCCGGGCCCGATCTGGCACCGCCCGGCGACGCTCCCGCCGCGCCGCCGAGAACCTCGTGGAATCGGCGCAGAGAGAGCCGGCAAAACGACTCTGGTCCCCTCCTGAGCATGTCCGACGCAACACTGCCGACTGTCGAGGAGACGAGTCCCGACGATCCGTCCGGCGCTGGTGGTGCCCAGACAATCGCGAGTAACACAGGCGCGAGTGAGCCGGTAATGGCCGCGCCGGCCCTTCAGTCGCAGCCAACCCCGCGCAGAGGCCCCATCAGCTCGCTTTTCGCCGGCCTCGGCTGGAGCTGGCTGAGGCGGTGATCCCGCGAGCAACAATGCCCGCGTGAGAGCAAAGTTCCCGCCGAGAGAGAATGGTCTCGAGCTCGGCCGCGACCTTGGCGATCTCTGGCGTACCTGATTCTCGGGTCGTTGTTCTCGAATTCACACTAAGGTCTAGCCACTCGCCACCCATTGGAGTCAGAATCGATCGGGGCGAATTAACATGGCAATCTGCGGCTCATCGCCCCGGTGAGATTGATTTGTCCGAGGCGGCCGGTGGCATGAGACGCGGCACGGAACCTCTTGGTTCTCTTGATACTCTCGACCCTGACGATCCTGCTGGCCCCCCTGATCTTCGTCCTCGCCGGTAGTCAGGATCGCTTCGGACCCTGGCTTCGCGCCGTGAGCCTTCCCGCCGCACTCTTGCTGGCCTTGGTCCTGCTGATCGTGCTGCCGCTGCTTGTAGCGGCAGTGCTCAAGCAACGGTGGCCGAGTCAGAAGCAGGTGTCCGGTTCCGCCTCTGGTCCCACTGCACTTGATCTGGCGAAGTCCGCCGGAGTGCAGGCCAAGCGCGCCGGCGAATTCATCGACCGGGTCAGTGATCCGGGGCGGAGGGTCGAGCTGACGAGGGAGCTTTCCCTGCTTCAGATCGAGCGAGCGCGACACCATGAGCTCAGCACCCTGAGTGTGGTCGTTTTTGGCACTGTGTCGGCGGGCAAGACCTCCCTGATCAATGCCCTCTTGGGCCGAGACGTCGGCACGACCGAGGCGGTCATGGGAACGACCCGTCATGGTGAGAGCCATACATACCAGGTCAAGTCGGTTGATGCGCTCGTCGAGGTGACGGACACGCCTGGCATGTCGGAGGCGAGTGAAGCCGGCGAAGCCCGAGAGGTCGAAGCCCGCGCACTGGCCGTCCGTGCCGACTTGCTCCTCTTCGTCGTCGATCATGACTTGATCCGCAGCGAGTACTCGCCGCTGATCGAGCTGTCCCGGCTGGGGAAACGCTCGATCGTCGTGCTGAACAAGAAGGATCGATTTCCCGATGATGACCTGGCGGCCATACTGGCGAAGCTTCGTGAACGGCTCTCCGGAATTGTCGATCCCGCCAACATCGTCGCGGTTGCGGCGGCGCCCCGACCCCTGCCCTTGCGCATACAAAGGCCCGACGGCTCGTTCCAAACCGTGCTGGAGAAAGAAGAACCGGACATCGCGGCGGTGCTCTCGCGGATGGTCGAGGTGTTGAGCCGCGAGGGGAAGCTCTTGCGCGCCGCGAACCTACTCGTGCGGGGCCGGATCCTCGAGCAAGAGGCTCAAGAGCAGCTTGCCACGGAGAGAGACCGCCGGGCCTGGAGGTGGTCGACCATCACCAGTGGGTCACCGCGGTAACGGTCTTCGCCAACCCAATTCCCGCTCTCGACATCCTGGCTGGAGGGGCCGTGCAGCTCGAGATGATCGCCGATCTGGCCCGGGTGCAAGGGCTGGAGCTGACGGCGGGACAGGTTCGCGGCCTAGCGGCTCAGATGGTGCAGTCCGTGCTCAAGCTCGGTCTCATCGAGGCGGCCACTTCGCTCATCGCCGGTGTCTTCAAGCGTACACTCGTGGGCTACGCGGCCGGAGGGGCCGTTCAGGCCGTGGCCATGGCCTACTTGACCCGGGTCTCCGGCAAGTCGTTCATCGCTTACTTCCGCCAGGGTCAGTCGTGGAGCGCGGGAGGAATCGACGAGACTGTGCTGCACCAGTTCGAGCAGACCAGTAGATCCGAGTTCCTCCTGGAGTTCACCAGTCAATTCGTGCACAGGATCCTGAAGAAGCTTCAGACAGCCTCTGGCGCTGGCCCCGCAGCATCGGCCCACAAGGGGGACCGATGAAGCTCTTTCCCGATGACAATGAGACCATCTTCGGCGCGGCCCGCCGGCTGCGTTCGGGAGAGACCACATGCGTCGAGGTCCTTCAATCCTGTCTGGATCGCATTGATGAACGAGAGCACGAGGTCCGTGCCTGGGTGAACGTGGACCGAACTGGTGCACTGACCCAGGCTGTGTTGCTCGATGTCGAGCTGCAAACCGGACATGACCGCGGACCGCTGCACGGGATTCCGATCGGGGTCAAGGACATTATTGATGTGAAGGGGGTGCCCACGAGATGCGGAATAACCGGCTGGGAGGCAAATTCCGATCCCAGCGACGCGGCCATCGTGACGCGATTACTCAAGGCAGGCGCGATTATCCTGGGAAAAACGGTCTCGACGGCCTTCGCCTGGATCGACCCACCGGTGACACTCAACCCATGGAACCTGGGGCGAACACCGGGCGGCTCGTCCAGCGGCTCGGCCGCGGCCGTGGCGTGCGGCATGTGCCTGGCGGCGCTGGGCACGCAGACCGGTGGCTCGGTCACGCGGCCGGCAGCGTTTTGCGGCGTGGCCGGAATGAAACCGACATACGGGTGTATCGATGACCGGGGCATTTTTCCGCTGGCCCCTACTCTTGATCACCCCGGTTTCATCGCCCGTTCTGTGGCCGACCTGAGATTGATCTATGAGGTGTGCCGCCGGCCCGAACTACCCGCCGAACAGCATGCCCCGTGGGTGCGAGGCGCCGTGGACCGGCCCCGGCTGTGGCGACTTCTAGGGCTTTTCGGCAATCTCGCCTCGCCCGATATGGCAACCGCCATGAGTTCGGCTATCGGGTGCCTGGGCGATGCGGGTGTCGAAGTGCTAAGCCCGGACTTTATCGGATTGTTCGGTATGGAGGGCTTCGAATCCCACCTCCGCGACCACCGGGTGATACTGGCGGCCGAGGCAGCCGCAACGCATCGACAATTGAACTATGCGAATCCGCCGGCGTACCCTCCGCGAATTGACGAGCTTCTGCGCAAGGGGGACGAAGTTCGTGCGGTCGATTACTTGCGGGCTTGCAAGTTCCGAAGCGAGACCCGAGCCGGGATGGATGCATTGTTCGATATGCTCGATGCCCTGGTAAGTCCAGCCACCCCCGGTGCTGCCCCGGATTCTTCGACCACAGGCGATCCCGTATTCAACTCCCCCTGGAGCTTGCTCGGCCTTCCCACGGTCTCATTTCCGATCGGCCTCTCAGCGGACGGCTTGCCACTTGCTGTCCAGTTAATCGGGAGACAAGGATTCGACCTGCATCTGTTGCGAACTGCACAGTGGTGTGAAACCGTGATCCGTTCCGCCAATCGAGGGAGCTGAGGTGACCATTTCATGACCCCGTCGACGGAACCGCCGGCCAATGACGCCCTCGTTCATGAGGAACCCATGAAGACTCTCGAGCCCGTGCTCGATGAAGTCTCTCCGCCTTCCGCAAAGCAAAACCAACCCCGCCCCGATGGCGACGCCGTCGCGAGAGCCCGCGACAGCCTAGAGGCCGCCCTCGCCGGTTTGCAGCTCACGCCCGAGGAAGAAAAAGCGCTCGCCGACGAGATCCGCCAGCTTCGTAATCTGACCAAGAAGCTCGATGAGTCAACCATTGAAATTGCCGCGTTCGGCATGGTCAGCCGCGGCAAGTCGTCGGTCCTCAATGCCCTGCTGGGCCGCGACGTTTTCGAGGTTGGCGCGACACACGGCACCACCCTCTCCCGCTCAGCCCAGCGCTGGGAGCAGGCAGCCGGGGGAAGCTCGGGGCTGGATCAGGCTCGGCTGATCCTGGTGGACACGCCGGGCATCGACGAGGTTGGCGGCGAGGTCCGCGAAACCCTGGCCCGCGAGGTAGCCCGGACGGCCGACCTGATACTCTTCATCGTCTCCGGGGACATGCAGCGCAGGGAAGTTCAGGCGCTCTCGGAGCTGCGGTCGCACCAGAAGCCGATCATCCTTGTCTTCAACCAGATCGACCGCTATCCCGAGACCGATCGCCAGCAGATTCACGCCAAGCTCGAGGACGAACGGGTGAAGGGCCTGATCCGCCCCGAGGACATTGTCCTGACCGCGGCTCGACCCGACCCGATCCGGATCAAAGTGCATCAGGAGGGTGGCACTACGAAGATTGTCTGGGAACGCCCCGAGCCGGTCATCGAGCCGCTCAAGGCCCGCATCCTTGACGTGCTCGAACACGAGGGCAAGGCGCTCGTCGCTCTGAATACCCTGCTCTTGGGCGGCGATCTGCACGAGGAGATCGTTAGCCGTAAGGTCCGGATCCGGGACGACGCGGCCAACCGCCTGATCTGGAACTTCTCGCTGGCCAAGGGCGCAGCCGTGGGGCTCAATCCGATCCCCGTCGCCGACCTTGCAGGCGGGCTGGCGGTCGATGTCGGTATGATCAACGCCCTCAGCAAAGTCTACGGTATCCCGCTGACCCGGTCCTCGGCGATCAAGCTCGTCCGCGATATGACATTCGCGCTGGGGGCCATGGGGCTCTTGCAGGTGGCGACACGACTCGTGACCAGCGGGGTCAAGTCGGCGATGGCTGGCCTGACCATTATGACCGGCGGCCTGGCCGGACCGCTCACCGCGCTGGGCTATGGGGCTATCGGCCTGACCCAGGCAGGTGCCGCGGCATCCACCTCGTACGTGATCGGCCACGGAGCTAAGACCTATCTTCGCCAGGGCTGCCAGTGGGGCCCGAAAGGCATCAAGACCGTCGTTCAGCAACTGCTCGTCCAGGCCAAGTCGGATTCGGTCATCGAACGCCTGCGCGACGACCTCAAGAAGAGGCTCAAGAAATGATTGATCGACTCGTTCTGACGGCCACGCCCTTGACGACCCAAACCCGCCTTGTTCTGATCGTCGGCGCGACCTTGACGCTTGCGAGCGCCTGGCTGGCTTACGAAATCATCTCGACCCGCCCAGTGCGCGAGGCGGTGCATGTCTATTCGGAACTGGTCGCGATTGGCAACCGCACCGATCTCTCCGAAGCGGAGCGTTTAACAGCGGCACGCAGACTGTGCTCTGCGCGTTTTCTGTCCACCCGCTCGCTATCGCTCGGTCCGGAAGGGGGTATCGGGGGTCTGCCACGCACCATCAACAAAAACTTCCAGGCCTGGCGCGAGGGGCCCGAAGTATGGATCTGCCCCACCAACCGTATTGGCCCGGTTTACGCGTTCGTCGTCGAGAACGGCAATTGGCGGTTCGACGGCCTGGTGGCGATCCTTCGTGCCCGAGGCGACCTTGTCCGGACCTCCGAAATGCCTGATCCCGAAGTCCCGTGACCGCTCTGTGCCGATACTCTGGGGACTACAGCTCACCGGCCATCGAGTAGATGCCGTGTCCTTCTTTCTTGAGCTTCCCCTCGGCAACGAGCTCCTCCCATACCCCCGCCGGGTGACCGGGCGGTGGTGTGATGCCTCCAATCCGTGACGTCTTGGTGCCGTGGCTGAGGCCCGATTCGTCGTCGAGGCGCATCAGCTTGAGCCGCTTCTTGAATGCCTTGTACGCGTGCTTTCGTTCTTCCTCGGTGGCCATCGGCGGGTCTCCAGCAAATCCAACGCAACATGCGATTTGAACGGTAAGACATCGTCGATTGTCCACGCACGAAAACCGTATTGTCCAGTATCGGGGCAATTCTCGCTCGAATGCCTCTCCCGACCCGATGGACGACAGAACCGGCCGATCGGATCATCGCCGTGATGAAGCGGCAAGTCGAGCGCCAGACCGAGACAATCATCGCTATCGACCAACACAGATTGACCTTCGCCGATCGCAACAGGCTGCGGGAGCAGGGAGTCCTCATCGAGGGTAAGGAGAATTGATCTGGTTGCCATCGCGCGAAAATCCGGCACGATGTCCGCCGAAGTACCGGACATCACGTGATAGATGGCGCCCTCAAATTGGATGTGAAGTCGTCCGGACATTTCCCCAGTGGAGATCATTGAAGCGAGGGACTCAATAAAACCAAGAACCAAGTCCGGCATCCCCCTTCTTTTCCCTTCCGGAATTCGCCCAAGCAGTTAGGTGTGGTGTCCCCGGAACTTCCCGAGGCCTTTTGCATCAAGCGTTTACGTGCATGTCCCCAAGGCCATTTCCCCTCTCAAACGGTCGATATCAGTGACGTCCCTTTTTCCCTCCCGTCCTTTTTTCCTCCCCTTTTTCCCTCCCCGTCCCTTTTTCCCTCCCTCTATCGCCTCCTCCTCGCCCATCTCATCGATCACAAGGGGATCAGTGTCATCGAGCTGCTGAACCGAGTTTTCGACCCGGTTCGGCTTGAGGCGGAGTTCCTGGCTCCCGAGGGTTTCGATGGGTCAGGAATTCTACCTCCATATCGCCTCCACGCCGCAGGGAAGAACAAGCCCGGGCAGCCGCAAGCCGGCATCCTGATCCACCTGTTCGTCTTGAACGAAGGTGCGCGGCCAAGCCGCCCGGGCTTCAGCCCTTTTTCAGCCCTGAATAGATTTGCTGTGGCCCCTGCCCTGTGCGGAGACCTGCTCCAGCGCGAGAAGCTCGACGAGAGAGTCATGAGACTCGTTGCCCGTCAGTGCGGCCAGCGCCTGATCAGCAGGATAGGCATCGATGACAAGGCCAGCTGTCACAGGAAGGCGCCAGGACCGGCTTGGCCGACAATATTCTCGCCCGTTTCGAGCTTCACTTCGTTGTAGAATCCCTGCCCGCCGCCGGCTGTCCCCCAGTACAGCCTCGAATATCCGAGAAATGCAGTCTCGCCTGTGTAACCGCTCAGAGCGAGCTTCCCGTCGATGTAGAGGCTGGCGGAGCTAGTGGCAGGACTGTAGTACAGCTGGTACGTGTGGTACCCGGAGTCCGTGAGCGTATACGTGAGGCCAGTTGCTACGACCTCGCCTTGTGCATTAAGACCAAGTGTCTTGGGCAGGATGACGACCGTATCTCCGTTGCTATTGATCGCCAGGTCGATGTCAAAGCGTGGTCTCCCGCTCCCCAGCACATCGGTGCTAATGCTTCCGATGATGACCGAAGATTGATCCCAGGCCGGCGCGAGACCGTTGTTTCTCGTAACGCGGGCCACTACAGTCTCGGTGAATCCCTGACTCGCAACCTCCGCAGCCTGGGTCGAGCTCAACGGGCGCTGATCGATGTACTCGTACTGGCCACTAACGGAGGGGTCCGTGATTTCCCAGACGGGAAGCCCTTGATCAGTGGCCGCTTGCCCCGGCCCTCCGGTGAACAAGGTGAAGTTTTCCGTGGTTGGGTCCGCCATTCCATTATGGGCCGAAAGGAGCTCAGTCCCGGAAATCACTTGAGTGAGGACGGCTGATGTACTGGTCTTGAAGTTCGAATCTCCTCCGTAAACGACCTTGATCGGGTGAGTGCCGACGGTGAGCGTCGAGATGCTCAAGGAGGCCGTCCCTCCGCTGAGCATCGCGGTTGCCAACGTGGTCGAGCCGTCCTTGAATGTCACCGTTCCCGTCGGTGTGCCGCTGCCCGGCGACACCGCGCTCACCGTCGCCGTGAATGTCACCAACTGCCCGTGGTCCGACGGATTGGCCGGCGACACGACCGAGGTGGCCGTACTGTCCTGGTTAACCCTCTGGGTCAGCGTTCCCGCGCTCGTGTTGAAGTTACTGTCTCCGCTGTAGTCAGCCGTGATCGAGTGCGACTCGACGACCAAGAATGTGGTCGGGAGAGTGGCCGTCCCACCGCTGAGAGTACCGCTGCCGAGATTCGTCATGCCGTCGTAAAACGTCACCGTGCCCCTCGGCGTGCCACTGCCCGGAGAGGCCGCCTTCACTGTCGCCGTTAGCGTTACTGACTGTCCGTGGACCGAGGGATTCGCCGAGGAAGTCACCTTGGTCGTTGTCAAGTCAGGGTTCACCGTCTGAGTGAGGACCGCGGAGGTGCCGAGAGTATAATTGGTGTCCCCGCTGTAAACCGCGGTGATGGCCTGCGAACCAACGGGCACTGACGTCGTTTTGAGGGATGCCTTCTTGCTGCTGAGCGTCGCGGTGCCGAGCGCCGTCGAGCCGGCGTAGAAGGTGACGCTTCCCGTGGGCGTGCCCCTGCCGGATAAGGGCCGCTACCGTGGCGGTAAAGGTGACCGACTGGCCAAAGAGCGAAGGGTTCGTGGAAGAGGTAAGGGTCGTGGTCGTGGCAATGCCCGAGGGGTTGACCGTGAGGGTGAAGGTCTGGGTGGCGGGACTGCCCACGCCGTTGGAGGCCGTGAAGCTCAGGTTGTAGGTCCCGCCGGTCCCCACCGCCGGGGTGCCGCTGAGCGTGGCCGTGCCGTTGCCGTTGTCGACGAGCGTCACCCCGCCGGGCAAGCTGCCCGTCTCGCTCAGGCTCGGGGTCGGCGAGGCGGTGGTCGTCACCGTGAAGCTCCCTGCGCCGCCCACCGTGAAGGTGGTGCTGTTGGCGTGGTGATGGCCGGTGCCTGGTTGACCGTGAGGGTGAAGGTCTGGGTGGCGGAACTGCCCACGCCGTTGGAGGCGGTGAAGCTCAGGTTGTAGGTCCCGCCGGTCCCCACCGCCGGGGTGCCGCTGAGCGTGGCCGTGCCGTTGCCGTTGTCGACGAGCGTCACCCCGCCGGGCAAGCTGCCCGTCTCGCTCAGGCTCGGGGTCGGCGAGGCGGTGGTCGTCACCGTGAAGCTCCCTGCGCCGCCCACCGTGAAGGTGGTGCTGTTGGCGCTGGTGATGGCCGGCGCCTGGTTGACCGTGAGGGTGAAGGTCTGGGTGGCGGGACTGCCCACGCCGTTGGAGGCCGTGAAGCTCAGGTTGTAGGTCCCGCCGGTCCCCACCGCCGGGGTGCCGCTGAGTACGCCGGTGGTCCCATTGAACGTCACGCCGGCAGGCAGCGTATCGCTGCTGCTCTCGCTCAGTGTCGGAGTCGGAACGCCGCTGGCCGTCACCGTGAAGCTGCCCGCCTGTCCTACCGTGAACGTGGTGCTACTGGCGCTGGTGAAGGCCGGCGACTGGGTCGCCTGGTTGACGATGAGGGTGAAGCTCTGAGTAGCGGCGCTACCCACGCCGTTGGTGGCGCTGAAGTTCAGGGTGTAGGTCCCAGCGGTCCCCGCCGCCGGAGTACCGCCGAGTACGCCGGTGGCCGCATTGAACGTCACGCCGGCAGGCAGCGTATCGCTGCTGCTCTCGCTCAGCATCGGAGTCGGCACGCCACTGGCCGTCACCGTGAAGCTGCCCGCTGCCCCACCGTGAAGGTGGTGCTACTGGCGCTGGTGATGGCCGGCGACTGGGTCGCCTGGTTGACGGTGAGGGTGAAGCTCTGGGTAGCGGCGCTACCCACGCCGTTGGTGGCGCTGAAGTTCAGGGTGTAGGTCCCAGCGGTCCCCGCCGCCGGGGTGCCGCCGATTACGCCGGTGGCCGCATTGAACGTTACGCCGCTCGGCAGCGTATCGCTGTTGCTCTCGCTCAGCGTCGGAGTCGGGAACCCGCTGGCCGTCACTGTGAAGCTGCCCGCCTGTCCCACCGTGAACGTCGTGCTACTGGCGCTGGTGATGTGCCGGCGCCTGGTTGGCAGTGAGGGTGAAAGTCTGGGTGGGTGAGCTGCCGACGCTGTTGGAGGCGGTGAAGTTCAGGGTGTAAATGCCGCCGCTCCCCGCCGCCGGGGTGCAGCTGAGCACGCCGGTGGTCGCATTGAACGTTACGCCGCTCGGCAGCGTATCGCTGCTGCTCTCGGTCAGCGTCGGAATCGGGAACGCCGCTGGCCGTCACTGTGAAGCTGCCCGCCTGTCCCACCGTGAACGTCGTGCTACTGGCGCTGGTGATGGCCGGCGCCTGGTTGACCGTGAGGGCGAAAGTCTGGGTGGGGGAGCTGCCGACGCCGTTGGAGGCGGTGAAGTTCAGGGTGTAAACGCCGCCGCTCCCCGCCGCCGGCGTGCCGCTGAGCACGCCGGTGGCCGCATTGAACGTTACGCCGCTCGGCAGCGTATCGCTGCTGCTCTCGCTCAGCGTCGGGATCGGGAACCCGCTGGCCGTCACTGTGAAGCTGCCCGTCTGTCCCACCGTGAACGTGGTGCTATTGGCGCTGGTGAAGGCCGGGATCTGGTTGACGGTCAGGGTCAAATTGGTGGGGTTGTAAACAGGTGTAAGGACCAAGCCGCCGGGTACGGTCAAGCCGTTCTCGGTGGCAAAGTCGCTGCCCGTAGTGCGGGAGCCGAAGGGTATGATCTGATAACTGTTGCCAGCAGACGGAGTGTACCCATCGATCAGGTTGATGTTGAGCGTGCCACCGGGTGTCGCACTACCGGTGACACTAAGCTGGCCGAACTGGGTTCCGGGCGTCAGACCTCCAGTCCGATATTCAGGATACCGCTCTGTCTCAGTGTAAGTTCCCGCGACATTCAGCGTCCCTCGCTCCAGACTGATCGTTCCGGAATTGCTGAGGCTACCGGAGGTGGAGAAAACCAGCCCTCCCTCGATCTCGAGCTGACCCGCCGACGTGATCGAAGTGACCGTGGCCAGGTCAGGGAAGCTCGCCCCGGGCCCCTGGAGAATCACCGTCGCGGCCAGGGTCGAGATGTTGGCGTTCAGCTCCAGCGTGCTGTTGGATCCCACGATCCAGGTGCCGCCGTCCAGCGTGCCGCCCGAGACAATGGAGGCATTCGAGGCGTTGAGCGTGCCGCCACTTGTGGCTTCGATCGTGCCGCTGTTGGTGGTCAGGGCACGATCATGAGAGCGTCCCGCCCGAGACGTTGGCGTTGACGGTGCCTGGGCCTCGTTCTGGAACGAAGTTAGGCTCTCGATGGTGCCCTGGCCCTGAATCAAGTTGTCTAGGTTGACCAGGGTCGCGTTGTTGTAGCCATAGATTTCAGAGTCAGAGTTGAGGTTGATCGTGCCCCCGCCGGAGAGGTTGATCGTGCCCCCGGAGGCAGCGGGATTGGGATAGAGGGCGGCGGCGCCGGTCGTGTCTCCGACGTTGATCGTGCCGTGGTTGATCAGATCGCCGGTGAGGGAGTTAAATTTGACCGGGATCGACAGAGTAGATCGACCCGGACGTGAGCGTAACGCCATTGAGAGAGTCGCCGCCAGTGCCGTGGATCACCGACCCGCCGGCGCTGGTGAGGTTGCCGCCGGTGATCGTTGAGCCGCCGATAGTAACCGTTGACGAGCTGCCCGTGGAAGATGGTGCCGGTATTGGCGACGTTTGAATCGTTGATGTTCAGCGTCCCACCGCCGGTGGCTTCAAGCGTCCCAGAGTTCGTAGTCAGGACGCCGGCGATCCCGAGCGTCCCGGCCGAGACGTTGGCGTTGACGGTGGCCTGGGCCTCGTTCTGGAACGAAGTTAGGCTCTCGATGGTGCCCTGGCCCTGGATCGTGTTGTCTACGTTGACCAGGGTCGCGTTGTTGTAGCCATAGATTACAGAGTTGGAGTTGAGGTTGATCGTGCCCCCGCCGGAGAGGTTGATCGTGCCCCCGGAGGCAGCGGGTTTGGGATAGAGGGCGGCGGCACCGGTCGTGTCTCCGACGTTGATCGTGCCGTTGTTGATCAGATCGCCGGTGAGGTAGGTAAATTGACCGGGATCGACAGAGTAGATTGACCCGGACGTGAGCGTAACGCCGTTGAGATAGTCGTTATCGCCGTGGATCACGGACCCACCGGCGCTGGTGAGGTTGCCGCCGGTGATCGTTGAGCCGCTGATAGTAACCGTTGACGAGCTGTCCGTGGAGATGGTGCCGGTATTGGCGACGTTTGAATCGTTGATGTTCAGCGTCCCACCGCCGGTGGCTTCAAGCGTCCCAGCATTCGTGAGTCAAGACGCCGGCGATCTCGAGCGTCCCGGCCGAGACGTTGGCGTTGACAGCGGCCTGGGCCTCGTTCTGGAACGAAGTTAGACTCTCGATGGTGCCCTGGCCCTGGATCGTGTTGTCTGCGTTGACCAGGGTCGCGTTGTTGAAGCCATAGATTTCAGAGCCAGAGTTGAGGTTGATCGTGCCCCCGCCGGAGAGGTTGATCGTGCCCCCGGAGGCAGTGGGATTGGGATAGAGGGCGGCGGCGCCGGTCGTGTCTCCGACATTGATCGTGCCCTGGTTGACCACATCAACGGTGAGAGAGAAGGTTCGGCCGGGCTCAATGCTCAATGAACTCGTGGCGTCGATCGACAGGCTGTCGATGGTGGGATTGATGTCCAGCGTCACGGCGGAGGAGTTGTCAATCTCGGCGGTGAACGTCGTCGCTTGTCCGTTGTAGATAGTACCATTATTCGGCACGACGCCAAGCTTCCAGTTCGCCGCGTTGCTGTACAGATTGTTGCCGCCGAGGCCGGACCAGACATCCAAGGTGCTCGGGCAACTCCGCTCCTCCAGGAACTCGAATGCCGTGGTCCGTTGGCGTTTGGACCGTTTCCCCGCTGCCCCCCGCCGCGTGGGCCGGAGAGAGCGCAAGTGCCGCACCGTGGTTTCGACGTTGAACATCAGTGGTCTCCTTGATCAAAGAAAGCATCCGGCAGGGGATCCGCGTGCGCGGCACGTTGCTCGAGCGGCGGCCCCGGAAACCGAAGAAGCCAGCCATTCGCGAGGCAAACGAGAGATTTACTTAGGCATTCATTGCCGAATCTTCAAAGGATGTTCACCTTACAAATAATTGGTGCACACCTTTTCTAGTGGAGCTTCGGACAGTGCGGTTGGCGCCCGCGACGTCGATGACCGCGGCGTCGCCGGCCTGGGGGACAGCGTCGGTGCTCCCGGCCTGATCGTCGTGCCAGGTGCCACTCGTCGCGAAGGTCCGTAAGTCCGCGGCGACCAGGCGTCACTCTTCGAGCACCCCCGGCAAAGCGCTGGTTCGTCGACGGCGACTGGCGGTTCGGAACAAGCTGTGGCTAGAACGGTGCTCGGTAGCCATACCAGTGGGCTCCGTAATCGGGTGTGGAATGTGCTATCCCGGTACCGCTCGAGGTCATCGATTGATCCGTCTCTGTACCGTAATCATCGCGGGTCGGATTCTTGCAGCAAAATCTTCGAGGCTCGTTTCTTGCCAACGCGTCGACGAGTCGGACCCTCCGAAACGATCCGACATATCATCACGCTGTAGGCGCATGCAATCCGCGCGGTATAGATCTGAGAAATTCCTCGGCCCTGTGCAAAATTGGATCGTGAGATGTTTAATACGGAAAGCAACGATTCGGCGAACGCCACGCGTCCGAGTCTGCTCTTGCGTCTGAGAAACCCGAAAGACGCCGACGCCTGGGGCATTTCGTCGAAACATATACGCCGCTGGTGTACGCCTATTGCCGCCGCAGGGGCCTGCAAGCCTCCGACGTCGCCGATGTGACTCAGGAAGTGATGGCGCAGGTCATCCGATCGATTCCCGGACTTCACGTACCAGCCGGAGCGCGGCCGATTCCGCGACTGGCTCGGTGCCGATCACGCGGACCAAGCTCCTGCGATTCCTGTCCCGGAACGCCCGCGCCGGCAAGGCGGGCGATGCCGCGGCCGAGGAGCTACGTGCGCAGGCCGAGGACCCCGAGTCCGACACGCTCTGGACCGAAGGCTTCCAGCCGCGCGTGCTCGAAGTGGCGATGCAGCGATCCCGGCCCGATTTCGAGGAAGCCACCTGGACGATCTTCGAACACTCCTGGGTCCAGGGCCGGGCCGCCCCGGAGGTCGCCCGGGAACTCGGCGTGCCGATCGAGTCGGTCTATGTCGCCAAGTCCCGCGTCCTCAAGCGGTTACGGACGAGGTCGTCAGCCTGGCCGAGGATTGCCCGCTCCTGCTCACCTAGTCGGTAGGACGAACCTTCCCGGAGCCGGTGATCATCGTGGATAACTGCCCCTCCGATGACGAGCTGACCCGTTCCTCTCCGGCGAGGACGCCGACGCGATCGGGCTCCACGTCCGGCATTGCGGCCGTTGCCAGCAGGTCCTCGAACGCCTCAGCGACGACGAACATTGCGGCCGGCCGCCGTCGCCTCGGGCCGGTCCGCATGGGATTGGGGCAACACCACCGATCTCTTGCCGATCGTCGAGGCGCTGCGCGGCCAGGAACTTACCCGATCCCGCGACGACCTCTCGGCAACGCCGCCCGCACCGTCCAGTCGCACTCGATCCGCCTCGGGTGCCCGGCTCGGTCGGGAGTCTCGGTCCCTACGACATCGAGGCCGAGATCGGCCGCGGCGGGATGGGCACCGTCTATCGAGCCCGCAACCGGACCACCGGCCGGCTCGTCGCCTTGAAGGTCCTCTTCGCCGGCAACGACGACGAACGGCACGCCGCCATTTCGTCCAGGAGGTCTGCGCCGCCGCCCGGGTCGATCACGATCACATCGTCCGCCTGTACACGACCAGCGATCCGGCCGAACGCGTCCCGTACTTCGTCATGGAGTACGTCGCGGGGCCGAGCCTGGCCGAGCTGATCGCCAGCCGGGGCCGCATCCCGCCCGCGAGGCCGCCGAGCTGGTCGCCCAGGCCGCCACCGGCGTCCAGGCCGCCCACGCGGCCGGGCTGATCCACAGCGACATCAAGCCCGCGAATATCCTCATCGACCCGGCCACCGGGCGAGCCAAGGTCGGCGATTTCGGCCTGGCGCGGCTCGAGACCGAGACCTCCGGCCAGTCGCGCGAGGGCGTCTTGCCCGGCACGCCGGCGTACATCAGCCCCGAACAGGCCCGCGGCGAGCCCCGGCCCGCGCCCAGCTCCGATATCTACAGCCTGGGCGTGACACTCTACGAATGCCTCACCGGCGAGCCCCCGTTCCACGGCAAGCCGCACCGGATCATCCACCAGGTTCTCAACGACGAGCCCAGCCCCCCCGCGCTCATCAACCGGCGATCCCCGCCGACCTGGAGACCATCTGCTTGAAGGCGATGGCCAAGGACCCGTCGCGCCGGTATGCCACGCTCCGCGGCCCTGGCGGCCGACCTGCGCCGTTTTCTGAACGGTGAGCCGATCCTGGCCCGGCCGGTCGGGCCGCTCGAACGTGCCTGGCGGTGGTGCCGGAAGAACCAGCGCGTGGCCGTCCTGATCGCGGCTGGTTGGCCTGTCTTGCTCCTCACCTGACGGTGGGCTCGATTCTGGCGGTGGTGTCGATCTACCGCGAGCGCTCGGTTGCGATTGCCAACGCCCGCCGCGCAGAGGTCCAGCGCGGCCTGGCGGTCGATGCCCTCAGCTCCCTGGTCCAGGGCATCCAGGATCAGCTCGCTACGCGACCCGGGCACCCTCGAGCTGCGGCGATCGCTGCTGGAGATCGCCAGGGACGGCCTGAGCAAGGTTCCCTCCACCGAATCGAGCGGAAGAAACCAGGGAGAAATCGATGATCGCGCAGTCGAGGCACTGATCCGGCTCGGCGACATCGACTACACTTTGGGCCGGGCCGCCGAGGCCCGCTCCGAATTCGAGCAGGCGGCCGAAATGGCCGAACGGGTCTCCCAGACAAATCCGAAGTCGGCATTGATTCGCCGCCAGCTCGCCATCTGCCTACGATCGGGTCGGCGATCAGATCTCGCACGCGTATTCAGACAAACTCGTGCCGGAAGAGGCCGAATTTCGCGAAAAGGCTTTAACGATCCGCCGCGCGCTGGTTGCCGAGCATCCCGAGTCATTCCGTCTTACCGCCGCGACCTCCTGGTCACTCGGAACAAGCTGGCAGTAGTCCGCGCCAAGGCCGGAAAAATCGACGAGGCGGCAAAGCTGTACGAGGAGTCTCTCAGAGAGCTGAAAGCGGAGCCGGTTGACGACAAGAACCGCACCGTAATCCTGTCCGATCTCCGTTCAGGTCCAGAGCCGCCTCGCCGGGATCGCCGCAGATCAGGGGCGTGCCGCCGAGGCGATTGCGATGCATCGCGAAGTGCTGGCAAATGCCAGGGCCCTTTGCGTGATCGATCCCCAGAATGTCTCCTATCTCCGCCAGCTCGGCTTCGCCCTGGACTACCTCGGGATGGCGTGTCTCGACTTCGGGGAGCTGGACGAGGCGGAAAAATGGCTGACCGCCTTCCGCGACAACCGCCAGGCCGCCGTGGATGCCGACCCCGCCGATCAGGATGCCCGCCGCAGCCTGGCCCTCGCCCATCAAAACCTCGGCGATCTCGCCGGGCGCCGGCGCGATTTCGATACCGCCCGGGCAGCCTACCGCCAGGCCGTGATCGGGATGGAGGAGATCGCCCGGCGCGACTCGAAATCGGTCATGGCATTCAGAGACCAGACCATCGCCATGCTAAAAATCCTGGAGCTCGAGGCCAGCGCGGGCCGTCACGCCGCCGCCGCTGCCTGGGCAGAGCGCGAGCTCGAGGTCCTGACCGCCAAGGGGGTTCCGCCTTACCCCGAGCACGCCGAGGCGGTGGCCGAGGCAACGCTTCTTCGCGATGTTTACCGTCTGATCGATCAGTGTTTTGATAATCCCGCCTTGGCACGACGTCAGGAACCTAAGGTCGCAGGCCGTTTGCTCTCTGTCCGCGCCCTCGTCCTGCGCGTGCCGGCCGCTGCGCCGAGGTCGTCGACGCCGCTCAAGAAGTGCTCAAGCTGCCTAACATGCCCTCGCCCCCGTTCGCGCCCCCGGCCCCGTTCTTCGCGGCCCAAGCCTGTGCGATTGCCGCCAAGTCCGTGGGCAAATCACGACCGGAACTCCGGGCCGAGTGCGTCAAGACGGCCGTGGCGCCTTGCGGCAAGCCCCAGAGAACGCGAATGTGCAGCTAACTCTCCTGCCCTACTCGCCGGACTTCGAGGCGTTGCGCGATGACCCGGATTTCATCTCCTTGACGCGGCCGAAGTCGCCAGGCGGACCGGAGCCGAAAGGTGCCACGACCGCGCACTCAGCGAACTACCGCTTTGGTTCCCGGGCACATCAAATCGAACTTGTCCAGGTCGGGCGTATCGGGAGGTTATATGCGGCGGTTTGCGCGATCGATCACGAGTAGGGCAAGAAAAAAGAACATGCAGGCCTGGGACCAACGACACAAACCGGATGCATCCTTGCAATAGTTGGGCGTTTTCTGGAAAATGGCGTCGCCGTGTGCAAGATCATCGCCGCCGATGGAAATCATGATGACGAGCGAGCCGGAACCCGCCCCGACGCAGCCTAGCTTGCTGAAGCCTGCTTTCGCGTGGGCCGCCTGACAACCGACGAGGGCGACAGGGCAGACGCCATCGAGGTGTTCCGTCAGGCCGAGTCGCTCTTCCAGGCTGTGGAACGCCGCAACCCGGCCGACCGCGGCGTGCGCGTGAGGGAGCGCAATCCCTGGACAACATCGCGCGGATGGAGGCCGAGCTTGGCCGCCTCGAGGCGGCCCTGCGTGGTCACGAGCAAGCCAGCAATCTGTTCCGCAAGCTGGTGGAGGAAGCGCCCAGGATCGCGATGCCAGGCGACTTTGCCGCCAGCCTGGGCAACGTCGCGAACCTCCGCTCGATTCTGCACGATTCAGCCGGAGCCCGGCTCGCCGACCGGGACGTGCTGCGGGTCCTCGAGCAGCTCATCGCCGCGGAGCCCTTGGTGCAGAGATACCGCGACGACCTGGCTCTCACGTACAACAACATGGCATTTCGGGAAGAGGATCCCCAGGTCGCCGCCCGAGACTTGCGCAAGGCGATCGAGATTCGCGAGCAGCTCCTGGCGCTGGATCCCACCAACCAGTACCGCCGCCGCAACGTGGCCCGTTCGTGCCAGAACCTGGGCGTCTATGAATTTGATCAAGGGCGTCATTCCGTTGCATACGAGCTGCAAGAGCGGTGCTGCCGGTTGCTCGAAGAGGTCGTCCAGTCCGAGCCCACAAACACGACGTATCAGTGCGACCTGGCCCACGGCTATCTCAATCTGGGCGATAGTCTGGGGCGCGGCGGCCAGCTCGATGAATCAGTCCGGAGCAGCCGCCGGGCCAGGGAGATGTTTGAACGGTTGCTGGCCACCCAACCCGGGCTGGACCCTGCCCGGGTCGGGCTGATGGGGACGTTGGGCAACCTCTCTGAAGCACTGAGCCAGAAAGGCCAGTTCGCGGAGGCCGCTGAGGCCCTTGAGAAGGCCGTGGAAATCGCCAGGGAGCGCGCCAGAGAGCTGCCCGAGGATAGCGATCGAAGGCGTGGACTCGCCCAAAAGCTAACCCAGCTAGCCGACGTGTGCCGCAAGCTCGGCCGGTCAACCGACGCAGAAGGCTATGAGCGCGAAGCCTCGGCCTGCGGCCGAAAACCGGACCTTTCCCCGCGACAGTGGCTGGCGCCTCCGGGCTCCGGCTAGAGAGCAGAAACAGGCGTCTCCGACGTCGGTGTTCTACGTCACCCCAGCTTGTTCGTCCGGGCCATCGCCTCTCCAGCCCGACGAAAGGATTCCGAGCAGTCGAACGGATCGGTATGGATCTCGATGAAGACAAGCTCGTCGGCCCCGGCGGCCTGGGCGAGGGCGACTTCGAACTGGACCTCGGTGTAAACATCGAACGGGACGGACGGGCTCCGGGGCGGACGGGGTCAGGCTGAGACCGAGTTTCGAGTTAAACTTGAAACTCGGTTTGAGCACGCCAGCGGACCCCGCCAGCGCAGAAGACACGTCTCGCTCAATCCCGTTCGACGCCGGATCGAGATCACGATCGTCGTTCGCGAGTTCTCGTCATGCCACCGATGCCGAGGTGCTGAGTCCGTCAAGGTTCGCTGTCGGGGACGCCTCGATGACCCGCATGGCTTTCCACTTCCCGCTGCGAAAGCGCAGACCGAAGCAAACGGCCATGGCCACTATGTACGCCGTGGCGAACCACCACGCCGAGAGGACACCGCCCCCAGACCGAACGACCACGAAGGTCGGAAGCACCATGATTGGCCAGGCCAGGCAAAACGTCAGCACGGACACGAACCGGGTGTCCCCGGCACCACGCAGGGCGAACGAGAAAGTCAGATTGAGAGCGTCAGCCAGCGAGTAGACGGCCACGCAGACGAGAAGTCGGGGGACAAGTGCGGCCACCCTGGCATAGGCGTCAGGGTCACGGCCCCCCTCGAACAAGCCAACCAGCACACCTGGAAAGAACAAGTAGATCGCGGCAATCACGCACATGTACCCGAACACCCATTTCAAGCCTGTGAACACTGACTGCTCGGCCAGGTCGGGTCGGTCGGCGCCGAGTCGCTGACCAACCAGGATTGACACGGCCTGCCCCATGCCCAACATGGGCAGGAACGCGACCATGTTCAGCCGCACTGTCAGGGTCGTAGCTCCTGTCGCGGCCTCTCCGAGCCGTCCCACAAGCTGCACGAAGACGTGGAAGACGAGGATATCGAGGAACACCTGGGCCCCTGCGGCCCCCCGTAGATCATCAGGCGGCCGAACAACTGGCGTTCCGGCCGCCATCCCCCGAGGGTGTTGAATTCCTCCCGGTACTCGGGCCTGAGCAAGAGCACGAGGGCGAGGAGGGCAGAGGCGGCCGACCCGATCGCCGTGGCCAGTCCGGCCCCTTCGATTCCCATCTCCGGGAACCCAAGACGGCCGAAAATAAGGACCAGCGCGAGCGTGACATTGACCGCCGTCCCGAAGGCCTCGATCACCAGGACTGTCCAGGTCTTCCCGCGTCCGGAGAAGAAGCCGTTGATCGCGGCCATGACCAGCATGGGCAGCGCCGCGAAGCAGAGGCACCGCAGGTAGATAACTTCCAGGTGCTGAAGGGCCATCGTGTGACCGCCCAGAGCGATCATATAGGGCGCGGCAGGGACCAGCAGCAGAAACAGGATTCCGGCCAGAGTGGCGAAATAGATCCCCTGCCAGACAGCGGGCCCGACCCGCCGCGGGCGACCAGCCCCCATGTACTGGGCGACGAAAGTCGAGACGTAACCAGCGGTCACCTGTAGCAGCCCGAACGGCAGCCAGTACCACATGACCGCCGGGAACGAGGCGGCCATCTCACGCGGGTCGTGATGGGCCAGAAGAAAGGTGTCGACGAAAACCTGGACGGTCATGAAGCTCTGGCTGACGACCAGGGGCAGCGAGCGCCAGCAGTTCCCGGGTGCCGCCGGGGGGGCGCGGGCCGGTCGTTTGGGGTTTCGCCGTAGGCTCGGGGTGAGGGGGCGTCCGCTTGACGGCCTCGTGCTCGGTCGCGCTGATCGCCATCAAACCTCCTTGCAAGTTCACTCATGGCTTTCAAGTCATTCGTCAAGTGAACAGGATGCGGAACAACGCGGGGAGGTTCGGACCCTTCAAGAAAAAGCGGACCCTTCCCTTAAGTTAGGTCGTCCCCTGATCTGCTCTCTCCTCATTGTGCCATCGTAGGTGGTCGGCGACGTTAGACTAGCTTGTTCGTCTTCGCCATGGACTCTCCTGCCCGACGCAGCGATTCCGAGCAGTCGAATCGATCGGTATGGATCTCGATGAAGACCAGCTCGTCGGCTCCGGCGGCTCGGGCGAGCGCGGCTTCGAGCTGACCCTCGGTGTAAACGTCGAATGCCAGGCCCCCACCGAAGACCTCGACCAGACGATGGTATTTCCAGGGCTGGATGTCGTTGTAAGGCCGATCGACGATCACGCGCTCGATCGTGTAGCCGTCGTTGTTCAGCAGGAAGACGACCGGCTTCTGGCCGTGCCGGATCATCGTAGAGAGGTCCTGACAGGTGACCTGGAACGAGCCGTCGCCCACGAACAGCACGACTGCCCGGTCCTGGGCGGCCAGGCTTGCTCCCAGGGTGGCGCCGATGGAATAGCCGATCGAGCCGTAGAAGGTCTGGCCAATGAACTTCGCCCCCTCCGGCATCAAGGTCTCGGCGGCGCTGAAGAGGGAAACGCCCGTCTCGGCGATGACGACCGCGCGCGACGGCAGGAAGTGGCCGACGCGATCGAAGAAGCGGCGGACAGTTAGCGCACTTTTCGGCTGGGGCTCGAAGGCGATCGTCCGCCTGTGCGTGCAACCATCGGTCGCCGGCTTGATGTCCAAGGTCGCCGGGTCCCAGCTCCGGAGCTGCGCGGTCAGCCCAAGGATGAACTCGCGGAGCGTGACATTGGGGTAGATGTGCCGCTTGATTCGGACGGAACGCAGGTTGGCACTGATGGTCTGATCGTCCCGCAAGTCCACAGTGAATCCGCCGGTATTGAAGTCGGTTGGCAGGGCGCCAAGCTCGAGCACGCAGTCCGCGTTCTCGACGCGCTGGCGTACGTAGTCGCGGCTGCGATCGCCCTGGTAAAGGCCAATGAACTGAGGATGGCTTTCATCGAGCACCGTCTTGCCCAGCATCATGGTGGCGTAAGGAAGGCCGGTCTTGGCAAGGAGGCCGGCAAACTCTTCCTGGAGGCGGTAGCGTATCAACTCCACGTCGCCGATAACCACCGGCTGAAGGGCGGCATTCAACATCGCCGCTGCTTCATCGAGAGCCTCGCGAAGCGTTCCCTCATCGCTAGACGGCTCGGGCGGCGGCGGGAACGGTCCCGGCGCCGGACACCGCATCCGCACGACGTCGGCTGGCAAGCAGAGGTAGACGGGCTGCTGCCGTGCCAGGCAAGTAGTGAGCACGCGATCGATGTCCGCGGGTGCCGATTCGCCGCTTTCGAGCAGCACCGAGGCGGCCGTGACCCGAGAGAAAATCTCGAGCGGGATCTTGTAATCGCCCAGCGTGTGGTGCAGCAAGGGACGCGACTTGAAGTAAACCGTCGACGGTGCTCCGGTAATCGCCACCACCGGCACACGCTCGGCGAATGCGCCTGCCAGGCCGTTGAGCGCGCTCAATTCACCCACTGCGTACGTCGTCACGAACGCCCCCGCGCCCTTGAGGCGGGCATAACCATCGGCCGCATAGGCTGCGTTCAGCTCGTTGCAGGTGCCTATGTAGCGGACTTCGCTCTCGAGAACCTCATTGAGGAATCCCAGGACGAAATCGCCGGGGACTCCAAAGAGATGATCGATGCCGATCTGCTTGAGCCGGATCAACAGATACTCCGCCACCGATACGTCCGAGTGCTTGCTCATGATCGACCCCCAAGGGAGATTCCGCCGGTAGGCCTGCCACGCGAATGAGCCGCCCGGTTCGGGTGGGCACCGGCTCACCGCACTGTTGAGGAGGTAGGCGGCTCGAACGTCAAGACTACTCGAAGTCGGCCTTTGAATTGAAGCTTACGATGCTCTACGGGCAGTCGGCTCGCCGCCAGCGCGAGGAGAGAAACGCCGTAATAGAGAGCAAGGAAAGTGACCGACACCGATGACCTTGATTCATACCAGAACCCATACCTGGTCCCCTCGGATCTCCACCACAAAGCGGTGCACCCCCTGCCCCCGCATGGTCGAGCACCGGCCGTCGCTCAGGCGAAACCTCCAGCGGTGCAACGGGCAAACGACCTCTCCCTCTTCGATCCAACCCTGGCCCAGCGAGCCACCGGCGTGCGGGCAGTGGTCCGTCAGTGCGGTAATCGTCTCTCCGGACCGGAAGACCGCCAGGTGCAGTCCAAGAACTTCGTAGGTTCGACCGCGGCCCGCGGGAATCTCGTCGTGATGACACACCGGAACCCATTCGGCCATGACACCAGGCACTCGCCATCGACGAAGGTGGAAAACGATGGGCCTAGGACTTGCGTCCGAGGCCTCGACAACTGTAGATTCTACGGTGTCCAAGGCCTTTCTCCCAATGTCTGGGCGGCTTTTTGATCTTGAGGACGAACCGGGTGTCTTGGTTGCGAAGCTCGAGTCACCATGGTTTTATCAGGACGCTCCCTTTTGGGGGCCTGGTGGCGTTCGCCCTTCTGCATGCGGGCTGCAACCTCAAGGATCGATCGGCGCCCGACCTGGTCTGGGGAGTGCACGGCACGGGTCCTGGCTGGCTGCACAAGCCCCGGGTGGCCGCGTTCGATGCCCAGAACCAGCTTTACATCGCTGACTTGACCGACAGGATCCAAGTGTTCGATCGCGATGGCCAGTACCTGCGCGGCTGGCGCACGCCGGATTTCAACGTGGACGGGCCAAGCGGTCTGACCGTCGATCGCCATGGCCGGCTGCTCGTGGCCGACACGCATTTCTATCGCGTGCTGGTCTACTCGCGGGAGAGCGAGTTGCTGTTCCAGATTGGCGACGGGGTGCAGGGAACCACCCCCGGACGGTTTGGCTATCCGACCGATGTCGTGATCGACAGCGCGGATAACTTTTACGTGGCCGAATACGGCGAGAACGACCGGATCCAGGTCTTCTCTCCCGAGGGGAAATGGCTGCGCCAATGGGGTGGCCATGGCTATGAGCCGGGCGAGTTCTTGCGGCCGCGGGCTCTGGTCATCGATGCGCACGATCAGCTTTACGTCGCCGATAGTTGCAATCACCGCATCCAGGTCTTCGACACCCAGGGGAAACTCCTCCGGATGTGGGGCAGCCGGGGGGCGGAGCCGGGCCAGATGAGTTATCCTTTTGACCTGGCGTGGGACCGGACCAATGCCTCTACGTCTGCGAGCTTGGCAATCATCGGGTCCAGAAGTTTCGCTGTGACGGCACGCCGCTGGGCACGTGGGGCCGTTCGGGCGCGGGCCCGGCGAGCTGAACAACCCATGGGCCCTGGCCGTCGACCAAAAAGGAGATGTCTCGGTGATCGATACGAACAATCACCGGGTGCAACGTTTCCACCTGTAGGACCGGGAATTCTTGGAGGAACCGTCGGCGATGGTCGGAAATCTGTCGATCGCGTTCGGCCAACCCTGGTGGCTGATCCTGATTCCGCTCATCTTGCCGCCGCTTGTGTGGATGAGCTTTCGCAGCCTCGCGGGACTGGGCAGGGTGCGGCGGGCGGCGGCGATCTTATTGCGGGCGGGGGTGATCACGCTCATTGTGCTGGCGCTCGCCGAAGCTCAGACCGTCCGCCGGTCGGACCGGCTCTCGACACTGTTCGTGCTGGACGTGTCCAACAGCGTGCCGCGCGAGCAGCAAATGGCGGCGCTCGAGTATGTCCGGGCGCGTCGAGGAAACGGCGCAAGGACGACATGGCCGGCCTGATCGTCTTCGGCAAGTCGCCGCGGGTCGAGGTGCCGCCGGCCCCCGCCGAGCTCACCTTACCGATGGGAATCGAGAGCACGATCGACCCCGAAAACACTGACCCCGGCGCTGCTCTCAAGCTAGGGCTGGCAGCATTTCCAGAGGACACGGCGCGGCGCGTGGTGATGATCTCCGACGGCAACGAAAACCGGGGCAACTTGCTCGAGCAGACGATGGCCGCCAAGGCGCTGGGAGTGCAGGTGGACGTGGTGCCGATCGACTATCGCTATGACCGCGAGGTTTTGGTCGAGAAGGTGTCGATTCCGCCCGACGTCAAGAAGGGCGAGACGGTCAATATCAGCGTGGTCATCCGGGCCAGCGAACCAACGCGCGGAACCTTGCAGATCTTCCAGAAAGCCGACAACTACCGCGCTCCCGCGGCCGGCAACCAGAAGCCCGTGCCGGTCGAGTTGCAGCGCGGGGTCAACGTTTTCGTGCTCCAGCAACTGATCAAGGAGCCGAATTACTACACCTTCACGGCCGAGTTCATTCCCGACAAGGACAGCGGCGACAAACGGGCGATAAACAACGTTGCCGAGGGCTTCACGCATGCCCGGGGCAAGGCCCAGGTCCTCCTGATCGAAGGCACGCAGGGAGAGCATGCCGAACTGATCAAGGCCCTGCGCGAAAAGGAGATCGAGGTCAAGCCGCTGGTCGCTCCGCGGATCGACGGCTCGGGCGGAATCGGCGGCGATCTCTTACCCACCGACATCGCTCAGCTTCAACCCTACGATGCGGTGATCCTGGCCAACGTGCCCAAGGAATCGTTCACAGAGGCTCAGCACCAGTTGCTGGCGACCAACTGCCACGACCTGGGTGCCGGGCTGATCATGCTCGGCGGCCGCGACAGCTTCGGCGCCGGGGGGTGGATGAATACCCCGGTTGAGAAAGCCCTGCCGGTGGACATGCAGATCAAGGCACTCAAGGTGCAGGGAGTCGGCGCGATGGCGCTGATCATGCATGCCACCGAGATGGCCGAGGGAAACTACTGGCAGAAGGTGGTCGCCAAGTCGGCCATCAATGCCCTGTCCAACTACGACTATGTCGGCTTGGCCCACTTCGAGGGGACTGAAGCGTGGCTCTTCCCGATGCGCTCCATCGGCTCTGGCCGCAGCAGCATGCTGCGGTTGATCGACCGCATGACACCCGGCGATATGCCGGCCTTCGATCCGCTTCTGCAAATGGCATCAGAGGCCTCAACGGCGTCAAGGACGCCATGACCAAGCACATCGTTGTGATCAGTGACGGCGATCCCGCACCGCCGACAGGCGGTATCATGCAGCAGTTGATCCAAGGCAGAATCACGGTGACCACGATTCTGATCACCTCGCACAGCAACGACCCCAATCTGGTCACCGTCATGCGCACCATGGCCACGCGGACCAAGGGGAATTTTTACTACGTCACCAATCCCCGGGCACTGCCCCGAATTTACCAGAAAGAGGCCCGAACGATCTCGCGGCCCCTGATTTACGAACAACAGACCGGCTGGGCGCCGCGGCTTTCCAGCCCGCTCACCGAGCCGGTGATGCACATGACCGATGAGCTGCCGCCGATCACCGGGCTGGTGCTGACCTCCCCCAAGGAGAATGAGCTCGTCGAGATTCCGATTGTCTCGCCCCAGCCCACCGGCCAGGTCAACCCCGTACTCGCGCACTGGACCTATGGGCTGGGGCGGGCGGTCGCCTTCACTTCCGACGCGGGGCGCCGCTGGGCCAAGGCCTGGCCCGACTGGTCTAGCTATGCCGCGTTCTGGTCGCAGGTCGCCCGGTGGGCGATGCGGCCGGCGGATCGCGGCAACTTGACGCTTTCGGTCCGGCGCGAAGAGGGGAGAATCAAGGTCGTCGTCGACGCGCTCGACAAGGATAACCAGTTCCTCAACTTCCTTCACATCCAGGGGAACGTGGTCAACCCGGACTTCAAGCCGCGCCCATCGAGCTCGTCCAGACCTCGCCGGGGCGGTACGAAGGAACCATCGAGAACGCGGAAGCCAGCGGCAATTACTTCGTGAACCTCGGTTATCGCGGCCCCGACAAGACCCAGGTCACGATCTCCACGGGCATTTCCGTACCGTACTCCGACGAGTATCGCGAGCTCAGGTCCAACCCGACCACGCTCGAAACGCTGGCCGAGCTGACCGATGGGCAGGTGGTGACCTGGAAAACCACCAGCGATGGCCGGATCGACATACCCCGGACGCTCATGGGGACCGACCATTTCCGCCGCGATCCTGGCCTGATCAATCCCCGGGCGTTCGCGGCGCTTTGGCCGACCTTGCTGTGGCTGGCGGCCTGCCTGTTCCTTGGTGACGTCGCGGTGCGCAGGATCGCCCCGGATATGGACCGGATCAAGCTCGCGATGGCCAGCAGATGGAACAAACTTCGAGGTCACGAGGTCGCGCAAAGCAGCGACTACATGGACAAGCTGCGGAGGCGCAAGGCCGAGGTCGGAGAGCAGCTCGAGCGATCCCGCTTCGCGACCCGCTTCGAGGCGCCGGCAACCGCCGACCCGGAAGGCCGGGGAACGGCTGCCACGGGCGCAGCGCTCCTCGAAGGGGGCCAGCCCGGGCAGCAGCAGCGGCCGCGACCCGCGGCGGGAAGATCCGAGAGTACTGGCGCAGGCCTTGCTCCCGACGCGTCTGGGCGGGAAGACGCCAGCTACACCGATCGCCTGCTGAAGGCCAAGCAGAGGGTCTGGGAAGAGCGCGAAAAAGAAAAGGACAAGCGCGATCCGCGGGCCGGGACCTGAGCGCCGGCGAGCAGGCGTATGGGCCGGCGGCGGTGGCAATTCCGGCCCGGACCGCGAGGAACCAGCAAGCTCGAAAACATGAAAACATCACCCACAGTCACGAAAGGATCAAGGTCGATGTCCCTAGCGTCCTCAGAGCCGATGGAAGCCCGCGCCGAGGAATTCCGGACGCGGTACAACCAGGTGAAGTCCGAGATTTCCAAGGTCATCGTCGGCCACGACGAGATTGTCCACGGCGTTCTCACCTGCCTTTTCATCGGCGGCCACGCGCTGCTTGAGGGCGTGCCGGGCCTGGGCAAGACACTTCTGGTTCGCACCCTTGCAGACGCGCTAAGTCTCGACTTCAACCGGATCCAGTTCACTCCCGACCTGATGCCGGCAGATATTATCGGTACCAACATCGTGATGGAGGCCCCGGACGGCCGCCGGGTCTTCGAGTTCCAGTCCGGTCCTATCTTCAGCCAGATTGTCCTTGCCGACGAGATCAACCGAGCCACGCCCAAGACGCAGTCCGCCCTGCTCGAAGCGATGCAAGAGCACTCGGTCACGGTTGGAGGACACATCCACCGCCTGAAGGAGCCCTTCTTCGTAATGGCCACCCAGAACCCCATCGAGCAAGAGGGAACCTATCCCCTGCCAGAGGCGCAGCTCGATCGTTTCCTGTTCAAGCTGATCGTGGGCTATTCGACGCGTGAAGAGCTGGTCACGATTCTTGACCGCACAACCAGGGGAGAGCATCCCCGAGCCGAAAAAACGATGGACGGCGACACGCTTATTAGCTTTCAGAACCTGGTGCGCGAGGTGATTATCGCGCCCCACGTTCAGGACTACGCTATCCGGCTGGCCCTGGCGACCCATCCGCAGGGACCGTTCGCCGCCAGTGTGACCAACCAGTACATCCGCTGGGGCTCAAGCCCGCGCGGGGTCCAGACGCTGGTGCTGGCGGCCAAGGTGCGGGCCTTGCTCGACGGCCGGTATAATGTTTCCTTCGAGGATCTGCGGCGGGTTTACCTGCCCGGTCTGCGCCATCGGATCTTGCTCAACTTCGAGGCGCAGGCCGAGGGAATTGATCCCGACGAGGTGCTGCTTAAGGTCCTGGAGTCGGTGCCCGAGAAGGCCGAGGTGCGGGCCGCGGCCGTGGCCTAGCTCAAGCAGACCGGGAATCTGCCAAGTGCGCGGACTGACCATGATGATGCACGACATTTACGACCCCCCTCCCGTACCACCGCTCGACTGGGATCCGCCCAGAACCGGCGCCCTGGTATTCTCCCGGGGCGACCTGCTCTGCCTGGTCGCGCTGTGCACCGGCCTTCTGGTCTTCGCGCTTCTGGCCTGGCGCAATGAACCGATTCTGGCGCTGATATCTGCCTTTGCAGGTGCGCTCGTGATCCTGGAGAGCTGGATCACGACGCTTGGCTTCCTGCATCGCTCTCCGCCGGTGAGCCTGAAGCAGCGTTGGACCATTTTTCTGGCGGCGCTCATTCCCTGGATCTTTGGCCTGGGATTCGCCGTCTGCTTCATGCTCTGCCTGTTCTGGCTTTCCGACCACCTGGGATGAATCGAGCCCCGAGCCGGGCGCCGCCCGGCTCCAACCGTGTCGCACGCGAGGTCAAGTAATGGCCGTCTCAGAACCTGCTGCGGTGGACTCACCACTGGCAACCGCTTCCCAGGTGCCGGCGCCACCCCAACTGCGCCACGGGCCGGGGCGGCTTCGATCCCGCTGCTTGATCCCGAGTTCCTGCACAAGCTCGAGCAGCTCGAGCTGGTCAGCCGGAAGATCTTCGTCGGCCGGATGAAGGGCGAACGCAAGAGTCGGCGGAAGGGCTCATCGGTCGAGTTTGCCGAGCATCGCAACTACACCTCCGGCGACGATCTGCGTCACATCGACTGGAACGTTTACGGCCGGCTCGACAAACTTTTCCTGAAGCTATTCCTCGAGGAGGAAGACCTTCATGTCTACACGCTGCTGGACACCAGTTTGTCGATGAACTTCGGCACTCCGACCAAGCTGCAATACGGCAAGCAGGTTGCGGCCGCCCTGGCATTCATCGGGCTGGTGAATCACGACCGGGTGGTGATGGACACGTTTGCCACCAATCTGAAACAGGGGATTCCCAGCGTCCGCGGGCGCTCACAGATGTGGCGGGTCATCGATTATCTCGAGCACCTGGCGGCCTCGGGAGAAAGCGACCTGAAGGCCGCCGCCCGCGAATTCGCGATTCGCCACGCCGGCAAGGGGGTCGTCGTGGTGATTTCCGACTTCATGGACAAGCAGGGTTATGAAGACGCTCTGCGCTATCTTCTGCGCGGAAGATGGACATCTATGTGCTTCACCTCCTGAGCCGGGAAGAAGTTGAGCCCGAGCTCGTTGGCGACCTGCGCCTGGTGGACGTCGAGGACGACGACGTGGCCGAGATCACGATGAGCGCGCCGCTCCTTAAACGCTACAAGGACAACTTGAGCACGTTTGTCGGCGGCCTGAAGGAATGGTGCACCAGGCGGGGGATCACTTACATGTTCACGACCAACGAATATCCGTTTGACAAGCTGATCCTCAACTATATGCGCGAACGGGGGCTGGTCAAGTGAACCGCTTTTGGGTCACCGATCCCTGGGTCTTCTACGGCACCACCGGCGCGATTGTGGCTTATGTGCTGTATATGATGATTCGTAAGCGAAAGGGCGAGCGATCCGAAGTCGCCGGTCGCGAGCTCGAGCTCTGAGAGAAAACGGGGAGGCTTGCCGGCATGTTCTGGAATTTCCTGAATCGCCTGGGCACGATCGGCGCTCCGCTCGAAGTTAGCTCTCCACTGGGTATTGCACGATGGTTTGTTCTGGCCGGGATACCGGTGGGTATCATCGCTCTTTACTTCCTCAAGCTGAAGCGCCGGCCAGTGCAGGTCTCAAGCACGCTCCTGTGGCGGAAGAGCCTGGAGGACCTGCACGTCAACAGCCTGTTCCAGCGGCTACGGCGTAATCTGCTCCTTTTTCTGCAGCTTCTGGCCGTCATCCTGGCGATCCTTGCCCTGGCCGGATTACGCACCAAGGGAACTGGCGGACAGGGGCAGCGGTACGTGCTCATGATCGACAACTCGGCCAGCATGTCGGCGACGGACGTGCCGCCCAGCCGACTTGAAAACGCCAAGCAGAAGGCAAGAGAGGTCATCACCTCGATGGACGGCGACGACCTGGCCATGGTCATCTCGTTCGGAGAGACGGCCCGAGTAGTCTCGAACTACACGGGAGACAAGCGCGCCTTGCTGCAACGCATTAATTCCATTCCGGCCACCCAGTCCATCACCTCCCTGCGCGAGGCGCTGCAAGTGGCCGCCGGCCTGGCCAATCCATCGAAGCAAATTGGCGAAGGTGTAGTGGCCACGGCCGCGCTCATCACGCCCAAGTTGTTCATCTATACCGACGGCGGCTTCGCCGACGTCGATGGCTTCAGCCTGGGAAACCTCGAGGGGGAGGTCGTGGTGATCGGCCCGCCGCCCCGCCCCTACTCTCCTCCCGGCGCCGAGGCGTCAGGCCCGCCGGAGGCCAGGGCCAAGGTTCATGATCCGTCGGACAACGTGGCCATCGTCGCCCTTCAGGCTCGAATCAATGATGAGCAACCCGATGTCTATCAGCTCTTTGGCCGGGTCCACAACTTCCGCTCCGAGCAAGTGCAGACCGAGGCCCAGCTCTATCGCCACGCGACCGACAAGCCCGGCGGCGAGGGCAAGCTGATCGACGCGATCGCGCTGGAGCTTCCGCCCCAGAGCGACCAGTCGTTTAAGTTCGATATTCCCGACAGCGGGCTGGCCGAGCTCGAAGTCCGGCTGACGATCAGGGACGCTCTGGAAGTAGACAACCGCGCCTTCGCCATCGTTGGCAACGCCCGTAAGGCGCAGGTCCTGGCGATCACAGCCGGCAACCGCTACTTGCTCGACGCATTCAACACACCAACGGCCAGTACCAGCGCCGACGTCCGGATCGCCACTCCCGAGGAGGCCAAGGGAGAAGAGCTTGCACGCGATATCCGCGGAGGCCGGTTCGACCTGGTCATTTTCGACGGGGTACGACCCGAAACACCTCCGGAGGCCAACGCCCTTTATCTCGGGTCGTTGCCTCCGGGAGCAGCGTTTGCGAACCCCAAGGTGGTCGAGCAGCCCGTGATCCTCGATTGGAACATTTCGCACCCGCTCATGCAGTACATTCGCGACCTTTCGCTCGTCTTCGTAGCCAAGGCGAACTTGGTCGAACTGCCGGCCGGTGCGACCCCGCTGATCGAAAGTAACCAGGGACCGCTTGCTTTTGCCCTCCCCCGCGAGGGCTTCACCGACGTGGTGGTTCTGTTCCCTCTGCTTGATGGGACAACTCCCAACACCACCTGGTTTCGTTACATCAGCTTTCCGCTCTTCCTGCTGAACAGCGTGCAGGCCCTAGGGAATGTCCGTGAGGGAACCGGTGGAGACGACCTGAGATCACCGGGCCGGCCCGTGGTCCTCCGCGCCGAGACACTTGGCAAGGACCTGCTGGTGACCTCCGCCAGCGGTGATAACACCGACCGCCTGGCACGCACGCCCCAAGGTTCATTCGTATACAACCAGGCGGCCACGACCGGCCTCTATCACGCCCGCTGGGAACCCAGTGGGCTGCTGCCCTTCGCCGTCAACCTGTTTGACTTCCGCGAGAGTGACCTGGCCCCGCGCGGACTCGTTCCCGAGGGAGTGCCCGAAGGCCAGGCTGAATCGTACAAGATCAAGATCGGCTACAACCCGGTCGCCGGCACCCGGCAAACCCGCGACATCCAACAAGATTGGTGGAAATGGTTCGCCTGCGCGGCACTCGGGGTATTGCTCGTGGAGTGGTACATTTATAATAAGAGGGTTTACATCTGAGCCGCCTCACCGACCCATCCTGAAGATGAGAGATTGCCAGGGCGGTCACCGACAGTGCCCGGTTTGGGCCGGCTCTTGAGAACGAAGCAGCAAATCTCCGGGGGGCAGCCGTAGCGATAGGGATGCTTGCCGGCCACGCCCTCGCTCACGTAAAGAAGCGTCGATCCTGAGCGAAAAAACCCTCGGTCGAACCGGCGCGAATAGATGCTGGGCATGAAGACAGGACCAAATGCAGGTAGTCGGATCTGGCCACCATGGTTGTGGCCCGCGAGCATCAGCTCCACGCCGCGGTTGCGTGCCGTGTAGAACTGGTCGGGAGAGTGGGAGAGCAAGATCCGGAAGTCGGCCGCGGGAATCGAGCCAGGCCAGATGGTTGGTCCCCAGGGTGCAGAGGTGCCGCCAACGGCCAGCCGCCCACCGTTCTCTTTCAGCCGGCACCAGCGACCTTCGAGTGAGCCAAATCCAGCATCGGCCAGCGCTCCAAGAATGCGCTGGGGCTGATGCACGGCATCGTGGTTTCCCAGAATCGCGTACTTGCCAAGACGGGCTTCCAAGGGCCCCAACACCGGCTCGATCCAGGGAATCACTTCGTCGGCGTCGACCAGGTCTCCGGTGATGAAGACCAGGTCGGGCCTCCAATCGAGGCACGATTCTACCACGCGCTCGAAGAAGGCGCGGTGGAAGCAAGGCGCGAAGTGCAAATCGCTAAGCTGAACGATCGTCAGACCCTCGAGTGGCTCTGGTAGACCGGGGTGGTGCACGACCCACTCCCTGCGGAGGAGCTGCAACGACTCGTTACCCGGCAGCCGCAGCAGCCAGCTTCCCTTCCCCGCTCCGATCAGGGCTTCGCCGCCGAACCGGTCGTCGAGGTCAAGAAGATCGGATCGGCCAGCGATCCCGTCGGGCCGGCACCTCATGCCGATGCCGAGCGAGGTCAGCGGCAAGATCAGTCCTCCGGAGACAAGGCACAGATAAACGTAGGCCCGCAGCGGCCAGAACCAGTTCCACCAGGGATCTCGAACGTGGCCGGCGAGCATGCAGGCGGAGGATGCGGCGAAGAAGAATAGCAGCACAAGCCTCATCCGCGTCAGGCTGGTTTCGCGAAGGCCAAAGCCGCTGGAGACGTTCACCGCCAGGATGAAGTGATAGAGGTGCCCGAGCGCCGGCACGAAGATCGCGCCGAGCAATCCTAGCCAGGGCTGCTCAAGGCTCATGTCGCAAGACCTCCGTCGGCTGAGACTCCTCGTGCAGAGTGTCGAAGGCCTCAGGCGGAGCTGCCGGGGCTGGCTGTCCCTGCTGGCCCTCGGCCACGGCGACGGTGGACGGGACGGGAATTGCCGGCGACGGCGTACCCTTGTGTGCGGCGTCTTCCGAATCCGACCCGCCAGACATGGATCCGGAAGACGCGACCCGCAGCGCCTGCTCCACCGCCTCCGTCAGCCGGTCGGAGCGAAAGGGCTTGTACAGAACCGTTTGCAAGCCCTCTTGGCGGGCCTTGACGATCGAGTGCGTCGGGTCATAACCGAAGCCAGTCATAAGGATGACCGGTGTCTGGGGCTGGATCTCGTGGAGCCTGTGAAAGATTTGGTAACCATCCAGGTCGGGCAGTCGAATATCCACAAGCGCCGCGGAATACGTCGTCTGGCGCATCAGGGCTACCGCTTCGTGACCGTCGCGCGCTGTCTCCACGACCGCTCCCTGAACGCCCAGCAGGTGATGGGCCGACCGGCGTATCGCTTCGTCGGAATCGACGACCAGGAGCCTCTTACCCGTCAGCCGCGAGACCGCAGCGGCCGGATTCCGCCGGGGCTGGGGTACGATCGTCGTGCCGACCTTGTGAATAATGCCCCGGATCTCCCGGGCACGATAAAGCAGGTGGCGAAGGCGAGCAATGATGTCGTCATCATGCCCCGCGTAACGATCCAGGACCGTCGTTGCGTCGGTAATGATGTCGTCGAGCGGCAGAGCCACCTCCCGACTGATCGCCTGCACAGAAGCGCTTGCGGTGCTCTCCTTCTCGGCTTGAAGCAGGTCCAGTGTGTTCAGCGCCCCGGCGATGTTGCGGCCGTAGATCTCCAGAAATTGGCGGTCGCGGTCATCGAAGTTGTTCGGCTGGGGACTTTCCACATTGAGCGTGCCAACGACCGTGCCGTGATAGACCAGCGGCACGGTCAGGGAGCTGCGAGCGTTCTCGGCGCCTTCGATGTAGAGCGTGTCCTTCGTCGTGTCCGGGCAGAGGTAGCTCTGACCGGTCGCGGCGACAAACCCCGTCACGCCGTGCCCCTCCTTCCGCGCCAATAGCTCACGAGTGGCGGCCAGCGGAGACATCCCCTCGCTGAGCAGCGGGAGCAACCTGTCAGACGCCTTCTCCAGGAGCCTGATCTCGATGTAATCAAGACCCATAAGGTCCTTCATGTGGCGGGCGATGTTGTACTTGAGCAGATCGGTGCGCTCCTCGACTCCAAGCTGGGAGAGCTCCTCCGGGGTAAGGTCGGCCAGCTCGTCGCCGGCCTGGGCGATCGCGTGTGACCTTGAGCTGTTGCTGAGTCTCATCGGTGATCTCTCGGGTCAGGGCGATCAGGTGGGTGAGCGTGTGCGTGGCATCGAACACGGGCGTCACCGTGACTCGCAGGTACCGGCCTCCCCGGATCTTGATCACTGTGCTGTGGGGCCCACGCGAGGCCACCGCACTGGTGAACGGACACGGGTCGGGGCCAAGAACGTCCGACTCGGGGAGGACCTGATAAAAATTACAGCCGGTCACTTGTGACTGAGAATCGGTGAGTGAAAGGAACTCGGGGTTCGCCCAAATGACGCGCAAGTCCGGATCGACCACGGCCACGCCGTCGGCGATCGCGTCGAGGATCTCCTCAGCCTGGATAATCATTCCCACCCAGCGCACCGCCGCAAGCTGAGAGGCATCGACATAGACCCCGCTAAACTGCGAGTCCCGCAAGAGCGATAGTGCCTTCGAGATCGAGTGCACGGTGACCACGTCGAACACTTCGCCAAGCTTTTCGAGCGTGAATTTCCCCTGCGACGCTTCGCGATCGATAATGAGCAGTCGAGGGTTGTCGGCCACGTCTCTTACCCTGGCACGGACGAAGCACGGCCGGCGTTCCTGGTCAGGCGCAGGCCGGCACGGCGATCGAAAGTTCATGTAGCAGAACATCCTAACGCCGGACCACCCCGACCGACAAGGCAGGGAAGTGCGATCCGTGGGACGCCGCTTGACCCAGGCGGCGGTTGGTCTTAGGCTCGCAAGAGAAGGGCACCTACGGTTGGGGAGCTCGAACATCATCGCTTCGGTCTGGAACGGAGGCGTTTGTGATGCGCTTGACGGAGCGACTCACAGCACGGCACGGCGCCTTGCTCGTTGTGGACATGCAAGAAAAGCTTCTTGCGGTCATGAAAGACCGCGAGTCGATCACATATAATATCGTTCGCCTGATCCGGGCAGCCAAGGAGATGGAGATGCCCGTTTGGGCCACGGAACAATACCCTCGCGGGCTGGGCTCGACGAACCCGGCAATCGCCGCGCTCATCCCCGAGCGGCCCACCAAGCTAATCTTCCATTGCTGCAGTGTTCCACAGCTACTGGAGCAGCTTTACGGCCGGCACGTACGGCACGTCACGATCGTCGGCGTCGAAGTGCACGTCTGCGTGTCCCAGACCGCGATCGAGCTTCTGGATCTGGGCTTCCGGGTGCAAATACCTGCCAACGCCGTGACCTCGCGAGACCGGGTCGACTGGGAGTTCGCCCTCCGCAGAATGGAGCGTGCCGGGGCAGTCGTTTCGTCCACCGAGGCCGTTCTCTTCGAGTGGCTTGAAACGGCTGACCGGCCCGAATTCAAAGTCATCAGCGCACTGGTCAAGGAGGCAAAGAGCCAAGGTGGCACAGCGTAGGGTGGGTGCAACCCACCACATAAATGATTGTATCAATATTGGTGGGCTGGACCCACCCTGCGAATCTGGCACCCCGCCTCTGACCTCGATCATGCTGCGTAATCACCTTCGCGGCCGCGGGAGATCCTCGGCATCTGGAGCTGGTCCACGCTCGGGCGCAATCTCCGGAATCGCTTTGAGAACCTCGTTGGCGACGCGTTTGATGATCTCGAGGCGTCGGTTGGCCTGCTCCATCCTGAGCTCACCGTCCTGAAGCTCCGAGGCGCTGAACTTCGATCCGTGCCAGTGCAGCCGTATCCTCCATTTCGGCTTTCGATAGTTCTCCTCTGCCTACAACCTTTCGCTCGACCAACTGCTTGTTCCTTGCCACCGTTTCGGCCGTCGTTGTCCGTTGAGCCTCAACAATTTTGAGCTGAGCCTGCTTCTTGACAATCTCGACCTTCAACCGCATCAACTCATCAGCAAGATCGTCGCCTGCCCCTTCAAGGCGGGCGATCAGCAGGCGGATCTGGTCAAGGGGCTCCTCGTACGCCGATCTCGAGATGGAGTGTGAAGCATAGAGGGCCTTGCCTCGTTCAAAATGCTGCCGCGCGATCTGAATCTGCGCCTCGATCTCCTTCAGCGAGGTTCGCTGGGGCGTGGGTGCCTCGAATGGGTCCCGACGCGTTCGCGTCTGTGGGGAGAAGTTCGCCACTTCTACCGACGGTACGGGAGACTCGTCCGACGGAGCAAGAGGTCTTGACACTTCAGGCAGTCGAGCCGCTTGGGGCGGCGGGATTTCGACGCTTGGCGCGGGCAGAACCGGTGGCTGGGCAACCCGAGGTTGATCCTGCTCAAAAGTTCTGTCGGCCCCGGCAAATGCCGGAGGCGGCAGCACTTCAGCCCGCGGCTGAGGGGGCAAGACGGGCCGAGCGTTTGAATCAAGGGTCTCAGACGGTCCGGGGCGAGCCCGGGGCAAGGCATTGGACTGATTGGGTCGGTCCATCACAAATGGACTTGGTTCACGGGCAGGAGAATTCCCCTCAACGGCCGATGGCGACGGCAGGCGGGGTGGCGGGAAGTGTATCACCGGCGAGTTGAGGTGGACTGAGTCGCTGGAGCAAAAGATCGAGCTTGCGTTCAAGATCGGCAAGCCGTGCCTCCACGCCGGATGATGGAATGGCAGTCGCAACTTCCCCTGTTCCCAAATAGTCGATGTCTGAATGGGTGGTGACCGCTTTTGGCGTGAACTTTTTCGCAGGCGCAGGTGTATCTCCTTGCTGGCCCATGCCCGGCGATCCCAGAGCCCAAGCCCCCATGCCCAGTCCGCCGGCCAACAGTCCGGCCGCTGTCAAGCTTGCGGCAACAAACTTTAGTTGAGCTAACGCCATCGTAGTAATCACTCCTTGTGCAAGTGCCGAGACCGGCCCGCAAATGGTTGATGCGGATCGGGATGAGAATGCCAGCGCGACCGTCCCCAGCCCGGAACTCGCGCCCCAGAGATAGCGGCCCGCCGCCGCGACCGTCGCCTGAGCCAGCGGCTGCGGAACCGAGGCCGTGAACGACCGGATCGAGAAACCGGGGCCGATGCCCAGCATGGCTGTTGCCGGCGAGTAGCCCCGCCGCGTCAGCCGTTGCTTGAGCAGCTCACGCCCCCGCGCCAGGCGACTGCGAATGGTGCCCACGGGACAGCGCAGTTCGTCGGCCGCCTGGTGGTGAGTCAACCCCTTGAGATAGCAGAGCACCAGGGGCACGCGGTACCTCGATGGCAGCCGGTTCAATTCTTGGTCGAGGGCCGGCGGAATCTCTTCGGCGTGGTCATAGGCAGACATCACAGACGTCTCAATTTCGCCGAAACTCGTTTCGCGCTCGGCGCTTCCGAAGCAAGTTGCCCCGGGCCCGGACCGCGACCCGGTAGGCCACGCCGTACAACCAGTTCGCCAGGAGCCCACGGTCGCGAATCACCGGTGCCTTGCGAACCAGGACCAGGAAGGTCGCCTGGAAGGCGTCGTCGATGTCGCTGGGGTCACGCAGCATCCGCCGGCAAAGGCCCAGGACCATCGGCCCGTGCATGTTCACCAGCGCCTCAAAGGCGGCCTCGTCGCGGCGCTCAGGTAGCGATCCAAGAGCTGGGCGTCGCTCAGCGACGTGAGCGTCCCGTTCCGGAACAGGCGGTCGATCTGCGTCTCTACCGCGTCTCGGCTGGCGCTGGCCATCTGTTCGAGGTCCTCCTCCAGTCTCTTCACCCAGAATACTGCAACGAACCAAGGGGCCAATCCCTGACTTTTCGGAAAAACCCGCTTTGAGCCCGGCAGACCGTCCGAACGGTTTCGGTTTCGAGTCTTGCAATCGATCGATTCGATGATTAGACTCGACGTACGACGTTCGTCAGAGCATTCCTAACTGGTCCTGTCGAGGAACCCCGGTCGTGGGAGAAGCGCGATGCGCGAGCTGGAAAAGCCGGTGGCCCGGGTCTTTCGGCGGCTGAGGTTGCAGCGATTCCTGACGCGCGCTCGTTTTGGTGCTGGCGGGCGCGTTCTTCTTCGTGGCCGTCATTCTGGGTGTCGACAAGGTGTTCAATCAGCTTTGCCGGGGCCGGATTGGGTACCGTTCGCCATCGCCGGGGGACGTGCGGCGCTGCTTGTCGCGGCATGGTCGCCATCTTCAGCGGGCCGAGCCGGCTCGATGCAGCGGTGGCCATCGATCATGCCTTCCATCTCAACGAACGGGTCAGCACCGCGTTCTGACCCTGCCGACAGAGCTCCGTGAGACTCCTCGGCCGGCCACGCACTTGCTGGCCGACGCCGGGAAGAAACTGAGCAAGTCCTGGATGTGACTGCGCGCGTTCGGCCCCAGACTGCCGCGGAGGGCGTGGGTGGTCTTGATACCCGCAAGCCTCGCGGTCGCCATACTCTTCGTTCCCACCTGGATCCACCGCACCGTCCAGGCAAAGACCGAGACCAAGGTTGATGCCAAGGCCCTCGCCAGGCAGGCGGAGGCGCTTTCCAAGAAGATCTCCAGCCAGCGGCAGGCGATCGACAAGGACAAGTTCCCCGAGGCCGAGAAGCTGCTGGCCCAGATCGAGAAGAAGACCGAGGACCTGGCCAAGGCTCCGCCCGGCGCAGAAAGATCGGCTTCTCGTCGAGATGAACAAGCTGACCGACGCCCTCAAGGAACGGCAAGAAGCAGCTCGGCTCTCCCGACCAGGTCAATCGACAGCTTCAGCAGCTCAAGGAAATGGGCCAGAGCGGCCCGGCCGACCAGTTCGCCAAGGAACTAGCCAGGGGAGACTTCAAGAAGGCCGCCGAGCAGCTCAAGGAGCTGCAAGAGAAGCTGGAGAAGGGCAAGATGACCCTGGCCGAGAAGAAGGCGCTGCAGGAACAGCTCGGCGAGATGACCAAGAAGCTCAAAGCGGTCGCCAACATGGAAGAGCGCAAGAAGCAGCTCGACGAGGCCCTCAAGAACGGCGGACTGAGCAAGGAGCAATACGAACGCGAGATGGAGAAGCTCAAGCAGCAGTCCAAGAGTCTGAAGCAACTTCAGCAACTCGCCGAGCAAGCTCGGCCAGGCGCAGGAGGCCCTCAAGAAGGGAGACACCAAGCAGGCCGCCGAGTCGCTGGGCATGACCCAGCAGCAGCTCTCCGAGATGGCCAAGCAGCTCGAGGAGATGGAGGCACTCGACAGCGCAATGGCCGACGTGACGGACGCCAAGAACGGGATGAGCGACGACGCCATGAACCAGCTCGGCCAGAGGTCGGTGGACGGCATCGGCAATCACTGGACAACATACACCGGGGCTGTGGGCAGGGACTGGGAAGAGGCCGCGGCCAGGGCGATCGTCCCGAGGCGCCCGACGAAACCGCGACCTACAGCACCAAGGTCGAGCAGCAGATCCGCAAGGGCAAGGCCGTCCTCCAGGGGTTCACCCAGCCGAGCAAGACCGTCAAGGGAGAGAGCGAGATCGACATTCAGGCCGAGATGGAGGCCGGCACTGCCTCTGCCGCCGACGCCCTCTCGAACCAGAAGATCCCCAAGAACGTCGAGAAGCACA
Source organism: uncultured Planctomycetaceae bacterium (assembly GCA_963760085.1). Classification (GTDB taxonomy): domain Bacteria; phylum Planctomycetota; class Planctomycetia; order Isosphaerales; family Isosphaeraceae; genus Aquisphaera. The sequence goes on from CAVXCB010000056.1 coordinate 368,551, forward strand.
TCCGGGCATACTACGACCAGATCAACAAAGGGAAATGATCATCGGGCGACTTACGCGGATAGGTGATTTAAAGCCCGTCCGCATTCCGGCCGCGGGGCTTCTGGATGTCGAGGATCAAGCGGCCTCGCTTGAAGATTGAGACGGTGCCCGGTCGATTGAGAGACGCATATCGCGATCGCGTCGGTCGTCACCGTGATGGCGCGGCGGCCTCATGGCGGGTTCCCAGCCCCTGGGGAAGGGCTTCCTCCAGTTTGCTCCGCGGGGCAAGATAACGCGCCGGCGGAGAGCACGACGCCGTCGCCTCGGACGACGTACGCGCCGTCGATCGCCGAGAACTCCTTGATCGTTTCTTCCACCCGACGGTCGAGGATGTTACGCTCGTTCCTCGGGATAGCCATGGAACGGGTTGAACACGAGCTGGTGGCTCTGCCGCAGAGGACCCGGTCGCTGTCGCCGACGACGAATAGGGTGCCGACCGGGCGCCCCTCTCGCCCTTCCACGCCCAGTTCGCTGGCGAGCGTTAAGGTCCGCTCGAAGACCGCCGACGGTTACGTCCTTGGGCAAGGGGTCGGCCGCGGATGCTGAGAACAGCTCGATCTCAGTGCCCATGTCCAGAACCATGATCGTATCGATCGAGCCCGAGCCATCGATGCCGGTCAGACAAAGGATCCGGTCGCCGGCCTTGACTAGGCTCTCGGCCGCCGCGACCAGGGTCGCCACCTTGACCTGGCCGGCGCGTGTCATGGCGATGTCGGGAAGATGAACGACGCAGCAAGTGTCCTTGCGTTCAACGGGAGCGTCGAAATCGCGCCGGTGCGAGACGAGGATGACGCGGAAGTTCGACGTCCTCGATCAGCGACTAGAGGTCGGCATCTTCTTCGACGACATCGGCATGGAGCATGATCGACGCGCGCGCCGACTTCTCGGGCGATCGCGTGGGCGTGCTGGACCAAGCTGCGCGTCAGCATCTTCATAAGATCCGCCGTCATGGTTTCGCGGTTGAGCCGGGCGGCCGATCGGCGCCGCGTCCTCGGCCGTCGAGAATTGGAGGGCCACCTGAAGTATTCCCAGATCATCGAACGAGGTCGGGTCATTGGCCATGCCGGTCTGTTCGATTCGAAGTACGTTCTTGCCCGTCTTCAAGAGGCCCCGCGGAATCGGAATCCGGATTCGCTCGCTGGTCTCGTTCGAAGTCTTGATGTAGCGATTGAGGTAGTCTATTCGCTTGCCGTTGATGACCACGTAGGTGCGCAGCTCACCCTTTTGAACAAGGTTGGAATAGGGCGAGCCAGCCGTTTCACCGACCACCTGCACAACGTCAAACACAATGAACCCTGCGCCGGCGCGGAGGGTGTCAAGCTCGAAGCTCCGCTCAAGTACCCCGCCCTCGGGCAGTGGTGGGTCGAGCAAGGGCGGCGTGGTCGAGATGTTGTCACCCAGGTGATGGGCGGCACGGGTCGATTACCTGCTGCCATCCGTGGCCGAGCACGCTCAGCCGAACCAACCTGTCCATGGGAATGGTGAGCATACCAGCATAGGGTGTTGCCAGGGTGATCGCATAGTCGGAAACCGCGGTGACGGCGCCTTCGGCGTGATCGAGGTCGCGGCTTTCGTTCGGCTCTCCCGGAATCGTTCGCCATTCCAGCCGGGCGAGCGTACCTTCGACAGGAACCGCTGCCGCGGAGATGCGGCGGAAATGAATTCCACCGACCTCGTTCCAGTCCAAAGCGACCAGTCGGTCGGCGGTGTCGATCACGATCTGCTCGTGGTCGGCTCGGCGGATCTGTCCGTAAAGCTGATCGCCGACAACCAGCCGGACCTCATCCTGCGTCGGGTCGATTTCCAGGCTGGTGGGCGGCTCGGCGAACCGGACAATCTGTATCTCACCGAGGAATCCGGCCAGGCCGGGCGGTGCCACGCTGGATCCTGTTGCCGAGGTTGCAATCCGAATAGAGCCCAGCGGCCCCGACGGAGATTTGCCATGAGCCAGTTCCTTCCCGTCGACAGCCACTTCCGTCTGCTCGGGCCGAATCGTAGACTTAGGCGGTGCCAGCCGGCGGAACGCGCAAGTCGCTGAACCGCCAACGAGGGACCATTGGGACATTCCACCGCCAGGCTTTCTTCTGCCCAGCCAAGCAAGACCCGCACCGTCGCCGGTCCGGTCGGGCCACGGAACGTTAGGTCGAGCATCCAGCGCTGACCGGCGGCGACCTTGCATTCATCAAAAAACGAGAGCTCGACTCGTCCCGATACCAGGGGCTCGGCCAGCCGGTGCTGCATTGACGATTCCCCGGCGGGCAGCCGGACTCGCCGGCCTTGACTGGCGAACTCCCTCTGGTCGAGAAGTTCTGGCTTACCGCTGCAGAGCCATCGAGAGTCGATGAGCCTATCGAATCGGTCTACAAACACCCTGGCCTCGCCGGTGCGCTGAAGTACCGCCTGAACCCCCGGCCGCGCCACCACGACCTCTGCCTCCTGCCAGGGAACACCCAATGTGACGGATTTGTCGCTGACCGCGTGGAGCATCCCGGAGATCCGGGCACTCTCGCCCACCTGCACTCGGTAGAGCGGCGGGATCGAGACTGCCGGCGGCTGGGTTCCCTGAAAACTCAAGACCGAGCCCGCCTCCAGAGCCAGCGGCCGCGGCGGCTGGCCTTCTCGCGGCAGAAACTTCAGCACGGAGCCAACGTCCAGGACCAGAGACCCCTCCACCCGCGGCTGGCCTCCGCGATCCCACAGCACGCGGCTCGTCGGGTTTTCCCAGAACTCTCGGGCAAATCCCCGCTCTGCACCCGCAACGGCGACCAGAACCAGAATGCCAACGGCCTTGCAAGCTCGGTTCTCGATGTGCGTTTTCATGGAATTGATTTTACGAACGAAATTTCCCGGCAGACAAGTGAGGGTGGTGCACCCGTGACGATGCGCCGCAGGATGGTACTCTGATGGGGCTGCGACTGAACCGGCCAGCACGCCGGAACTCTTGCCTTGTTCGTGCATTCTGCTCTATTACCTCGTAAAATCGCTGGAGTCTAGTCAATGCGGAACAGATCCGAAACGAAGAAGCCACGGCTCACGGAACGCGTTCTCATCCTACTTGTAAGTATCGTTTGCGGTTTGAACATTTCGGCGCGGGCCGCGAAGAAACCCGCGTGGGCGCCCAAAGACCGCTCCGGATGATCGTTTTCGGGGCCCATCCTGACGACTGCGAGCTCTCGGCCGGCGGAACCGCCGCGCTCTGGGTCAAGCTTGGGCACAAAGTAAAGTTCGTCAGCGTGACCAACGGCGACATAGGCCACCATCAACTGGCAGGGGCTGTCCTGGCTCGTCGTCGAACCGCCGAGGTGAAGCGGTTCGCCGAGATTCTGGGAATCGACACCGAAGTCCTCGATATCCACGACGGCGAGCTCTTGCCGACCCTGGAAAACCGCCGCACGATCATGCGCAAGATTCGCGAGTGGCAAGCCGACGTCGTCATCTCTCCTCGCCCTAACGATTATCATCCGGACCACCGCTACACAGCGATCCTGGTGCAAGACGCGGCGTTCATGGTGATCGTTCCCAGCTTCTGCCCCGACGTCCCCGCGCTGCGCAAGAACCCCGTGTTTCTCTACTCGTCCGACAGTTTCCGGAAGCCGAATCCATTCAAGCCCGACGCGGTGGTGCCAATCGACAGCGTGCTGGACCAGAAGGTGGCCTGCATCGACGCCCTGGAGTCGCAGTTTTACGAGTGGAACCCCTGGCTTTTCGGATATCTTGCCGAGGTGCCCCAAGACAAGCAGCGCGATTGGACTGGACCCGGAAGCGCGCGGAGCAAAGGTACGGCGAATTGGCGCATCGGTTTCGCGGCGAACTGATCGCTGAGCTTGGTGAAGTGGAGGGCAAGGCCGTGAAGTACGCCGAAGCCTTTGAAATCTGCGAGTATGGCACGCAGCCCACGCGCCAGGATTTCCTGGCGATCTTTCCGTTCTGCAAGCAGACAATCGACCGCAAGTGACCCGGCACGAATCAGAACGAGCCGGCGAACCACACCGGAGTGGAGTTCGCCGGCTTATGCCTTGCGCCGGTTGGTCACATGATTCGCGCGGACTAGCTTAGGTTCACAGTGGCGGAGTTGCGGCCTGGGCCGGACCGCCACAGCGGCGGAGATGGTCTTTATCAATGTAGACCACTTCAACCTTGTGATCCACATGGTTAAACGGAATCGGGTAGTCCGACCAGTACAGCTCGTCGTAATAGACAGTGCACTTGTAGTGGCAGTGCACAAGCTGGCACGGACCAGCCAGAGGATAGATCTTGCACGGATCAACCTTTTCACCAATCTTCTCGATCAGGATGCGGACGTTGTTTCGCTGGGTCTCGTAGAAGAAATACGCCCCGTTCTTGAACTTGGGCACCTTGTTCCACACCTCTTCCTCGCTCGGTTGATCGAGGCACGCCGCGCCGCAGTCCGTCGGCGGGGATGGGGTCGAGGATCGGCACCTTGTCCCGCTCCTCGCGCTTGATGTCCTCCTCAAGCCGCTGCTGCTGCGAGGGAAGGACCGGCCAGGCGAAGGACCACCCCGTGGGATGCAGGGGCGAGATATTGCGGAAAACGTAATCGAGACCGCAGCCGAGATGCGTCGTGCAGATTACGGCCAATAAGGCACCCGTGATCAGGCCGCGAACCCAGCGCGGGGTCTTCGGGCTCCAGTGCCGCGCGGATTGGAACATTGTCTTTCCCCCTCCTTGGGACGTGCGCGAACGCGCCGGGAGGCTCTCCTGCCCTCCGGCCCTCTGGCGCCGGGACCGTTGTGACCGACAAAGGACCGATCGTTCCGGCGACTCTTTCACAATCAAGGCGACCAGTCCATGTGATCTAGTTATCGTTCGCAACTGACTCAGGCTGTGAGGAATTTCCGGAATCCATCGACAATTTCTCTTGCCTGAGCCTTGCCGTTAAACCATTGACCCCTTGAGCCTGGTCCTTTTTTGTATCCATTCGTCTCATGCAGACCACGTGATTCGCAGGAAAACCTGATAGCTGCTAGAGGCCACCCATCCACCCGAGTACTCGGAGAAGCTCATGGCATCCCATGCGCCGCCGCTCGAAACTCACCTGACTACTGGACGCTCGCCGCTTCCGGCACGGTACAATATGCTGTCGTGACTCGATTTAGCGCATGCCATAGAGACCGTAAAGGAGAATCACAATGGCGTCGGACCCGCGCGACCCCGCCGCTCCCGAACCACTGAATCACCTCGATGATTGGGAGTCACTTCTGCTGGATCGTTACCCCCAACCGGGGACGAAATCGACGTTTCGCGAATACGATCAAAACGTGCGACCAGGCGTACGCGAGTTTTATCGCCTTAACCACACGCATCAAACCGTCGATTTCGTCAGGGCCAAGGAGCAAGAGTTTCTGCCTAGATCCCGCCGCCGCATGGGAATCTGGCAGGCGATGGAGTATCTCAATACCTTGGTTGACGACAGCGACCCTGATACAGAACTCACCCAGATCGAGCACCTCATGCAGACCGCCGAGGCCATTCGTGCCGACGGTCACCCCCGCTGGTTCATTCTCACCGGACTGATTCATGACCTGGGGAAGGTCCTCTGCCTCTGGGGCGAACCACAGTGGGCCGTCGTCGGCGACACGTTTCCCGTAGGTTGCCGCCATTCGGAGAAGATCGTCTTTCACGAGTTCTTCCGCGCCAATCCCGACTCTGCTGTCGCGGAATATCAAACCGAATGCGGTATCTACGAACCAGGTTGCGGTCTGGACAAAGTCCATTTGTCCTGGGGACATGACGAGTACCTCTATTATGTCGTCAAGGATTACCTTCCCGACGAGAGTCTCGCGATGATTCGCTACCACTCGTTCTACCCGGCGCACCGCGAGGGGGAGTACACGCACCTGATGAACGACCACGATCGGCATCAGATGCAGTGGGTTCGTAAGTTCAACCCCTACGACCTTTATTCCAAAGGCCACCAGCCACCCGACGTCGAGGCGCTCAAGCCGTTCTACCTTGATCTGATCGCCGAGTTCTTCCCTGCCAGCTTGGCCTGGTAACCTGTAGGACTGATTCGTTAGGCGACAGTGGTTCGGGGTCGCCAGGAAGATTTCGTCCCGATCGATTGGGAGCCGAGCATGAAACTCAGAAGACTGTGCTTGATGTGGCCAGTAATTTTACTCACGACGGCCCTGGCTGTGGAGGCCTGCGCCGAAGACAGAGTCAGGACGGCTTGCGGCGTTGTCGAGGGAACCACGGCGCCGAATGGCGTTCGCGCATTCCGGGGAATTCCGTTTGCGGCGCCGCCGGTCGGTGACCTGCGGTGGCAGCCGCCTCAGCCGGTCAAGCCGTGGGAAGGTGTCCGCATGGCGGATAAGTTTGGTCCGCGCGCCATGCAACGGCCAATCTTCGGCGATATGAACTTCCGCTCCGACGGGATGAGCGAGGACTGCCTTTATCTGAATGTCTGGGCGCCCGCCGGGACGAGCGAGCGACGCCTGCCAGTACTCGTGTATTTCTTCGGCGGTGGGTTCATGGCCGGCGATGGGTCGGAACCGCGCTACGACGGAGCGAGCATGGCCAGCAAGGGCGTCGTGGCGGTGACCGTGAATTACCGTCTCAACGTGTTCGGGTTCCTCGCCCATCCCGAGCTGACCCAGGAATCGCCGCACCACGCCTCCGGCAATTACGGCTTGCTGGATCAGAGCGCGGCTTTGGGGTGGGTGCGGCAAAACATCGCCGCATTCGGTGGGGATTCCGAGAAGATCACGATCGCCGGAGAATCCGCCGGGTCGATCTCGGTCACTGCCCAGATGGCGTCTCCCTTATCGAAAGATCTGATCGCCGGCGCGATCGGCGAGAGCGGTTCGCCAATGGGGACTCTGACGCCGGTCCCGCTGGCCGACGCTGAGCAGGTCGGCGTCCGGTTCGCGAACAAACAGGGGGCGAAGACGCTGGCGGACCTCCGCAAGATCTCGGCCAAGCAGTTGCTCGAGGCCACGGCCGAGGCGGGCGTCGGGCGCTTCCCGCTGACCATCGACGGCTATTTTCTCACCAAGAATCCCGTCGAGACGTTCGCCGCCGGCGAGCAGGCTCGCGTGCCGATCTTGGTCGGCTGGAACTCCGAGGAGTCCAACTATCGGGCGATCCTGGGGCGCGACAAGCCGACGCAGGAGAACTATGCCAAAGCCGTCCAAAGGCTGTACGGAGACCGAGCGGGTGAGGTGATGATGGTTTACAAGCCGGCCACCGACGAGGAGGTCGAACAGGTAGCCACCGACCTGGCGGGCGATCGCTTCATCGGTTTTAGCACCTGGAGATGGGCCGATCTTCAGGCCAAGACCGGCGGCAAACCGGTGTACCGCTACCTCTACGCCCGACCTCGTCCAGCGATGAGATCCGAAATGGGTGATGCGGTTCCCGGCCTCGCCGGCGGTGTAATCAAAGGAGCCGAGGCCAAGGCCAACCCCCAGCCGGCCGCCCATGGCGCGGTGCATTCCGCTGAGATCGAGTATGCCCTGGGCAACCTCGCTACCAATCTCGTCTACGCCTGGACGCAGGAAGACTACAAAGTCTCAGGGATCATGGAGGGATACTTCGCAAACTTCGTGAAAACCGGCAATCCGAACGGCCCGGGCTTGCCGACCTGGCCGGCGGCCAACCAGGGCGAACCGGTCCAGATCATGCGCATCGACGTCGACACCCACCTCGAACCTGAGAATCATCGAGCGCGGTACCTGCTGCTGGAGAAATTCTCGACGAAGTAAAACGACCGAAGTCGAGGGTTATTCGCATCCGGCGTACCTGATGGAGTCGCAAGGGAGAAAGAGTGAAGGTTATCTTTTTCTGACCATCCGCCACGGAGCCAAAGGGGATGATACGAGCAGACTCTGTTCGGACCCGAGCCTGGAGGGCGAGTCATGCGAATACGACAACCATCCCGTCGGTGCCCACACGATCGTCGAGGCGCCGGCCAGCTTTGGCAATAGCCTTTCACCGAAGCATCCCTCCAGTTGCCGGATAGGTGCCGGATCATCGAGATGCGGCCGGGAGAGAAGAGCACGGAGCGACTTTACCGCAAGAGTTGACACCTATGAACCCGAGAAAATGGCCCTGGAAGTTGCGGGCACAGCCCTCGCAGCCTGCTCAAGAACGGCTGCCAAGCTTCGCGATAATCGCGTCTGTGTCGTAAACGCAACCGCCCCACGTGCCGCCGGCGACGGCCTGCAAGGCTGCCCAGAGCCGGGTATCATCGGGGAGGTCGGGATCGGGTGAGAGTTGCGGGTGGGCACCGCGGCTGGCGAGAAGTTGAGAAACCTCTGCCGATCCGAGCTCGCGCCCTCGGCACCGACCAGGTCGAGCGTGCCCCGGAGGTTGAGCCGGTCGACCTCGATCCGGATCAGGTCGCCGTCGCGGACCCTGCATAGGGGGCCGCCGGCAAGTGCCTCGGGGCTGACGTGGCCGATGCAGGCACCCGTCGAGACGCCCGAAAAACGGGCGTCGGTCAGCACCGCGACATGCTTGCCGAACGAAAGATGACGCAACGACGCGGTGATCTGGTAGATCTCTTCCATTCCGGCACCCATCGGCCCGCGTCCCATCAATACCAACACGTCGCCGGGCGTGATCGGCTGATCGGTCTGCCCCTTGATCGCGGCAATGGCATCCTTTTCACGAGTGAAGACACGCGCCGGTCCGGTCTTGCGGTACACCCCGTCGGGATCGACCACGCTGGGGTCGATCGCGGTGCTCTTGATGACAGACCCCTCCGGTGCCAGGTTCCCGCGGGGAAAGGTCACGGTGCTTGTTAACCCCTGCTCCCTGCGCCTGCCGGGCTCATGATCACGTAGTCGGGATCGACATGATCCGCTTCGAAAAGCCGCTCGCGCAGCCGCTTGCGGCGGTCGCTGGCTTCCCACCAGTCGAGGTTTCGGGCAAGCGGTTCGCCGGTTGCGGTCAGCACCGAGAGGTCGAGCAAGCCGAGGGCTCGGAGGTGAAGCATGACCTCGGGAACTCCTCCGGCCAAGTAGGCCCTTACCGTGGGGTGGTAGTACGGCCCGTTGGGCAAGACACTCACCAGCCGGGGAACCTCGAGGTTGACGGCGTGCCAGTCATCGACCGTGGGCCGGCGGAGGCCTGCGGCGAAGGCGATGGCCGGAATGTGCAAGAGCAGGTTCGTGGAGCCGCCGAAGGCCGCGTGGACGCACATGGCGTTGCGGATCGCGGCATTCGTGACAATCTGGCGAGAGGTGATCCCGCGCGCGGCGAGGCCGACGAGTGCCCGTGCCGAGCGGCGGGCCATGTCGCGCCAGATTGGCTGGCCAGACGGCACGAGGGCCGCGTGCGGCAAGGTCATCCCCAGTGCCTCTACCACCACCTGCGAGGTGGCTGCCGTGCCCAGAAACTGGCAGCCACCACCCGGGCTGGCACACGCCCGGCAGCCCAGCTCCGCGGCCTCTTCCAGGCTCAATTCGCCGTGCGAGTAACCGGCGCCAATTGACTGGACTTTGCCTGCGTCCTCGCCCTCTCGCGGCGGCAGAGTCACGCCGCCGGGCACGAGCACGCTCGCCAGCTCTCGAGATCCGGCCAAGGCCATCGCCATCGCCGGCAAGCCCTTGTCGCAGGTGGCGATTCCCAGGACCCCTGCCGCCTGGGAAGCGAGCGGATCAGGCGCCGAAAGACAATGGCGGCGTCGTTGCGGTAGGGAAGACTGTCCATCATCCCGGCTGTCCCTTGCGTGCGGCCGTCGCAAGGGTCGGAGACCATGCCGGCGAACGGAACAACTCCCAGTCGCTTAAACTCCTCGGCCGCCTCCTGCACCAGCATGCCGATCTCCCAGTGCCCGGTGTGGTAGCCCAGCGCGATCGGCGTCCCATCTGGCGCCCGTAGCCCCCCCTGCGTGCTCAAGATCAGAAAAGGATCGCGAGCGACCTCGTGGACCTCCCAGCCCATTCCGGCATTCTGGCTCAGGGCAAAGAGGTCGCCCGAGGGCCAGTGCCTGAGCATCTCATCTGTCAGCGGCAGGGACCCGGCCGGTCCGTCGGCATTCGTCTGCACGTCGCCCCAGATCAACTCGGGGGATTCAAGAACCGCTTCCAGGCTCGGGTGCTGCGACCGGGATGATGTTGCCATGACGTAAGAATCTCGAATCGGAACCCTCATGCAGGCGAAAACGTACCCTGATCCTGCACGGCTCATCATGACATGGTTCGGAAGCACCAGGCAACGACCCGCTGCCCACGGCTGAGATGATAGCCAGTCACCGGACCGATCCCAATTCCTGCTAGTGAATACCAAGTCTGTTGATACAATGGCCTGTCAGTTGCTTGGCAAAACTCCAAAGTCCTCGCACGGCGTCGCCGTGCGGACCGGACCAACCTTGCACTCATGCAACAGGGAGATGATCATGGACCGTCGAGAACTCTTGGGCTGGATCGGAATGGGCGCGGCCGGATTGTTCGTGGCCGGCGAGAACGAGGGGAAGGCACAGGAGCACGCGCACTCCAAGCGCGATGAACACATGAAAATCCTCGGCGCATGTATCCGGGCTTGCAACGAAGCCTCGCACCACTGTCTGGAACACCTAAAAACGGGGACCGGCGAACATCGCGAGCACCATGTCATGGCGCATGAGCTGACCATGGATTGCCAGGCATTCTGTGTGCTAGCGGCAACCTTGATGGCCCGTTCCAGCCCCCTTGCGCGCTTTGCCCACCAGGCATGCGCCGAGGCGTGTGGCTGTTGTGCCCAGGAGTGCGAAAAAGGACAGGGCGAGATCATGAAAGATTGCGCGACCAAGTGCCGGGAATGCGAGCAGGCATGTCGTGCCATGTTTAAATCAGAGGAAGCCAGAGAGAAGGCGACAACCCAGCACTGAGTCGGAACTTGCTTCAGCGCGCCAGGTGGCGGATTATGAAAAGGAGCGTGCGCACTGGGCCGGGCGGCTTTGAGCGAACGCAACATCAAAGCCCTTGATGTGTTGAACCGGCTCCCAGAGTTCCGCCAGAGAAAGACATTGTGTTATATGGCCTCCAAGCGAACTCGGATGAATCGTCAGCAATCGACGACGGTCACGGAGCAAGATCGCAACGGACCGGTTTCGGATCTCCAACCGGAGAGTCTGAATGTCGAGTATAGAGGTAGGGTCCGCTGGGCGGACGAGCAAAACTGGTCCGCCCAGCGGACCCTACAATATTTGCTGCCAGGAATCGGGTCCTGATTCAAAGCAGTTCACGCGGCGGCTGGGCTTTGTCGACAAGGCGAATCGGCCGGCCGTCGGGGGCCTCGAACGTGTGTTCCGGATCGATGCCCAGCTTGAGGTAAAGGACAGCCGCAAGGTCGGCCGGTGTGACCGGGCGCTCGGTCGGCAGGTCGCCGCGGGCGTCGGTCTTGCCCAGGACGAGGCCGCCCGGAATACCCGCGCCCGCAATAAGCACGCTGTTGGCCCGGCCGTGATGGTCGCGGCCGGCGTTCTGGTTGATCTTCGGTGTGCGGCCGAATTCCCCCATCACAACCACAAGCGTGTTCATCGAGCATTCGCCGGTCGGCCAAGTCGTCAAGAAGAGCGGAAAGTCCCTGGTCGAGCGGCGGAGCCATGGTATTCCTGATTGTTGGAAAGTTCTGCGCGTGAGTGTCCCAACCTAGTGGTCCGGTGCCCCGATCATTCAGCGTGACGAACGACACACCCGCTTCGACGAGGCGCCGGGCCAACAGGCAAGATTGCCCGAAGGTCGTCCGCCCATACTTCTCGCGGACCGCCGGCGACTCATCACCAATCCGGAAAGCAGCCTGCGTCGCGCTGGAGGTCATGAGCGAATAGGCCCGGTCGGAGAACTGGTCGCGGCTGGACGTCAGCGGCGTGGGTGGAACATCGCGGGCAAACTCGTCGAGAGACTTGACCATGGCCCGGCGGCGGAGCAAGCGATTCAGAGTGAGCTGGTCGGGCGGAGTCAGGTTGCGGACCCGAAAGTTCTCCTGGTTGGGATCGCCCGAGACGGTAAACGGGTCGTAAGCCGGCGTCAGGTATCCGCTCGATGAGAACGCTGGTCCATCCGGGATGGCGACATAAGATGGCAGCATCCCCTGCCTCGATTGCCTCACCTTCGAGACGACGCTGCCGTGGCTGGGATAAACCAGCGCCGGGAAGGGCCGATAGCCGGTCAAGAGGTGATGCGAGGCGCGATCGTGGTCGGCCTCGGGGGAGGTCATGCTGCGGATCAGGGTCAGCCGATGCATGACCTTGGCCACGCGGGGAAAAACCTCACTGATTAGCAGGCCGGGGACAGAGGTCGCGATCGGCTTGAACTCGCCCCGGATGTCCGGTGGCGCTGTGGGCTTGGGGTCAAACGTATCGAGATGCGATGGACCGCCGGCCAGCCAGATCAAGATGCAGTTGCGCCGGCAGAGTGCGTCGGACCGCATCGCCTGCCTCGGCCTGCAGCCGAAACCAGTCATGCAAGCCCAGGCCCAGAAAACCCAGCACTCCGGCCCTCAGCACATCGCGCCGGCCGGGTCCGGAACACTCAGCAACTTCGCGTGACGACCGCATGTTATCGGCTCCTGGCTTGGGTGAGTAATGAACTTCAGATGGGACACGGAATGATCGCGTCAGGACACAGATCCACGATAGTGCATCTTAAACCTTCGTATGATAGGTGACTGATTCACAAGCCTGAAGCACAAGCGAAGGTCATTCTAGAACTTGAAAAGCCCTTCGCTTGTGCTTCAGGCTTGTCGATGCCCGCCAAGCCAGGGCTGAACGAACACTAATGGTTGAACGCGAACTCCCGCGAGTTCAGCAGCGACCAGAAGAGGTCCTCGGCGGCTTCACGCAAGGAGGTCGCCTGCTTCAGCTCGGCTGACCAGTGCGACAGTTCCTCGGCGCTGGGCGGACGGCAAACCGTGCGCAGGTAGAGGCTTTCGATGAGCTCCTCGGGATCGAGCTCAAGTTTCAGCGCGCTTGCCAGGTAGCCGCTGAGGTGCGTGACCTTGGTCTCGATCGTGTCGCCGCTGATCAAGAGCAGGGACTGCTTGAGGCTCAGAGGCGGCGTCTGGACCGGCGCGCAGCCGGTGGTGCGCGGGCAACGGCCGAAGGTGTCGAGAATCACGCTGGCAACGCTCGGGTCGGTGATTCGGATGGCCAACCGAGCCCCCAGCGTACCGAAGGTATTGGGAACATCGGTGGCCTGAGCGAGCGCATCGGCCATCTGGTGAGCCGTCAAGGGTCGCGGCGTCTGGTGCGAGAACAGCCGGCCATCGCGCTCGTTTCCGGGGGTCGTCGCGGACGAGGCCCCGTAGGCGTGTGACTTGGCAATTGTGCGCACGAGGTCCCGAAGGTCGTACTTTCTGGCCACGAAGTGGCGAGCCAGGGCGTCGAGTAATTCGGGATGGACCGGAGGATTGGAGCGGCTGAGGTCGTCGGGGGGATCGACGAGCCCCTTGCCAAATAGCTGGGCCCAGACCCAGTTGGCGGTTGCCCGCGCGAAGTACGGGTTGTCGGGGGCCGACATCCACCGGGCCAGGGCTGGGCGGGGATCGTCGGCCGCGGCGAGTGTCACAACCGCGCCGCCCGGAAGGCGCGGCTGGGCGGGACGCTTGGTCCGAAGATGCATGACCTGTCCTTTGGGATTGACCGTCAGCAATGCCCGGCCCATCATGGCTCCGTTGCCCATCCCCCCTCGTTGCACCTTGGCGAAGAAGGCCGCCAGACCGAAGTAATCATCCTGGGTCCACACATCGAAGGGATGGTCGTGGCACTGGGCGCAGCGCATCCTGAGGCCGAGAAAACGTTGAGCCGTTTGCTCGGCTTGCACGTTCGGCTCAAGAGCGTCGAAGGCATAGTTCACCGGCCCGCCGGTCTCGGGGTCGTTGGGATCGCCAAGGGCCGTCAGCATCTTCGTGACCATCACGTCCCAGGGCGTATTCTCGCTCAGGCAGCGATCGATCCACTCCTGATAGCGATAAGCCCCATTCCCTTGCCGACCCTGACTGATCTGAAGCAAGTCTCCCAGTTTAATTCGCCAGAACAGGACGAACTCGGGCCGAGCCAGCAGCCGTTCTACCAGGCTGAGCCGCTTGTCAGGATCCTTGTCGGTCAGAAAAAGGCGAATCTGCTCAGGGGTTGGCTGCTCACCAGTCAGGTCCAGAGAGATCCGCCGCAGAAACGCCGCGTCGCTGGCCGGCGGGCTGGGAGGGACCTTGAGCGAGCTGAGGCGCTTGTACAGCTCATCATCGATGAAGTTGCGTCGCGGCAGCCGGCCGAAGTCCAGTTCCAGAGCGGGGTTGACGACGGTCGCCAGCCGCGCGGTTTGAACATGCGACTGATAGCGCACAATCACGTCGGCCTCGGCGCGGCGGAGCAGCTCGCCGCGGCCCTCGGGGCTGACCGACAACGACGCGTCATCATTGACTTTGTACAGCGCCTGCCGGGTCACGTCGCGCATGTGACCATCGGCATACTCGGGCCAGCACACGCAGTTGTTGCGCGCCCGGCGTGGCTAGTTGGTTTGTTGCCGGCTCGATGCTCACGGCAACGACCACTCCATGCGATTTGCCCCGTTGCCGCGGAGCGCCGGCACTGATCCAGTCCAGCAGCAGCCCGTACTCAGGGGCTGAGGCCGCGACCCGGGGCCCTCCTCCATGCGGCGTCACGCCGGTCGCCTTGCTCAATAACAGGCTCCGCTGCGGATCGAGCAATGCAACTCTGCGCTGGCCTCCTTCCCTGACCAGGCGCTGGTAATCGCCCTCGGGATCGTATCCGAAGAGGGAAAGATGAAAGCCGTTTTGACCCTCAGCACGGCCATGGCAACTTCCTGTGTTGCAGCCCAGGCGCGTCAGGATGGGCACGACATCGCCGGCAAAGTCCCACGAGCGGTCCCGCCGCGGCTCCACGTTGATCACAGCCGAGACCTGATGACCATCGATGGCGGCCGTCACCGCAAGCTTGCCGGCGGCGAGCGGACGCAGATACCCGCCCGCCTCGATCAATGCGGCGCCGTGCGGAGCGACGCGCCAGGCCGCCAGCCCTGTCAGGTCCTTGACCGTGCCATCGGCGAATTGACGGCGCACGAGCAGTTGCAGACCAGGGTCGTCGGCCGTTATCGTGGCAGTCTCGGGGCTTACCGAGAGCACCGGCTCTCGTACAGGGATCGGGGACGCCTGAGCCTGGATGGGTTTCAAGCTCTCAAGGTCTTGATTTGCGCTCTTGGCAGGGCCGGCTTTGGCCGGCGCGGAAAGCTCGGCGGAAGGCCTTGACGCAGGCGTGGAACGGGAGCCGCAACCGATCGCCGCGAGCCACGCCAACAGAACGCCGGCTATGCCGACCAAACGGCGACGAGGCATCGAGGAATCTCCTCCCGAATGGAACCGGGAAAGATGACAGTCACGACAAACGTCAGACTCTCCTGATCCTAATCGGCGTCGCCAAGAAACTCAAGGACAATGATCGAGCTTTTACCGAATGATGATCGAGCGGCTCTTCCCCGTTTCCCGCAACAGCACGGGAGCGGCGTCATGGACAGTCAGGCAAAACGCATCGAGTATTTCTGGGAGAAACGGAATCATGGGCAAGGGTGACAAGCGGTCGAAGCGCGGCAAGTTGTTCAAAGGCACCTTTGGCAAACGGCGTGTCAAACCGCAGAAGGCGGCCAAGAAGATCCGCGATGCGTCGGCCGCCGGGGCTTGAGCCGCGACCGCGGAAATGGTTCGGCATACTGTCAACGCGGCTTTCGAGTCGTCTGGCTGGGCCTCGAACCGTGGATTACAATAGAGATGGGATAAGAGCCGCCGGTGTTGTGTGGCACCGGCGTTCTTGTTCCTTGGGATTCCCTGGTAGTGCCGCTTCGATTGGCTGCCTTGTCTCTTTCGAGAGGAACCGGCGCAAAGCGGACTGTGAACCGAGAGTAAAGGAGAGCTCAGGACATGGCCAAGCTGCGACTGCTCAAGACGGGACACGGCGACCTCACGCTCGCCGAATGGGACCAGAACCGACCGGAGACAGTTGCCGGCGCCAGGCGCTTTTCACCGAACATTTCACGGCCGGGCGGCTGGCATTCCGACTCGACGGACCGGGACAGACCCGCGCGATCCGCCAGTTCGATGTCACCGCGCCGGAGATTTTGATCGTGCCGGCCATCCAGGGAGGCTGAAGCGCCCGGGAATGCTCACCCCTTATCGCGACATCCAGGCCCCGAAAACTCGCATCGAGCCGTCGAATCATGATCCGGACCGGATACTTGCGCTGGGAGATCGAGGTCAGCGACGTCCGCAGCGAGCTCGATGCCCAGGCGCGCGAGGTCATTTTCCTGGCTCGCCCGACGCACCGCATTGTCCGGGTCAAGCGCGCAGGGCATGTTGAGGCTGCTGAACAATTCGTCCGGGGCGATGCCTCGTATGATTCCGTCCTCCGGACACTCGACCGCGGCGGAGGCGAGGTCGAGCTGGCCATCCCCGACGTCGGTCCGCAACGATTTCGCTATGCGGAGGTCGACCGGGCACGCATGGTCCGCTACTGGATGGATAAACTTCAGCGCGAAGCCAGCGCCTTCGCCCACGAGCTGCTGCGCGTGGCCTCCTCGTTCCCCCAGCTCATCATCACCAGCCCCGCGCTGCGGGCGGGCTATGCCCGGCTCGTCGAGACCGAAATCTTCCGGGTTATCGAGGGGAAGAGCACACCGCAACCAACTTCCGACATTCCGTTCACCCTGGATGCGGCCGCCTACCAGCAAGGCGTGCCCGAGCTAGTCGCCGCGGAGTTGGTCCGCAACGTAGTGGAGCCCAAGGAGTTTCACGAATTCTGCCAGTTCGACTGCGTGACTGTCAAAACCGGCGACAAGTACTACCGAATCCCCCGCCGGCCTCATTCCCTGATTGAAGTCTGGGACGCCTCGACGCGCCGACCCCACGCCCGGCTCTGCGTGATTTTCGAAGACCCGGGCATGCCCCCTTCCGACGAGGTCGTCATGAAGTACCTGCTGGCCAAGCACCAGCCCGACCTGCTCTGGCAAATCGGCGTGCGCTTCAGCCCCCCCACCGGCAAGTTCGAGGTCACGCCGCCAAGGCGATGGACGATGGATTGACGACACGACCTTTCCATGTTCCGCTCACGAACGCTTTGCGCTCCAGAACAGCGGCGCGTTTCAGTACGAAAACCAACAAATAAATTCAGTAGATGTCGCCTCGAGCCATGTTGTCCTGACCGGACAGACCGCGGGCGGTGCAAAGGTCGTTCTTCGCAGGGCGGTCGCCTCGGGCAAACTGCGGACGATCGCGAGGACGCGCCGACGGCCAAGGGGTCTACCACGTCAAGATCAACTGCGGAATGGGGACAACCCAGCTCACAGCCCAAGCCGTCGCAGCGACAGGCGTCGCCAGCAGCAGCGCCCTGACTTTGACGCGAGCCAATCAGGCGATCCTCTGGAACTCGATTGCGCTCCAGACGGTTCGGACCGCTGAATTGCAAGCGCCTGATGCGTCTCGCGCCTACGCTATTGTCGCGATCTCGGTTTACGACGCGGTCAACGCGATCAATCCGAAGTATGCCTCATACGGCGACGTCACGGCGAAAGCGTCCAAGGGAACCTCCGCCGATGCGGCAGCGGCCGCCGCGGCGGAGACTGACCTGGCCGGCCTCTTCCCGAAGCAGTCTGGCATGCTCAGCGCCGAACTGGAAGCCACGCTAGCGGCCATCCCCGCCGGGCGCGGCCGTAATCTCGGGGTCGCGCTGGGCACGTCGGTCGCGAAGCAGATCCTCGCCTTGCGAAGCAACGACGGCTCCAGTACGCTCAGGAAGTCAACCAGGTCGAGATGCTCGGCGGCGCGACCAGCACCGTCCGGACCGCCGACCAGACGGCGCTTGCCCGATTCTGGTCGGATCTCCCAGGCACATTCGACCCGCCCGGACACTGGAACCAGATGACTGAAATCGCCGCCATCTCATCGAAAACCGACCTGGAAAACTCCGCACGAGCGTTCGCTCTGGTCGACATCGCCCTGGCCGACGCTGGAATCGAGGCCTGGAATGTCAAGTACACAGATAACACAGTCCGTCCCGTGACTGTCATCCGCGACGGGGCCGACGGCGTTAACCCCCTGATCACCGCCGACCCGACCTGGACGCCCCTTTGGAACACGCCCGCGTTCCCGTCGTACATCTCGGGACATAGCACCTTCAGCGCCGCGGCCGCGGCCGTCCTGACCTCGATCTACGGCAATCATTTCGCGTTCACCGACCCCGGCGATCCGACTGAGAACCTCACTCCGCGTCATTTCACCAGCTTCGAAGCGGCCGCCCAGGAAGCGGGGATAAGCCGGATCTACGGCGGAATCCATTTCATGTCGGATAACATCTACGGCCTCCAGGTCGGCGGTGAGGTCGGTCAGTACGTAGTACAGCATGAGTTGCTCGCGCCAAGCCGGCAAAGAGTTAACATCCAAATCCATGACAGCCGCACGGCCGTCAATGGTTCATTCCTGAGAAAGCTTTCGCCGCCGAGTCGCCACCGGCCGCGGCTAAGAGCTTCTTGGCGTCGCCGATCGCCACCTCGTCCGCATCCCCTTCGAGCGCCTTTCATTGTCTCGGCGATGAAGGCATCCAGGGGCATCGGCTGGGGGCCGAATTGAATACCTAACTTGCTCTCTTTCCCCAGTTCGGTGGCGACGTAAGGCGGTACCAGCTCGATCACCTTGACGCCCGTGTCCTTCAGTTGGTGCCGCAGCGACATCGTGAACGAGTGGACGGCGGCCTTGGTGGCGCAGTAAACCGGGAAGCGGGCCAAGGGAACGAAGGCAAGGCCCGACGAGACATTGACGAGCGTCGAGCCCGACCGCCTCCGCAAGAGCGGCAAGAACGCAGAGGCGACGCGGATGACGCCCAGGAGGTTGGTGTTGACCTCCTCGAGCACCGCCTGCTCGTCAAGCACTTCGCCCGCGGCGAAGGCATGGCCCTTCTGGACCCCGGCGTTGTTGAAGACGCAATTCAGGTCCGGAAACTCGTTGGCCACTTTGCTCGCGACGTCACGCACAGAGCTAGAGTTGGTCACATCCAAGGCAAAGTGCCGCATCCCTAGGTTCGCCTCGCAAATCGACTTCAGGGCGGCTTCCCGACGTCCGCTGATGACGACTTGGTTACTGAGCTTGTGGAACGCCTCCGCCAGGCCCCTGCCGATGCCCGAACTGGCCCCCGTGATGAAGATTGTCCTCGAGTGCATGCGCATGAGAAGTCACCAGCGGTGCTCGCGGATTGACAGTAGATCAGGAGTCTTGACCGCACTCTATGCAAGGCCCTGCCGTCGCTGCAAGACGAGCGGGCACTCAAAGCCTGTCAGTGCGTTCCGGAGTCAAACCGTTGCGTGTTAACCTCTTGCCGGGGCGAGAATTTGCCGCAGGGCCGCTCGCGGACCTCCTCAAAATCTGCAACCCTTGAACTTGGACGATAGCAGGTTTTATTCGTACACTTCGGTCAGACTAGACAGATTCGGGCGCGGCGGGAGGCGGCATGGATCTGACACGGAGGCAATGGATTCTGGGAGCGGCGGCCGGGGCCTCCCTCATGCCGGCCGGCTGCACGGGCAGACCGAAGTCGAAAGCTTCTGTCGGCGGCAGCGACACGCTCGCCCGGTTTCCCGGCAAGGCAGCCATGCGGGTCATCAACGACCGGCCGCCCTGCCTTGAGACACCCTGGCGGTACTTCCGCCACGACCTGACCCCGAACGAGGCGTTCTACGTTCGCTGGCACCTCCAAACGATCCCGCCGGCGATCGACCTGAAGACCTGGCGGCTCCGTGTTGACGGAGCCGTGGACCATCCGCTGGAGTTGTCGATGGACGACCTCCGACGGCTCGGCGGCGACGAGGTCGTGGCGGTGAACCAGTGCTCGGGCAACTCCCGGAGCCTGTTCGAGCCAAAAGTAGCCGGGACGCAGTGGCGGAACGGGGCGATGGGCAACGCCCGGTGGGCGGGGGTGAGTGTCGCAAAGGTCTTGAGTGCGGCGGGGGTGCGGCGCGACGCCGTGCAGGTGACGTTCGACGGGATGGACGAGGGTCCGCTGGCCTCGGTGCCCGATTTCGTCAAGGCCCTCGACATCGACCACGCCCTCCAGTCCGAGGTGGTCGTGGCTTACTCGATGAACGGCGAGCCATTGCCCTGGCTCAACGGGTTCCCGGCCAGGCTGATCGTCCCCGGCTGGTACGCCACCTACTGGGTCAAGGCACTGCACAGGATCACAGTTCTGCCGCATGCCTTCGACGGTTACTGGATGGCCAAGGCGTATCTGATTCCGACCAACCCGAACGGGGTCGAGGATCCCAATCTGAAGCTAACTGACCACCTGATCCCGATCAATCGCATGAACGTTCGCTCGTTCGTCACGGCGCCGAGCCGGGCTCGACCCTATCGGCGGGACGGGCCATCGAGGTCGAGGGGATCGCCTTCGACGGCGGGAGCGGCATCCGGGGTGTCGAGGTCTCGGCTGACGGCGGAGTGACCTGGGCCGAGGCCGAATTGGGCAACGACCTGGGCCGGTATTCCTTCCGCCGATGGCGTTACCGCTGGACCCCGCAGTCACGGGGCGTCCATCGCCTCCGCTCAAGGGCCACGGCCGGTGACGGGCAGGTCCAGCCCGACGAGGAAGGCTGGAACCGGAGCGGATACATGCGGAACGTCGTCGAGGAGATGACCGTACATGTCGTCTGAACCGACAGCAAAGCACGCGACGTCCGGCCGCGACGCCGACGCACCTCGACGCCAGCGGTTCGGGCTCATCTTGTCGGTCGGCCTGGGTTTGTTCGCCGCCGCCGTCTCGTACTTCGGGACGAGGGACGCCTGGGTGACGGCCGCCCGTAGTCCCACCGCCGAGGTCTTGGCGGCTTCGGTGGTGGAGGCTGAACCGGCCTGCGATATCGAACTGCCAGAGGGGCCGCATCGCGACGAGTTCCAGACCTCGTGCTTGATCTGCCACTCGGCACGCCTGCCGTTGGGCCAGCCTCCGTTCGGCCGGGAGAAGTGGGCCGAGGTCGTCCACAAGATGGCAGCGGTCTACGGTGCTCCGATTACTTCCGAGGAAGAGTCCCGAGTCGTCGACTACCTGCTCGCTGCTCGGCCGCCTGTACCGTGACCGGGCGCACTTTCACTCGCGACATGATTTCTGTCCCGGAGGGAAATGCGAGGACCATATGTCCGCTTCGCACGAACCGCACTCGCCTGACATCCGAACGATCCCGTCCCTGGTCCGCTGGCACTGTTACGCCGCCGTGGCGTGCGTGCTCTACGTCGCCTTGCTCGGACTGGTGATGTCTATCAAGCTGCATGCGCCGGATTGGCTCGGCGGTGAGCCGTGGCTATCCTGGGGTCGACTACGCTACGCCCACACCCAGGGACTGTTCTTCGGCTGGCTGGGCAACGCCTTCCTCGCCTTCCTCTACTGGGCCGTACCGAGACTGGCGGGCCGCCCCGTCACGGGCGTTTGGCTCGGTTGGGCTCTGC
>CAVXCB010000057.1:0-29016 GCA_963760085.1 uncultured Planctomycetaceae bacterium
TCGGCCTGCGGTGAAGCGGCAGCTAGACGTGGCTCGTGAACCGTAATACGATCTGAGTCCGAGTATCCTGATACCAATGCTGCTCTGAGCCGACGAATTATCCCCGGGTTCGCCCGTTAGCTTGCGCTCCGCTCGTCAATCGTGACACGGATTCGCGAGGAGCCTCCCGAGGAAAGCCGTGTCGGTTTCTCAGGTCGTTCGCCAGGTGTTCGTCAACCTCTCTATTCTCCGGAGGGGTCCTCAACATGTGGTCTCGAATTTCTTGGTCCGCGAAAGGAGGACGCGAGCGGCGATTGTCGCCGCGATCGCTTTGGCGGTCGCGGCAGTTCTCGCAGGGGAACTGCTGACGCCGAATCCGCACAAGATGCCGCAAAAAAAGTCGCTACGAAGGGTGACTCTGCCAAGAAGGCTGAAACGCCAACACCCAAGCCCGAAAAACTCGGCGTTTTGATCCGCGATCCCCGTGCATTCCTCGGTTACAACCTGATTAATCCCGGTCGCAAGCAGACGTACCTTTTTCGCAATCAAGGTCGCGTCGTTCACTCTTGGACGAGCGAACATCCAGCGGGGCCGCCGTCTACCTTGCTGACAACGGCCATTTATTCCGCCCGAGGTCCTCAATCGCAAGCCGGGTTTTCAAGGCCCGGCCGCGAGCGGTCGGATTCAAGAGTTCGACTGGGACGGCAATCTCGTTTGGGATTTCGAGTATCACAGCGAAAAGCGTTTGCCCCACCATGACGCGATCAAACTCCCCAACGGGAACGTTCTGGCCATCTGTTGGGAAAGGATCGAAGAAAAAGAAGCCGTCGCTAGGGGCCGGAGACCCGAGAGCGTGAAGGGTTCTCACCTACAGCCCGATTGCCTGGTCGAGATCAAGCCCACAGGCAAAAAGACTGGCGAGATCGTTTGGGAATGGCGAAGCTGGGATCACCTGATCCAAGACAGCGACAAAAACAAGCCCAATTACGGCAAGATTTCCGAACACCCGGAGCGGTTCGATGTGAACTACATTGGCGGCGAAGAAGACCAGGTCTCGAAACTGTTGGCGACGAAGGACGGCCGTAGACAAGCTCTGTAGTTTCGGTTAAGTTGGTAGTGCTTATGTGGCTTTTGTTGAAGTTAAGAAGAGATCGCCAGAAGAATAACGCGGAAAAGAAAGACGCCACAGGATGACGCGTCGAAAGCCCAATCCAAGGTCCCCCAGAAGAAAGACCAACCCGCGCTGCTCGCAAGAATCCCGACTGGATGCACGTCAACGCGGTAGCTTACAACGCCGAGCTCGACCAGATCGTGCTCAGCAGTCCGCAATTCCACGAGATCTGGATCATCGACCACGGCACCACCAAGGAAGAAGCCAGGGGCCACACGGGCGGTCGCTGGGGCAAAGGGGGCGATCTCCTCTACCGCTGGGGCAACCCACGAGCCTACCGCAACGGTACCAACCTCGATCAACGCCTCTTCTTTCAGCACAACATCCAGTGGATCCCCAAGGGATGAGCGGCGAAGGCCACTTGCTCGTCTTCAATAACGGCGGCGGTCGCAAGCCCGAGGAATATTCCTCGGTCGATGAGTTTGTTCCGCCAACCGACAAGGACGGCAATTACATCCGCCCGAAACGCGGACCGTTTGGCCCGGACAAGCCGCTTTGGAGCTACACCGCGCCCAACAAGAAGGACTTCTATTCGTGGTTCATTTCGGGAGCCCAGCGTCTTCCCAACGGAAACACGTTGATTAACTCGGGAGCGGTCGGCATCGTCTTTGAAGTGACTCCTGAAAAGGAAACCGTTTGGAAGTTCTCCAACCCTTTTAAGCCCGCTTGCCCGGGCCACCGGCGGCTCCGGCCACCACCCAAGCGTTTTGAGGCGTTCGCCAACGCCATCCGCGACGCGCTAGGTATGACGGCCGATCAGCGCAAGAAACTCGACGAGATCGACAAAGAGCTGATCGCGAAGCTCGACAAAATCCTCACCGCCGAACAAATCAAGTACCTCGCCGAGCCAACCCGAGCGACGCCGCTGATTTCAGCAAGCGACCTCCAGGCGAGTACCTCACCGTGTTCGACCGGAGCACGCTGAAGGTCACGGACGCTCAGAGGAAAGAGTTGCAGGCTCTGCGGAAGGACTTCAATCCCAAGATTGCAAAGATCTTCACCGACGCGCAAAAAACGAGGATCGCGGACCTCAAGAAAGATCAACTTGCCACGGCTGCCGGAGGCGGCGCCCACCCAGGCCGGGTAATACGCTGTTCCGAGCAACGCGATATGCCCTGGACCACCCTGCTTTCGCCGGCAGGACGCTCAAGCCTGGCAAAACGCTTGTCGAAATAGAACCAGCCAGAGCTGGATAAACCCGAGCCGGGCAAAGCAACCGATTCCGCCAAGCTCAAGACAGCCGACACCTCGAAGTGACGGGAAATCTAAATCGGTAAGACAATTGGCCCGGACTAGCACTTAAGTACGGCATGCGAAACGACGATGGCTTCGTCCACCGTGGGCGGACCTCGTTTCTCAAACCCCCTGGAGAAGGACTGACCGATGAGACGAATGCTCCTGCTGATCGCCTGCCTCGCCGCCACGGCCCCCGCGCTTGGCCAGACGTCCGATGTCGAACAGTTCGTCGCGGCCGGCGAAGCTGCACTCGCCGCGAACGACGCGGCGTTCTTCGACCGATTTCTGGCCGAAGAGTGGACCGTCATTGGTCCGGACGGCACAACCGTGACGAAAACGGAGATCCTGAAATCGATGAAGGACGGGACCTTCAAGCTGGAGTCCCTGGAGCCCCTGGAGAGAAAAGTTCGTGCCTCCGGCGACACGGCGGTGGTCACCGGCCGCCGTCGAATGAAGTACGCGGGGAATCCAATGAAATTCACCAACGCGTATACAGACGTATTAATCAAACGAGACGGGAAGTGGCTCTACATCGCCTCGCATGTGACGCCGGTAAGGACCGAATCTGTCGCTCCCAGTGGCGAGGGCGCCGTGAATGCCGATTGGGCCCAAGTGCGGGGCAAGTGGGAGCGGGAAGCGAAGGACAAGGAAGGGAAGACCTTCCGCGCAACGAAAGAGATCCGGGGCAACCAGGAGACGATCACGTACTACGACAACGAGGGGAAAGTCGTCTACACCCACACCGTGGAGGTCAAGCTCGAACGCGTCGGGAATGTCCGCCTGTTTACGTACTCCAACGGAAAGGTCTTGGCGGGGCCGAACAAGGACCAGGAGGTCAGCCCGAAGCCTTTCAGCTACGTCTACACGACCGACGGCCAGATGTTCGCCGAGGTGATGGGGTTCCTGGCTGGGCAGGAAGAGTCGCTGGCAAAAGCCGCACCCCAGCTCACGATCTGGAAGCGAGCGAAAGAGTAATTGTCCAGGTGGACCACCGGCGCTTCGCCGCCCATCTGCACCTTCAAGCGGCTGTCCCACGGCGCTCGTCAGCAGGCCGGCTTCGCTGTTGGCCGCCCCATGACATCAATGAGATCTTCGATGGCGCACTACGCGTTATCGATCGGGCCGAGCATGGAGCAACACTCGAACCGACATTCTCCAAGGTCTAGTGCATGGCTCCAGCCGCGGGGAGGCCGCAATGCGATCGTCCGATCAGCGTCGGCATCAGCATCAGTCAGTGATCCTGTGCGCAACGGCGCTCTTGGTCTCGCTCGCCTCCGGGCTGGAAGGCCAGACAGATCATCAGCCGAAGGTGAGCCCTGGGCCTGGCGAGCCGGACTGGAAGGTGGTGCTTGCCGAGAGGTACGGGCTGTCGATGTTCGGCGACCTGCGCAATCCGGTGGTGACGACGGCCAGCGCGACTCCCGGGCTTTTCCACAAGGCCAGACCAGCCCTGTACAAACACGCCGGTGATTGCGCTTGGGCTGACGACACGCAATCGCGGCGGCTGGTATCTGCCTGCCGCGGACGGAGGCGAGCCACAGAAGTCGGGTCCTGGACATATACGTTCAAGAACACGGCCGAGGACCTGAAAACCGGCAAGAACCTGCCGCCGCCTCTGGAGGAAGGATCAAGACTCACTTTGATCCCGGCGATCAACCGTTCGGCTTCTGGGTTCCAACGACGCGTTCAGGGAGGCGGCGTCTTCAGCGCGCCAGCGCTCGTCGCCCGGATCAACAAACGCCTGGGCCCGCAGCCTACAAGGCGATGATCTATCCCAACCGCGACAAGACCTCGGGCCGGCTGATCCCAAACAGTTACCTGATCGGCTGGGAATACTCGACCAATGACGACTTCCAGGATATCGTCTGCCAGGCCGACAACGTGGTGCTACTGGACAAATGAACCACGAATAGAGAACCGGAAGAACCACGAACCACAAGAAATACACGAGGAAGAGACGACCAAAGAAGAAATCAGTCACAAAACACAGAATAGTACGATGCGGGTCGACAAAACAAAATAGAAGCGTCAGCGGATTCAAGATTTCTGATCCCTTCTTAAGGAATCAGAGTGACTATGACGGATTTTTTTCGCGTTTTCGTGTTTTCGTGGTCCTGCTATCTCTTGTTCATTCTCTCTTTTATTTCGTGGTTCGGATCAATTCTTTTGGGCTCGTGGTCCCATTATTTTTTCGTGGTTTCCGAGTGCCTTGTGCCGGCTTGGGCGCTTCCTTCGGGACCTTTTTTCGGTTCGGCGGGAGCCGTTGACGTGATCGGGTAGCCGACATCGTCGTCGCCGGGCAGTTCGGGAACAGGTTTGCCCAGTTTCTGCAGGTAGTAGGCGATGATCGGCCGAACCGAAAGATCGGGGGCGAGCTTCAAGGCATGGGCGAAGATTCCGCGGCTCGATCAGGCGAGCCCGACTCAAGCAGACAGAGAGCCAGGTCGAATTCCCAATAGGCCTGGCGAGCCACCAGGCTAGGCAGTACAAGGCTGCTATTGGTCGCGGGGGTCAGCTCGCCGCGAGTAAGAGTCTGGCCCATCGTCAGTGCCCGCACGGTGCGATCGGATCGCAGCCGGGGAATTGCCCGCATCCGCCAAAGGTGGTCGGCGGTCAGGTAATTGCCCAGGAGGAGGTAGACCTGTCCTTGTCTCATGAACGAGCTCCCTGGCTCGGTTCCCAGGTTAGGATCCTCGATGGCTCCCATGGCCATCAGTTCCAGCGCCCTGTCGGGCTGGCCGGTGAAGCAGTACAGGTCGACGAGCTGCGGCTTGACCAGCAGCGGGCTCATATTGCCGCGATTGGCTTCCTCAAGCTCGCCGATGGCCAGCCCGGGCGCCCCCTGATTGCGCGCGGTGACGGCCTTCTCGACAGGTCCCGCCTGGCGCTCGACCTGTAGGTCCATCAGGTTTTCTTCCACCTGCTTGACACGCTGATTGAGCTGTTCAAGCTGCTGCCGGACTTGCGATTCCGCCTCCGGGGACGCGAAGTCACCGGGCTGGCTCTGGTCGATTACCATCTGCAGCCGGTCGCGGGCCAGGTCCAGCGATCCAGAGCGGAAGAAGAGCTGGAACAATTCCATGTTCAGCGACTGGAGCTCTCGGCGTGCTTCGGGAGTCTTGGGAGGTGGCGTGGTCAAAATGGCGTAGTTCAGTGCCGTGAGCCGTTGTTTGAACCGAGTGGTAAGGATGTCGATACTGGGCACCAGCGCACTGACCCGGCTTTGGTTCTGGCGATCGAGCGGGATGCCTGCAAGAAGAGCCGTCTCCTCCTGGGCGAGGAAGCGGTAGGCGGTCTCGAGCAGACGGTAGGCGAGCCAGTCGTCGGGATTCTTCGCCAGTGCGGTCGCGCTTCGCTGATCGCCAGCAGGCACCGTGCCGGGTCGGGAAGAGAGGGCTGATCGCCCTCCAGCATCGACCCTTGCAGCCAGCGTGCCGCGGCATTGGTATGAACTTGCGGCCGGCCGGCGAGGCGGTTTTGGAAGAAATCGTCAAGCCATGAAGTCGCAGTCGGCGGACGATCGGCCGAGGGAACGGGGTGCGTAAGGCGGTAGGCTCTGAGGTCCGGCACCAGCAGGTTGTTTTTGAATGTGGCCAGGTCAGGTTCGCGGGCGTCAGCCCGGCCGAAGAGGATCACCCGACCATCGTCGTAGAACGGAATCCAGTTAGGGCTCTGACTTAATCGCCTGTAGGTGTCGACGGCTCCGCCAGGTCCCGCCAGATCGATCATCACCGCGCGATGCCGTAGCGGTCGACGTAGGTTTCCACTCGTCCATAGCATCGTCGCGGATTGCGACCCGCAGGAGGCGAAGTTCTTCACGCTTCTCGGGAGTGAAGACGCTGCGGCTGTCGATGAACGTGCGCCGCGCTGGATAGGCCTTCCAGATTAAGGCATCTCCCTGCGCGGCCGTCGTATTGAGGATATTCCCCTTGATATCTTGCTGTCTGGCCAAGTATTCGGCGGCCTCGAAGGCGAAGTCGTTGGCCTCGAACGAGAAGCCGAAGCGCGGCTCTCCCGGCTGCCTTCCCCAGCCCGTGATGCCCACGCTAACGCAGAAAAAGAGGAGTGCCAGCGTGATCAGCCGGCCCCCGGTCGACCAGAGGTCGGCAACAAGCCCAGCCGCCCCTGGGTTCCGAATCGATCGTGATACCACTCCTGACCGTTGATCCCGGCGACCGCTGCGAAGACAACTGCGAATTCCTGCCGGTAGCCGATGAAGATCGCCCAAAACACGGCGATCAAGGCGAACGGCAGGAAGCGGCTCCAGGCAAACCGCCGTGCGTTCAGAAGGAACGAACTCAGGCCTATTGCCACAATGATGACATAAAACCCAGTCACCCAGTACCAGTCGTTCTGAAACTGCTTCTGGATCTGCTTGCCGAAATAGGAGATCTCGCCGTACCGGAAAGACTCGGTCTTGGGCCCTATAAAGAGCGACAATAGCGGTTCGGTCGCTTTGAAAAAGACACGATAGGTCGAGGGATTGGCAAGGCAGGCCGCAACGCAGAGCCCCAGCACCGAGCCCGACGGACCCGCGGACAGGCCGGATCCCGGGCGAGGCTTTCCGATCCTCCGACTGACCATCACTCGCCGAACGGGCGGGATTTGTCACCAAGGTGTCGGCGTAGGTGCCGTCAAGAATCCGACCGACCGCGGTCGCAGCCAGGATCAGAAGCCCCATAAAGAACGAGTCGTCCAGGTTCACCCACAACAGAAAGAGCGGAATCAGAGCGTACAGGGCTCCGCGACGGCCCTCGTTGTAGGCACGGTGCAGGAGCAGCATCTCGAGGGCAAGCAGCAGCATTCCCCACGTTGCAGGTGTCACAAAACCAGGTCCGGCGATGCCTCCGGGCAGGATTCTGACCGGTCCAGGAAGCGCCCCCAGTGCAATCGCCACACAAACAGCCGACCACCAAAGGCCCGGCCCAGGGCCGCTGGATCATCAGCAAGATCCACGCCGTGATCAGTCGTACCAAGGCATTGATCCCGATCAGGACGCCGATGGCAAGCTGTTCGGCGGAAGCTACGTTGGCGGTGGGATCCGCGGGATCGGGAGGAACCAAGTTGCTCACCAGATTGAAGACCGTGGCATGGCTCCACTGGAAAAGCCAGGGAATATTGACCCATGGCGCTCCGGTTTCGGAATAGGAGAACGAGTCCGTCACAACCGGGTAGGCTGTTCGCAGTCATCTCGCCCGTCTTCAGGTTTGTCCACAGCGAGGGATTGTTTTCATCCACGCGAATCGCCGAAACCACGAACGCCAACAGTAGACGGCGAGCATCACATAAATGTCGTAATAAGCGTTCCATTCCGAAACGCGCTCGGGCGTCCACGGCAGGGGCTCTGGCTGGCTCTCGACTTCGGCGTCGGTGGTCGTCGTCGCGGACGCGTCGTCCGCAGTGCCGGGGTGAGTTGCTTCCTCTTCCGGTACAGGTGAAGATGCAGCAGCTTGAGTCATCTGAATTAGCCGGTATCCGCAATAATAAGAGAGCGCACATGACACTCCGACCACGACCGTGGGCGGGCAATGAGTGAACCCTTATGCTAGGAATCGCCGCGTGATCGGGTCAAGGGGTATCAGGCAGCGTCCGAAGGCGATGCCACCCATGAAGCAAGGAAACGATTGACCACATTAGGGCGATTTCGGAGGGGGTGCGGGCATCGCTCGTCTCGTTGACTTCCGGGTGCCTCGACCTAAAATGCGTAGGCCTTGTGAATGCGTCGTGGTCGGGCTTACACCAGCTCAGTCCTTACTCGCTTGCAATGGTCCCGCCGATGAGACTGCTCACAGCAATTCCTGTTCATAATGAAGAGAAGTACCTCGAAGAAGTGCTCCACAAGGTCTCTCGGTATGCCCAGACCATTCTTGTTGTCGATGACGGCTCGACCGACCGAACCCCCGAACTGCTCCGCCGCTTTGCCGCTGTCAAAGTCCTCAGGCACCCGCGTAACTTGGGCTACGGAGCAGGATTGCGTACTGCCTTCAGGCAAACGATCGAAGGGGGCTACGACGCCCTGGTGACACTCGACTGCGACGGTCAGCACGAACCTGCCCGCATTCCGGAGCTTGCCAGGCGGCTCGAGGAGGCAGACATCGTCTCCGGGAGCCGATACCTGCAGGTTTTCGATCCGAGCCAGAAGCCGCCCGAAGAGCGACGGCGGATCAACGTCGAGGTCACCCGCTGGCTCAACGAATGCCTGGGGTTGAAGCTCACCGACGCGTTCTGCGGCTTCAAAGCTTATCGAAAGTCCGCACTCGAGGCTTTCGACATCACCGAGAACGGTTACGCCATGCCGCTGCAAGTATGGGTGCAGGCTGTACAGCATGGGCTCTCGATTGTCGAGGTAGCGGTGCCGCTGATCTATCTTGATGAGGAGCGTGCTTTCGGCGGGTCGCTCGACGATTCTTCATTTCGTTTGAAACATTACAAGCAGGTCCTCCAGGAAGCGCTCTGCAGAGGGCGGAGATTGAAGTGGTCGGAGGATGTCGAGGATGAAGAAGGGCCACCGCCTGCGGGCTCCCTCGAACGATGGCGGCCTGCTGGCGGTGCCACCACTTGCCGAAGTGTCTGCCCACTTCGCTCGAGACGCGGAAAGACTGGCCGGCTGGGATCATGATTTCCAGGGCCGCCGCGCGGGCATTCTGCGTGGCCTCGTGCATCGCGAGGTCATGGTAGCTGCGTGCAACTTCCTGCGTCGCCATGGGCTGAACGTTCCTGGCGTCGCTCCCTGCACTGGCGACTCGGTGATCACACCCCTGGTGATCACCGGACATCAGCCCGAACTCTTTCACCCCGGTGTCTGGGTCAAGAACTTCGCGACCGCCGCCCTTGCTGGTGCACACGGGGGCTTGGGGTTAAACCTGATCGTGGACAACGATTTACCCAAGTCGAGCTCAGTCCGGGTTCCCAGAGCCGGCAAGGACCGTATCCAGTCGGTGCGAGTCGAGTTTGATCTCTGGAAGGGCGAGATGCCCTACGAGGACCTTGAGGTCCATGATGAGAGGCTGTTCGCCTCCTTCGGCGAGCGCGTGCTCCAGACCCTTGGCGGTTCGATCGCCGATCCGCTGATCACTGATTTCTGGCCCCGGGCCTTGCACCATGCGAGGAGTCAGCGGACTCTGGGGATGCGAATTGCCCTGGCCCGGCACGAGCTGGAGAGCAACTGGGGCTTTAACAACCTGGAGATTCCTCTGAGCGAAGTCTGCCAGACCGACGGCTTCTTCTGGTTCGCGTCCCATTTGCTGGCCCACTGCGCCGATTCCAACAGATCCACAATGCGGCCTTGGCCGAGTATCGCGCAGTCTACGGCATCCGCAGCAAGAACCATCCGGTTTCCGCACTGAGCGTCCAGGGCGACTGGCTCGAGGCCCCATTCTGGGTCTGGCGGCAGGGCCAGCCCCGCCGGCGACCCTTGCTTGTCCGTCAGGGTCCGCGCGAGATGCTCTTGCGGATTGCCGGCGAGGACGACCCGTTGATCGAGCTGCCCCTATCCCCCGAACGAGAAGCGTGCTTCGCGGTGGAGCGGCTGCGTGAGCTCGCAAGCCGGTCGATACGGCTCCGCACCAGGGCGCTCACAACGACGATGTTCTGCCGCTACCTGCTGGGCGATCTGTTCATTCACGGCATCGGCGGGGCGAAGTACGACGAGCTAGGCGACTCCATCGCCCGACGATTCTTTGGCATCGAGCCTCCCGATTTCCTCACGCTCTCCCTGACCGCGTGGCTTGGTCTGCCTGATCGGACCGCGACATCAACGGAGCTTGCAATAGTGCTACGATCTCTCCGCGAACTGGATTACAATCCGGATCGCCACCTCTCCGAACCTGTTTCAGATCGAGTTCGTACCTTGATTAATGAGAAGCTCGAGACGTTGCGCGGGAGTGCTCGACTCGGCGTGATCGGATTGCCCGATTTCGGGAGATTCGAGCGATCAATGACGCCCTTCAGGAGTCTTTGCGGGAGCGTCGTGTTTCATTGCAAGTACGCAAATCACAATTACTTACGGAGCTGGAATGGAATCGACTGGCACATGGCCGCGAATATGCCTTCGTGCTCCATTCGGCACGAGCGTCTGCATGATCTAATGGTAGGTTCAATTCCACGGGCGGAGCTTTAAATAGCGATGCTCGGGGGGTATAGGTTTAATTTAAAATCCCCGCATACAAGCGTCCGGCCGGCATCTCTGGTAAACTCTTATCACAGTAAAAGCTTCGCCGCTATTGTAGGTACCTTGAGGCATAGACCATTTCTAGCTCGTACAATGTGAAGCAAGGCGTTGCGTGATGAGTAGCGTTGGATCCTCTTGGTCTTCGGCTGACAGTCCCCGCCCACCGCGACGCGTTCCCAGAGTGGTCGACCCGATGAAAGCTCCATCGTCGGCGGCACGGTTGCCGTTCCGCCGCGGCTCGGTCGAGTATAGCCTTGGAACTGAAGCCGACCATGAAGCGGTGTACCAGACCTTACTGCACGTGTTTCACGGTCCGGATCGAGAGTCATTTCTGGGTGCCTTGAGCGATCCGGCCTATCGTCCCGAGCAGCGTTTGCTGGCCAAGGTTGAAGGACGCGTGGTCAGCCACGCTCACCTCACTGATCGAGAGATCGGTATGGCTGTGCCTCGGTGCCGATCAATGGAGTGATGTGGGTGGGAACCTTGCCGAGTTTCGGGGGCTAGGTTTCGCCCAGAACCTCTTGCGTCTGGCGGATGAACGGGCTCGCGCCACCGGGCACGTGTTGCAGGCCCTAACTACCGGGATGCCTCCGTTTTATCGACCGCTCGGCTGGGGTGTTTGCGGTCGGCAGACTTACGCCCAAGCCCTGAGCCGGAACCTGCCCCAGGTTAGTGACGGGCTAATCAAGGGAAAGGCCGGCTTCTGGCATGTGCGCCCGTGGCGGCAAGTCGAGCTTGCCGACCTGATGTCGCTCTATGACATGCAGTACGCCCAAGTCAGTGGAACGGTCCTGCGTCGGAGGAATACTGGCGGTGGCTGATCGGCCGGCGATACGCCCACGTCATCTGGGTTGCTTGTCAGGGGGATTCTGTCCGCGGGTATGCATTCGTGAAAGATCACAAGATTCTCGAAATCGCCACCGATCCGGCTCATCCCCAAGCGCTTCGTTCATTGCTGGGCCGGGTGAGGGCTGAAGCTCTTGAGCGTGCGTATCCCCAGGTCACGGTCCATGCGCCGATCAATCATCCAGTCATCGAGGCTTTTCTGACTGCTTCCGGCCGGCTGATCGATCAGGATATCGTCGACGCGTCCGTTTCAATGTATCACATTCCCGACGTGGGCAAATTCCTCAAGTGCATCCTTCCGGAGTTAAGCCGACGGGCTTCGGCCGCTGGCTCCCCCCTGCCCCTGGAGCTAGGCATCACCACCGATGATCATCGCTGGCTGATTCACATCGAAGGAAAGAACACGCGGATCGAGCCCGACAAGCTAAGCCGCCGGCACCTGACCCTCTCGCCGCAGACTCTGGTCCGCTTGCTCATGGGTCACTCCAGCGTCGATTCGGCGACGAGCGACGAAGGATTCGTCGCCTCGACCGCGACGGCCCTTGACGCCGCTCGCGTTCTCTTTCCCGTGCAGCCGATCTGGCGCAGTCCGCTCGACGCCGCCACGGCCTGATCGGGTTCTGGTCAATGAATTTTGGTGCTCGGCGGCGTTGCAAGGAACAATTGGCCAGCCGTCAGGGTATGTATTTTTGCTCTCTGAGCTCAGTGAACTGGCGCCGGAACATCTCCTCTGTCTCGACCACGTTGTGAAACCCGTAGCGACGGGCCTTGGTGGTGTCGGAGATGGTGTCATAGGGAATGCGGAATACGAACTCGGCGAAGCTCCAGGAGACGAGCTGGTCCAGGCGGTGGGGACGCAGCCGATGTTTCTGCGTGAGCTGATCCCAGAGAGCGCCCTTGTCTGCCATCATCTCGCCCAGCGGGATCGGCAAGGGCGGCGCCGGCTTCATCCCGAAGCAATCGGCGAAGACCGGCCAGAGATGCTGCCATCGGAAGTAATCTCCGTTGGTGATATTGAAGACCTCGTTGCCGCACCGCGGCTCGGTGGCCGCCCAGAGAGCCGCGCTGGCCAGATGCGCTACGTCTGTGGCTTCCAGGAGGATTTTGTAGCCGGCTTCTGTTCCGGGAAACCAGAGCAGGGTTCCCAGCTCGCGGCAAATGCTGGCATAAACGGCGATCACCATGATAATGTTCATGGGATGTCCGACGCCTGGTCCGATGACAAGGTTGGGCCTCAGCGCCGACCATGTCCAGGCCTTGCCTTGCTGTCGCTGGCGCAGGAAGTCTTCTTGGTCATAGTAGAAGTTCGGCGGAAAATGCCGCGGGTCGGTCTCTTTGGCGGGCGTCTTGAAGGGTCCGAACTGGCAGCCGTAGGCTTTGGCTCCCTGCATCAGGTTGATGTGCACCAGGTCAGGCGCGGCGGCGTCGATGGCCTGAACCAGGTTGCGGAGCATCGCGCCGTTGACGGCCACCTGGCCGCTCTCTGAAGGCTGTTCCTGGTATGCCGCATAGAAGACGTGTGTCACGTCACTGAGCGTGCCGAGCTTGTCTTTGCAGTCCCTTGGGTCGAGCAAATCGACTGATATGAAACGCACGTGATTGACGGCGTCGGATGGTTTGCGGGCCAGGGCAATTACCTGCCAGTCCCCGGGCTGGGACAGGCAATGGACGATCCCACGGCCGATGATGCCGCTGGCTCCGGCAACAAGAGCGACCTTTCGTTCCATCCCGCTAGCGCCCCTGGCTGGCAAATGACCGCCGGTTCAGTGACCAAGTCCGTGTGCGAGGCCGGCCTCATGGGACTGGGCGCTCGGATCCTCAGCGGATCCGTTGGAGGCGCCCGGCGTGTGGGAAGACGCGACATCAAGGTTGTCGGTGCGGGGCTGGAATCCATAGAAAAATCGCAATGCCCGTCCCCTGAAGCCCCGCTCCAGGCGGGTTTTTCGAAACTGCCCGGTGAGCTCGCAAATCACCTGACCGTACGTGGGATAAATCTGGATCGTCTCGCCTAGATCGTCCAGGCCCAACCCAGCGTCGATTGCCAGCACAAGTTGTTGCAAGACCAAGCTGGCCTGCTCACCGAGAATGGTCGTGCCCAGTATCTTGCCGGACGGCGAAGCGACTACCTTCGCAAAGCCCTCGGTGCGGCCGTCTGCACGGGCCCGGTCGACGTCTGCATAGTTAGCGCGGAATACCTGATGTTCCAGTTCCGCTGGCCTTCGCCTGGGCCTCGAAGATTCCAACGGTCGCAACCTCGGGATCAAGAAAAGTGGCCCATGGCAGGTTCGAGTAATCGATTTTGCGGCGGCGACGGAGCACGGCGTTCTGGAAGGCCACTTCGGCCTCCGCCTGGGCCGCGTTCGTGTACAGGTGTCGTTTCAGCACGTCGCCGATCGCGAAGACGCGAACCGCATGGGTTTGCAGCAGCTCATTGACCTCGATGCCGTGTTCCGGATCGGCATGAACTCCCACGGCCTCGAGGTTCAGGTGCTCGACGTTGGCGAGGCGGCCCGAGGCGCACAGGATTTCCGCGGACGAGACCTCGGCAGGCTCGCCGGTCTCGCCATCGGTGTAAATGCAGACTTTTTGGCCGCCACGGTTCTCGATCTTGCCGATTGATGTTCGCCGCTTGATGGTGATGCCCTCTCCGGTCAACATACACGCCACGTGCCCGGAAACTTCAGGATCCTCGCGGGGAAGAACCCGATCTTCATCTGTCAACACGGTTACTTTCGATCCCAGTCGGGTAAAGGCCTGGGCGAACTCCATGCCGTTCGGACCGGCGCCGATAATGGTCAGGCTCTCGGGCACCCGCGTGAGTGACCAAAGTGAAGTGTCGTCGAGGCAGCCATACCTCGCACGATCCGGGAAATGTCGGCGGCGCCGGCCGCGAGCCGGTTGCGATCACGAACCGCTGTCCTTCGATCCGCTTGTTGCCGTCCAAGAGCACCGTGTCGTAGGCTTCAAAGGCGGCCTTGCCGTGATAGATGTCGATTCCGCGGGCTGCGAGAGTCTCGTCCGAATGATCCGCTCGCCTCGACTGGAACACCCTCCGCAGCCGATCGAGCACCGCGGCAAGATCAACTTTGGGTGGCTCGACGTGAACTCCAAATTCACCGGCTCCGCGAATCTCGTGCAGCAGCCGGGCCGACTGCAAGAGCCCTTTGCTGGGTACGCACGCGCCGATCCAGCCTGCTTCCGCGGGAGCGTGCTCGTCGATCAGGGCCACCCTGGCTCCCACGCGAGCGGCCAGGTTGGTCAGGTGCAAACCCCCGGAGCCGTTACCGATCACCACAAGGTCATACATTGCGGGAGTCTCAAAATCCGTGGTGGCACTGATCAGGTCGCCAGAGAACCCGAGACGACGCCGTCGCCAGTGCGTGGCATGCCGTGAATTGGCAATATACACTCTGGGTTGATCACTGCCTACAAATTACTATTTCCAACTCGGGTGTGCCATGTCCAAGAAGGTTGCCGATTTTTTGGCCCGGGGACTATCGATCCAAGCCCAACGAATGGGCACTCCCCCAGTCGCGTGAAACGACCGAGCAACTTGTCGCCGCCCTCAAGAAACTGGGCCGTTCGCCGTACGTCATCCCGGATTACTTGACGCGTCCCGACCAGGCGATCGCCAAGCTCGGGCCGATCGACGACCCGCATGTCGGCGTATTCGTGCACTGGACCTACGCACCACACACCGTCGATGGCGTCGTGGGCAAGGACAACCCCTTGCTTCTGGCCTCGAATTTTTCCGGGACCTGGCCGGGACTGGTGGCCCTGCTGAATACCGGCGCCTCGCTGGAAAGCGTCGGCCGGTCCGCATCGCGTGTCTGGACCGACTCACCCGACTGGACCGCCGATGACCGGTTCATGGACCGCCTTGACGAATGGTGCACCACCGGCGTCGATCCGCTACGACGCAAGCGAGCTTCACGACGCCGGCGCGGTCGCCCCGAGTGCGGTCGGCACCGCCAGGAACGTGCTGCAGACAATCCGCCGCAAACGGGTGCTCGCGCTGATGCTCGGCGATACCTCGATGGGTATGATCAACGGCTACTTCGGCCCGCGCGTGCTCTACCGATCGGCTTCTGCCGAGCACAAGGTCGACCAGGCCTGGCTGATCGATGCGAGTCAAGTCGGTGGCCGATTCGCGCGTGGAGCAGGCGTTTCGGTTCGTTCAGGAAAAGGGGGTCGTCTTCCACTGGAAGGAAGCGGACGCCACGGACTTCACGGCGGAAGCCACCCGCGAGCAGATCCGCGGGTACCTGGCCGTGCTCGACCTGCTCGACGAGTTCAAGGCCGACTGCCTGGGTTGGCAATACCAGCTCGGCCTGCTCAAGCTGCTTCCCCCCAGCGACTTCGCCGAGGGGTTGCTTGAATTCGCCATGCCCGGCCCGAGGGCAACGGCCACGCGGTCATCACCAGCACCGAGGCTGACCAGGGCAACCTCGTGCCCATGGAGCTGATGAAACGCCTTCTCGAAGCCAAGGGCCTTCCTGGGGCCGTCATGTTCCACGACGTCCGCTGGGGGGCGAGCACGACGGCCGGTTGGCTCTGGGTGCTACTCAATTCCGGAAGCTGCGGAGCCTATGCCTTCAACCATGACCCCGAAACGCCTCAAGGGCGTTCATAGCTACCGCCAGCCGGCCGGCTACTTCCCCGTGCCCGGCGGCACGTTCGCCGGGGTCAGCCTGGCCGGGCCCGATCACCTGGGCCCGGGCGTGCATCGACCGCGCCGGACAGCCTGTGATGGAGCTGGGGCGCGGCGAGTCCGTCGAGCTTGCCCGAAGACGTCCGCGAAGCCTGGTGGCGGGGCACCACTCGGCAGTGGCCATTCATGGCCGCCGATCTCGGTTGCTCGATGGAAACCATCATGGCGCACTACATGAGCAATCATATCGCCGTCGCCTACGGCGATATCTTCGGCGAGATGGTCGGCCTAGCCAGTCGCTCGGGTTCAAGGTGCGGATCATGTCGTCACAACCCGTGCCGGCTTGACCCGTCTTGATCCCGGCGCCCGCCTCGCCCAGCATGCTCCTGGCGGCCGGCTTTGCCCAGGCCGAGCCCGTTGCTAACATCCAGTCCCGTTGCTAACATAAGGGAGCCCTATCGACGAATTCCTTCAGACAAACTCGAGAGAATAGACTGGCCATGGAACCCGTGGTCGCCCGCGATTGTTGTAGCCGACCCAAGGCCCAGATCTCGCGGCGGCTGAAGCGCGCCTAATATCGGTTCTCTCCCTGACCCTTGCAGGAATGCTGGGCGGCTGGACTTCCCATTCCGCCAGCGACCAGAAGGGAATAGCCAGCAACGGCGATAAAGCTGCATCAAAGCCCAAGCGCGCTGTGGCGTTCCCGGTCAAGCTTGCCACGCCGGCCCCAGATCCTGATCTGGATCCGCCTGATGCGCCGCGGTTCAAGGTGAGAGATGAGCAGGGTCTGCCCGTAGTTGCCCGGCTTCATGGCCGGCATGAAGGCACCACTGCGCCTCATCTTGCCCGATGGCCAGCTTGGCATCCCCAACATGCTGGTGCCCACCATCGAGCCGTTCCGGCCGTTCACGTCCGAAGAACTGCTCGAGCGATTGCAGAAAGGCCCGCTGGGGGATTTCAAAGTTCACCAGACAACCCACTACCTGATCTTCTACCAGTCGAGCCGAGGCTTTGCATTGGCCAGCGGCCGCTGGCTCGAAGACTTGTACAGGCGATTACTCGATGCTTTTCGAAAACACGAGATGGCGGTACACGACACCGAATTCCCTCTTGTGGCCGTGATTTATGGGACTGAACGCGACTTCCGGGCCAGCAAACGTGTCGATCAGGAAGTCCAGGCCGTTTATGAGATCTATACCAACCGGATCTTCTTTTTCGAGACATCAGACCACGATAAGGAAGCGCCGGAGGTCTCCGCCCTGCGCAAGCCTCAGACGGTGGTTCACGAAGGAACACACCAGGTGTTGCAGAACATCGGGATTCATCCCCGGCTGAGTGCCTGGCCGATCTGGCTGGTGGAGGGACTGGCCGAGTACTGTGCCACCCCGGCCAGCTCGCGAAAAGGTGGGAAGCCAACCTGGGACGGCCTGGGGATGATCAACGGCCTGCACATGGCCACGATCCGCGAGCTTGAAGATCCTCTCTCGCTGGCGATCCGCGGCGACGCAGCCCACTCCAAGGCGCTGGTGCGTGAGCCCGGCAAACCGCTCGTGGAGTGCCTGGTCCGCAAGTCCCGCCTCACGCCCACGGAATACGCCCTTGCCTGGGCGATGACGCATTACCTGGCGTTCAAACGGCAGGACGACTTCGTCGAGTATCTGAAGGCCATGAGTCGAATTCCCCCCCTCGAACCCCGGACGCCCGAGGATCACCTGGCCGAGTTCCGAAAAGCATTCGGGGCTGATCTGGTCAAGATCGACAAGACGATCGAAAGCTACTTGAAGAAGCTCGCCAACAAGAACACATATGACAAGATGCCATTTTACGCGGCGACGTACGAGCAGTCGCTGCCCGCGCGGCCTGCTCAAGCGGGCCGCGATGGTCAGCCAGTCGCCCCAGGTGATCCAGCAATGGGTCGAGGAAATCATCAACCCGCTGGGTGCCCAGCCCACCTGGCAGGCCTTGCCTTACCCCACCGCGCGCCCAGGCCCTTCTTGCCGTCGAAGTCTGGATGAAACCGCGCTGACATCTTGACGGCCTTTCGGCCGACCTAGCCAATCCCGGTGGCCATCGCTATCATGATTTAAGGTCTTGGTGACCGACTCGAGCCGCCACGATCTTCTCGACCCACCCCTGGGGACGTAGCTCAATTGGGAGAGCGCCTGGTTTGCAACCAGGAGGTTGGCGGTTCGATCCCGCTCGTCTCCATTTAACACCTATCTTTTGTTCAGGTTACGTCACGTGAACGCCTCTGATGATTTAGTCTTGAGAGTTCAACGTTCGGCTGAGGAACCGTGGATTTCTCCTTGGATTCTGCCGCTTTTTCGATTGCGCAGACGCCTGGGTGATTACTAGCCGCTCTCCCGATCTCAATCCCGTCACACTCCTCGCTCGTCGTACTTCGGCCGTTGTCCCCAATGTTGGGCGAGAACGAGGCGGGCAAAGAACGCAATGCCGGGGTGAGCCATCCTTCTCGTCGTTCATGGTCGCGCATGGGCTGCTGCGCCGCGACGGACGGGCGATCGTCCTTGTACTTACTGAGTCCTCTGGGTCGTTCCCTTGATGACGTCGCTCCCGTTCTTCATGCTCGTGAGCAACGTCTACCAGCACACGAACGCCGATGACGGGCGGTTGACCAGCACCCGGGTCTTCTTCCCCGACCCGTTCACGCGGTGGGCGGTCTTCGTCTACGGCCAGGATATGCACGTCCCCACCACCTCTTCCCGGCGATCCCCCATCACCGGCTGCGCTGGTTGCACCGGCTTCTCAAGGCCCGCCATCCCGACTAAGCCGCGATGGTCGTCGAGTGCCACGGCACGTTCGCCAACCGTGAGGGCCTGGCTACCATCCTCGACCCTCAGACGACCCCCCGTCCGGGCGTTCAGGCTTGACGGAGAGATCGGCTGGTCCCACAGAGGACAAATTTAACCGCGTCCCGGTTGCAGACTGCTAACTGCGTCCCCGTTGCAGTCTGTCGGAATGTAAGCGCCGTCGGCGGCGAAAACTGGACAATCTGGATGATTGACAAACGATGAGGCAGTCCGTACGCTGCGCTGTGGTCTAACCGACGAAAGGTCGGGCGATCGATTGCGCGAAAGGGCTTGTGACTGCGAGGGCGCGCACCACAGCGTCTGTTCGGTCCGAGTGATGCAACGTCTGAACCTCGGCGACCTCAGCCGGGGATTCTCGCTTTGGATCGATGAAAGCCGCCGTCGAGGATGGATGGGCGGGCCCAGGCAGAAGACACTTCATGTGCGAATCTGTTTGAACGTGCGCGGAGACCGGCCGCGGTTCGGCGGAGGAGCGGCCGATATCGCCATTCCGTTGTGCCGGATTCGAGAATCTTGCTCCGCCGGCCCGTCTCGATCGGTAGGTGGGTCGAACTCACACTTCTGTCGTGAAAGTGCGCCTGATCCGACTTCCTAGAGTCGCGATGTTCGCGGCCGCGCCGCAATTCTCATTCGATTTTTCCAGCGAGAGAGAGGTTTCCCATGAGAACGGTACATCATGCTTCTGAAAATGCTGCGGGCGTGTTTGCGCGAGGCCTGGGCGGCTCTCGTAGACCGGCGGCGCTTCGCAGGGGGCGTCGCAGGATGCGGCCTTTTGCAGAGGACCTGGAAGGGAGGACGCTCCTGTCTGTTGGGCTCGACCAAAACTTCGGGTTCGGCGGTGTCGCGCAAATCAATGCTCCTCCGAACACGACGAACGCCAGCTACTCTCAAGCGCTCTACTCGATCGCGCTTGAGAATGGGCAGGTCGTGACGGCCGGGATATTGAGGAGCAATATCGTCACGCCCGCAAGCGTAAGTAATGCCGTGGTTGTTGCTCGGCTCACGACCGGCGGCACATTCGACAACTCCTTTGGCTCGAGCGGTGTCGCGACGGTCCCCACGACCTTGGGCGGCACGACTTACACCGCCGACGCGAATTTCCATCCCGACATCGCGGTCCAGTCGGGCGGATCGATCGACGTCGCGGCGGTCATCGCGTCAACCGCCGCGGGCTCGAGCGACGAGATCATGGTCGCGCAAGCTTACTCCCGGCGGCTCGCTCGACGCGTCCTTCGGCACCTCAGGGGTCGCGCTGATCCCCGTCGCCGCGGGCTATTCGCTGGATGTCGCCCACAGAGACACCCTCGCGCTGGCCCTCGGGCCTGACGGCAAGATCGTGGTGGCCGCCGGCCTCTATGCAACCGCCGCCGGGGCCGACGTATTCGGCGTATACCGGCTGAACACCAACGGCAAGCCCGACACGACGTTCAACACCTCAGGGTTCGCGACGGCAGCGTTTCCCAACGGCACGGCAACGGCGACAGACGACGACGCCTACGGCGTGGTGGTCCAACCCGACAGTAATGTCGTGGTCGCCGGCACGGCCATTCTCCCAGCAGGCGCGACCCCACTGACCGGCACTCCCAGCGACTTTGCGGTTGCGCGGTTCAACGACAATGGAACGCTCGACACGACATTCAACACCACCGGTCTCTTCACCCTCAACTTCGGCTTGGGCGGCAGCCCATCGGCCGACGCCGGGCGCGCCGTGACCCTCGAGGGAACGCAGATCGTGATCGCCGGCTTTTCGACCGAGTTGTTCCCGCGCCCACCGGCGGTGCCATCAGCCCCTCGATCCAGGAGTCTGCGGTGGCCCGGCTCAATGCCAACGGCACGCTCGACACCTCGTTTAACGGCAGCGGCAAGTTCACACTTGCCTTCAGCCAGGCTGGCATCACGTTCAACAGCAACGCCTTCGGCGTCACGACGCTCGGCGATGGCTCACTGCTCTTCGGCGGCAGGGCTTTCGAGCAGAATAGCGGGTTGAACTCAGACGCGATGCTGGCCCACTTGACGTCCGCCGGTACGCTCGACACGACCTACGGCAACGGCGGCGTGGCGCTCTTGCCTGGAAACATCAACAGCCACTTGCTCGTCCAGACCGACGGAAAGGTCATCTACTTCATCACGAGCAACATCTACCGCACCACGGCCCCGGTGCCGGCGGTCCAGTCCGCGGCGATCGTCACCACGGGAACCGGCAGCAAGGCCAAGGCCTCGGGCGTCACGATCACGTTCAATACGCCCGTCAATCCCACCCTGGCCAGGAACGTCAAAGTCTACATGCTTCGCGGCGGTAAGCCGAAGAAGACCCTCAAGTTGAAGGGGCCCGTCCTCGACGCGACCGGCCGCATGCTGACGTTCAACTTCGCCAAGACGTCGGTCGGCAAGGGGTTCCTGCTCGTGATCACTCCGGGTGCGATCGTGGGTGCCGATGGCGAGGTCGCAAACGGCGGTGCGCGCCATAACCATCACCATCCCGCCCACGGCGACAGCCGCGGCCGCAAGGAAGTGCTGAGTTTCCGCTCCAGGGAAAGCCGACTGACACCGAACTTGGGCCGCGCCGAACACTTCGGGCGCGGCCCCGGACGTTACTGCCGGTCGCCGGCGGGATCGGCCGGCGGCGGTCGGATGAATCCCGAATCCGCCGGCGCCTCGTAATCGATCGCGAGGGATCGGGGGACACCATACTGAACCCCGGGCCGCGCTGCAGTTCCCGCGGAAGGACGGGGAGCGTAAGGTCGTTCTCGGCGACTCGGTGTATTTTCCAGCTCGGTCCTGCCTCAGCGGCCGGCTTGTCTCGCCTGCCATGATGCTTGCCGAGTCTGGTCCCAAATCTGGGCGTCGATCTCGGGAAAACGCTCTCGATGCTGACCGAATTCGGTCCCAGATCTGGGCGTCGATCCCGGGGAACCGGTTCAGGTGCGCCAAGTTCAGTCGTCGCCATTGTGACAGTATCGCCGGGCTGTCCGGCGAGCGCCGCTTGCCCAACGAGGATGGCACCGGCATCGAGAGCATCGGGCGACGCCGTCGGGATGCCCGACTGTCACAAGATAGCCCAGACCTCAGCACCCTTGACGATCGTGTCGGTCGTCAGAGCCAGGTGTTCAAAACCGCGAACCATTCCGCCAATGCGTGAATTCTGGCCGGTTGTTGGCGTAGATGTTAAATTAGATGCCGTGAGGGAACCATGAACATCACACCCGAGATTCGGTAAGCGATCGAGCGATCCGGAGACGAACCACTCCGGCTCGAAGACCCGTTGAACTGCGAGACGTACGTTCTTCTGAAGGCCTCCACGTTCCGAAAGAATCGAGCGAATTCTCGCTCCGCTCATCGGCGAGCGGGATGACTGGCGATTGGCGGACGCTTATGCTGTCGCCGATGAGGCATTCCGCGAAGGCTGGGAGGCGCCTGGCATGTCGGATTACGACGAATATGAGAAGCATCGGCCGTGAACCGTGGCGATGTGGTCCTAGTGTTCTACCCGTTTGCCTCCGGAGCTGTAAGTAAGAGAGCACCCGGTCTCGTCGTCCAAAACGACGCCGACAATACTCGGATGGCGGCCACGATCTTGGCCCAGATCACGACTAACCTCGCACGAGCAGGCGAGCCCACGCACCTGCTCATCAAGGCGTCCACCACCGAGGGCCAGAGTTCCGGTCTGCTGCACGATTCGCTTGTGTCGTGCAATAACTTGATCACGGTCGAGTTGGCACGGATTCACAAGGTGATCGGTCACCATCTGCCTACGACGATGCAGAAAATCGACGATTGCCTGAAAACCGCACTCGGTTTACGGTGACTTCAGCTCCGAGAATCTCGGGCATACGGAACGTTTAACCCTGCAATTGCAGAGATAACTCTGCAATACCTGCTAACTGATTACCCGCCTCTTGCATTGTGCGATCCGGACCCGAACTTTCTGCCTGCCCTGGATGAGTACGAAGTGCGGGTCCACGACGGGCGTCCTTGTCCCAAGCTGGTTGCGGCGATCGAAATCTTCAACCCTTCCAACAAGGTCCGTCCCGATAGGCGACGGGCGTTTGCCGCCAAGGTTGACGCAGTGCTTCAGTGCGACGTCAGAGTGTCGCTCGTGGACCTCATCACGGTTCGTCAATTCAATCTCTATGCCGACCTGTTCGACTTGTTGCTGTGATTCTCTGCACACGGCCATGAGATCACGATCGGTGATAGAC
This sequence comes from uncultured Planctomycetaceae bacterium, assembly GCA_963760085.1. Lineage (GTDB taxonomy): Bacteria > Planctomycetota > Planctomycetia > Isosphaerales > Isosphaeraceae > Aquisphaera. Next base: position 23,084 of record CAVXCB010000057.1, read on the forward strand.
CAATCCATCCAGCTACATCCCCGCCATCGACGCTCGCCCAAACCCAGAGATCCGGTCATATTCCGTTAAGTCTATCCAAGAGGTACGAAGCCATTGACGGCACCGCAGGCTAACCGGGAGACAGCGTCCATCCACGAATGCATTATAGTCCTTGATCTCGCTGCCTTAAATACTGCCTAACTATCCTGAGAAAAAAATCCGACTGGCTCTGGTTCGTGACCTATTCTTTCCGTAAGCGCGGCCGAACCATCTCGCGTCTGTCTCAGAGCGTGATTCACACGTTCTCTGTACGAACGTTCCCTGGCCGTGGGGCCGGCCCCTTGGCCCGATGCAATTCCGAATCGGCTGCAGGGCAGCCTGACATCAATCGAGTGAGAGGTATTGGCTTTGAATCAGGGGGGTGAGTTTCTCATCGTGTTGCCCAAACAATGTCCCAGCAGAAAACTCCGTCGGCGGCGGCAAGCTCAAACTGACTCCCAGGTGCGAGGTGCTGGAAATCAGGCTTGTACCCTCGACCTACACATGGACGGGAGGAGGTTCGAATAGCAACTGGTCAACTGCCGCCAACTGGCAGGGTGGTGTCGCCCCGACAAGCGGAAGCACATTGATCTTCGGAACCGGCGAGTCTCAACTTACGGACGTCAACGATATCGTTGGGCTGAGCGTTGCTGAAATCCAGATAGCGGGGGGCTACTCCATATCGGGAAACGCTGTGACCCTGACTGGATCTGGCGGAGTTGGAATTGATAGCCAGAGCGGCACGAACATCTTCACGGACGCTATCACTCTAGGCGCGAGCCTCAGCTTCATGCTGGACGCGGGTCAACTAACTCTGGGAGGAGTCATCAGCGGAGCACAAGCCCTGACGAAGACCGGACCGGGAACCTTGGTGTTGAGCGGCACGAATACTTACAGCGGAGCGACCACCGTTAGTGCGGGAACACTTCAAATCGGCAATGCAGGAGCCACCGGGACTCTCGGCACCGGAAGCGTCACTGACAACGCCACGTTGCTGTTCGATCGCACCAATAACTTGACGGTGGCGAACCTGATCAGTGGCACTGGGAGTTTGACCCAGTCCGGCACGGGCACCACCACCCTCACCGCAGCCAACACCTACAGCGGCACGACCACTGTCAGCGCCGGCACCCTCAAGGACGGCATTGCCAACGCTCTACCCACTGGCACGACATTGACCGTCAGCGGCACAGGAATCTTCGACCTCGGCGGGTTCGCACAGACGGTCGCCGGCCTGGCCGACGGAGGGGTCAGCACCGGTACCGTGACCGACAGCGCCGGTGCTGCCTCTTTCACCGTCAACGATGCCGCGGCCAATAGCTTCTCCGGCTCCATCACTGGCGCACTTGCACTGACGAAAACCGCGGCCGGTGCCCTCACCCTCTCGGGTGCCAACACCTACAGCGGCATCACGACAATCAGTGCTGGCACAATCCAGATTGGCAACGCCGGGACCACCGGCACCCTGGGCAGTGGCAACATTACAGATAACGCCGCGCTCAGCTTCGACCGTACCGACAACGCGCTCGTCGTCGCAAGCATCATCAGCGGAACTGGCACGGTCAGTCAGATCGGCTCTGGATCCACGACCCTGACAGCCGCCAATACCTACAGCGGCACGACCACAATCAGCGCCGGCACGCTCCAGGTTGGCAATGCCGGAGCAACAGGCACTCTGGGCCCCGGAAGCGTTACCGACAACGCCGCGCTGCATTTCAATCGTACCAATAACATCACCGTGGCTAACCTCATCAGCGGCACCGGCAGCTTGGCCCAGGCCGGCACCGGCACGACCATCCTCACCGCTGCCAACACCTACAGCGGCGCCACCACCATCAGCGCCGGCACGCTCCAGATCGGCAATGCCGGAGCCACAGGCGCTCGCGGCACCGGAAATGTCACTGACAATGCCGCGTTGACTTTTAATCTCACCAGCAGCAGCACCGTTGGAGACCTCATCAGCGGCACCGGCAGCTTGACCCAGGCCGGCACCGGCACGATCATCCTTACCGCTGCCAACTCCTACAGTGGCACGACCACGATCAGCGCCGGCACGCTCCAGGTTGGCAACGCCGGAGCCACCGGCAGCCTGGGAACCGGCAATGTGGTCGACAAGGGGACTCTAACCTTCGACCTCACCAACAGCATTACGGTTGCGAATGTCGTCAGCAGCACCGGGACCTTGATCCAGTCGGGTACGGGCACAACTATCCTCACCGCTGCCAACACCTATAGCGGCGCCACCACCATCAGCGCCGGCACGCTCCAGATCGGCAATGCCGGAGCCACGGCGCTCTCGGCACCGGAAGCGTCACTGACAATGCCACGCTACGTTCAATCGCACGAATAACATCACCGTAGCTAACCTCATCAGCGGCACCGGCAGCGTGACCCAGGCCGGCACCGGCACGACCATCCTCACCGCCGCCAACACCTATAGCGGCGCCACCACCATCAGCGCCGGCACGCTCCAGGTTGGCAATGCCGGAGCCACAGGCGCTCTCGGTACCGGAAGTGTCACTGACAATGCCGCTTTGCTGTTCAATCGCACCAATAACATCACCGTGGCTAACCTCATCAGCGGCACCGGCAGCTTGGCCCAGGCAGGCACCGGCACGACCATCCTCACCGCTGCCAACACCTATAGCGGCGCCACCACCATCAGCGCCGGCACGCTCCAGGTCGGCAATGCCGGAGCCACAGGCGCTCTCGGCACCGGAAGTGTCACTGACAATGCCACGTTGACTTTTAATCTCACCAGCAGCAGCACCGTTGGAGACCTCATCAGCGGCACCGGCAGCTTGACCCAGGCCGGCACCGGCACGATCATCCTTACCGCTGCCAACTCCTACAGTGGCACGACCACGATCAGCGCCGGCACGCTCCAGGTTGGCAACGCCGGAGCCACCGGCAGCCTGGGAACCGGTAATGTGGTCGACAAGGGGACTCTAACCTTCGACCTCACCAACAGCATTACGGTTGCGAATGTCGTCAGCAGCACCGGGACCTTGATCCAGTCGGACACGGGCACAACCATCCTCACCGCTGCCAACACCTATAGCGGCGCCACCACCATCAGCGCCGGCACGCTCCAGATCGGCAATGCTGGAGCCACGGGCGCTCTCGGCACCGGAAGCGTCACTGACAATGCCGCGCTACTGTTCAATCGCACGAATAACATCACCGTGGCTAACCTCATCAGCGGCACGGGGAGTTTGATCCAGTCCGGCACTGGCACGACCACCCTCACCGCAGCCAACACCTACAGCGGCACGACCACTGTCAGCGCCGGCACCCTCAAGGACGGCATTGCCAACGCTCTACCCACTGGCACGACATTGACCGTCAGCGGCACAGGAACCTTCGACCTCGGCGGGTTCGCACAGACGGTCGTCGGCCTGGCCGACGGAGGGGTCAACACCAGCACTGTGACCGACAGCGGGGCCACGGCCACTTTCACTGTCAATGATGCCGGAGCCAATAGCTTCTCCGGCTCCATCACCGGCGCACTGGCTCTGACCAAAACAGGGGCTGGCACGCTCACCCTCTCGGGTGCCAACACCTACAGCGGCGTCACGACGATCAGTGCTGGTACGCTCCAGATCGGCAACTCCGGGACCACCGGCACCCTGGGCACCGGAAGCGTCACTGACAACGCCGCGCTGCTGTTCAATCGCACGAATAACATCACCGTGGCTAACCTCATCAGCGGCACCGGCAGCTTGGCCCAGGCCGGCACCGGCACAACCGTCCTGACGGCAGCCAACGGTTACAGCGGCGCACCACCGTTAGCGCCGGCACGCTCAAGGACGGCATCGCCAACACTCTACCCTCTGGCACAACATTGACCGTCAGTGGCACGGGTAGCTTCGACCTCGGCGGGTTCGCACAGACGGTCGCCGGCCTGGCCGACGGAGGGGTCAGCACCGGTACCGTGACCGACAGCGGGGCCTCAGCCACTTTCACTGTCAACGATGCTGGGGCCAATAGCTTCTCCGGCTCAATCACGGGCGCTGGCTCTGACGAAAACCGCGGCTGGCACGCTCACCCTCTCGGGTGCCAACACCTACAACGGCATCACGACAATCAGTGCAGGCACACTCCAGATTGGCAACTCCGGGACCAGCGGGACCCCGGGCAGTGGCAACATTACAGATAACGCCGCGCTCAGCTTCAGCCGTACCGACAATGCGCTCGTCGTCGCAAGCATCATCAGTGGAACTGGCACGGTCAGCCAGATCGGCTCTGGAACCACCACTCTCTCGGCGGCCAATTCCTACAGCGGTTTGACTACTGTCAGCTCCGGGACACTGCTTGTCAATGGATCGCAACCCGGTAGCGCATTGACGGTCAACAGCGGCGCAACGCTGGGCGGTACGAACGGTAAAATTGGCGCTGTCAGCGTCCCAGGTGGAACGGTCAGCCCAGGTGCCGCATCTGCTGGATCGGGCATCCTCAACAGCGGTAATGTGAACTTCAGTTCCACGGCGGCTCTGAACGTAGATCTCGATGGCACAATAGCAGGAACCGGCTATGACCAGCTCAACGTGACGGGCACAGTTAACCTTGGCACTTCAACGAAGTTAAACGTCACCCTGGGCACAGGCTTTACTCCGGTTCCTGGCAACACCTTTACCATCATCCAAAGTTCCAGCGCGATCTCTGGTACGTTTACCTCCCTTGCAGAGGGGACCCTTTTTTCGGCGAACGGACAGTTCTTCCAAATCAGCTATAAAAATGATGATGTATCCTTGACGTGCATAGCAGTCACGACGACCGCGGTCAGTTCATCGCTCAATCCGTCCGTTTACGGTCAGTCGGTGACCTTCACGGCCACTGTCAGCGATGCCAGCAACAGCGCCGTTCCGACCGGCAGCCTCGAGTTTTTCGACGGATCGACTGACCTCGGGTCCGGAACATCGCTGTCCGGCAGCGGAACGAGCGCGACATCGACGTTCACGATCTCGACTTTGACCGCGGGAGCGCATTCGATCAGTGCGGTGTATTCAGCAACGGGCATCTTTCAAGGCAGCACTTCGAGCCCCGTGAACCAGACAGTCACCCCCGCGGGCTGACGATCACGGCGAACAACCTGACCAAGGCTTAGGCGCGGCGTGCCACGCTGACGGCCAGCTACTCGGGCTTCGTCAACGGCGACACCGCGGCCAGCCTGACGACGCTACCGACGTTGACGACGACGGCCACCGCCAGCAGTCTGTCGCCGGCAACCCATACGCCATCACAGCGAGTGGCGCGTCGATTCCAATTACACGATCGTACGTGGCTGGGAGCCTAACCGTCACCCCCGCGGCGCTGACGATCACGGCCGAATAATCAGACCAAGGTCTACGGCGCGGCACTGCCCACGCTGACGGCCAGCTACTCGGGGTTCGTCAACGGCGACACGTCGGCCAGCCTCACGACCAGCCGACGCTGACAACAACGGCCACCGCCAGCAGTCAGGTCTCCGGCAGCCCCTATACCATCACCGCCAGCGGTGCGATGGACTAGCGACTACAGCGATCAGCTACGTCGCCGGAAACCTGAGTGTCACCCCGGCAGCCTCTGACGATAACCGCCAACAACCAGACCAAGGTCTACGGCGCGGCCGTGCCAACCCTCACCGCGTCGTACACGGGCTTCGTCAACGGCGACACGGCGGCCAGCCTGACCACTCAGCCCACGCTGAGCACGACCGCCACGGCGTCAGCCATGTCTCCGGCAGCCCCTATTGCATCACGGCCAGCGGCGCGGTTGATTCCGATTACAGCGATCAGCTATGTGGCGGCTCGCTCGACCGTGACGCCCGCGGCGCTGACGATCACGGCCAATAACCAGACCAAGGTCTACGGTGCGGCGCTGCCCACGCTGACGGCCAGCTACACGGGCTTTGTCAACGGTGACACCGTCGGCCA
>CAVXCB010000058.1:0-351721 GCA_963760085.1 uncultured Planctomycetaceae bacterium
CAAACGTGGCTCAGGTCGGCGATATCGAACATCGCCTCCCCTCGGATACATACTGACCCTCGAAGATGTTCTTCCGAACCACATAGCCACGGATGGGCGCCAGGATTGGGAGACGGTAATCAGCCTTCCCTTTTGCCAGGATCTGATCAATCTGGTCAGTGGTGATCCCCCACAGGGCGAGCTTGTCGCGGGCCAGGGCAACCAGGTCGCTGCTATTGCCGAGCAAGGACCGGCCCAGGGCGGTTTGACTGTTTGGCTCGCTTGCGGTGCGTTGGGCAAGTAACAACTCACGGGTCGCTTGATAGAGCTCTGGGCTGTAGAGATCAGCCAGGGGCTCGCCTACTTCAACAAACGTTCCGGTGAAGTTGACGAAGAGCTTCTCAACTCGAGCCAACCCCTTGGTTTTGGAAGAGATGCGGGAGAGCCGGCGCTCGTCGAAAGTGACGAAGCCGACAGTGGTCACGGTCTCAACAAGCGGCTCGTAGGTGATCTCGGCTGTTCGGATTCCCGCTTGCGTGACGCGAAAAGGTGCAAGCTGGACTCGCCGGCCGTTACCCCCTCAGGCAATTCTTCCTTTTGACTTTTCTTCCGCTTCGACAGAGGCATGCCACAGATCGGGCAGTTGCCTGGGGCGTCTCGAACAACGCTAGGGTGCATCGGGCAGTAATACTCGATGTCCGATGCTGCCGCGACATGGTCGCCGACGGGGCGGGCCCACTTGTCGTAATAGTTCCAGAGGGTGTCCCAGTAGGCGAAGACGAGCCCGGTGGCCGCCATCAGGGCGATGAACCGCAGCCGCAACTCGACCACCTTGACGACCAGGCGGAACGTCTGCCACCGTGACAGCGGTCGTCCTTCGTTCAAGTTGGGATCGGGGGTATTATTCTCGAACTGTGTGGGATCATCAACATCCTGCGAGGACATGATTGTTCGCTCCCGTTTCCGCCCCGAGTTGGCTCACTCCAAGCGGGATCGTCCACCGAGAAGAGATTGGTTACGTGAGATGGGCTCGGGGGCGCCAGAACGACAACCCGGCGCAAACCGAGTGCAGTGGACGCCCGGCGGAGATGAGGCAAAATGGCCTCGGAGGGGAGATTCAGATCAGCGGCGCGCAGTGAGAAGATAGAGAGGTAAATCGGGCAGGCACCCAGTTGTGAGGCTGGCTCCAGCAGGCGTGATTGTGGGACGGGCGATCTCAGGAAGCGTCGTGTCGTGACAGGCTTCAGTCGGGCGCTCCTCGGTGGAACGCGGCTGGGACTTGGAACTTGTCGCGGCGTGCTCCGTTGGGCGACATTCGCAAGAGGGGACTTCCGGAAGCGAGAGGATCAACCTCGATCCAGCTTGTTCGTTCGACTGAAGCGCCATCGAGAGACGGGGTGAAGAACGAGTAGTGCCACAGCAACTACAAACGGCCGGGAGTCGCTTGGCACAGCACGATCGTGCGGCGGCTTCCGCCCTGTCTGTTGAGCAGGCCGAAGCCTCGGTCCCAGACGACGCGGTCCCCACGCATGCCACAAGGGCGAGCAGGAGAGCTCCAGGTATGCGACGGGCTCGAAACATGGCATCCATTGTTGAGGAGGCTTTCTTCCGTCTTCTATACGATAATCCTAGCGCGATTGTTCCATGTTGCAAGTGCAAAATCGAAATTAGATCGGCCCTGGGACCGATCACGAAATCAGAGCCGATTTCGATCGTGAAGCCGGAGCCATCTGTGGCGGCTGGGCAAGGTTGAGGATGCCCGTCGCATACAACCAAATCGCTCGGCACGCAGGGCAGTGCGCGGAGTGACGTTGAGAGCGGGATTGGCGTGGCGGCGTGTCACCGCTCAGTTCCGGGGCACGGACGATCCCGGTGAAGGCTGTCGTCGTGGGCAGGGCCACCGCCGAGTCGCCCGGTGCAGGCTACGGTGCGGGCCGCGACAGGATGACCAGCGTGCTCAGTCGAGGCTCGGTCGGTAAGCCGCTGGCGTCGCTGGATCAGCGCCCGGGCCGTGATGAGCCTGCAACAGACGAGCCGGCCGCTTGAGCAGGCGACGATCCGCTGAAGGGTGGGCCGGACATCCCAGCCGTTCACGACGGCGGCTTTCACCGTGTTCGGTCGCGCGGGTGCCGGCACCTCGCCGGATCGACGACGCCACGCGCTGGGCGAGTCGGACGGCTCGCTTCACATCGCTGGCTCCTTTGAGAAGACGCGCCGCCCGTAGTTCCTCCGTTCATCGAACCAGGCCCTAGCCACAGTGCCGTTCCCCTCGGGGACGGTCGGCCGTTTTCCTGAAGCCCCAGTTACGTGCTTAAGCCGAAAGGTCGGGCTTTCCTACGGCCAAGGACCATGTTCAACGACGTCTGGGCCGCGCTTGTTGATGAACCGATGTCCCAGCTCCACGGGTGCGCAACACGGCTCTTGAACTTGCTCGGTCCAGAATAACACCGAGGCAAATGAGCACAAGGCGTAGCCAGAGAAAAATGGCACTTGAAAGAGACCTGGATCAATCGAGGAGAATGGCTTCGGTCGATCAGACCGAAGCGAGGAAGGGAATGGCACCGATCGATGATTTCGACATGGAACATTATCATTGCGGACATGAATGACACAACCCGCATCCTGAGTGCAATCGAACAAGGTGACCCGACTGCAGCCGGACAGTTACTTCCTCTGGTCTACGCGGAGTTGCGTAAGCTGGCGGTGCAGAAGCTGGCCCGGGAGAACCCGGGTCAGACGCTCCAGGCGACGGCCTTGGTTCACGAGGCCTACTTGCGACTGGTCGGCCCTGAGGACGACCAGCGCTGGCAGAACCGCGGACATTTTTTCGCAGCAGCGGCCGAAGCGATGCGCCGCATCCTCGTCGAGAACGCTCGCCGTAAGAAGCGATTGAGGCATGGGGGTGGGCTCCTCCGGGAGGAAATGGCCCCAGGTGGCCCCGCGGTCGTTGGCCCTCTCGAGGACATCATCGCTGTCCACGAAGCGCTCGACAAACTCGCGGCCACCGACGCCCAGGCGGCCGAACTGGTCAAGCTGCACTACTTTGCGGGCCTGACGATCGATCAGGCCGCGGCCGTCCTCGGGGTGTCGGCCACGTAAGGCGTATACCATCTGGTCCTACGCCCGGGCCTGGCTGTTTCGTTGCCTTGAGGGCGAAGCTCCAGACGGAGCTTGACCAGGATTCTCGATTTTTTCGTGCAGTCTGCCGCCCGGCCCATCGCATTGAGGGGTAGAGCCCCTCAAGAAACGGAGACCGATCGATGAACCTGAGTCCCCCCGACGTGAAATCGATTCTTGGCCCGCGCTGGAGATCGCGTCTCCGGCGTCCCGGGCCGCTTATCTCGACGAGGCGTGCGGCGCCGACGCCGGACTGCGGGCTGAGGTCGAGGCCCTGATCAAGTATCACGGTATAGCTGGCGAATTCATGGGCAAGCCAGTGGCCGGAGATGCGACGGAGGACTACGAACAGATCTCCGAACGGCCCGGCACCGTGATCGGCCCCTACAAGCTGATGGAGCAGATCGGCGAGGGGGGCATGGGACTGGTGTTCGTCGCCGAGCAGCAGCATCCCGTGCGCCGCAAGGTCGCGCTGAAGATCATCAAGCCGGGGATGGACTAGCGCGATGTCATTGCCCGCTTCGAGGCCGAGCGGCAGGCCCTCGCGCCGATGGACCACCCCAACATCGCCCGAGTGTTCGACGCCGGCACGACCGAGAGCGGCCTGCCCTACTTCGTGATGGAACTGGTCAAGGGGATCCCGATCATCGAGTACTGCGATCAACAGCAGCTCACGACCCGGGAACGTCTGGACCTGTTCCTCTCGGTCTGTCAGGCGGTGCAGCACGCCCACGGCAAGGGGATCATCCACCGCGACCTGAAGCCGTCGAACATTCTCGTGGCCCCGCACGACGGCGAGCCCGTGGTCAAGGTCATCGACTTCGGCGTGGCGAAGGCTGTCGGCCAGCAACTGACCGACAAGACGGTCTACACCCGGTTCGCCCAGATGATCGGCACTCCGCTCTACATGAGTCCGGAGCAGGCGGAGATCAACGCGCTCGACGTCGACATCCGCAGCGACGTCTACAGCCTGGGCGTGCTGCTCTACGAGTTGCTGACCGGCACAACGCCTTTCGACAAGCAGCGCTTCGCGACCGCGGCCTATGACGAGATTCGCCGGATCATCAAGGAAGAGGAACCGCCCCGGCCCAGCACACGGCTGAGCACTCTGGGGGACACGCTTTCGAAGGTCTCGGCCCGGCACAAGACCGAGCCGGCGAAGCTGTCGGCCCTGGTGAAGGGAGATCTCGATTGGATCGTGATGAAGGCGCCGAGAAGGACCGCCGTCGGCGCTACGAGACAGCGAGCGGACTCGCGGCCGACGTGCGCCGGTTCCTGGCCGAGGAGCCAATCGAGGCGCGGCCTCCGTCGGCGTGGTACCGCTTCGGCAAGCTGGCCCGACGGCACAAGGTCGCCCTGACGACCACCGGGATCGTCGCCGCGGCCCTCTTTCTCGGCACCGTATTGAGCGTATGGCAAGCCGTGCGGGCTGAACATGCCAGACGGATGCCACGGCGGCCCAGCATGCCGCAATGATGGCCGAGCGCGCCGCCGTCGAACAGCGAGACGAGGCGAACGCACGGAGAAACGAAGCGGAGACCGCTCGCGAGAGCCTCCGCCGCACGCTCTACGCGGCCGACATGGGGCTGGTTCAGGCTGCCTGGGAAGGGGGCCGGCACAGAGAGGTGACACGTCTGCTCGAGCGGGAGAAGGCCGAAAACCCGGACCTCCTCGGCTTCGAATGGGACTACTGGCTGGGGCGATCCCATCAGGCGGCGAGGACCATTTCCCTGCCGCGGAGCAGATGGACCTATTTCGGCGCCTTCAGCGGCGATGGCTCGCGATTGGTCGCGAATTCCGATGGGTCCCTGTCAAACCCGGGGCAAGCCCCTCAATTACCGCGTGGTTGACTGGAAGGTGTGGGACGTGGCGAGCGGTCGGGTCTTGGCCTCGGTCGCGTTTCCGGAAGGGGACGCCGATTTTGCCTTCCTGAACACGGACGGATCGCGCCTGGCCATCGCCCTGAAGACCGACGACGACGCGTCCGGCACCCACGAGCATCTGCTGATGGTGGTCGAGACGACCACCGGTCGGAGGGTCGTGCGCCGATCGTTGAAGCGGAATCTTTATACCGTCCAGTTCAGTCCGGACGGCCGGAAGCTCGCCGGGATGGTCAGTCCTCACGAGACGGAGGAGAAATACGGACCCGGAAATGCGCTTCTGGTCTGGGACGCGGAGACGGGGGCCGAGATCCGGACAATCTCGGGCACGTTCCCGCGGGGACGAAGTTCGCCTTCAGTCCCGACGGCAAACGCGTCGCGGCCACGATCCAGGCGGCGCCGATCCGAGCCTGAGGGACGTCAAGCTCTAGGAGGTCGATTCCGGTCGCGAAGTCGCCTCGTTCCCGACGGCCGGACCAATCGACATGGCGGCCTCTGCTTCAGCCCCGACGGCGAGGCGCTGGCCGCCGTCGCGGTGTATCCCACCGGTGACGTCTTGCACGTCTGGGATGTCGGGACGGCACGATCGCGATTCTCCATTCCGCTCCGATCGCAGGGCCTGCAGACCAGGGCGGCCTTCAGTCCCGACGGCCGCCGGATCGCCTGCGTCCTCAACGGGCTTCAAGTAGGCGTCTGGGACGTTGCCGAGTGCAAGCAAGTCGCCACCCTTCAGAGCGAGACGGGCGCGGTTTACGTGATCGCGTTCGGCCGGAATGGTCGGGAGCTGCTGGCGGCCGATCTCGATGGTACGGTGAAGATCTGGGACGCCACGGTCGTCCCGGACGACCAGTTGCTGGACGCCGAGGGCCGGGTGAACAGCTTGGCCGTGAGTCCCGACGCGCGGTGGATCGCCGGAGTCGTGCAGCCGGAGGGCCCCACGCCGTGGGCTCCACGCCGGTCGTCAAGCTTGGGACTCGAAGGGCCGATTCGTCCGGACGTTCGGCCGTCCCGCACCGGCCAAGGACGGTGAGAGCTCGGGAGGATCGCTGAGCTTGAGCCTTCGCGGAGACTGCATCGCGTATGCCTTCTATCGCTTCCTAAGCTCAACGTCGAGCGGGGGCGAATCGACAGTGAGCGGAGGCGACCTCACCGTTTGGGACCTCGACGGCAAGGAGCTTTTCCACCTCGAAGAGAAGGGCGTCGGTTTCGACAAGCCCTCACTTGGCCCCGACGGCGCCGCGTCGCGGCCGTCCGGTACCGAGGGATCCTCAAATCGGCGGTCGATCATCCCGGTCAGGACGAGCTGAAGGTCTGGGACGTCAAGACCGGGCGGGTCGTGACGACGATCCCGGATTGCGAGGACGCCGTCCTTGATCACCAGGGCCGGCGCCTCGCGGGCTTCGCGCATTCGCCCGATCGATCGTGGCGGGCGTGTGTGTGGGATGTCGAGACAGGAGCAGAGCTCACTCGCCTGGAAATGCCCGACCCCGGGCTTGTCCCCTATGCGACAAGCCTTGCGTTCAGCCCGGACGGCCAGCGGGTGGCGGCCTCGATCGTCCTCCGCAGCTCTAACGGGGCCGGCAAGACTTCTCGGTTGATCCTTGCGGTCTGGGACCTTGCCTCAGGCAAGCTGAGGGAACTGGTCCAGAACCTGGTCGGCACCGTCGCGTTCAGCCCCGACGGGTCCCGGATCACAGGCGTGATGGGCACGGGCACGCTCCTGGCCCCGATGTCGGCCGAGGTCGGGCTGTGGGATGCCGCGACAGGGCGGCAGGTGCTCGCGCTCAAGGGGCACAGCTTCAACACGGCTTCGGCGGCGAAGGGGATCGCCTTCTCTCCGGATGGGCGCCGGATCGTCTCGGCAGTCGGACGGAGTCTGATCGCCAATAGCGTCATGAGACAGATCGAGATCAGGCACTGGGACGCGACCCCCTGGACGGGCACGCCCTGACCGGCGTGGGTGGCGGCACCGCGGGCCGGCGATCCACCGTCGCATCGGCTCAGGGTTCGTCGCCAGGGGAAGACATGGCGCGGCGGAGCCAGGCTCGGGCGTAGGACCAGTTGCGGTCGGCCGTGCTCGGTGACATTCCCAGTGCCTCGGCAGCCTGGTCGGAGGTCAGACCTGCGAAGTAGCGGAGCTTGACCAGCTCGGCTTTCTCCGGGTGAGCTTCCGCGAGGCGATCGAGAGCATCGTGGAGGGCCAGGAGCTCGTCGTCGGGGGCAGGGGCGGCGAAGCGGTCGGGGTCGAGGTCCTCGCGCTCACTCGCCCCGCCGCGCTTGATGGCCTGGCGACGACGGGCCTGCTCGACCAGGATCCGGCGGATCGCCTCGGCCGCGGCGGCGAAGAAATGCCGCTGCCCGTCGAACGTTTGCCCGCCCACCAACCGCAGAAACGCCTCATGGACCAGCGAGGTCGCGTCGAGCGTCTGCCCTACCTTCTCGCGAGCCAGCTTCGCCGCTGCAAGCTTGCGCAGCTCGTCGTAAACGAGAGGAAGCAGATCGGCCGCGGCCTGGCGGTCGCCCTGGTTGGCGGCCTCGAGCAGTCGTGTGACCTCGCTCATGGCGCGGCCGCCTCGTTGTCCAGCGGTGTCGCGTCCCATCCCCAGAGCTTGCCCTTTTCGTCGAGCCCGACCCAGATCTCATGGCCATCTGGGCTGAAGCAACACCAGTTGAGGCGGTTCGGGCGGTTATCTTTCAGAGGGATTGTCAGAACCTCGGCCCCGTTCGCGGTTGCCCAGAGCCGTACCAAGCTGTCGCCCGCCGCCATGAGGCGGCTCCCGTCGGGACTGAATGCCACATGACCAAACTGACCGGAAGATCCGGTGAGCTGAAAGAGTGGCGCAGGCGATTCGCCGCGAAGGATGGGCGACACGGGAAAGACGCGGACAGTCGCGGTGCCCCACGCGTACGGGAACTTCGGCTGCTCCCGGATAGCGACGAAACGCCCGTCGCGAGAAAAGGCTGCGACGGTGACGTCTTGCGATCCGACCGGGAAGCGAGCCGCCGCGGCCATTGTCGTGGCATCGTACCAGACGATGGCCCAGTCGTCGCTCGTCAGGCTGCTCCCCTGGGAGACGGCCACGTGCCGTCCGTCGGGATCGAATCCAACACCCTGAAAGAAGCGCGACGCGCCCTGTGCTTCGGATGACCATACGACCTTGCCAGTGTTCAGGTCCACGATCCGGGCGAACTGGGGGGTATGCGGCTTGCCGGGCATTTCGGGAGGGCTGCCCAGCAGGGCGGCACGCGACCCGTCCGGAGACACGGCGATGTTTTCCCAGATTCCCGGCCCCAGCGTGAAGCGGCAGCGTTCTCGTCCGGTCGCCAGGTCCCAGGCCACGGCCAGATAATTGCCGTCGGCCGTGTGCCAGGCGACCGCCTGGGTCTGACCATCGGCCGAGGCAGCGGGGATATGGGCGTGGCCCGGTGGCAGCAAAGCCAGCCGATCACCGACCTCTCGCTCCGACCGATCGACGATCCGCGGCGGCGCCGTATTCTTGCCCCCCATGGTTTGGGAATAGGAGAGGCGGCGCGAGCCATCCGCGTTGATTCGCACTCGTGAACCAAACGATTCTCCCAGGCGGGGCCGTGGGGTCAGGTCCCACTCGCGGACGACACCGTCCTGGTCGAGCGTGATGAGTCGGGAACCGTCGGCCACGAGAGAAATTCCGGCGATGTTGGACTCATGAACGAACGAGGTCGAGGAGTCCTCTTCGTCCTTGCCTTCGACTGGACGATTGAGCTCGTACACAACAGCGCGTCGATTCCGCATCGCGGCAAGGCGGGAGCCGGAAAGCATGATCGTCTGGGCCCCGAAGCGGTGTAGCGTCGAGATTTCCGGGAGCCGATGGGTGGAAAGCTGGCGGCCATCGCGGGCATCAAGCACGATCACGCGGTTTTCCCATTTCCTGGAGTTGACCTGGGTGACCTGAACGAGCAGCCGCTCCCCACCCGGGACGAACCACGCCTCGCCAGCCAATTCGCCAGCGCCAAGGTCCACGGCCCAGCGTTGCTGGCCGCCTTCTACCTCGTGCAGGCGCAACCGCGTTTTGCGGAGCGTATCCGAGCTCTCGCAAAGAAGCACCCTGGCGAGGTCAGGGCTGCCCGCAAGGAATAAGTTACTTGTGGGCTCGGGCCGAGGATCGACGCTCATCCGGACCAGCTCCTTGCCATCGGAGACCCGCACGACCCGAACCGCTGTCAACTTGAACGCGTTCGCATGTCCCTCGTGCACGTCCGTGACCAGCCGCTCACCATCCGCCGAGAGAAACGCGTGGGTGAAGCGCGATTGCATGTTCACGGGCGGGGTCGACGTGTGGACCAGCGTTCCGTCTCTTGACGTCCCACACGCGGGCCTCGTCGGGAACGCCGACTCCCCGGACGATATGGCTCGTCAGGAGCCGCTGCCCGTTGTCAGAGAACGAGCACGACTCAAACGCCTCCCGGGACCGGGGGGGCTCTGCCAGAGTACTTGCCCGCTTGTCGCGTCCCAGAGCCGGATCGTCCAGGTGTAACGAGCCAGATCGTTCACCGCCCCGGCCACCCTCGTCCCGTCGCGACTCACAGCGCCGAGGAGACCCGTCGCCCGGTCCTGGGGCGTCAGTCCCTGGAGGCGAACGCTCCGCGCTCTCCTGATGCGCCTGCCGATTCCAGTAATGCCACTCGAATCCGCGCAGGTCCTTCTCGGCGGGCTTCGGAACCCATTGCCGCAGCAGTTCGAGCGTCCGACGCGCATCGCCCGATTCCCAGGCCGCCTGCGCCAGGTTCATCGAGCTGGCGTAGAGCGTGCGCCGCTGCCGGTCGGCCAGCGTTCGGAGCGAGGCATTGGCCTCGGCGACCTTGTCGCGCTCCGCGGCGGCCTCCACAGTCGCAACGATCGCGCGATGCTCGCTCACGAGCGCCGCATCACGCTGAACGGCCAGCCGGGCCTCGGCGTGCACGGCCCGCCGATAGGCGAAGTAGATTCCCGAGGCCCCCGCGTAGGTCAGCCCCAGCATCAGGGCCCCGACCCAGACCGCCGCACGGTTGCGTCGGTAGAGCTTGCGGAGCCGATAGCCGAGAGTCGGCGGGCAGGCCTCGACCGAGTCCCCTTCGAGGAATCGCTGGACGTCACGGGCCAGTCCGCTGGCCGTCTCGTAGCGGCGGTTCCGGTCCTTCTCCAGGCACCGCATGACGATCCAGTCGAGCTCGCCCCGGACCACGCCGGGCAGCTTGCCAGGGTCGGTCCCCCGGCGGGCCGAGACGTCGGTGAGCGTTGAGCCGAGCGAGCTCGAGCCGCGTGCTGGGGCGGGGCGGCTCCTCCTCGCGGATGATCCGGCGGATCTCGTCGAAGGCCGCCTTTCGGAACCGGTCGCGGTCGAACGGGGTGGTCCCGGTCAGCAGTTCGTACAAGAGGACCCCGAGGGCATAGACGTCGGCTCGGGTATCGACGTCCACGCCGCTCATCTCGGCCTGCTCGGGACTCATGTAGAGCGGGGTGCCCAGGATCTGGGCAAAGCGCGTGTAGACCGTCTTCTCGGTGAGGGACTGACCAACGGCCTTGGCGACACCGAAGTCGATGACCTTCGGAACCGGGCTTGCCGTCGATCACCGTGACCAGGACGTTCGACGGCTTGATGTCGCGGTGGATGACCCCCTTCTGATGGGCATGCTGGACCGCCTGACAGACCTGGACGAACGAGGCCAGGCGTCCTCTGGGCGGCAGCTTCTGAGCATCGCAGAACTCGGTGATCGGCACTCCCCGGACCAGTTCCATCACGAAGTACGGGCGCCCGGCCCGCGTGCTGCCGGCATCCAGGACCCGCGCGATGTTCGGGTGGTCCATCAGGGCCAAGGCCTGGCGTTCTGCCTCGAACCGGGCAACCACGTCGCGCGTGTCCATTCCCGGCTTGAGAACCTTCAGCGCGACCTTGCGGCGGACGGGCTCGGACTGCTCGGCAACGAAGACCAGGCCGAACCCACCCTCACCGATCTGCTCCATCAACCGGTAAGGCCCGATCCTGTCGCCAACTTCCGCGGCCGGCGGGCCAGCGTCGGTCGCGTCGTGATCGCCCGTGACAGCCAGGTCGGCCGGCGGCCGGTCCAGCGGGTTGTCAGCGGCATGAGCCGAGAGCAGCGCCTCGACTTCTCGCCGGAGCGCCGGGTTCCCCGCACAAGCTTTTTCCAGGTACGCCGCCCGGTCGGTGGGCGCGGAATGGCCAGGGCAGCGGCGAAGACGGATTCGTCGGTCATGGCAGCCCTTCGCAAGGGTTCTCATCGGGACTCCACCCACCTATGCGCAAGCTAAGGCCGGAACGCACCAGGAAAAATCTGTACCGAGGGCAATTTTCGATTGCACTGCATGACTGACCTGCTGGCAGCGGTCGCCGCGGTTCGGATCAAACTGAGCGGACGATATCGCTGAAACCGACATGCACAAGCAGATCGCCGGTCACGACACGGGTGGCGGAGAATGGTCGTAACCTATGGCCATGACTCACGATGCAGCGATCCATCCACCCATGTTGACCTTGGTCAACTCATCTTGTGGCTCACGTGAGTCGGCTGCTGTGCTTGGTTGTTTATTCTCCTTGCGCTGGATGTTGATCCGTGATCACCGCAGAGTTTTTATGTTCTTGCACGCTTCGGTTGCGCACACCGAAGCATCTTGCGTGCTTCGGTCCGACGACACCGAAGCTGATTGAGCTGAGGTAGCTCATCGGCGTGGCTCACCTCGGCGACCCTCGTCATCTACGGCCAGGCGGTCTGGGACCCGGTCCAGCGGCTGTCGCGCTTCGGCAGCCCGGTGTTGCAGGTCGTGGGACACGTCGGAATCGGCATGGCGACGCTGGCGACCAACCTGGCGGCCCGGCCAACGACTTCGCCAACCTCTGGCAGCGCCGCATCTCCTTCCGTGTCGGGGCGCTGATCACCGGGGTGGTCGGCGTCGTTATCCAGACGTGGCGGCTGATGGAGGACTCTTCCGGCTACATCTTCAAGTGGCTCATCGCTTACTCGGCGCTGCTCGGCGCGGTGGGCGGCGTCCTCATCGCGGACTACTTCCTGGTGTGCCGGACGCGGCTCGACCTGCAGGCGTGGGGCGGGTCGTGCTGGTACACGGGCGGCTTCCACGCCGCCGGCCTGCTAGCCCCCGCCGGCGAGGGTCATCCCCTGCGTGCCGGGGTCCCCGGTCACCGTCGGACTGGTAGAGGTGATGCCATCCTGGACGGACCTGTACCACTCTGCCTGGTCTCTCGGTTTCGGGACGACCCTCCTGGTATACTCGGGCCTGACGCTCCGGCACCCGGCGGGGCCGCGTTGCCACGCGGCGCTTGACGACCTCAAAGGGGAGAGGGCGACGATGGACACCGATTACGACCGGATCGCGGAGCAGTACCAGCGGGCGAGGCTCCAGCCGTGGCGGACGCACATCGAGCGCTACACGCTGCTCCGACTGGCCGGCGACGTGGCGGGGAAGGCGGCGATCGACCTGGCCTGCGGGGAGGGGTACTACACCCGCGCACTTCGTCAGCAGGGCGCCGCGCGGATCGTCGGCGTGGACCTGTCGCGCACGATGATTGGGCTGGCCGAGGCCGAGGAGGCGCAACGGCCGCTGGGCGTCGAGTACCGCGTGGGGGATGTCCGGACGCTCGAGGTGCCCGGGGAGTTCGACCTGGCCTTCGCGGCGTACCTGCTCAACTACGCCCACTCGGCCGAGGAGCTGGAGCAGATGTGCCGGGCGGTGGCCCGCGCGCTGAGGCCCGGCGGGCGTTTCGTGACGGTCAACAGTAACCCCGCAGAGCCGATTGTCGCCTTCCCGGCGGCCCGCGCCTACGGCTTCTCGAGGCGCATCGAGGGGGAGTTGGTGGAAGGTGCGCCCGTCGTCTTGGAGTTCTTCCTGCCCGAAGGCTCCTTCGAGGTGACGAACTACTACCTCAGCGCGGGGACGATGGAAAAGGCGTTCCGCGCGGCGGGCCTGCGCCAGCTGCGCTGGCACGCGGCCGAGGTCTCGCCCGAGGGCCTGCGCGAGTTCGGCCGGGAATACTGGGCGGACTTCCTCGCCCACCCGCCGGTGGCCTTCATCGTTTGCGTCAAGTAGGTCTCCGGCAGGGGATGCGTGGTGGCCGGCCTGGAATGGCGGTCCCCGGTTGACGGCGCCGCCAGTCCGGGGCTCAGCCCGACCCTGTCCGCATCGCCAAGTCACGTGTGCTGCACTGCCTCAAAGAGCGATTCGGCGAGCTGATCCAGGAAGCACGATTTCTTTCGGCCCTCGTGCCGCTTTGGTGTGACAGACCGCGCATTCCTTCTTCAGGACCCGGCCTCGCTCTCGTCGCGAGGATGGAGCTTACTTATGTTTTTATGCGGTCGTCAACCGACGAGAACCTAGAGTTGTACGGCCCAGCGAGTCGCCTTTCTTTCCTCGTGCGCGGCGTCGGTCCGACTACCGAAGCGCACCACAGCCAGGGCGAGCAAGCGACCGCCAGGGAGCGTCTCCAACCTGGCTCATGTCGGCCAGCAATAATGGATGTCATCAATCTGGCAGGGTAGCTTCGCCACTCGATCGAAACGGGGGAACCAGATCCATGCCTGCTTGGCTCTCCAGTAGGCCGAGACAAAGGACGAAACGCCTTTAGAAAAGTGCTTCGGAAGGAGACACGAGGATCGACGACAAGTCTGGTGGCTCTCCCCTGACGATCGAAACTGGCTCTGATTTCCCGGCCTGGTTCAAACCCGGGGTTTTTCGGGTAACAGTACGGACGGTGAGCGTCCCTTGACGGGCAAGGATCGCAGGCAGGCACTGGGTCGACCCTCTCAGGCACGGCTGAAGCGGGTGTAGCCAATCATTTCCAGCCAATGGGGGTGTGACTGCCCGGTCAGTAGCTCGGCCGGAGTCTTCCCCACGCGCTCGGGGCGATCACTCCGCTCCAGCCGCCGGTGGTTCAGGAAGAATTGTAGCAGCGCCAAGTAGTCCGGGCCGAGGTGTCGTCGCAGGAAGAAATAGCTGCGGAGGCGGCTGTTGAGGTTCTCCACCAGCGAGCTGGCCCGGACCGTCCCGGCGGCCAGCTCGGCCACTGCAGCCTGGACTTCGTGGAACCGACCGCCAAGTCGCTCTTGCAGGGCCGCGTGCTCGGTCCAGCGTCGCAGGTCGCGCTGGTCGCGCGCCATGGTCCCGAGGAGCTGCCGGGGTAGTTCCGCAGGGA
This sequence comes from uncultured Planctomycetaceae bacterium, assembly GCA_963760085.1. Classification (GTDB taxonomy): domain Bacteria; phylum Planctomycetota; class Planctomycetia; order Isosphaerales; family Isosphaeraceae; genus Aquisphaera. The sequence goes on from CAVXCB010000058.1 coordinate 14,156, forward strand.
TCTGGAACTCCTGCCCAAGCCGCTCCAGCTCCTCATCGAGCACGCGAGCGAAGGCCAGCAGGTCGTCCCGCTGGTTCCCTAACTGGCGGCAGATCGGTCCCAGCCGATGGGGACACAGCGGCACGCGGATCTTCAGTTCGGCCACCACGAAGTCATACAGCGCACGGCGCTCGGCGTGGCACGGCCCGGCCACCGCCAGAATGTCGTGCCGGAGCCAGCCCATCAACAGTGCGACATCATCGGCTAGCGCCATGGCCGCATCGCTGCGAGCGGCGGGCCAGATGCAAGATCCGGGTGGCGCTTCCTATCGACTTGCGCGCCGCCGCCCGTCGTGCCGCCGGGCCGTATCGAGTTGCCGCTGGCACCCTTCGGCGTGCTCAAGGGCGTTATAGGCGCGGTTCTCCAGGAAGCCGACGAGATGCTCAAGATCACGGAGAATGTGGAAGACGTCGCCCCGGCAGGGAATCTCGGGCAGGGCCAATGCCTGGCCGGCGCAAACCCGAGCCTGCATCGGCGACGGTGGCATCGGGAGCGAAGCCCTGATCGACCAACTCCAGCAGGCGCACGCCCCAGGTTTCAGCGTCGCGGTGGTCCTCTAGACTGAGCAAGTAGCAATAGGTCGACGCGGCATCGACGCCCACGAGCACTGGGCGACCGGACTGGAAGATTTCATCGTGGGCACCAATGCGTACGCCGCCAAGATCGCAACTGCGGCTGATCGCTCGAGCCGGTTCGACGGCGCTGGAGACAATGTTGTGTACCGTACCCAGGGAGATGTGCCAGTCGAAGACGTCGCGGAGCAATTCGACGACCGCCCGGTACGGGCTGTGGCCGATCAAGACCAAGCCCAGGACCAGTTGCCGTAACCAGGCCTTGGTTACAGGCAGGTGGAAGAGGACATCCTCGGTCTTCGGATCAGGGTCAAAGGCTTGGGTCAGAGCGTCTTGGGCGGTGTGGGCTTGATGATAGAGGAACTTGCGGCTGACCTCATGTTCCCGGGCCAAGTCCGAGACTGGTTGAGCCCCAGCGAGCACTTGGACAGCCAGACCCTGCCGTTCCTGGGGTAGCAGCCTCTGGGCCGGCCAGCGAGGGAGACTGGGGAGTTCCGCGACTGGGCCGAGGTCGGATTGCGTCAACGAGCACAAGAACGTAGCTTGGGCGTCCATGCCTGTCTCCTTTGTGATGGTGTGGGATTGAGACCCCCAGCACCAACATGGAGGAAACAGGCATTTTAGAAAACCACACCTTGCTCAGCCTCGTGTTACCCGACTTTGAACCAGGCCGATTTCCCGATCGGCACCAGACCCGTCCAAGTCTGCTAAAAGGAAGCACAGACCGAGGGGGATCAGGCACTGGCCGAGCAGTTTCCCACGGGCTTTCCCAGTTCTGAGCCGGCGTTTCCGGTGGCCAAAGAGGAAACCGGGCGGTAGACGAGGATTCATGATTGTCGAGACCCTATGAGGTCAAAGACCAGGCACAACCGTCGGCTGCTGGAATTGGCTACGCGGACTGTTCCGTCGCAACTCTTGTTTCACAAGACAGTTAAGTCGAGAAAGAACCCTAGCGTCGCCGTCGCACAAAACCCGAACTTGAACGTCATTTCCGAACGTAACTATGTACTTGGTAATAATTTGCATCATGAGATCAAGCTCGAAATACCGCTCGCGAAAACCTCGAAAACGTAGCATTCCGTAGCATGTTCACCCGGTGAACTCGACGCTGGGCGTCGGCATCATGCAGCGCCGAAGCGAGCCTCGCGCCCACCTACTGGCAAGGCCACCTGATTGCGAAAGTGGCGCTTCAACTGGCGAGCTCCAAGAAGAAATCGAAGCAAACGGATGACCCCCCATAGCCGTGCGACCGCTCCGGTAGCCAAAACCAGCACAACGATCAGGTCTGGCCAAAGTCTGCGACGACCTCCTGCCGATCTTGGTTTCGGGCTCATTTGGAATCGGCGCTGCCGGTCGCGCTGCTGCTACGCGCGGAGCAGCTCCTTCGTACCCATGATGAGGCCGGCGATGACCCGAAGATGGCCCTTACTCGTGTCAGCCACCTTCCTGGTCGGGATCTCGGGATGCGTCAATATCCGCCAAGAACCCGTCCCCATGACGCCCCCGACTTCGGCGCTGAAACGCGACTGGAGCGTGAGCGCCGCGACGTTCAGGACGATGGAGAAAGTCCCTCCGGCGCAGACCACAAGCGCGGCCGCGAGGGAGGCAGCCCTGGTGGCTACCGATCTCGGGGGGCCGCAGCCTCTTGACGCCTGCATTCGCCGCACGCTCGAGGCAAACGCGACGGTCCGTGCGGCGCGATTCAATGTTGAGGCGCTGAAGCAACGGATCCCGCAAGTCACCACGCTCGACGACCCAATCCTGTCCAACAGCATCTTTCCGATTCCCTCGGTGGCTCCCCAGTTTTCTTTGATGGGGTACAACCCTTACGGGGCACTGCTGGCCCAGCAGTTTCCCTGGTGCGGTACGCTCCGGCTCCGCGGTCTGGCGGCCGAGCAAGATGTGCGGATTGCCCTCTTCGAGCTTGCCGCAACGGAGCTGGACGCGGTCGCGGCAGTCAAGCGCGCTATTTCGACTTGCACTATGCCGAGCAGGCCGAGTCCCTGCTCAAACAAAACCGTAAGCTTGCCGAAGACTTCCTGGAAATCGCCCGGGTTCGGTATCCAACAACGACGGCAAGCCAGCCGGATGTGCTCAGGGCCGAGGTTGCCATCAGTGACATCGACCGTGAGCTCGAGAATAATACAGTCGCCGTGAGCGAGGCGCGCGCGGAGCTTGCGAGACTGCTCCATCTGGAATCGGAGGACGTCATCCGAACCGTACCTTCAATGCCGGTTGATTCGGTTCCAACCCAGCTCGAACGGCTCTATGAGCTGGCCATCGCCAGCCGGCCCGATCTTCAAGGTCGGCTCGCGGCCATCAACCGTGACCAGGCGGCGATCGAGCTTGCCCGCAAGCGCCATTACCCTAACGTAACAGTGGGTGTTGTCTATCAAGACATGGAAAAGACCAATGCTGTTACGCCCCGGACGGCGAGCGGCATGCCGAACGTTGGCCTCTTCGTGGGTATGAACTTGCCCGTTCACCAGAAGAAAATAAACGCCGGAGTATGCGAGGCCCAGGCACGCGCCGCCGCTGACCGAGCGCTTTACGAGGCCGAGCGCGATCAGTCGCATCGCGATGTAAAAAGCCTGTTCGTCCAAGCCAAAGTCCAGCAGAACGTCATCAATCTGCTTCGCAAAAACAATCTACCCGCGGCGCAACAAGTGCTCAGACTGACCGCGGGCGAGTATCGAGCCAATGTCGCGGGCGTGGATCTGCTGAGCCTGATTTCGGCCTGGCGTGACCTGCTCCAGGTCGAGCTGCAGATCGCTCAGGTCGAAGCCGAGCTGAACAAGACACTTGCATCACTCGAAAGGGCCGTCGGTGTGCAGCTCAATGAACATCCGCCTGGACCTGCTCCGGGCGTCGCAGCGGATACAAGAGATCGGGATCGTTGTTCGGCCGCGCCGCCACCCACGTCGGCCGGTCCGTTTGGAGCCGCTGGAGGCTCGCCCGCGCCGAGCGGTCGAACCGATATTCCGGACTCCGATCTCAAGCCGCTTAAGCCCTTATCGCCCAGCGGAGCTGGGGTAGAGTCGGTTAACGAGAAGTAGGGCAACGGCCATGAATCGATCAGCAAACTCAACCGTGGGTCTGTGCCTGGGTTTAATTGCCTCGATGGTCTTCTGGACCGAATCGACGCGTGCCCAGACCCTCGGTCCGTCCGGCTCGGGCATGAGTTTCGGCGCACAGACGGGCTACTACGGAGCATTCGGGGTCGGTACCTACTTCGGAGGCGGCCCCAGCTACATTCCGTTCGGCGGTGCGATGGGGGGCTTCATCCCTTACAGCGCAGTCCCAGGAGGTGGACTTGGCGTGCAACCAGGGACGCGCGGCTCCGAGACGCGAATGCAATCGCCAGGGATGGGAATGGCAGGCTTGAGGCCTGGCCTTGGGTTCATCAGAGGCGAAATTAGACCCCTCGTTCCAATTGGCCTGGGAAGCACTGGATCCCGAGCAGGTGGCGGAATGGGCCCGATGGGCGGGCTGTTCCGGTCAGTTCCTTCTGGCGGAGCCATGCCACGTATAGCCCGCCCCCCTGTCGGGAATTACCCCTTCCGACAACCACCCAGCCTGCTCGGACCGGCCATCGCGACCTCTTCCACATCGATGTGACATGACGTCGGTCTCAGGTTTTTCGCTTGTCAAAGCATAATGCACGAGGTCGTGCTATTCAATTTCGAGATTTGGTGCCTCTACCTAGCTAGCCAAGCCGTACCGGGAGTCTGTATCTTGCTCTACGCAGATCGACGGACCGCGTTCCGCGGCACGACCTCGCATTTCTGCAAAGATGAATCTGTCCACCCGAAGCAAGGAGGATGCTGATGATCCGGGTCTGGTTCAATGGACTGGTGTTGCTGGCGGCCTTGACAACGAGCGGGAAGAGTATCGAGGCGGCGGAGCGTGACGGAGCAGCGAATGCCGCCGGCCCCGAGCTACTCGCGAAGCTGCCGGCCCAAGGCCAGACGAGGCCAAGTCGGTGCAGACGATGGCCCAGCAATTCGCGGCGATTCGCGCCGAGTACGACGCAGCCGAGAAACATGCTTCCGCCGCAGCCGAAAAGGAGAAGTCCGAATTCGAGAGCTGGAAGATCTACGGGAAGCTGATGCCCGACCAGGCGGCATTTTCTCACCGCATGGTCGATCTGGCAGCGGCCGAGCCCCGCAACCCGGCGGCCCGCGATGCCTTGCTCTGGGTCATCGATAAGCCCGGCATGGGCACCGGAGGACCATACAGCGATGAGTTCACCCGCGCCGTCTTGCTCCTCCTCCGCCACCACGCCGATGACTCGGAGGTCGCCCGGGTTGCTCTCGAGCTCGACAATCTTTGCTCCCCGTCTCGAGACCTCCTCCTCGGGGGACTTTACGTGCAAGCCAAGGGACGTGAGGCGAAGGGGCTGGCGACCGTTGCGCTGGGCCAGTATCTCGAACTCAAAGCCAAGGTCGTTGCCGCGATGCGCAACAGCAAGGGCGGTCCTCAGGTCAAGATGCGCGCCCGGACCTTTGACGAGAGTGGAAAACTCGTCGAGCAGGAATTTGATATTCCCCATGAGGACCAAGCTTATCGTCTGCACCTCCGCATGACCGATCCCGAGGCCGTGCGCTCGGAATCCAGGCGACTCCTCGACGAAGTGATCAAGAATTATGGAGAAGTGCCCTACGTCACACGCAAGTTCCGCGAGCTGGAGGCAATGCTCAAGCAGCCCACCCCGACATGGAACGGCAGGCCGCTCACGCCCGAGGAACTCAAGCAATGTCAGCGGATGCTGGCTCACAAGAAAACTCTGGCTGATGTCGCCAAGTCCCGGCTCGACGAGATGGAGAATCTGGTCGCAGGCAAGCCTGCCCCGCCGATTGACGGCACCGGCATGGACGGGAAGCCGCTGAAGCTCTCCGACTATCGCGGCAAGGTCGTCGTGCTGGTGTTCTGGGGCACCTGGTGCGGTCCTTGCATGCAGGAAGTTCCCCATGAGCGTGAGCTGGTCGAGCGTTATAAAAATCGACCGTTCGCTTTGCTCGGCGTAGACTGCGATTCAAATCAGCCCGCCGCACTCAAGGTCATGAAGGAGCAGGGAATCACCTGGCCCAACTGGAACGACGGCGACCCTGGAGAGGGCCCGATTGTGCAGACCTATCACGTGCGCGGCTACCCAACCGTCTTGATCATCGACGCCAAAGGCATGATTAGAAACCTCAATGCCATCGGTACAAGTCTGGATATCGCAGTCGAGGAGATGATCAAAGAAGCCGAAACTGCAGACCGGTGAGCAACGGCCGCGGTTGACGCCCCTGTCGCCCAGGTCGTACGATGCACGCTTTAGCTCAGATACCCGTGTGAGTCTAAAGGCGCGGCGGAAACCTATCCGGATGCCCCGATCGATCATCCCAGTCGGTCTCTGGCTCTTCGGCCTCGTTGCGTTCATCGCCGCTGGATGCGATCGCGTTCGACGAGCCGACACGCAACCACTACGCGTCGCGGCCGCCGCCGACCTCCAGCGCGTTTTGCCTCGACTGATCGAGCGGTTCGAAAAGCAGACCGCGATCATCTCGACACTGACAATCGACGCCTCTGGCCGGCTTGCCGAGCAGATCAAGGCGGGCGCGCCGTTTGACGTGTTCCTCTCCGCCAACGTGAAGTTTGTCAGCGAGCTCGCCGACGCCGGGCTGGTGGAGCTCGAATCGGTTCGGCCCTACGCCAGGGGATCGCTGGTGCTTTGCCTGCATCGCACCGTCGGCGATCTGGTACTCAGTCTGGCGGATTTGGGCCGGAATGAGATCAAACGGATCGCCATTGCAAATCCCGAGTACGCGCCTTACGGCGCGGCCGCCAGGCAGGCCCTTGAGCGCGCAGGGCTTTGGTCAAGCCTGGAATCGAAAATCGTGCGCGCGGGATCGGTGGGACAGGCGTTGATTTATGTTCAGAACGGAGATGCCGACGCTGCACTTGTGAGCCATGCCCTGGTCGACCCCGAGATTCGCGTCATCGAGGTCGATTCGGCACTGTACGATCCCTTGATCCAGGCGCTCGGTATCGTTGCGGGATCCAAGCATCGCGACCACGCCAGAGCCCTGGCGCAATTCATCCTGGGAGACGAGGGGCAGGCGATTCTCAAGGCAAACGGTTTCTTGAACCACGACGCTGCCGTTGGACAAGCAGGCAATGGCGCCCCGAAATCTCATGCCCAGTCAACCCGCTGAGTGAGCGAGCGTGTGTGCCATGGCCGATCTGGGCCCACTCTGGCTTTCGGTGCGTGTGGCAAGTGCGGCAACCGCCCTGATCATGCTAGTGGGTGTGCCCGGCGCTTTCTACCTGGCGCGGTTGAACTTCTCGGGCAAAGGTTTAGTGTCGGGGTTCTTGATCTTGCCGCTGGTTCTGCCACCGACGGTTCTGGGTTACCTCTTGCTCCAGGTCCTGGGGCGGCGAACATGGCTGGGAGGTTGGCTCGAACACGCTTTGGGCGTGACTCTGGTCTTTCACTGGTCGGGAGCGGTAGTGGCGTCGGCGATTGCTGCCTTTCCGCTGTTCCTCTTGCCGACCCGCAGCGCGTTCGAGGCCGTTGACCCCGCATTCGAAGATGCGGCCCGGTTGCTGGGACGAGGCGAGCTCTCGGTGTTCTGGGCGGTATCGCTGCCACTGGCCTGGCGCGGGCTGGCGGCCGGCACTGTGCTTGCCTTTGCCCGTGCATTGGGCGATTTCGGTGCCACGATGATGGTGGCGGGAAACATTCCCGGGCTGACCCAGACCGCATCGCTGGCCATCTACGATGCCGTCCAGGCGGGCGATCCCGCGCGGGCTGGACGGTTGACTCTCTGGATCTCCGTCGTCTCGATCGCCGCGCTCTGGCTGGTGCAGCGCACCCTCCCGGTCCGGGGTTCGGTACATTGAGCGCGGCAAGTTCGATCCTTGATGTCCGCCTGATCCGGCGAATCCACGCGGGCTTGACCCTTGACGTAACCCTCCGGCTGGGCACGGAAATCTGTGTCCTGTTCGGGCCCTCCGGGTCGGGCAAGACCTCGATCCTGCGGTTGATCACGGGACTTTCCCGTCCTGATCAGGGATATGTCCGCCTCGGGGAAACCACGCTGTTTGACTCGACTCGAGGCATTGACGAGCCGCTCCGTCGGCGGCGGATCGGCATGATCTTTCAGGACGATCTCCTGTTCCCTCATCTGAGTGTCGCCGAAAACATCCGGTTCGGTCTGCGGAACAAGGGCCGCGCAGATCGGCAGCTTCGCCTGGCCGAGATCGCCGCCCTTTGCGGGGTGGAGCACCTGCTGGATCGGCGGCCGTCCACTCTTTCGGGAGGGGAGCGGCAGCGGGTCGGACTGGCTCGAACGCTGGCACCGCGACCGCGAATCTTGCTCTGCGACGAGCCGGTCTCGGCACTCGACTTGCCCAACCGCCAGACGCTGATCGAGCGGCTTCGCGCCGTTCAATGCTCCGAACGCATCCCCGTACTCTACGTGACGCACAGCCCGGCGGAGGCGGTCACCGTGGGCACGCGACTCTTCCTGCTCGAGCAGGGTCGGGTGCTGGCGGAAGGCCCGCCGCTTGACGTCCTGGCCAGCATTCGCGGTCCATCGTTCAATCACCTGGAAGACCTTCGCAATACCCTGCTCGGCCCGCGTCGAGAGCCATTTGCCGGGGCTGACCGCAACCATGCTCAAGCTCGAGGATGGGCCGTCTCTAATCGTGCCCTATCTCGAAGTGGAAGCGGGCATGCCCGTGATCATGACGGTTCGCGCTGAGGACATCCTGCTGGCCAGAGGCCCGATCTCCGGCCTGAGCGCTCAAAACATCATCCCCGGAAAAGTCGAGCGGGTCGTCAGGCACGGCCCCGCCGCTGAGGCCTTGATCCGTACCGGCCTGGTGACCTGGATCGTGAGCCTGGTCGCCCCCGCGGTCGAACAGCTCGCCCTGTCACCAGATCAAGACGTTCATGTGATCATCAAGGCACGTAGCTGCCACGTCGTCCCGCGGTTGCCGGCCGGCAAGGATCGCTGACAAAGTCAACCCAGATCCGCATTTCTTGCTTGACTTGCCAAGCCCGATCGCTACGATAAAACCAGAACTAGAAAACCAAATCCAAGTGACCTGGGGTCAGGAGGAATGTGCACTGATGGCGCGACCGCCGGCAAAGGAGCTGACAGAGCGGGAACTCGAGGTGATGCACGCGTTCTGGAACCGGGGTGAGTCGAGCGTTGCCGAGATCCGCGATGCTCTGGCCGCATCGGGACTGGATCGGGCTTACACAACAGTGGCCACGCTGGTCCGGATCCTGGCCAACAAGGGGTTTCTGATCCAGACCAATCAGGAGCGTCCGTTCTCTTATCGAACGGCGCAATCCTATGAAGATGTCTCAAGAAAGCTGCTCGTTGATGTGATTGATCGGGTGTTTCGCGGATCGCGGGAGCTGTTGCTCGTACGGCTGATGGAGCAGAAGGGCGCTTTCGGCCAAAGAACGCACTCTCCTCGAGAGCCTGCTGGGGAAAGGGGGAAAGAAACCGTGAACTTGCTTTTGGAAAGCTTCTGGGAAGGTCTGGTGCACGCGACCACGTTTGCCTCGCTGGGAATTCTAGGCTACCTGATGTTGAGACGATGGAGCCCGGCAGCTGGAGCGCTGGCGGCGGGCTCCAGCCTGGTGGTGATGGCGGTGGTCGCGATCCTCGCGTTCTGTCCGTGGCCCAGGTGGATGCCGGGCGATTCGCTCGAGACATTGCGACTGGCGATTGTGAATTTCAGTCCACGGAGCGCTGCAGAGGGCACAATGGAAGTGCCAGCCGCACAGACTGAATTGGTTGCCACGAGGCCCTCTCCGGTCGCCCTTGGCAGCGCGTTGCAACCTCGCTCGCCGGAAAAGCCGGCGCTGGCCTTCGCACTTCTCCAGTCCCTGGCGCGAGAGTGGGGAAAACCTGCGGCCGTCGAGAGCCGCGTCTCGTGGAGCTGGAGAAGCTGGCTGGCAATGGTGATGCTCGGAAGCGTGACCCTGGGGATGGGCCGGCTGGCTCTGGGCCTGTGCGCAATCCGCCGGCTGCGGTCGCGCAGCGAGCCCCTCGCCGATCCTTCCTTGATCGAGACCGTCGCTCTCCTCCGTGCCGAGATGAGCTGCTGCCATCCCGTGGAAGTTCGCGCCTCGGCCGAGCTTGCGACCGCGGCCACGATCGGTTGGAACCGTACCCTTATTCTGCTCCCTCAGGACTGGCAAACCTGGAACAACGAGGAGCGACGAGCAGTTCTCGCTCATGAGCTGGCACACGTTTGCCGGGGCGACTACGTCTCTGGTCTGCTCGCCCAGCTCAGCGTCGCTTTGCAGTTCTATCATCCCCTGGCGCATTGGCTGTCGGCCCGGCTGCGGCTCGAGCAGGAGCTGGCCGCCGACGCCTGGTCGGCCCGCCTCGCCGGTGGATCTCTTCCTTACCTCGCCACGCTCGCTCACATGGCTCTTCGCCGCGACGAACGGGTGCTCACCTGGCCGGCGCGTGCTTTTCTCCCGTCCCCTGGCACTCTTGTTCGGAGAATCGAGATGCTTCGCGACTCCAAGCATGTTCGTCATGTCGGGCTCTCGGCCCGGGTGCGATTCCTCATTGTGGCCGTGCTCGCAGCCCTCGGCGTCCTGGTCGCCGGCCTGCGTGGGCCGATCGCCGGCCCCGCGACACAGGCGCAAACGACATCTCAAGACAAGGCTCACGGCGACGCGGCTACAAACCCCGAGCACAAGGCGTCTGACCTGAGTTACCTTCCAGCCGAGACCAGGATGTTCGTTGTCATCCAGCCGGCCGCTTTACTGGCACGGCCCGAGATGCAACCGGTCATGAAACTGTTCGCGGACAATGAACGGCTTGTCAAGGAATTCCTCTTGCCCATCGACCAGATCGACCAGCTTCTGATCTTCTGGGAGGGTTTTCCCACCAACCCCGGAAATCCTGGGACACCCACTTTGATTCCGCCTCCGTCGGGCATCATCGTCCGATCGGCAAAACCTCAGGAATGGAAGCAAGTCCTGAATCGCCTGGCGCTCCCCGTCGAGGAAGTTCGGCACGCGGGCCAGACGTATCTGCGGCCGACGGAAGGGCAAGCAGGCCGGCTCTCAATGTCGCTTTACACCCCCGACGATCGAACCGCGGTGCTGGCGGCTGATGACCTGCTTCGGGTGCTGATCGAAGACCGCAAGGAGCCGAAAGCCCGGCCTTCCTGGAACGATGCCTGGAGCCAGGTGGCCAAGGGGCAGATCAATGCCGTGTTGGAGACGCGCTGGCTGCGACGCCGGCTCAACCAGGGGGAAATGAAGCTCGACACGATTGCGCCTCTGCTCGAGAAAGTTCGCGTTTACGCGGTGGGCATCAACCTTGACCGGGAGCTCACGGCCGACGTCGTGGCCACGGTCGGCGAAGCGAATGACGTCAAGCCAGTCACAGAAACCCTGCAAGCCGTCTTGACCCTGGGTCGCAATGCCGTGCCCTCGCTCAGAGAACATGCGGCGGACGCCGGACGCCTCCGCGAGGCCAACGACTGGGCGATTGGCACGCTCGCCACACTGCTGGACAAGGCGCGCATCGAGGCAACGGGACAGACGGTGCGGCTGCAAGCGAGTTCACCCATCGACGTTGCCAATGCGGCCCGGATCATCAGCTCGTTCATGAGCACGGCCCAGGTGGCATCGACCCGTTCCCAGAGCGTCAACAACCTCAAGCAGATCGGCCTGGCGTTTCACAACTTTGCCTCTGACAAGAACCATCTTCCGCCGCCGGTGCTGTACGGAGGAAAAAGCGGCAAGGTGCCGTATAGCTGGAGAGTCGCTCTTCTGCCGTACATCGAGCAGCAAGAGCTCTACAATTCATACAACTTCGATGAGCCGTGGGACGGCCCCAGCAACAGCAAATTGCTCGAATGCGATGCCGGCTATCTACGGTTACCCTCGGCTCGTCGGAACGAGCAAGACCCATACCGCGTATTTCGTCTTCACGGGTGCGCAGACGATGCTGGGCAAAGGAGACAAGCCGTCGTTCATGGACATCACCGATGGAACATCGAACACGTTTCTGGCCGTCGAGGCCCAGCGCGACATTCCCTGGACCAAGCCCGAGGACATCCCATTCGATCCCGAGTTTGCCCTTGCCGCAGATCGGTGGGTTCACCCCGGACGGGGCCAACGTTCTCTTCGGCGACGGCTCGGTCCGGTACATCAAGAAAAGCATCCGTCCGGAAGTAATGAAAGCCCTGATCACCCGGGCCGGGGGTGAGGTCGTCAGTGCCGACCAGTACTGAGACGAAACGTCTGGAATCGTAAGTCATCGAAGAGAGCCGCCTCCTGCGGGAAATAAAGATCGCAGGAGGCGGCTCTGTCTTCCTATCGGCTGCCTGGCGGGTTCTGCCTTGCTGCTGAAGGCCGTTGGCCGAGCTGTTATACTCGTACAAGAGTGGAAAGATATGACATGCCTGGGGCCTGGTCATGAGCACAATTGTCGCGGGGACGAAGTCATTCCCCGTTTCCGGTGCTCGGTTGCCATGCTGTTTCCGGCAGGGCCCGAGGTACGCCCGGCCGCAACGGTGAGTCCCTCGGCCTGATGGCATCTCGAGTAGGAATCGACCTTCGCTGATCCTGAGCAATTCGCACAGACTTTCTCTGACCGTTGCGATCGAGATTCGCATGCCCCAGCCCGACGACCAGAAGGACGTGTCGACCCGCAGCTGGAAACCGGCGAGGAGCCCCTTGCCCGAGAGCTTCAGCCCTGACCGGCAGTCTCTGGCCGGTGGCAGCTCGAAGCTGGCGGACGAGACCCGTGACCTGCTGCATCGCCGTCTCCATGCTGCATCGCTGATGCTGGCCGTGGGCTTCGGAGCCTTCTTGCTGCACGATCTCTACTTTCTAAAGGCACTTCCGCAGCAGGTCTATTTACACTGCCTGGTTTTTTTTCTGCTGGTATTAAACGTCCTGGCCCTGTCGGGCCGCTGGAAACCGTCGATGCGGCAGCTTCGCGTGTTGGAGCTGGCCACGTTTGGAGTCATCGCGGGCTACTTCATCGCGCAGCCAGTCCATCGGAATTCAAACACGCGTCCAGCGTGACTTGCTCAGCAGCGCCGACGTGCGGGTTCTTTTCAAGACCAGCATCATCGGCACACTTTTGGTGATCTTCACGTACGGGATCTTCATCCCCAACAACTGGCGCAGAGCGGCGCTAGTGATCGTACCCTTGTCGCTGGCACCGCTGGTCGCGCCGTGCTTCTGGGTCTGACTTCCCCATCATTCCTCGCCGTTTCCGAGGAAGCCCGCACGCTGGACAAGCTCACTGAGAATGCCCTGTTCCTTCTCCTGGGCGCAGTGACTGCGATCTTCGGCACGCACACCATCAACACGTTTCGCACCGAGGAGTTTCGGGCCAGGCGGCTGAACCAGTATCACCTCACGAAAAAGCTGGGCGCGGGGGGAATGGGCGAAGTGTACCTCGCCGAGCACCAGCTTCTGAAACGCCCGTGCGCCGTCAAGTTAATTCGACCCGACATGTCTCAAAAACCCAGGGTGCTGGCCCGGTTCGAGCTCGAAGTGCGGGCGACGGCTCGACTGTCACACTGGAACACGGTCGAAGTCTTCGACTACGGCCGCACTGAGGACGGTACTTTTTATTATGTGATGGAATACTTGCCCGGTTTGAGCCTGCAGGAGCTGGTCGATCGCCATGGCCCGCTGCCTCCGGGGCGAATTATTTACCTTCTTTGCCAGGCGTGCGATGCCCTCCGCGAGGCTCACCAGGCCGGCCTGATCCATCGCGATCTCAAGCCGCCCAATGTTTTCTCTGCCTATCGCGGAGCGCGCTACGACGTGGCCAAGCTGCTCGATTTCGGGCTCGTCAAGCCCATCTATGACCAGGAATCCGTCGTTTCGACGCGAGAGGGCACCGTGACCGGTTCGCCCCTCTACATGGCTCCCGAGCAGGTCATGAGAACGCATGCGGCGGACCGCCGCACAGACATCTACGCAATAGGCGCGATCACTTATTTCCTGCTTACTGGACGGCCACCCTTCCTGGGCAATGACTCGATGGCCGTGATGGTCGCCCACGCCCGGGACCCGGTCGTTCCCCCGTCGCAGCTTCGCGGAGATGTTCCAGGCGACCTCGAGCAGGTCGTGCTTCGCTGCCTCGAAAAGAAACCCGAAGACCGATATCAAGACGCCGAAAGCCTGTCCCGAGCTTTCTCCGCTTGTGCTGATGCCGGAACCTGGTCGGCGATGCAGGCGGAGGCCTGGTGGCAGGAACACGAACCCAGGCTTCTCGTCCCAGAAATCGACTCGACTTCGTCCGAACAGGATGTCGACGCGGCCATCGCAGCGTCAGAACTCACCCGTGCCGTCTCCCATGCGCCACCTTCGGGGCTAGCGGAGTGGAAGTGGCCAGCGACCCCAGTGGAGACGCGGGTACGGAGGTGTCGCTTTCACTCGAAGACGACGAAACGCGGCCGGATCGGGGGTGATGATGAGTACGCCCTTCCTCGGTCGTGACCAAGCCAACCAGAACGATCAGGAGATCGGCGTCCAGCCGGATCGCGAGGATTCCACGGCCAACGGAGCCTGGCTCAACGAGCCTCTTGCGGTCATCGTCCACCTGGCCTTCGCGTTCGACATCGGCGACGAGATCGACCTTGAGCGGGCTCGCCAGATGCTCCAGGGGGAGCTTGGCCAATTGCCCCGGCGCAGACGCACCCCGGAGTCGATCGGTTACCGCCCCGCGCCCATCCGTGTGCCCCTGGAGCCGGTCGGCCTTCGCCTGCCCGGAGAGACTCCCTCGGTGCAAAACCCGAAAGCCGAGCTGACACTTTTCGATTTCGGCGCGATCTCGCTGGCGGTTCGATTTCCCTTGTTAGCAACGCCCTCCAAGCTCCTGCAGCTAGCCGGTGCGCTCGCCGATCCGGCCCCGCAAAACGAGGCGGCGCGTCAGATTCTCGCCCCCTGGATCCAGCGGCTACGTCCGGCGGTCTTCGACTTCGCATTGAGCTCGATGAGCGAGGAGTACATTGTCTTCCAGCTCGGCGAGCCGAGGTCGCGATGGCTGGAGAATCATGCCGACTGGATCGCCGGCCTGATCCGCCTTGAATCCGGGCCACTGAGCCGACACGAGGTCAACGAGGCTACCCGGCTATCGCTCTCGTATACCCCCACCGATCTCGTGGTGCTCGACTGGGCGGCCGGATTCGTCGTCGACGCCGAATGCGCCGACACCCTGCAGGTGATCGAATTCGCGAATGTTCAGTTGCTCGAGTTCCGCCACATCGACGACCGCCTGGACGACCGGCTCGAGGCCGCTTACCGCCTGATTCGCCCCGATCGCCGTAGGCGCTGGGGGGCCGGGCTCTGGAAGACCCACAGCGACGCGGTGCGCCAAGTTCGCGAGCTCGAGATCGAGGCCGCCAGCCTGTTCGAGCGGGTCGACAATGCGCTCAAGCTGATTGGCGACCATTATCTCTCGCGGGTTTTCGACCTGACCTCCACCCGTTTCCACCTGCCCGGGTGGCAGCAATCGATCCGCCGCAAGCTCGAGACCGTGGGCAATGTCTACGACCTGCTAGTCCAGCAGGCGGGCGGACATCGCATGGAGGCTTTGGAAGTCACCGTCGTGATCTTGATCGCCCTGGAAATCGCTCTTGCGGTCTGGCGACATTGAGCTTGGTCAATGCACGAACGCCGAACCTCCTGCTTCCTTTTGCCCGCTCGACTCGGCGCGTTCCATGTCCTGGGCGAGATGACGTGACCCCAGCAGGAAGAAGAAACACCCGAGAGCCAGGAGCGGCACGATCGAGAGCATCGCCACGGTCAGGTTGGTCGCTCCGACAGGGTGCGCACCGATCGATTCAAATAGCCTTCCCAACGGAGATTCGACAATGCCCGGCCTGCCGAACAGGTTGGAAATCGCACCCAGCAGGATTGGCGAGCTGATGTCTCCGAAGAGATGAATCAAGAAGATATACAGGGCATAACCGGCAGCCCGCTGGTTGGAAGGTACAACGTTGGCGATGACCGTGTTGCAAGGTCCAAGGACCATGGCCAAGCATGACCATGGCGCCAAACAGCAGGCCGAGCGAAGACATTCGCTCGGGGTCGAGAATTCCAAATAGACCCAGGGGTATCGCCAGCATGACGACAATACAGGCCAGCAGCAAATAGGCACGCTTGGTGTACTTGACGAAGAAATCGGCCAGTACCGTACCCAGGGAGATTCCGACCAGGCCGGCGGCCGCAGTCAAGCCTCCAATCCAGGCCCCGGCCTCCTTCATCGACATGCCACGAACAGTCTGATAGAAGGTTGAACCCCAAGCGGCGTAAGCTCCGGTGGCGAAGGTCACGGCGGCCATGCCCGCGGTATTGAAGACAAAGGTCGGAGTCCGGAAAAGCGTCAGGTAATCTCTCAGCTTGGGGCGGTTCGCCTTGCCGGTGTGGGTGATACCCTCGGAAGCTCCGCGGCCCGGGTCTTGAATCAAGAGCCCGGCCGCGGCGACCAGCAGGCCGGGCAGACCCACGACGAGAAAGGCCCTGGGCCACCCCCATTCCTGGCCCACGAATCCGCCGAGCGTGTAGCCGATCGCTCCTCCCAGCGGCAGCGCCAGGTAGTAGACGCCCATCGCCCGGCCGCGCCTGTTGGTCGCGAACAGGTCCGCGATGAGAGCGGGGGCGATCACACCGTAACTTGCCTCGCCGACACCAAGCAGCGCTCGCCAGAAGAACATGTGGTAAAAGTCCGTGGAGAACGCTGTTCCCACGGTTGCGAGGCTCCAGATGGCCACTCCGCCGGCCAGCAACTGGCGGCGGTTGTAGCGATCTCCCAGCCATCCCATCAGCGGCGATACGAGCGTGTACACGATCATAAATGACGCACTCAGCACGCCGTACCAGAAGTCGTCGACGTGTAAATCGCGCTGGATCTGTGTGCCGACCGCAAAGAACGAGTAACGGTCGATATAGTTCAGCAGGTTCATGGCGAACAAAATCGCCAGCGCGAAATAGGGGCCGCCAATGGTGGGAATGATGCTTGTTCTGGGGGCAACGGCAACCGAGGAGTCAAGACGGGACGACGACATCGTGAAGCAGCCTCAACAGAGATCTCGCGAACGTACCAAACAAACCGTTATACACGGTTTCGATTTTTCAGGCGAGATCCGTGGGCGTGCAATCCCCGCGCCGCGTCGCTTCGTTTCGAAAGCCCGTCAGGGACTGCCGGCGAACCACTCACTGGTTATTTCCGTTGTCGGTGCCGGATTCGGAACCGAGATCGGGTCCGCGGGTGGAAGCCTTGGTCTTGCGGGGTCGGGGCGGCGGTTCCTCATCCTCGGTGTCATCGGCGCCGGCCTTGGTCCCCCTGGTGTCGGCTTTCGTCGAGCGAGTATCCACGGCACTGGCGCGAGGCCTGCCGCGGCTTACGGTTTCGGCATCGAGAAAGACGAGAACCTCGGTGCTGGTCGGAGCACCAATTGGCGTGCCCAGCCAACCGCCTTTCTTGTCCAGTATTCCTGGATGGATGCCTCCAGTGATCAACAACGTCTGTCCCAGCGGCCAGTTCTTGACGGTCTGGTCAAGATGGGTCATGGATACCTCGGGGACGTCGATCGACATCTCCGGCGGTCCCTGTTCGCGGGGGGCGATGACTTTCGTGCGGTGAAACATCCGCACGGTGTTGACCGACAAATCAATTGAGGCGTCCACTGAATCGCCCTCGAAGGTCAAAAGCGGGCTCAGCTTGAGGATGATGCTCTCCTCAAGCTTGTCGGCGCGGGGAGTGTAGCCCTGGCCGACGGCACTGTCGCGCTGCATGCCCCCGGCGAACGTGCGTGGCTCGGCCGTGCGGATTGTTAGAAGCTGGCCATTGACCATCTCGACTCGCTCATCGGCCAGCTTGCGGAATCCCTGCTGAAGTTGCATTTGGGAGATGATGAGTGCCGCGTCGGACATCCGCAGAGTCCAGATCTGCTGCCCCTGCGGACCGTTGCCCACAGGAGTAAGTTGCGAGAAGACCGAGTGCCGCCAGCGGGTGTCGGAGGAAACAAAGAACCGCACGTGCACCGCCAGGATATCGTCGGTTGCGTTCGTGAACCGCTCAACGATCTCACCGACTTGCTTGAGAATTTCCGGGCTGTTGTAAGCCTTGAGCTGGGTCTTGGTGGCGCAGAGCACTGCGATCTTCTCGCCATGCCAGTCGGCCGTTCCCGTGCGGCGGAAGATCCATTCGATGATCGCCTTCTGCGGATTTTGCTGGCCCTGGGCAGTCTTCGTGTAGCGAGCGATGTCATACGTTCGCATCTGAAATCCGGATTCATGAAGCAGCCCAGCAGGCGGATCGTCGACGCTGGCCGGTTCGTCCCGATCATCGGCGTCCGTCGAATCCTTGGCGGCGGTGGGCCGAAACGTCTTGCCCTGGCTCGACTGTGAGCCCGACGCGCGGCGACTGCGGACCTCTTGGGCCACAAGACCTGACGGGAGAAGAACTCCGAGCAACATGGTCAGCATGACGGCAGTGCGGCGATTCATGCCAGTGGCCTCCTTGCCGGTCTGGCCTGGGATCTTGTCGACGGATCGAAGACGCGATGACGAATGGAAAACAACGGAAAGGCGCTGCGGGCAGCCTACGAATCGCCGCACAATCCACGCATCCCCGATCCAGCCGCGGCGGGGCACCGTAACGCTCAAAGGCCTGCGCGAGACTATTCCACCCGAGAGTCGCGGCAACTTAACAGAGGTCCCATTTTGCCTCAAGTCCAAACATCGCTGGTCTGGATCGCGCTGAGGAGACCTAATCGTGATCCGTCACCGCGTCTGGCTTGGCTCTGATGTCGGGGGGACGATCAATTCAGCGATGAGCATCGCTTCGATGAAATGCTGGGTGCCGTCTTCTTCGTAGAACGTCACCTCCCGACCGCGGGGGTCCATCGCCACGAACTCCGGGTGCTCGATCGTGAAGGACCGGCCGTCTGCCAGGATGATCCGGAACGGCCGAAAAGGCTGCTTGGTGAGTGCCTGGCGAAACTGGTTCAGTGGCATCGTCCATCCTCCTGAGACATTGAGCGTACCATGCTTTTTCACGCAAAGCTTCGCCAGTGGCAGAACGGCGCGACGTCGGATCGGGCCGCGAACTGCTAGTGCTTCTTGCGGGAGGATCCCTTGTTATTGACCGTGGACGGCTTCTTCTCCACCCCGTTCAGCCATGCTTGCCGCCGGCTTGCGTGATGAACCTCTTGAGAAACTCGCTCGCAGCGTCAGGCGGGGGAGTCGGGATCGCCAATCTGGCCAAGTCCCTCTTTGCTTTGTCGAGAACCTGGCCCGGCGTGGTGTGCTGCTCCCGCGCGGCGGTCTCGATGCTTGACTTGAGCTCGTCGACGGCCTTATTGCTCTCGCGGTTCAGCCGCTGAAGATCGTTGAGGATTGCTTCGCGGTTGAACGGCTTGACGGCCTTCCCATTGGCCTGGGCCTGTTGCAATTCCTCCTCGAACATCTGCCGCTCCTGGAACTTCAGGTTGTTGAGCTGGCGATCCAGGTCGGTGAGCTCCCTATCGAGGGCAAGTTTCTGCTTGAAGAAGAAGTCCTGCTCCATGATCCACCAGCGGCGATTCTGGGGAAAATCGGCGATCATGCTGTTCATGTCTCGGATCCGGGCGTTCATGTTGGCCCGCTCCTGATCTTTCTGGAGGATCGTCAGGGCGATCTCGGCCCGCTGGCCGTGCTTGACTGTCACTTCCAGGAGTTCGGCGTACGTCTCGGCCGCGGTGAGCAACTGCCGCGCAAGGCGCTGATCGTCGTCCTGATCGGCGCGCGCGAGGCCCAGTGACGCGACCCACACCAAAGCACCGGCCACGAGACCACAAAAGAGGATCGGGATTCGGCTCATACGTTCGCTCCTTGAAACTGAGAACCCTCACCGGGAATCGCAAGCTGACAAAGCAGTCCCCCCATCTATCCCGGACGAAGGTGAGAGGCCGAAGCTTCCGCGAAAGCTTCCGTGACGAGTCGGCCGCAAACGGCCGCCGCCTGGCGCGATCGAAGGCCCCAGGGCCCGACGTCCGCCGGCTCGCGGTCGATTTCCATTTCATCCGACTAACGCCCGACCGGCATCGCTCTCATCCATTCGCCACGATCGTCGACGAAGCGGTGCCGGCCGTGACCGTCGCGCCGTGATCACTCACGGTGCCCCGAGCGAGCGTCGGTGTGGGATCGCTGGTCCGCCACCGGGAGCTTCTGATCGGACCGCAGGTGCTTCGCGATCGCGGGCCGGCCGATCGAGAGCGGACCGTGGTTAGCGTTGATGCTCGACCGGTGCACTTTGTGGCCCGATGGGGTGGTGCTTGCGCCGACACCGGTGGTCAGGAGAGAAGCTGACTTCGAACCCTGCTGGACCATAGTCGGGCCCAAACCACCGGACGGGGCAAGGGGTTGACGATGAACCCGGGGCCCGTGCTCGGATCAGTGATCGTCAGGACGTGAGCCATGTCGGTGGCGGAGCAGAAAACTCGCCGTGCCATCGTAGACGGCATCGATGGTATAGTTGCCGGCCGCCGTGTTCGGCGGGGATCTTGTAGTTGACGCTGGCCTTGCCGCCCGCGACGTTGCCCATGGTGGCTTTGCCTATGACCGTCGTGCCATTCAGGACCGTGAAAGTCACGTAGCCCTCGCCGACCGTGCCGGCCGGACTGGTGACCGTGGCGGTGAGGGACACAATCTGGTCGGAGGTGCTGAACGTGGTCGTACTGGTTAGTTGCGGCGGTGGTCGTAATCGCAGGATTGACCGTCAGGGTGTGCGCGGGCGTCGGAGGAGGTTACGAAGTCGTGGCCCGCCGTCGTAGACGGCCTTGATCGTATAAGTCCCCCCCGAGAGGCCGGCGGGAAGCGGATAGGTACGTGCTAACGGATCCGTCTTGTGATCACGACGCTCATGGCCGGGCCGATCGGCGTCGAGCCGCTCAGGACGGTGAACGTCACGGTGCGCCTCGTTGACCTTGCCGGCCGTGCTGGTGACCGTGGCAGTGAGCGGCACCGTCTGTGACGAGGCGTTATACGTGGTCGAGGCATCGACGGAGGAGGTTATCGTGGCGGCCGCGCCGACCGTCAGGACAGCGGTAGCGGTGGCCGACAGGAAATCGGCCGTGCCGCTATAGACGGCCTTTATGGTGTACGGGAGGCCCGCCTGCGTGCCTGCGGGAACCGAGTAGGGCGTGCCAGCGACGCCGTTGTACGACCGGGACGGTGACAGACGGGCTGATCGGCGTCGAGCCGGCGAGGATCGTAAACGTCTCGGTGCCCTCACTGACCGTCCCATTCGGGCTAGTGACCGTGGCGCTGAGGTTGACCGTCTGCGCGCCGACGGAGCTGTAGGTATCGCTGGCGGGGGCGGCGGTTTTCGTCGCGGTCGCCGGGTTGATCGTCACGGTATGGTTGGCGTCGATGGAGCCGAGGTAGTTTGCCGTGCCACTGTAGATGGCAAGGATCGTATCCGTGCCGCCGAGTGTCCTAGCCGGGATCAGGATGGTCGTGCTGGCGGTGCCATTCGAGACGTTCGCGGTGACGGGATTCCCGACCATCGCCGTGCCGTTCATCACGATGAAGGTCACGGTCCCCGCGTTGGGCTTGACGGAACCGCTCGTCAGGCTCGCGCTGAGGGCCACCGATTGGGATGCGTTGGCGTTGTAGGTCGCCGTCGTGCTGGAGGCCACGATTTTCGTGGCCGGCACGGGGGCTGGCGGCCGAGAGGGGCAGGTTGAAATTGACACGTCGGCAGGCTGGAGTTGACGTGATGATCCGTGATCTTGGCTTTCGATCACCGCGTCGTCGTCGTGCCCCAGTAATTGTTAGCCAGGGTGATGGTGGCGCTGGGATCGCCTGCGGCGACGACGATCCCATTGCTGAAGTTGTTCTCGGTCAGGCTGACCGTCGTACCGGCGTTGATTGTAAGCTGGGTGTTGAAGGCATCTCCGGCGAGCTTGCCGCTCGAGCCCGCGGTCAGATTCAGACTGTCTCATAGCGAAGGTGTTGTTGGTGGCGTTGAAATGCCGCCGGCGGAGTTGACCAGGATGGAGGCGGTGACGCCGCCGCCGCCCTTGACGAAGGCGGTGCCGGTGGCGGTGATGCCGCGCCGGAGACCGCGATCCCTCCGGAGACGTTGTTGTTGGTGTCCTGGTACACCACCGAGGCGGCGCCGACGGTCATCGCCGCCCCGGCGTCGACCGAGATGGTCACCCCGTTGTCGATCAGGACGTTGACGCCGCTGGCCGCGGTCAGTGCCGCCCCCGACTTCACCTCGAAGGGCGCGCGCCGACCGTCAGCGAGCTGCCAGTGGTCATGGTCATCTGGCTCAAGGAAGTGCCGCTGCTGTTGCTGGTGGTAAGTGTGCCGGCATCGGTCACCGTCCCGCGCTGCCGATGAAGGTACATCAGCTGCTGAGCGCGGTGAGGGTGCCGGTGCTGCTGACGGTGACGGGTCCATAGACCGTGGAGGTGGCGGCCCCGAGGGTCAGCGTGCCGTTGCTCACGCTTACGGTCGTCGACGAGTTCGTCTGGAGGTTGAGAACAGCGTCGCTCGGGCCCGTGGTAACCGTCCCGGCGGGCATGCTCAGGTCGATCACGGCGGTGTTGCCGGTGCCGGGGACCTTGTCCCCCACCCAGTCGCTGGCTGTATCCTAGGGCGCCGCCCTTGGGGGCGGCCGTGGTGTTCCATGTGATCGTGGAGAGTACGACCCGATCCTCCAGCCCCTCGATCACGGGCCTCCGGTTAAGAGACGTTCTCGGTCCGCCAGGCTTCGACTTCGCGAAGAAGCGAGATCGGTCACTCTGCGACGTGGTGAAGAACTCACGGTGAATCACCTTTCGCTCTAGAGAAACGAAACCAATGAACAGATCAGTCCTTTGTGCGACAACCCTTGCCCCTCCGCGGCCGGGGCTCGGATCCTCGATCTGCGGATGCTGAGACTTGGCGGTGGGCCGTATTGCCCGCCCAGATGCCATCGCCCTAAGCGCGCACCTTTCTTCGCATGGGATCAATCGGGCCTTTCGACCCAATGAACCCATTCACTAGCCGTTCGTGCCGTTGTTACCGACCCCGGTTTTCCCTTGGAGCATCGCACTCCGCCATCCCGATCAGTCGATATCGCCCCAACGGTCCCTCGCGGACCGCGAGCAAGGATGGATCGAAATTCTCACAGCCCTTATCATTCAAATCCGGTTAATACGTTTACCCTTCTTGAATGCCAGATTGCAAGAGAAAATCCGTGCAGGTTCAAATAAAAGGATTTTCAAGGAAGTTGCATCTGGGTGAAGCACGGATTCCCGAGCCGGAACCCTGACATGAAGGGGGTATTTCTGGCCGGTCCTTAAGCGCAGAACCTGGCCTGCAGCCCAATTCGCCCACGCCCGTGGGCCGCCTGAAAGTGCTTCCCTTCCTATCCTATTTACGATTGGCCTCTACACGACGAGATGGATTTCAAGGCATCCCCGGCCGGATCCTGCGAGCGAACCGACTGGAACGGTGCACGGATCTGAATTGCGGAATCATGAGTTGCGAAACGCCTTGAGGAACATCATCAGGAATCCCGTTTTCCATGAACGGTTTTTGAAATTTCCCTCAATAGCTCCGTCATCAGGCCGAGGGTATCGGGGGAGATTTTCGCCATTTCATCGAGAGATTCACAGAACCGCATGCTTGGATGCCTGCATCATTTGGCGGGATTTGTTCCTGACGTTGCGGAATCCAGATGGCGCCGGATCAGCTCGCGTATCTGCACGTTCTTCGATCGGTGCCCCTGGAAATCTTCATCCTTGCCCAGCGAGGGGGAGAGGTTGACGAAGATCTTCGCGGCCTCTTCGACGAGGTCAAGCGTTTCTGCTTGGCGCGACCCCGTTGATCGGCGACGGCCGCGATGTTGGTCAAGACCATGGCCAGGCTCCATTGGTAGTCGATGTCGTTGGGGAAGCGGTTGGCCAGGGTGCGGTAGTCGCCGAGAGCCTGGCGAAAGATAAGCTCGGCTTCGGCGGGGTTCTTGTCGTACTCCAGGGCTTCGGCCAGGTTGTTCCCAAGTTCCGGGGACACCGTACACATCTCTCGTGCTGCTTTCAGGTCACCGAACTCCGCGAGTCGGTCAGGTTTCGGGGAGCGTTCTTCCCGGACGAAGGTGCGTAACCAAAACTTCGCCAGTGTCAGAACAGCGCATAGTCGGATTGGGCCTCGTACTGTTATTGCTTCTTTCGGGAGGGTCCCTTGTTTTTGCCCGAGGGTTTCTTTTTCTGCACTGGAGTCGGAAGCAGCAGGTGACGGATTCACAGGTGCCTGATCCAAGAGATGGAACTCATCAAAAGACCCGGTTCTTCAGTTGCCATGCCCTCCGAAAAAGTGTCAGACGCGTGCAGAATTGTTGACTGCGGATCCGGCCGTTCTTAGGATGGATTCTCGAAGTCATCCGATCTCGATTGGGTGCAATCGCAGGATCGGTGTCGGGGCTCTCGCCTGGAGGCTCGGTCGGACGGCGACTAACGTACATGGCCCCATCGGGCCAGCACTTGCGACAACGCGTGGCGGCACTCGAGACCCTGTACCCGGTGACCGCAGCCAAGTTGGCCTCACGAGCCAACGGAATTCTCCCTCTAAATGGTTTACGAATCGTTTCGACACGGATCTCGAAAAAAATGACCCGGGTGTCCCCAAGTCGTTCGTTGGTGACCCTTTCCGTGGACGGAGCACATAGCGATGAGGCCAGTCGTCGATGACGGCTCAACGAGTCCGGCGCTGCTGAGCGAGGTGTCCGACTGGCAAAACCATCCGGCCTGGGTCAGTTTCCGGGACCGGTACGACCCCTCCTGCGGCGCTGGTGCCACGGCTACGGCCTCGACGATGATTCGATTGACGAAGTCTGCCAGCGCATCTGGATCGAGCTGGCGGACCGGATGAGGACGTTCCACTATGACCCGAACCGCACGTTCCGCGGCTGGCTCAGGCGAGTCTGCGACTCGCGGGTGCTCGATTTCTTGCGGCAGCGGCAGGCCGTCAGTCTCCTCAGCCTCGATGATCGCGATGGCGAACCAGAGGCTGGCGCACGCGGGGCGTCGATCGACCCGGGCGAGACGGATCACGGCGAAGGGGCCGCCGACCTGCTCCGGCTCTTCCTGCTGGATGAGGCCGAGAAGGTCCAGGCGGCGGTGAGAGCGAAAGTCAGGCCCAGGACGTGGGATGCATTCTGGCTGGTCGCCGTCTGCGACTGGACCGTCGAGCGGACCGCCAAGGCCCTGGGGATGACCCATACCGCGGTGTACGCCGCCAGGGAGCGGGTGGCCCGGATGCTCCGCGACGAGGGCAAGCGCGTCTCGGACCGCTGGGCGGCCGGCTCTTGATGGTCGCTCCGACGAGGAGGGCTGGTAACCATGTCGTCCTGCCCTGGGGAGGGAATCTTGCGTTTTCTCGGCACCGACGCGTTCGGTGATGCGACGTACGCCGCCATCGAGCAGCATGTCGAGGGCTGCCCGGAATGCAAGGCGGTCCTGGAGCGGCTCGCCCACGGCTCCCCGATTCCCCGGTCGTCTTGCCGGCCCGGAGCGAATGCCGCGCATCCCGGGTTTCGAGATCCAGTCCGTGCTGGGCCGGGGTGCGATGGGCGTGGTCTACCTGGCGATCGAGACGGGCCTGGATCGTCTGGTCGCCCTGAAGATCCTGCCGGGAGCCCTCGGTGCCGGACGGAGCACCGGCGCCGCCGGCGCTGGCTCCGCGAGGCGCGGGCGGTATCAAGCGTCCGGCACCCCAACGTCGTGCCGCTCTATGATTACGGCGAGGCCGACGGATGGTTCTTCCTGGTGCTCGAATACATCCCCGGCGGCACCCTCAAGCAGCGACTGACGGGACCCTGCCGCCGCGGGTGGCGGCCGGGCTGGTGGAGACGATCGCCCGCGCGGTCGGATACATCCACGGCCGCGGCCTGCTCCATCTCGACCTCAAGCCCTCGAACATCCTCCTGGACGGCGAGGAAGACGGCCCCTGGGACCGGGTGATTCCCAGGGTCTCCGATTTCGGCCTGGCACTCTCCGACAGCGACGCCGGCCCTTCGGAGACGAGCCTGGCCGGCATCCGGGGGACGCCCTCCTACATGGCGCCGGAGCAGGCGAGCGGGTCCCGCGCCGAATCGGGGCGGCGGCGGACATCCACGCCCTGGGCGGCATCCTCTACGAGTTGCTGACCGGCCGCCCGCCGTTCAGGGCGCTTCGACGCTGGAGACGCTGGATCAGGTCCGCGGCCAGGAGCCCGTGCCGCCACGGCGGCTCAATCCGAAGATCCCCCGCGACCTGGAAACCATCGCCCTCAAGTGCCTGGAGAAGAACCCCTCCCGGCGCTACGCCTCGGCCGAGGCACTGGCCGACGACCTGAACCGCTTCCTGGAAGGCCGTCCGATCAAGGCGAGGCCCGTCTCCCCGATCGAGCACGCCTGGCGCTGGTGCCGCCGTCAACCTGTGATCGCGGCCCTGGCAGCAACTGTGTTACTGATGCTGATAGGGGGTTTCCTGGGGTTACTGGCTCTGTTGCGGCGTTCCGAGGCCCAGCGAGCGCGTTCCGAGGCGAATTACCGGGTGGCATCACGATCGCTGGATGAGATAGTAAGGATATTATCCGACTGAGAGAATATTGATATATCCAGCGATATTTATTAGATACAGCAACCATAGAAAACTCTTGAATTCGCTCGCTCGCAGGAAATCGAGCTTTCGAAACGATATCCTCTCGACATCGGCGGTCTGAAACGACTCGCCACGATCGATCATTGTCTCGCGAGTTTCTATGCTGCGCGATGGGAAGCACGACGAGGCACGGTCGCTCATTGAGGAATCCATCGGCTATCTGCGAGGCATACCTCGCTCTCAGTCCCGGCGACGTGGAGATCCAACAGCAACGGTTTGGATTAGCCAGTTGGATGCTGAGATATCTGACTGAGTCCAAGAACGACCAGCTTTATGAACAATGGAACGCGCGGGCGATCGCGATGCTGGAGCCATTGAAATCAGTCCCTCACAGTCCATGTTGGTGAGATGTCTCGTACTCAGCCGTTGCCATCGACTCCATGCGGATTATCTGATGTTCCGTGGCGAATCGGATCGCGCACGGAAGGAACTCGAAGAAGATCTCGATCTCGTCAGATCCGTGCCGGTTGCGGAAACCGCGTTTCCCGAATTCGTTTTGAGCGAGGCGTTGACTCTCGCGGCGTTGGGACAATGGTCGGGCGAATTCACGCCCCTTCGATCCCCGCTCCACCCGCAGCCAGCGATCGTCGACGACAATCGATTTGGAACGTGCCTCGCCGAACTGGCGGCGAGGCGGATCGGCTGGCTGCCATCGATTGTCAAGTCACCCTGGCTCATCCCGGAGGGACTTCCAACCGAAGCATGGACGGATCGCGTCATCTCCTCAATCAAATCCGATGCCGCGAAGTTCGACCTCGATCACACCCGGATTCCCGCGATCGGCTGGATGATGAGGCACCCCTGCGCGAGCACGCTGGCGTGGCAAAGAAGGGTCGGCAAACTCGGCGATGCACACCGGATCGCCGATCAATTGCTCGCGCTGGCCGAACGGCTCACGCGATCGTACCCCGATCAAGCCGCCCCCTACATGCTTCTGAGCGAAGGATATGTCCAAAAAGCGAAAATCGCCTATCGCGAGGACGAGGCACCCGTGATCGAGCGGTGGGAGCGAAAAGCCCTCGACGCAGCGATCCACGCGGCGACGCTCGAGCCCGAAAATGACGAGGCGCACGGCCTCGTTAAGGATCGCCGTGCCCGATTGGCATAAGCTGGCCTCAGGACAATGAGGGTTGATCCTGGCGAGAACGATACCGCCGTGATCGCGATCGTCCCATCAAGACGAGAGCGGGTTTCCAGACAAGCTCGCAAGAGCTGGGCGAATCTATCGTATACTCAGGATATGGGGATCGTGCGAACGCTCCGTGACAATTGGTTGAAAGATCTTCGGTGAATCCATGCTCAGTGCTCGAATACATGATGGTCGGGTCTGACAAGTTCGAGCTGCGCAACCACGCCGGGTATTCCCGCTGGAGGCCGGCGAATCGTTCCTTCGCCGAGCGGTAGGTCTCGAGGTGGCGGACCACAAACGGTACAACGAAAACCAGCATGAGCAGCGGGGCCAGGAACCTCGGAAAGGGACGTGCACCGTGGTGAAGAAGATCACGACCAGGCCAATCCAGGCCGCGACGGCGAGCGGAATCAGCAGGATCATGCTGTTCCAGAGGCAGTACTCCCACGGCGATGCTTGATTGCGAAACAGTTGCTCGACGAAGCGCTTGGGGTACTGGGTGCGAAAAACCTTGAGGCGGTAAACACCGGGCGGAACAAGAAAGGAACTTCCCATGTGCGGATGGTTGCGGAGGAAGCTGTCGTCCTCTCGAAAGGCGTATTCCGAGCCCGCGAAGATGAGCCGGCCGGTGGGCACATGAAATTCGTCGATCGTCTCGGGCTCGACCGCACAACGTTCGAGCTCCCTGGGAACCCGCTCACCGATGTAGGCGTGGAGCGAGTAGCCGCCATCTCCATCCACCGTGATCCAGCAGACCCTGCCTTCCCGATCCAGCCGTTCAAGGATCTCGCCGGAGCCAGTCTGGAACGAGCGTTCAAAGTCTTGAGGTAGCGCACCGGGATCGAACAGGAGCAATGATGACGCGTCAGTTCCCGCCTCGATCACGTACCGCATGACCCTGGTCCTGGCCCCTTTGATCTGAAGGTTCGCCGGGTCGAGGGTCGTCGGCAAGGTCGAACCGAACTCTCGCCTCCCACGGTAACCCTCTGATACCCGCACGGTCAAACGTGCACGCGTATAATGAAGACGCGAACACAATGTCTGGCGACGAGAGCGGGAGACGGATTCATGACGACTGCAACCGAGGTCTGGAGAATCCCCATCGCTGGGATGACTTGCGACCACTGTGTGCGCACGGTGAGCCAGGCCCTCAGGCGGTGCCGGGGGTCGAATCGGTCCAGGTCGATCTACCGGGGGCCTGGGCCGAGGTGACTGTGGATCCGTCCGCGCGGATTTCGAGAGCTTGAGCCAGGCCATCGCGGCAGCCGGTTACTCGGTTCCCATGTCGAACGGGGTAATGAACGTGCCCAAGGCTGTCCAGTCCGCACAAGCTGCTCCACCGGTGACGATCCGCTCGATACCCGGCCAGGCGCCCTTGACTGAGCCGTCGCCAGAGAGGCCCACCACCGTGGCCTCTGGAGGCAGCGAGGAGTGGGACTTGGCGATCGGAGGCATGCACTGTGCCAGTTGCGTCGGGCGGGTCGAAGCTGCACTGGGCAGCGCGACGGGGGTTCAAGAAGCCCGCGTCAACCTTGCAACACAACGTGCGACGGTATCTGTTGATCCCGGCCGCGCCGACATCGACCAGCTCATATCCTCTGTGACCAAGGCCGGCTACACGGCCCGGCGGCAGACGCTGTCGTTCGGTGCGCAGGCCGCCGAGCAACTCCGCCGCGAGCGCCGGGAAGAGGTGACTTACTGGAGGAAGCGGCTTCAAATCGGGATCGTTGGCGTCGTCCCGCTGATCTTGCTCGGAATGGGCTCAATGTTCCTGCCGGCTATCGAGCACGCAATTTGGGCCGGCTGGTGCATGTTCGGTATAGCGGCAATTTTGCAGGTTTACCTGGGCGCACCCTACATTCGCGGGGCCTGGCAACGCCTGCTTCAACGCTCCTCCAACATGGATACCTTGATCGCCCTGGGGACCTCGACGGCGTTCCTCTACAGTACAGTTCACTTGCTGCTTGGGCACCTGCACCAGGCTCATTTCTTCATGGACGCCGGGATCATTCTGACCTTGATCACACTGGGCAAGTTCCTCGAGGTCCGCTCGCGGGGGACGGCCGCGGAGGCCATCGAGCGGCTGATCGACCTGGCGCCCGCGACGGCGCGGGTGATCCGCGAGGGGAGAGAGCAAGAGGTTCCCCAGGCCGACGTCCGGCCTGGTGAACGAGTGCGGATCCGGCCGGGGGAGACGATTCCCGTCGATGGTGACGTGGTCGATGGCGAATCGAGCGTGGAGGAGTCGATGCTGACCGGGGAGTCGATGCCGGTCGAGAAGCGGCCGGGCGACCGCGTGACCGGTGGATCCAGAATGGCGACGGCACCTTGGTGGTCGAGGCCAAGCGCCTGGGCCGAGAGAGTGCTCTGGAGCAGATGGTTCGCCTGGTGCTCGAAGCTCAGGGCACGAAGGCCGGGGTCCAGCGGCTGGCGGACCGGATCGCTTCCTATTTCGTGCCTGTCGTGCTCGTGGTCGCCCTGGCGACTTTGGCTGGCTGGGGTTTGATCTCGGGCGATTGGAGCCAGGCCGTTCTGAACGCGGCAGCCGTGTTGATTATCGCTTGCCCGTGCGCTTTGGGTCTGGCCACCCCGATGGCGGTCGCCGTGGCCACTGGCCGAGGCGCCCGAGCCGGGCTGTTCGTTCGCGATGCTTCGGCCTTTGAGCGGATGGATCGGCTCGCCAGCATGGTGTTCGACAAGACAGGAACTCTTACCGAGGGTAAGCCCCGCGTCGTGGAGACGCTGGCCTTGCCCGGCTGGGATCGCGAGGGGCTGTTGAGAGTCGCCGCGGCCGCCGAGGCAGGCAGCGAGCACCCCTTGGCTCGCGCCCTGGCACCGTTCGCTGGCGATCAGGAAGTTCGTGACTTTCGGGCCGTCCGCGGCTTGGGCGTCACTGCCCGTGTCGCCGGCCGGACGGTCCTGGTCGGTTCGGAGCAGTTCCTGGCAAGCGCGGGCATCGAGCAAGGTCCCATCGAGGCCGCCGCCCTCGCTTGGGAGCGCCAGGCATTCACCGTTCTGCGGGTCGCCGTCGATGGCCAGGTGGTCGGAGCCGTCGCTCTCGCCGACACACTCAAGCCGCACGCCAAAGAGGTCGTCGAAAAGCTGCACAGACAGGGTGCCAGCGTGGTCCTGCTAACCGGGGACAACCCCCAAACCGCCCGGGCCATCGGCACCGCGCTGGGCCTGGCGGACGAGCAGATCAAGGCCGGCGTTCTGCCGGACGCCAAGGCGGCGGTAATCGAGTCCCTCAAGAAGCAAAGCCGAGGCCGACGGGTGGCGATGGTCGGCGATGGATTGAACGACGCCCCTGCCCTGGCCGCGGCCGATATCGGAATCGCCCTGGGAACTGGAACCGACCTGGCCAAGGCCGTGGCCGACATCGTGATCGCCACTGGGGACCTCCGCGCCGTGCCGCGCGCGCTCGGCTGGGACGCTCCACGCTCACGGCAATCCGTCAGAATCTCTTCTGGGCATTTGCGTACAACACCTGGGCATTCCACTGGCGGCCCTCGGTTTGTTCGGAAGCTACGGGCCGGTGATCGCCGCGCTCGCCATGTCGCTCAGCTCGGTCACGGTCGTGATCCGCTCGAGCTTGCTGGCCAAGCTCGACCTGGATCGCTAGGATCGTCACGTCAAGCAATTGCGGTCCGAGCCGGGACCTCATACCACATTGGGTTCGCAAGAGCGTGGCTGGAATGAGTACAGAGTATCAGCCCCTGAAGAGCCGCATCGTGTCGCTTGATCAGTTCCGCGGCTATACGGTGGCCGGCATGCTGCTGGTCAACTTCATCGGCGGGTTCCAGGCGGTAGGGGCCGTCTGGAAGCATCACAACACGTATTGTAGCTATGCAGACACGATCATGCCGCAGTTTTTCTTTGCGGTTGGCTTCGCGCTGCGGCTGACCTTCCTGCGGCGTTTGAGAACCCGGGCGCGTGGCCCGCGACTCGCGCCGCGATGGCACGAAGCCTGGGGCTGATCCTGCTTGGATTCGTGATCTATCATCTCGATGGCCAGGTGAAGTCGTGGCAAGAGCTAAAGCACCTGGGACTGCACGGTTTCGTGGCCCAGGCGTTCAAACGTGAGCTCTTTCAAACTCTGGTGCACATCGCGGCTGACCTCGCTGTACGTCCTTCCCGTTATTGCGGCCGGAACGTCTACCAGGGTGGCCTTCCTCATCGCCTCGGCCGCTCTGCACCTGGCGCTTTCACGCTGGTTCTACTTCCATTTTGCCTGGGACTTCCGGTCATCGACGGTGGCCCGCTCGGCTTCCTGACGTGGTCCATTCCCTTGCTGGTCGGCTCGCTGGCTTACGATGTCGCCGCCGGCCGTCAACCCGGGAGAGGATCAAGTAAGTCCGATTCCAAAGCTTCTGGCGGCGTCAATCGTGCTCATGGGGATGGGCTACTTGCTATCTGTCTGGGCGGGTCTCACGCCGCGCCGCCTTTCGTTGAGCCGGCCGAGGGGACCTCGGTGAATCTCTGGACGATGAGCCAGCGCACCGGCAGCGTCTCTTACCAGACCTTCGGGGCGGGCTTCTCGTTAGCCGTTTACGCTCTGTTCGTGTTGCTTTGTGATCAGGGTCGCCTGCGTGTGGGGTTGTTTCGGACCTTCGGTCAGAACCCCCTCGCGGCTTACATCGTGCATCCCATGGTCGCCGAGGCCATCAAGCCGTACACGCCGCGCGACTCGCCGTTTTGGTACGTAGCGGCCGGCTTTCTGCTCTATTTTGCGATCTGCTATCTGCTCATTCGGTACCTGGAAAGGAACGACATCTTCCTGCGGCTTTGACCCGGGAGCCATTCGTACTCCAACGCGCGGGATCGGAGCACCTGACTTCCCTGTCCGAGTCGACAGGCATCGGGCTCACAAGCCTGAAGCGCAAGCGAAGGGGATTTCAGACAAAACATATCATTCAATACCCTTCGCTTGCAATTCAGGTTTGTATCGAAAGCTTTCAATAAGAACATATCATTTAGAGCCCTTCGCTTGCGCTACAGGCTTGTTGCAAGCAACTTTCCCCGAATCGTTTGCATTCTCAGGGACGATGGATCTGGCGCTGTAGAATCAGAAAAGAAAAACCTTATCGCCAGAATCGCCACCATGGACGCGCCGCGTGTTCGGTCGCGATCTCCCGGCGCCGGGCCGCGACCGTCTCTAGAATACCCGTGAACGAACCGGAGGCGGGGGCATCCTGCAAGTAATTGATGTCCAGGTCCATCACGTTCTGCTCCGACAGTGGCCGCCATCCGCCGGTGCCCCAATTGTTCTGGCCATCGCCCCACACCATAGCTGCGAGATTCCCGTCACGGAACTCGATCATCAGAAAAGTGGCCGACCCCTGCCCTGGAATTAGTAGCTCGCAAGGGGTGATCTGGTGGAACCAGTGCTTGACGACCGGGTGCTCCCGGTGCAGCTCGATCGCGCGAATGTAAGCCGACGCTTCGTCCACCGTCAAGTTCGGCTCGTGGTCGCCGTCTGTCATTAGTACTGAGCTCCATTCCTAGCGTGCGTGCCGGAACGTCAAGCTAAGCGGCATCTCGAGGCCGTGGCCCTCGACGAGTTCGGGGTTGCCCAGAATGTCGCGACTGGGGCCATCGGCAACGACCCGGCCGCGATCGAGCAGAATCGTGCGGGGACAAAGTTCCAGAACCATCTCGAGGTCATGCGTGGCAATGAGCTTGGTCGCCGACAGCGTTCCGATCAGTTGGATAAACCGGCGCCGGCCGCGGGGATCGAGATTCGCAGTCGGCTCGTCGAGCACAAGAACCGAAGGACGACACGACAGGACCCCAGCCAGACATGCTCGCTTTCGCTCGCCGAGACTGAGGTGATGCGGTGGACGATTAGCCATGTCTTGAAGATCGACCCTGGAAAGGCATTCCCGCGCGATTTGGCGTGCTTGGTCCTGGCTTGCACCCTGGTTGAGCGGACCGAAAGCCACGTCTTCGAGTACCGTCGTGCAGAAGAGCTGGTCATCGGGATCTTGAAACAAGAGGCCCACCTTCCGGCGGACCTGGGCCGCAGTGCGGTGATTGACCTCGATGCCATCGATCCACACTCCGGGCGGCCTGCGGCCGTTCCTGCCGGGAAGGGCGAGCTCGTGATGATGCCGTAAGTCTTCACGCCCCTTACCGGGTAGCAGTCCATTGAGATGCAACAGCAAGGTGCTCTTGCCCGCACCGTTGGGTCCGACCAGAGCAACGCACTCGCCTTGCCGCAATTCCATGTCCACACCGCAGATTGCTTCCTTGCCGTCAGGATAGCGGTACTCAAGCCCGCTCAACCGAACAGCCAGCGGAGCATTCAGGTCAGTGGTCATCGTGCGTCAACCCGGATTCGTGCAGGCGCAGAGGTGTCGTCGGTCGTGGACATATGAGTGTCTGGCAAACCTCAGTTCAACTGATGGAAGGTTCCATCCCAACCCCGGGCAAGCATTGCGTAGTGGACTCTTTCCGCCCGTTCGAAGGACCTCAAAAGGAGCAAGCCCAGCATTCCCGTCAGCAGTCTCCAGGAGAGAAGACTTCCCCGCTGAAACGTACGGGCAGCGCGCCTGTGCCATGCGAGCGAGCTCTTCACCCAGAACATGGACGTAGCGTTCCATGAATTGCAGAGTGGCCACCAGCACTCGGGGAACCCCCAGCCGGCGCATGGCCTGCAGCAAGTCAAGCCATGAGCTGACTGTCGCCAGCACGAGCATCATCAGAAATGCCAGGCTATTCTTGACGACGATCGAAAGGAAGACCGCGACGAGGCCATGCTTGGCCCGTGCCGGCAGCCCCGGCGCAACCATCACGGCAAGAAAGCCGACGACCAAGGCGAAGCCCGCCCAGCGCAGCAGTAGGGCTCGGACCTCTGCCCCCGAAATGCCGACCAGGAGAGCCAGCAAGAGACCCAGGATTCCCAGAATGCGCCACTGGCCGATCGGTGTCGCGACAACTGCAATGACGAAGGCCAGGGTAAAGACCAACTTGACTCGGGCATCAAGCCGATGCACGGGGCTTACGCGCTTGCCAGGGTCGCCGGAGGCATCAAGCCGCATCCGCGGTGGCCCTTTCCGAGCGGCGCCCGGCGCCGCAGAACACGCGTGCCAGGCCCCAGCTCACCATGAAGACCACCAAGGTTCCCACCAGCCCCGCAAGAGCCGTCGCGGCCTTGAGATGCTGCAGGTTCGGCAGCGGAAGCCGATAATCAGGCATCGGCACCGGGATCGGTGAGGACGGGGGCTCATCGGCAAGGAAGCCGATGCTTTGCCCGACGAACTCCAGGCCGTCTGGAAGCTCGGACGCCAGAGGAGAGAGAAATACGACCACGGCCAAAGCGACACCCAGCCCGCACATGACAGTGGGAAGCCAGCGCCGCGCGGGCCGCCCCCAGGCAAAAGTGACTCGATGCTTACCGTCGGATCCGGTTCGATTAGGTCCGGCCGAGTCAGCAGGATGAAACGGACAACCAGCCCCGTGATGATTGCCTCGCCCAGCCCGATCACGGCATGCACTAGCGCCATCCAGCTTATGATCCGGAAAAAGTCGCGGTGGTTGGCCAGGGCAGAGAGCTCGACCGCGCACGCTCCGGCAGCCAGAATAACAGTAAACCAGGCCGCGATCATGCTCGCGATGAGAATTCCCCGCTGGCCGCCGATCCACCGCCTTATCGGTGCATAAATGGAGTAGCCCATGACCGAGCCGATCAAACCCATGTTCACGAAGTTAGCGCCCAGCGCCGTCAGGCCGCCGTCGCCGAAGAGGAAACATTGCACGATCAGAACGGCCGCGATGACCGTGGCCCCTGCCCATGGTCCCAGCATCACCGCAGCCAGGACCCCTCCCAGCAGGTGCCCGGAGACTCCGGGACCAACCGGGAAGTTCACCATCTGTGCGGCGAAAACAAAGGCCGACATCATCCCCATCAGCGATGTTGTTCGCTCCTTGAGCTGCCCCTCGACGGCTTTCAAGCCGTAAGCCAGGCCCGCCGCGCCTATGACGCCCGTCAGTGCCGCGACTCCGGGATCAAGAACCGCGTCAGGAATATGCATCGCTCAAACCCTAAACCGGTCCGCATCGTGGTCAATCCACAAACCTTCGGCCCTTCATGATAATACCCGTATGCCGTTTGGTCAAAAAGTTCATACCGCAAGTCGGCGATTCTACGACCAGCTCTTCTAATTGTTGCCAACGCGGCCTGTGTCAGTCCCTCGGATGCTGACATCTCGCTCGGAGATGGGTGGCCTTGTGGGTTCAGCGCATCGAGTCCGGCGGCATGCTGATCAGAGCTTTCCCGAAGAGTCGCCTGCCCGCATTCCGGCATCTGAGGCAAGGCCAAAGTGAGCTTTTCATCGATCTGCCCGCGCGCGTCCTCGTAAAGCAGACGCTCGAATTCCTCGATCCGGGCGGGGGAGAGCGCGACTCGGGCTGAGAAGTAACCGGGAAGGTTGGGCAACGGTACCCTGGTACGCGCCTTGAATGTGCTGTTCCAGATCTCAATACCGTTCTTGAAAAGCT
Source organism: uncultured Planctomycetaceae bacterium (assembly GCA_963760085.1). Classification (GTDB taxonomy): domain Bacteria; phylum Planctomycetota; class Planctomycetia; order Isosphaerales; family Isosphaeraceae; genus Aquisphaera. Next base: position 50,075 of record CAVXCB010000058.1, read on the forward strand.
TCAGGCGGGCATCGATACGGGTCGGACGGTTCTCCGACGCCATGTAGTTTCCTTCCTGTTGCTCACTGACCTCGAGGCTGAGGCGATAGGGTGCGGATGACCAAGTATCCCTCCAGGGAGATGAGGCGGGCTGAGGCACGTAGCCTTTGGACTTCAAGCCCTGCACCAATTTAGGAATCATTTGTGAACTGTATCGAGCCATCGAGCCGTTCAGAAAACGGCCCTGAGGGGGGTCCAGCAGAATCCCTTCACTATCGACGAGCCCCAGCACGATCTTGCCCGCCTCACTGAGGAGGCGTCCTCGATCGGGCTCGGGCAAGTGAGCGGCCAGCGGAGCCAGGGCCTGACACTGATCGAAGGCCTCGCCTCCGGTTCCAATTGAGACGGCGCTCCGGGCCGAGGCGAGACCCGTTTCTACAGACTGGATAAGTTTCATCTTCAGCTTCGTGGCGACCTCGTTTCTGACGGGAGCCAGATCAGGGTCCATGGCGGCGCGGTCCTGGAGGTTGAGCCAATCTCCCAGCGGAAAGGGGCCGATCTCGTGCCGTTGTAGCCGTTCCAGAACGGCTGCGACACCTCGCCGGACCAGGGCCTGGCGTTTGAAGCGGAGCCGCTCGAGCAATTCCCTGTGGTGCGGCGAATGTGGCGGACAGAGGTGGATGGCAGAGTCGAGCTCAACGACAGCGCGGTCACTGTCGCCAGCCTCTTCGTAATTCCGCGACGAGGCAAGCAGTTGATCGATCAATCGATCCAGGGCGATGTGTGACCGCCGATCGAGGAACCGGACCGTGGCGATCAGCACGATAAAGAAACCAAGCAAGGCCAGGCCAGACCGGGCCCAAACGACCCACCGCGGCCGGTTGAATCGGCGGCGATACCAGCGCGGGTCCGAGATTCTGGGAAAATACGGAACTTCCAGGAGCCGGTGGCAAAACCCGCACCGGACTTGCCGGCCCGGTACTAGACCTTTGATTTCAACGGTCGTACCGCAATCAGGACAGGCGAACGCCTCGTCCATGCTCATCCCCTCGACCCGCTCTGAAATGCCACCATGTTTCCGATGCGCGGCAGCCAAGCCGCAGTCGTGGCCTACCATGCGCCAGAGACTCGATCCGGCGCACGACATGGCCTTGGCCCACCGTAATCATACGCGAAGGAGGCCAGAGACGGCATCGACGCTGGTGGAATCTTCACCACCAGTCTGCTAGATGTGCCTTGCAGCCAGATTAGAACGCGGTCTGCGCTGTGCAGTGGTTCATCAGCCAGGTGTCCACGTCTCCGAGCATCTGGCTGTTCAGACGATGTGTCGAAGGATAAGACTGGAAGGCCACCCTCAAGCCGCCGGCACGCAATGCCGCCACGCCTCTTCGGGCACTTGAAAGTGGATGCTTGGCGTTCCAGGCACCATGCACAACGAGCAGAGGCAGGTCACGACAAGCTTTCATTCGTCCCAGCGGCCGGAAGCCAGTCGGCAGCCAGCCGTTGACGGCGACGACGCCGGCGAAGCGATCGGGATAACTAAGACCCAAACGGTACGCTACCGCGGCTCCTTCCGCGCAGCCGACCAGAAAAATCCGTTCCGAATGGATATGAAGCAAGCTGCGGGTTTTTCGGATCGCAGTAAATACACCGTCTTCGAGACGGTCCAAATCGTCCAGCTCGGGTTCAAACAACACGCGTCGGACAACCTCCGCCTCGGAATGTCTCGGCCTTGAGCGTAGACCAGTGCGTTCATGAAGCTCGAAATCACGGCCCCAACCAAAGCCAGTAAGCTGGTCACGCTTGATGACCGGCTCGGGACCCCTCAGACCCAGCCCGACGTAATTCCGCCAGCTCAGGGCGGGCATCGCCCGAACCAACTGGTCCTCGTCCCCCCCTCGCGCATGGAAGAGCACCAGCAGGGGATAGGCGTAGTTCGGCTCATATTGCCTTGGAATGAACCGAGTTTCCACCAGGAGGTTCGAGGTCGACAACGTCGAGGACAGAGGAGCATTAAGCCGGTCGTTCGTCATTCGCAGGAACCTCCCTTGTCGGCGCTTTGGGGGGTTTGGTTAAATCCGAAAGCTGGCGGCATCACTCCGCCTCGTCTGCTTGCTCATCTTACCACGACGGGTTAGAACAGTGAAGCAAAGCTTAGCGACGATGTTGCCGCCCTTCAACAAATCGCCCACTTATTTCCAATTTTGCCTCAAGTTTCAACAAATGCGATCCGAATTCGTTCCAAAATTCCGGAAGCTATTTGGGTTATGTGGGTTAATTGCGATCCGAAAACTAGGAGTCCTGCGTGAACCGTAACCCCTGGATCGTTTTCCTTGGCCGCGGCGAGCCGCAAGCGGTCAGCACGCGGAGCCTGGATTCGGAAGCTGCCCGGTAGTTTGCAGCGGAGCATTGGCACGGAGACGGCGTGCTCAAACATATTTCTTGATCAGGTTGTTCACCTGGGTCGGGAAGATGGTTAGGGTGTGGATCAAGCTACTCTGTTTCGGCGGTGGTCTTCTGAAGAGACGTTTGCCTCCCGAACGGTCCTTCACAACGATCGGCCGTCGTGCTTTCGCGGGGACGACGGGCAGCTTCACGGGTAACAGTTGTGCCGGTGCGGGGAGATTTGGCACATAGCTGGAGCCATCGGTTCCCATGACTTTCAGGGTGACCGGTCCTGAGGTGGCAGTGTTATTATTGTAGAATGACTCGTTGATGACGTTTTCCGGGTCGACGACTGCGACAATTCGACCTACCCCGAGACTGCTGAGTGTTACGCCGGCGGGGAGACGTAGCGGCAGGGTGAACGACTGGTTGACGACCTGGGCAGCCCCGGGTGCCAGGCCCGCGAACGTGGTATCGCCCAGGAAGATTCCGGCACTTGTATTCCCACTGTTTCCGACCAGGATAAAACGCACGTCGTATGGACCGGGATTCACTGCGCCGAGGTTCTGGATTACGGCTTGCGCCTGAAAACTCTGTCCCCAAAACAGCGTTGCCGACGCGGTCGTCACGGCGCCGGCCGCGAGGTCCGCGAGCGGTCCGAGCGCTGGTGGGGTGGTTCCCGGAGGAACCGTAATGCTCACGGCAGCCTGATCGACTCCCTGAGTGCCGCTAGGAGTGTGGGGATAGACCGGGTTGGTTATGTAATCGGCGTCCGGTTCTACCCACAGAGTGAACTGGCTGTCGCCCGTGAGGAGTTCTGGCGGAGTCACCGGCAGGTTGATGGTCTGCTCGACGTTGACCATCGACCAGGCCGGTATTGGCGGGACTGAAATATTGCCGATGACGACGTCCGACCCAGTGCCCGGCGCAACCCCCGAGGGAGTTAGCACGACCGCTTCCCGCGTCGCGGGGGCGTTACCATAGGCTTCGTTACTGACCTGGGCGGTCACAGTGATCGACCCGCCCCACTCCGGGCTCGAGGGATTGATACCGATTGAAGTATTGACAAGATGAGCCGGTTGCGGGGGAGTGATCTGGACGCCGGCCTCATCGTAACCAGGTCCCAGGCCCGACTGGTTGCGGGTGTTGCTCTCGGGAACCAAGTGCTCGGGATCGATCTTCATATTGATGTGAACAATTCCGTTATAGCTCATGCCCGGCAACGGCGAGGAGGGCAGCTTGACCGTCGTGCTGAACGATGCCGACTGCCCGGGCGCAAGACCGGCGGGGATAGTGACCTCGCCGAGCAACACGGAATAAGGGCCGGTCGTGATGCTATGAGATGCGTAAATCGCCACATTGAAAGGAGTTGTCACCGTGGCCTGGCCCTGGTTGGTGACCGTTCCAGTGGCAGTGATCGGCTGGTTCCAGTCGGCGTTGGAGGTGGTAACGAACGACGAGCCTACCAGGTCGGGTAGAGGTGGGCCGGCACTCGATAGGAGTTCCCGTCGCTCCAGCGACTCGAACTTTAGAATGATAGGACCGCGCCCCCAGGCGCGACGGCGTCCGGCCGACCTGCGGTCTTGGGACGACATGGGAATCCTCCTCCTTGAGAACGGAAACGCACCGCGGGAGTCAGAATGATGGGATTTCGAGCACAGTCCCGTGAACACGGCCGGCTCGCTGGCTCCTTGCAGTAATGCGTGCATTTAATTGGACCCTTCCCTGGGCGCTAGGGGAATCTAATCTTTTCCCCCAAACCGGTCAAGACGGATCGATCTCATCTCGCAAGTGACCAGGTGACTCGACGCATGAGCACCTGATCGGGTAAGATCGCGACGTGAATCAGGCACCCAGGTTCGGGAATCAGGCACTGAGGTTCGGGAATGGCGGCCGAGCGGCCCCGGTGGTGTTTATGGACGCGGCGAAACTCGCGCTCGAGGACGGGACGGTCTTCACCGGTTGGGCCTTTGGCGCCGGGGCGAAGTGGATGGCGAGGTCGTCTTCAACACGAGCATGACGGGATACCAGGAGATCCTGACCGACCCGTCCTATCATGGCCAGATTGTCACAATGACCTACCCCGAAATCGGCAATTACGGCGTCAACGACGAAGATCTGGAAAGCCGGCACCCATGGGTCCGGGGCTTCGTGATTCGCGAGCTCAGCGGCCGGGTGAGCAACTTTCGCTCTCGGCAATCGCTGGAAGACTTTCTTGGCAGTCACGGCATCATCGGCATCCACGGCATCGACACCCGCGCCCTGGTGCGGCTGACGCGGGTCCGGGGGGCGATGAAGGGGCTCCTGTCCACGGCCGATCTTGACGATTCCAGCCTGGTGGACAAAGCTCGAAAGAGCCCGGGGCTGGTGGGACGGGACCTGGCGCGCGAAGTCATGCCTCGCGAGAGCTTCACGTGGGAGCCCGGGCTGAATCAACAATTCCTATTTGACAAGAGTGGCAACGGCGCCGGCCGCCCTGCCGCAAGAGGTCGGGAAACACCCGGCTCTCGCCGGCCGCATGTGGTCGCTCTCGACTTCGGCATGAAGTGGAACATCTTGCGTCATCTGGTTGATATCGGCTGCCGGGTCACGGCGGTTCCCGGATCTATGCCCGCCTCGGCCATACTCGATCATGAGCCCGACGGAATCTTTCTGTCGAACGGGCCCGGAGATCCGGGTGCGCTCGCGGAGGCAACGCAGGCGCTGCGAACCTTGATTCGCACGGCCGCCGAGTCGCGAGGAATTCCCATCTTCGGCATCTGTCTCGGGCACCAAATCCTCGGTCAGGCCTTCGGTGGCAAGACCTTCAAGCTCAAGTTCGGCCACCGCGGCGCCAACCATCCGGTACGCAACGAGTCGACAGGTAAGATCGAAATCACAACTCAGAATCATGGGTTCGCGGTCGATCCCTCCAGTCTTCCACCCGACGTCGAGCTGAGCCATATCAACCTCAACGATCAGACCCTCGAGGGCCTGCGGCACAAGCGCCTGCCTGTCTTCAGCGTGCAGTACCACCCCGAGGCCTCCGCCGGCCCGCACGACAGCCAGTACCTCTTTGACGAGTTTCGGACCATGATCGGATGAAACATGGGATGGGTTGTTGGGCCCAATCGATTTCTTCTTTCCATTCGCGCCAACAAAAACTGGCCTCGCGGTATGTCCTTGGTAAGGTTCATGGCAATGCGGCCGACCTTGGAGGGACGAGGCGTTGAACAGCGAACCGGACCATGACCTGGACGACCGAACATCGCGTGAGGAATTCGTCCAGGGCACCTCAATTGCTCGCTCGAGCCGCGGCTGCTGGCCGGGGAGTTGACCGACCGGATCTGGCTCGACCGCGACCACGGGTTGCTCATGCGGAAGCGGGAGATGTACCGCGACGGGAAGGTCATGACACGGTGGGAGAACTCACGCTTAAAGGAGGTCGAGCCGGGCGTCTGGCTGCCCTTCTCCTGCCGACACGACTCGTTCGCGATGAAACCGCATCCGGATTTGAAGGACATGCCCGTCATGACGGAGGAGATCCAGGTTCAGATTCTCGAGATCAACCACGTGACTGACGACCGATTCGACATGACGCCCCAGAAAGGCGACAGAGTCGAAGACTTGCGGGGACGGCTTTAAAAAACCGGCATCAAACAGGATCGAAAAAGCTAGCTCTACGGGGTTTCGTGTCGATTCCACCCGTCCCACCACCATCCGCCGACCTGCCGCGAATAGAACGGCACGACCCCCTGCATGCTTGCGAAGAACAAGGTCGAAGACAAGAACATGAAAAGCGCGGTACAGGTTGCCCACGGGATGGCTCGCCATCCCGTGGGCCGCACCCGCGCCGTCCCGGCCACGGCGACGCCCTGAAGCAGGAAGAAGGCGGTCTGGTAACCCTGCACTCGACCGGTCGCGATCCCGAAGATGCACTCGTGCAGGAGGGCAGATAGGCAGAAGACAATCATGATCTTGGTTGGTCCATATAACCGACGACTCATAGGTCTGAACACATCTTCGAGGAAGAACTGTTGCATATTCCGGTTATAGCGGCGCCAGAAGTCAGCGGGCGTCCGGGCCAGATAGGGCCATTTCATCGTGTCCTGGGCCGAACCTCCCAGCAACCGCCAGCCCGCCGCGCCGGCCGCAAGGACCGAGAGCATCGGGACGTAAAATGTGGTCAGCTTCACGCAATGCTCGATGAGAAAGGGCAAATCCCTCAGATCCGCTTGAAACACCCGCCAGCCCACAATGAGTCCGACGGTCACTCCACAGGCTCCTACCAGATAAGCACACGCATCGACCGCTCGACGTGGCCGAGGCTCGAAGGCCAGCCTTCGACGAACGGTCGCGAATGGGTTCCCCAGGAATAGCAAGTATTCGCGGAATCGAATCCCTCTTCCGCGAATGAGATCAAACCGAACATCGTAGAGCTTGACGCCTAGGTTGGCGACCAAGATTGCGGCCAGGAATCTCAGGAGGTGATATTCCAGTGGCAGAGTGCATGGGAAAAAGGGCATCGCGGCGCAAAGCAAAAGGAAGCACAGGCGACCCCTTGCGCCTCTTTGGCCAACGACCCTGAATCCAGCGGTCGCTACGAAGTACGGAAGCACGAAGGCCAGAATAACTTGCTTAAGAAGCACGGGGATGCTCGGCTGTTGGCTCTTGCTGGTGAATTGAATCCAGCCCGCGCGAAAAAACCTGACAGGCTCATGATACTGGTCTCCTGGGCAATCCTTTACCGCAATTGACTGCGCAAATAGCCGGCGTTAACCTGTAACTTTACAATGCCAAGCGACCGGGTATTTGGTTGCAGTCCCGATCGGAGCGGAATGCCGTGGGCTCGAGTTGCGTCGTGGGTCTTCAGTGGGGCGATGAGGCCAAGGGAAAGATTGTCGACCTGCTCTGTGACCAGCACGACGTGGTCGTTCGATACCAAGGGGGCGCCAACGCGGGACACACGGTCGTGCACGAGGGCGTGACATACAAGCTCTCGCTGGTGCCCACCGGTATTCTGCGTAAAGGGATCGACTGCGTCATCGGCAACGGAGTGGTCATTCATCCCCCGGCCCTGCTCAAGGAGATTGATCGGCTCAGGAGTCAGGGTATCGATTTCGGCGCCAGGCTGCACATCAGCGACCGGGCGCATCTGATTCTGCCGCATCACCTTGCCGAGGAGCGGTTGACCGAAGAGTCCTCGTCCACGGCCGATCACCTGGGAACCACACTCCGCGGGATCGGCCCCTGCTATCGCGACAAGGTGGGAAGGGTCCACGGCGTCCGGGTTACCGACCTGTTTCAGCCGGTCGTTTTTCGCGAGCGCCTGGACCGGATCATCAACTACAAGAACCGCCTCCTGGCCGCCATGCTTCCCGATTTCGAGCCGTTCGACGCCCGCAAGGTGGCGGACGATTATCTGGAGTATGCCGAGCAATTGCGGCCGTTCATCGGCGACACAACGGCCTGGCTGCACCAGTCCCTGGCAAGTGGCAAGAGGCTGATGTTTGAAGGGGCGCAGGGGTCGCTCCTGGATATCGATCATGGAAGTTATCCCTATGTGACAAGCTCCAACAGCAGCGCCGCGGGAATCGCGGCCGGATCGGGCGTGCCCACGCGCCACATAGACCGCTGGATCGGCGTGGTCAAGGCCTACACTACCCGCGTCGGCGGCGGTCCCTTTCCCACCGAGCAAGACAATTCCATCGGCGAGCGCATTCGCCAGATCGGCCGCGAGTATGGGACCGTCACGGGAAGGCCCCGACGGTGCGGCTGGTTCGACACCGTCGCCGTTCGCTACGCGGCGCGGGTGAGCGGGTCAACCGAGCTTGCGATCATGCTCTTGGACGTTCTCAGCGGTCTCGACGAGCTCAAAGTTGCCGTGGCCTATGAAAAAAATGGCCACCGGATCGCCGACCCTCCTGCTTCCTTGGCCGATTTCAACCTGTGCCGGCCGATCTATGAGTCGTTGCCCGGCTGGTCAGAGGACCTCACCGGCGTTCGCCACTGGCTGGACCTTCCACAGAGTGCCAGGAACTACGTGCAGTTTCTCGCTCAACAAGTGGGAGTCTCGACGTCGATCGTCTCCGTCGGCCCGGACCGCGGGCAGACGATCAAAGTCACCGCGGGAAGCGAGTCATGATCTCGATTCTATACTTGAGGATGGGGCCGCCGGGCCTGCTTTGATCTTGAGGAATTCATGCATTCATCTTTCAGAGAAGGCCCCGCCATCTCCGAGGAAGGCCTGGCGCGAATTGGCGCGGTGGGACTAAGGCCCGAGCAGCTTCCTCGGCACATCGCCATCATCATGGATGGCAACGGGCGGTGGGCACAGCGGCGTGGGCTGCCCCGAATCGTCGGGCACCGTCGCGGCATCCAGAGTGTACGCGCGGTCGTCGAGGAAGGTTGCCGGCTAGGTCTTGAGCAATTGACGCTCTATTGCTTTTCAGTCGAGAACTGGAAGCGGCCGCCCCGCGAGTTGAAGTTCTTGATGCGGCTCTTGCGCCATTTCCTGGTGATCGAACGCTCGGAATTGATGGATCAAAACATTCAGCTCCGGATGATAGGCAGGCGGGATGGGCTGCCGCACGATGTGCTGGCGGAGTTCGACCGAACCGCCAGCAGCACGGCTGATAACACGGGGATGATTCTTTGCCTGGCGGTCAACTATGGCGGGCGAACCGAGATCGGCGACGCGGCTCGCCGGCTAGCCGAGGATGTGCGGAAGGGCCGGCTCGATCCTGCCCAGGTCGACGAAAACGTCTTCGAGTCTTACTTGAACACTCGTGGCATGAGCGATCCCGACCTCTTGATCCGCACTGCGGGCGAGATGAGAATCAGTAATTTCTTGCTCTGGCAAATCTCTTACACCGAGCTTTGGGTCACGTCGACGCTCTGGCCCGACTTCCGCGAGGATGACCTGCTGCACGCGTGTTCGGCCTACGCGTCGCGCGAGCGCAAGTATGGCGGCCTGCCCACGGCCTCTCTGGCGGCGGGAACCAGTAACGTGTAGATTAATCCTGCCCGCGGGGGGTCGCCGCGACGATGTCCCGGGGGTGTTCAGCGGGACTGACGGTTCCCCTTCACGATGCTCCCATTACGGCTTCGCCTCCCGGGCCACCATGCTTGGAACGCGCGTTCTCAGCGGTCTTTGCTTGATCGCGGTCTTGCTCGGGGTGCTCTACCTGGACGAGTGGTTCGCGCCCTGGTTTCCGTTCTGGCTGCTACTCTCGGTCATTACCATGACAGCCGCGGCATTCGAGCTCGGCGGTTTGCTCACCGCGGCGGGCTGCCCCCCTTCGTTGAATTCCGTTCTTGGCGGCCTGATGGCCATCCTGGCCGCCAATTGGATGCCTCACATAACAGACTCTTTGAATGCAAACGCTCAACAGTCATCCCCGGCGATCGAGCCGCCGCAGCCCCTGGCCGCACTCTCTTGGCCCTTGTTGAGCTTCGTGGGCGTGCTGATGATCAGCTTCGTGGTTCAGAGCGTTCAGTTCGTCAAACCAGGACGGACCATGGCGACGATCGCCAGCACGCTCCTGGTCGTGGCGTATATCGGCCTTCTGGGTACGTTCATTCTGCAGATGCGCTGGCTCGAGGGGCCATATCACGGCCTTGTGCCGCTCATCTTGCTGATCACCACCGCCAAGGGGGCAGACACGGGAGCCTACACGTTCGGCCGCCTGGCGGGCAAGCACAAGTTATGGCCCAGCTTAAGCCCAAACAAGACCATCGAGGGGGCGCTGGGCGGTATGCTCTTCGCAATTCTAGGTTCTCTTCTCGTCACCGTGACGGCTCGCGATTTGCTTCATCTTTCCGCGCTCAGCGTATCCGGGGCGGTCGGGTTTGGCTTGCTCGTGGGTGTCGCTGCGCAGGTTGGTGACCTGATGGAATCGATGATCAAACGCGAGTCGGAGCGGAAAGACGCCTCGTCGACCGTTCCCGGATTCGGAGGGGTGCTCGACGTGCTGGATTCGCTGCTGTTTGCTGGGCCCGTGGCCTATGCCTACTGGGTGGCGTGGGGACCCTAGGCTGCAATCCCAGATTCACTCTGAGGTCAAGATCTAAGGTAATTGCAGGCAAGACCTTGTGAACAAGGATGAGCGTTTGACCGATTGCTTGCAAGGGCTGTTCGATCGATTTTTCAGAATGTTGTTTTCTTCCCCTATTCGATAGCATAATAATAGAGAGTTCTGCGGTTCGATCAGGCGTGGCCCATGAGCAACGATTTGCGTTGCGGACGTTCTGGGGCTCGCCGGGATCCGCACGAGGCGAGGCATGCCGGAAGTCACGATCAGTCTGGATGGACATGCCGAGGAACTGGCGGTTTTCGGTAGTAGAGACCAGCACTTGCGGCAGGTTCGTGATGCCCTCGGGGTCAAGGTCCTGGCACGGCACTGTGAGGTTCGAGTCGAAGGTGAAGGCGACCGCATTGAGATGGCCCGGCAGGTTTTCGAGAGCATGCGCGCAATGCATCGCTCGCGCCGGACGATCTTATCGTCAGATGTTGCCGATCTGATTGAGAAAACGTTGCATCGCGACGAGCCTGGAGCCGCCTCGGTCGTCGAAATACGCGAGGGCAACCGGGTGGTCCGGCCGCGCTCGGAAGGGCAGGCCCGCTATTTGAAAGCGCTGCTGGAGAAAGAACTGGTGCTGTGCGTCGGCCCGGCAGGCACCGGCAAAACGTACCTTGCGGTGGCCTTGGCCGTCGCGGCGCTACGCAAGGGGCAAATCAAGAAGATCGTGCTGGTTCGCCCCGCCGTCGAGGCCGGCGAACACCTCGGGTTCCTGCCCGGTGACCTCGAGGCCAAGATCAACCCCTACCTCCGACCCTTGCTCGACGCCCTTCATGACTTGATCGAGTACGATCAGATTCGCCGCTACATGGACAATGATCTGATCGAGATCGCTCCGCTTGCTTACATGAGGGGAAGGACATTGAATGATGCCATGATCATTCTCGACGAGGGACAAAACGCCACCGTACCGCAAATGAAGATGTTTCTGACCCGGATGGGCCAGAACGCCCGCATCGTGGTCACCGGCGATATCACCCAGGTCGACTTGCCAGTTGCGATCCGCAGTGGGCTGGCCGACGCAATCGATCGCCTCGCCAAGGTTCCTGGTGTGGCGACGGTCTTGCTGGATCGCTCAGATATTGTTAGACATCCATTGGTTCAGGCCATTGTCAACGCCTATGAAGATGAAGAATCGAACCGCGATAAGGAGGGTCGGCCGGAGCAGCCGGTCGGGGTGCCTGCCCCGCAGACGCCCGCACAGTCCGGTTCGCTCGCCTCGGGGTGAGGCGGCACGGCATACTCGATGTGAGCTTGGCCCAGGGAACGGCTTCCTGGTTTTCCGGACCAAGTCCTCATCGCCGGTAGCGGCCGTGAAGCTGGTGCCGCGTGGCACCGGCTCACCTCAGCGTGGAGCGCCGTAGGCGCCGTCCACGCCCGGTTGAGACGCTTCCATGAGCAGCATTGGTAAACGACGTCCCAAAGTCCCCAGGGCCCAACTCCGGTCCCTTCCTTCCGCCTCCACGAAACAGAGCCGACTGGCCCGACAGCGTGCCCGCCTGGTGTCATTGTCGGTGGTTGCGGCCGCCGCGGTCGCCTGTGCGGCAATAGTCCACGGCTGGGGCCCCCCCTTCAGCTTCCGGCTGGGCGAGCGACCCGATCGAGAGATCCGGGTCAACGTCAAGGAATTCAAGGTTCGCAATCAGACCAGGACCAGCAACGAGCGCCAGGCCGCCGCCGACAAGGTGCCGCCGTCGATGGTCAACGACCCCGCGCCGATCAAGGACCTTGCCGATCGGCTCGATGATCTGACGGTGACCATTGCCAAGTCGGGCCGCTATGAAGAGGTGCCCGAGACCCTGCGTATTACCTGGAAGCTCAAGCCTGAGACCTATCTGGACATCAAGGCCGCAACCGATACTCAAGAGCGACGGGACAATCTTCACGTCCAGTTGCAGAACGCCTTTCTGCCGCTCTCGGAGAACGGCGTACTGGGCCCCGAAGCGCTGCCGCACAACGAAGAATCGAGCTCGATGCTGGCCATCCACGCTGTCGGCCAGCCCTGGTCCGACTCGCGCCTGGTGCCCCGTGAGCGTGTTGTTCCCGAGCGCATCGTCAAACCGGGCGGGCCGTCCCAGCAGGACTTTGTGGCGGCTTTCACTAAGCCCCGTACGGGTGAATTACTGTTCCAGCTCGTCGCCGACCGGATCGATAGCCGGCCTACCCTGACTTATGAGCCCCGGGTCACCGCCAGGCTGCGCAGACCAAGCCCGCTCACGGGTGGACGAGCACTTCGACACCTTCACCAAGGGGGACGTTCTAGTTGAACAAGGGCAGGCGATCGGTGAAGAGCAGCTCATCTTGCTTCGCATGGAGCACGAGGCCGCGCAAAGCCTCCTCTCATTGGGGGAGCGCGCACGCCGAGCGATTGGCATTCTCGGACTGGTCGCGGCGCTGCTCTTGCTTACAGGTTATTACGTTTACTGGCATGAGCCCAGGATCGCCGGCGACCTGAAGCACATTGCGACGGTATGCGGCCTGGCCGTGCTCTGCTTGACCGTGGTCCGCCTGCTGGCCAATCAGACCTGGAACGCTGAGGTTGTGCCGTTGGCCATCGCGGCGATGATCCTGGCCATCGCCTACAGCCCGAACTTTGCGCCTCATGGCGACGTTTGGTCTTTCCGTCTTGATTTGCATCATGCTGGGTAGCGGGATCGCTTATTTTCTGGTGATTATGGGTGGGACCGCGGCTGGAGCCCTGGCGCTCAACGAGGTTCGGACCCGGACCAAGCTGATCAAAGTGGGGGCCACGGCGGCACTTGGGTACCTGCTCTTGACCTGGGCCACGGGCCTCTGGGAGCACCAATCCATTGATCTCATTCGCAGCGACGGCCTCTGGCGGGCTGGCTGGGGCCTCATGGCGGGCTTCTTCTTGGGCGGCAGCCTGCCCTTTTTGGAAAATGCGTTTGGGATAGTTACGGGAATCAGCTTGCTGGAGCTGGGGGATATCACACACCCGCTCTTGCAAGAGCTTGTCCGCCGGGCGCCGGGCACGCACAACCATTCCGTCACTGTGGGGGCCATCGCCGAAGCGGCGGCCGAGAGGATCGGCGCCAACGCACTACTGGTGCGCATCGGCGCCTATTTCCACGACATTGGCAAGATGCTCAAGCCGCATTACTTCGTCGAAAACCAGGTTGGTTCGACTAGCCGACACGCAAACCTGGCCCCGGCGATGAGCACGCTGATTATCATCGGGCATGTCAAGGACGGGGTCGATTTGGGGCGTCAGCATCACCTGCCAGAGCCGATTATCGACCTGATCGAGCAGCATCACGGCACCACTTTGGTCGAGTACTTCTTTCACGAGGCCAATCGGCGCAGCGGAGCCAGCCCGGATGGCTCGGCGGTTCACGAGAGCGCTTTCCGCTATCCCGGCCCCAAGCCCCAGACCCGCGAGGCGGGAATCTTGATGATGGCCGACTCGGTCGAGAGCGCAAGCCGCACACTGTCTGAACCGACGCCGTCCCGGATCGAGGGTCTGGTCAGCGAGCTGGTCGACAAGCGGCTCCGGGACGGGCAGTTCGACGAGTGCGGCCTCACGTTGCGTGAGATCGCCGAAATCCGCGAGAGTTTGATCAAGTCGCTGATCGGCATCTACCACGGCCGCGTCAAGTATCCCGAACAACGCACCGCTTGAGTCTGTCCCGAGCCTGACCCCCATGGCCAATTCCGCGAGTCGACTGCCCGCCCTACCCGATCGCCCACCTCAAGGGGGCATTGTCGTTGAAATCTCCAACACCCAGGGGTTCCTAGACGTCCACGTGGCAAACCTTACCCGGCTGGTCGAGCGGGTACTCCGCGACGAGGAAATCGAGCATGCGCAGATCTCGGTGGCCTTGGTGGACAACGCCACCATCCGCCGGATCAATCATGAACACCTGGCACATGACTGGCCGACCGACGTCATCAGTTTCACTCTTTCCTCGCCGGGCGAGCCGGAACTCGTCGGTGAGCTGATCGTCTCGACCGAGATGGCTGCCGCCACGGCGGCGGAAGTAAACGCCGAGCCCGCTGCTGAACTGGCGCTCTACGTCGTCCACGGAGTGCTTCACCTCTGCGGCCACGATGATCTGACCGAGCCTGATGTTCTTGAAATGCGTGCACGTGAGAGCATGCACCTGGACCGACACGGACTCAAGGGCGCCCTCCCCTGGCGCGGCTGTCGCGCCCGGCCGGGCGGGACAGGAGCTAGCACCGTGGTCGGGCTGACCTCCAGCGTGATGCTGATCCTGGCATTGCCGAGCCTGCTCACCCACCTTACCACCAGCGCGCTGACCAAGGCGCTACAGTCCTACTCGCGAAGCCGGCTTGAGGAGTACTGCGCGGATCATGGCAACCCAGAGCGAGCCGCCCAGGTAGATCATCTTGACGAGGCCACCGAACGGGCCGCCGAGGCTATTGCGGTCGTCTCGGGACTGTTGGTGGCGGCTCTGGTCGGAGTGGCCATGGACCGCTTAATGCCGACGCGGCTTGACTTGCTGCTCTTGGTGCTCCTGGTCGGGGGCCTGGGATACGTGCTCGTCGGGGTTCTGGGAAAGGTGCTCGCCGAGCCAATCATTTATTTCCTCTGGCCGTCGGCCGTCATCATCCGCGGCGCGGCATGGCCTCTGTCGCAGGGCGCGAAGAGCCTGGAATACCTGACCGAGCGGCTGGCGGGCAATCCGCGCAACGGCCCCAGGCCGGCGAGCGTCGAGGTCGAGATCACCACGGAAGAGGGTCAAAGCTCCGAGCACTTCGATGCAGAGATCCCCGAGGCCATCCGGCGCTGCTGCAGCGGGGCGTGGAGCTCTCCAGAACCAGCGTCTCGGAAATCATGATTCCTTCGTCGGCCATTGTCAGCTTGCCTTCGACCGTCACGGCGCGGGCGGCAGCCGAGACGCTGCGTCGCACCGGGCGCAGCCGCATCCCCATCTTCGGCACCAACCGCGACGACATCATCGGCATCCTCTTCGGCAAGGACCTTTGGGACCAGATGGTCGCCAACGAAGATCCCGATTCCGTCATTCCAGCCCGGGTGGCTCGCCGGCCTTTCTTCGTACCCGAGACGTGCAACGCCTTTCAACTCATCGATGAGCTGCGGGGAAACCGTACCGAGATGGCCATCGTGCTGAACGAGTATGGCGGTGTCGCCGGACTGGTGACCCTGGAAGACTTGCTCGAGCAACTCGTCGGCTCCATCGACGACGAGCACGACATCCCAACGCCCGACGACCCGATCAGAGCCCTTGGAGGTTCGCGTTTCGAGGTCGATGCCACTCTGCCGCTCGAGTTGCTCAACGACCGCTTCGATCTTCGCCTGCCCACTGACGAGGACTTCCAGACCGTCGGCGGCCTGGCTTTTCATGCCCTTGGTCGACTGCCCGAGCCGGGAGCGACGTTTCGCCAAGATGGCGTCGAGTTCACTATCTTGGAAGTCCACGACCATGCGATCGGACGCGTCTTGATCGACCTTCAGCCAGTTACTTCCAACGCGAACGGTTCTTGAGAGGGCCGGCACACGCCCGCTCGATACCCCGCCATTTCGCGAAGTTCCGCGACCGGCCGCGAGGCAACGAGCTGTAGCGGATCGGCGGTCAGGCGGGTCAATCAGTTGGCTGGTGGAAGCGGCAGACGCTCTGCGGGTCTGTCGTGTTCCGCCAGAGTCCGCCGGACCTCGCTGATCACCAGGGGATGGTCTTGACAGAGGTGCCAAGCGGTGATGAGTAGCTCCGAGGCTGCGCCTTCGACGTGAGCGCTGGCGTAGGGTACGAGGCCGTCGGAACCGCCGGGACGCGGCGGATTTCCCGAAGGGGTTGGAAGAAAATCACGTCGCGCAGCAACTTCACATCCTCCGGCTCGCCCACGAGCTGTTCGAAAGGGCAATTGCAGAGCAAGTCCCAGAGCCGGGACTTGGTATCCTGCACGATCATCTTGGCCAGCAAGCCTCCCATGCAGTGCCCTACCAGAACCATCCGATCGAACGCGGGGTCCGAACTGTCGCGATTGAACTTCGCGCGAGACTGCTCGATCGCCTGACGCAGCAACCAGGCCGAGTAGGGGAGCGGGTCGTCCGTCGAGTACCCGAAGGTCCAGAACTGGTACCGCTCTGCGATGGACGCGTCGGCCTCCAGCTCGCGAATCATACGCGACCACGACCACGGACCGGACTATAGTCCATGAATGAATACGACGGGTAACTTTCCCTTCGCGTACGGCCCGAGTATTGACAGGCCCGACGGCTCGAAACGTGAAAGCTGGGCAACACGCGGATCCTGAGCCGCTGCTCTCTGTGGCCAGTGCTCCTGAACAATCAGATCACTCCCTCCGACCCGGGACACGGTCAAGAGCAGCGCAACCAGGAGGGCCGCGAGCGCGGGGATCTTGACAAACCTCATGAGGGGATTTCCTGGGCCCTGATCGCCTCAGAACTCGAGCATCTTATCCTGTTCGACCTGTTTGCTTTCGGCAGGCTGCTTCCAAGTTCCTCGAGCCAGAGCGTACGCGACGATCCCGCCGGCGATCGCCCCGCACAGGTGCCCATCCCACGAGACGTTCGAGCCGAAGTGAGGGATCACCCCGAGGATCAGCGAACCGCCGTAAAAAAAACCGACAATAAGGGCGATCAGCAGCGGCACAATCCGTTGCTCCAGCAATCCGGCCACGATCAGGAACGCGGTCAATCCGGAGATCAGGCCGCTCGCCCCGATGTGCACGGCCTGCCGACCGAAGATCCAGAGGAGCAGACCTCCCAAGAGAGCCACATCCAATACCACCTGCCACGACTCGGCCCGCGAGCCGGCCAGGAGGACCAGGAGGACGACCAGGGGGATCGTGTTGCCGAGCAAGTGCTGGAAGTTTGCGTGCAGGAACGGCATCGCCGGAATGCCCACCAACCCGACGACCTTGCGCGGGATCACGCCGTAATTGTCGATCGCTGGGAACGCCAGACTGATAAGAAAGACCGCCCAGATGGCCCCAACGAAAAGGGCCACCGCGTTGATCTCCTCGCGGATCGTATGAGACGAATCGGCCATGAGTCTCTCAACTATTGGAAAACGGCGTGCTACGTCCGCTCAACGAATCAAATATACATTCTTCAGGGTCACTGGTGCTCGCTCGCGAACGCCGAGCCGCAGCCGCTCGAGCCGGCTGGGGTCAAGGCCAGGGATGCTTTCCAGCGGCAAAACCAAGTCGCTGGATGCCACCTCGAGACGTGCAGGCCGCAGCACGACGACGCGATCTTTCGACCATTCGGAGCCATCATTTGCCCACGATAGCTCCCAGGTCTGCGAGCGGGAGAGTCCACAAAAGCCAATGGCGACAGGGCGATCAGAGCTCCTGGGCAGGTGGAATTCGAGAAAGTTGGGCCAGCCAAGAGCCAGGTAATGCCCGGGGTGATCCGTCGGCTCCAATCGCGAGCGGCCCACGATCGCCGCTGGCTGCTCCGCTTGGAACGAGGGGCCCGGAGCTGCCGGAATGATGTGGCCCGTGAGATTCGTACAACTGAACAAGGAAGCTTGCTCATCGTGAGGAATCTGAGAAAGAAGAAGTTTTCGAATCTCTAGTGGCTGAAGATCTGGCAGTGGCTTCACGGCGGTCTCAGGAAGCATGCTGAGGATGTTCCCACCAGTGTAGCACCACCGTGGCTCGATCGGGTCTAGAGCCTGGAGTACCTGTTCTCGGTTCACGCCCAGAGAGCGAGCAGCGGCTGCCAGGTGGTCAAGGACCTTCATGACGGGTCGTTGCTCGCTCTGCAGGCTGAAGAAGAGGACCCGTTCACGAATCAGGGGTCGATTGAGCAAGATCACACCCAAAGCGACAGCCAAGGCAAAGCCCAGGCCCGCCAGGGGGCGACTGTCCAGCCTCCGCATGCGACTCGCAAGACAGGTCGTGACCAGGATCACCAGTCCCGTACATGGAAAAAGATGATATCTTTGTATGCGAATTAGTGATTCCGGTCCCACCAGCCGCAAACGAACCGTATAAATCAAGCCGTAGCCCCCCAGGATCAGGAACGAACCAATCAACAGCCATCGACGCTGGTCGGAGGAACCGCGGCGGAGGCAGTGGAACACACCGACTGCCCCGAGCAGAGAGATCAGGCACATGACTCGATGAGACAAGCTCACGTCGGCACTGGGAACTCCCAAGTAACCTGCAAGCACAAGGAAAGCGGGGGCCCGCGCCGCGTTGTATAGTCCCTCGATGACTTGACCGTTGGCTTCTATGCTTCGTGATACAACATCTTCATGCTTCAAGAAGTGAGCGAGAGCCAGGAAAGCGACCGTGCCCAGTAGTGGTATGAGCGCTCTTCCATTCGCATGCACGAAACCCCGCTGATACCGGAGAGTCAAGCCGCGAATCGTGGTTGCTGGGCCGCTCAATACACCGATCGCCAAGTTCAGAGGCGCCAGAAAACAACATATCGCGGCCGCGATCAGGTTCAGCGCGCCGGGCGGACGATTCCCTTTGCCGCGGCGTGTAAACCAAAAACCTAGCAGCGTGAAGAGCAGCGCCCAAGTGAAGCTGGACGCTGAGAACCAGTAGACGCACTCGGCATAGATGGGAGTCGCGGCGAACAACGTTGCAGCCATCCAGGCCGCGGCCGGGGAGGCGGTCTCGTGACGCACAAGCAACCAGAGAATGGCCAGACAAGCCAGGAAAGGGATGTAGGAAGCGATAGTGAATCCTAGAGGGACAAGTGCCAGCCTGCACCCGATGAGCCACCATGTGAGGGTCGTGACCATCTCTAAGCAAGGTACGAGATGCTCGTTGATCGGTAAGATTACCCGGCTCGCCAAGTTAAGAGTCTGAAGGTTTTCAATCCTAACAACATCGTCGTGGATGATATTTGGGGTCTTCAACCGGACCGACCAGGGGTAGATCCACAATCCGATCAATAGGACGATGAGCAGAATCTTGAGTGAATGCAAGCCCGACTGTTGGACCTTGACATGCAGTGGATTGGGGAAATGAGCCATTAACATCCTCTTTGGTCTCACCGCGTCTCGACATACCTCCTGTCCACGCCTAGGAGTAACGGTTCGGGAGTCGGCCCCGAAAAGTTGAGGAAGAATGGCTCGTGGCCCGCACTCGGGTGTCATGTTCTCAAACTGGTCAATTCGCGCCCGAGATTACTCGGTGACCCGCTGAGTCGAATCGAGGGTGAAACGGGGCGGGCGATGCCGCCTTGCCAGCAGGTACTGAAAAAAGAGTGGTCTCATCGTAAAACCATCATCGGTGCTTGATCGAAGGCCGATGATTTTGCTATAAAGTGTATTGAGGACATGCCTTGTAGTCAGACCGGCAAGCGCGATGCTAGTGAATCTCGCTTAATCATCCAGGCTTGCGCCGGACGTTCGTGGGATGACAGGGGAGAACGGCGTGCCCGCGAATCGATCGTTGGCGCTGGTGGTTCGGACGGTCGAGGTATTCGAGACCAGCTTGGTCGTGACGCTCTTCACGCGGGAGCTGGGAAAGGTTGCGGCGCTGGTCAAGGGGGGTAGGCGTCTCAAGTCGCCGTTCCAGGGTGCACTTGACTTGCTTTCTGTTTCGGATATCGTCTTGCTGCCCAAGGCGTCGGAGTCGCTGGACCTCTTGACCGAGGCCGCGTCTCTGGAGCGCTTCGCATGTCTTCGCCGTGATCTGGCGGCCCTTTATGCCGGCTATTATATCGCCGAACTGCTGACCGATCTGACCGACTATCACGATCCGCACCCCAAGCTGTTCGACGCAGCAAGGACCACCTTGCGGCATCTGGGGGATCCGGAATTGCGGACGCGAAGAGTCTTGAGGTTCGAGCTGGCCTGCCTGCGCGAACTCGGACTCATGCCTGCGCTGGACCAGTGTGCCCACTGTGGAGCGCCGGTCGACACCCCGGGCGATGTGGCGTTCGGCCTGGCCACCGGAGGAGTGCTCTGCCCCTCCTGTCGACCGGGACAACCCCACGTGACTGCGCTGTCGACCACGACTCTGGAGGCGATTCGGATCCTCGCCAGCCCCGGACAGGCCTGGCGCGAGCTGTCGCTCGAATCCCGTGGCTCGAGAACCAGTAGCGTCCGCCAGACCGTCGGCGCGGTCATCAGTCATGTCCTGGGCCACCGCCCCAAGGTCTGGCCCTACCTGGGAGCGTGAACCGATGAACCAAGGTTCCCGGAACATCGGTCACAAACCGAGGTCCCTTACAGTGCATGACCAGCGGCTTGTTCAGATTCCCCTCAGACTTCGATGGTTCTCGCGGAAGTGGCTCGACCGGGCGAGAATGGTTCGGTTGATCTGCGCGGCAATGCTGGCCATCGGCCTGGTCGGCTGTCAAAGCTTCAGCGTACCCTTCGCACAATGGACGAGCGGCTATGACTCCAGCCTGGCCAAGAAGATCAGCAAGGAAGAAAAGGACGGTACGACCTCGGAAAAGGTCGAGGAGCCGCGAACACTATTGCAGCGCTGGTTGAACCCCAAGAGTGCCACGGATGACAAAGACGATGATGCGGCCAAGATGCCATCGTCGAAGTCGCCTTCCACGCTGATCCTGGGTTCCGACGGCTGGCGGCCGATGCTCAAGCCCGAGAAGAATCCGCAGGCCGATAAAGAGTTCGACGAGGCGCACAAGCTGTTCCAGCAAGGAAAGCTCAATGAAGCGGAACAGGTATTCAAAACGATCGCCAAGAAACGAAAAGGATCGCATTGGGGCGAAAAGTCGCAATTTTACGTCGCGGAAATCCAGTACCAGCAGAAGCAGTACGTCAAAGCCAACGACAGCTACGAGCGGCTCTTCGCTGATTACCCCGGCACCGATTTCCTCGACAAGCTGGTCAGCCGCGAGTACTCGCTGGCCCAGATGTGGCTTTCGCAAAACGATCCCAAGATCAAGCCCGACGAGAAGCTCCCCTGGTACAGCCGTTTCACCGGCCAGCAGCCGTTACTCGACACCCAGGGAACAGGACTGAAAGCGCTTGAGCACGTCCGCCATCACTTCGCGGACGGCCCGCTCGCCGACGATGCCGTGCTACAAATTGCCGAATTTCATGCAAGATCACATGACTACGAATCTGCGGCGATCTATTATGACCAGCTCATCGCCGACCACCCCAAGAGCCCGTTCTTCCACAAGGCACAGCTCGCGGCAATCGATGCCCGGATGAAAGCCTACCTGGGCCCCGATTACGATGGGTCTGGACTTGAGAAAGCCCGCGAACTCGTCAAGCAAACGATGAGCAGCTTTCCGGACCGGCAAGCCAGCTATGAGAGTCTCTACCACACTCTCGACTTGATTAACGATCAGGAGGCCGAGCGCACGTACAGGATCGGCGAATATTACAAACGGGTCGGCAAGGTCACGTCGGCTGAGTATTACTTTGGCAAGATCCCCCAACGCTGGCCCTCCAGCCCCTGGGCCGTCAAATCCAAGACCGAGCTTGCACAGCTTGCGAAAATGCCGCGCAAGCCTTCGGTGCCAAGCAAGATCATGACCAGGCCAGGTTCTAATGACCCGTTCTATAGCGGGATGGGCGGTATGGGCATGGGCGGCATGGGTGGTATGGGTGGCATGCCCATGGGTGGCATGGGTGGCATGATGCCGGGTGGAATGGGCTGATCAACAAGCTCTAGGTGAAGGTCGCGGTCACCCGCGCTGAGGAGGGGACAAGCCATGCCTCGTTATCGCTCTCGAATCCGAGAAGCCCGGTCGTCTTCAAGAATGTATTCCACATGGCTGGGTTGCACACTCATTCTGATCATGGCTGGCGCCTCCATGCTCAGCGGCTGCGGATATTCCGTACGAGCGCCGTTCGACAAGAGTGTGAAGACAGTATTTGTCCCTGTCTTTCGCACCCAGTCTTATCGCCGCGATCTGAATCTGAATTTGACCGAGATGGTCCAGAAAGAGATCATGCAGCGCAGCCCTTACAAGGTCGTGGGACATCCCGAGGGTGCCGATACGATTCTCGAAGGAACGATCAATTTTGCCGACAAGAACACCGTGGTAGAAAACCCTTTCAATCTGCCGCGCGAGCTGAACGCGACAGTCAACGTGTCCGTCAAGTGGATGCACAATCCGCCGACGGACGCCGAGAAAGCCAAACCCGCGACCATCGTTTCCGAGACGGTGAACTTCGTTCCGGAAATCGGCGAAACGGCTTTGACCGCGTACTACCGCGTGAATCAGCGACTGGCCGCTCAGATCGTCGATATGATGGAGCAACCCTGGTACACCCCGGCCGATCTGAAGTGAATTCAAAAGCAGTCCCTGCTCCTGCCGGCTTCGTACAATGCCGACCACGGCGACTACCCATCCGACGACCGCTTCCAAGATAAGCCCAGGCGAGACGAGGCACGAATGACACGATGGGAGGCCCGGGACCGCACCCTCCGGACGGCAGATGACACGATTCCCGGCGTTATGGGGATCGTCAATATCACACCCGACAGCTTTTCCGAGGGCGTCCGAGCACTATCGGCCGCAGCCGCCGCCGAATACGCCCTGGGCCTGATCCGGCAGGGAGCCGACCTTCTGGACCTGGGGGCCGAGTCAACCCGGCCGGGCTCGGACCCGGTGCCCGTGGAGGTAGAATTGAGTCGACTCTTGCCCGTACTTGAGCACCTGGGAGCAAACATATCCGTCCCGCTCTCGATCGACACGTCCAAGGCCCAGGTCGCAAGACTTGCACTGGCTCGGGGCGCCTCGATTATCAATGATGTCACCGCACTGCGGAATGACCCCGATATGGTCTGCGTCGTCGCCGAGTCGGGCGCAGCAGTCGTGCTCATGCACATGCTTGGCACACCCCGGACCATGCAAGACAATCCCCGTTACGACGATGTCGTCGGCAACGTGCTCAGCTTCCTTGACCGTCGGATCGATTGGTGCGAGTCGCACGGCATTCCTCGTTCGCGGATCGCCATCGATCCTGGAATCGGCTTCGGCAAGACCTTCGAGCACAACCTCGAAGTCTTGCGGAATTTGAAGCGATTTAACAACTTAGGATGTACGCTGCTAATTGGAACCTCGCGCAAGGGAGTGCTGGGAACGTTGACCGGCCGGGATGTGTCCGATCGAACGGTGGCCTCGGCAGTCTCTTCGCTGGCTGCATGCGTGGACGGAGCGCAGGTGGTGCGCGTGCACGACGTGGCTGCGATGGTAGACGCACTCAAGGTCTGGACGAGGATCCGAGGATGGGGAGCTTACTCATGAGCAGCCAGGGAATGGAAACCTTCACCGGCGCGAAGGACATGGCGGAATCAGGATCGTCTGAGCTCGAAGCGGCGTGCAAGGCTCTGGCTATCCAGGCGAGGACCGCCGCGCTGGCGGCTGGCGCTGGCTCGCGGCGCTGCCAAGAACGACTGGCTGGCCCGCGCTGCGGTGGCTCTGCGGTCCCGGTCCGCGGAGATTCTCGAAGCCAACGCTCGCGATGTGGCCGCCGCTGCCGGTCTGGGTTTGAACGCCGCGGCCGTCGATCGCTTGGCGCTCGATGAACGCCGGGTTGACGAGCTCGCCTCCTCGCTACACCAAGTCCGCGCTCTGCCGGACCCCGTCGGCGAGGTGGTCAGCGCGTCCCGTCGTCCCAATGGGCTGGAGGTGAGCCAGGTTCGCGTTCCCCTGGGCGTCATCTTCATGATCTATGAGAGCCGGCCCAACGTGACCGTTGATGCCGCGGCGCTCTGCGTCAAGAGCGGCAATGCGGTCATCCTGCGCGGCGGCAAGGAAGCCATCCACTCCAATCTCGTCCTGCACCGTGTCCTGGCCGATGAGCTGGAGCCCAGCGGTCTTCCCGGGCACGCGGTCCAGCTCGTGCTCACCATCGACCGCGCCGCCGTCGGCTTGCTATTAGGACTTCCCGAGTACATCGACGTGGCGATTCCTCGGGGCGGTGAAAGCTTGATCCGGCGGGTGGTTGCCGAGGCACGGATGCCGGTCATGAAACATTATCAGGGCATCTGTGCCGTTTACGTCGACGCCGCGGCCGATCCCGAGATGGCGCTGCGGATCGTGCTCAATTCCAAGGTCCAGCGGCCGGGCGTGTGCAACGCGGCCGAGACGCTTCTCATCCACCGCGCGATCGCGCCGGAGTTTCTGCCCCGGGTCGCCATGGCCTTGATGGCCGCGGGGGTCGAGCTGCGGGGCAACGCGACGGCCCGGTCGATTGTCCCTTCCATGACACCCGCAGCCCGCCGACTGGGATACCGAGTTTCTGGACAAGATCCTGGCAGTCAAGGTTGTCGATTCGATTGGTGAAGCCATCGAGCACATCGGCGCACAGCTCGGCCCACACCGACACCATCGTGACCGGCGACCTGGCCGCGGCCCGCAGCTTCGTGGCAGGGGTTGACAGCTCGGCGGTGATCGTCAACGCCAGCACCCGCTTCAACGACGGCGGCCAGCTCGGCCTGGGTGCCGAAATCGGCATCAGCACCGACAAGTACCACGCCCGCGGCCCCTGTGGATTACGCGAGCTGACCAGCACCAAGTGGGTCATCTTTGGCGACGGCCAGGTACGGGAGTGAACTCCGACTGGTTGACACGGAGGGCGACGGGGCAACGTTCAGGCGTGGGGCGTGGGGCGTGGGGCGTGAGGCGTGGGGCGTGAGGCGGCAAGCGCGGGCAGGACTTCTGACCCGCCTCTTTTCTCGCCGCCGCGCTCCGAGCTCGAGACAACGTTCTCCCCCCGGCATGGGGACAACATGCTACGGAATGCTACGTTTTGAGGTATTTCGAGAGCAGTATCTCCAGCCCACGGCTGAGCGCAAGTTAATGATCAATATGGATTTACGTCTATTGTTTTGTCGACTTTCGTGGCCCGCGACCTTGGAATTCTGCTTTCATGGGCCGCAACTCTAGACCTAACTGCAACTTGGAATAGGAGTTGCGCCGGAGACGTCTGTGTAGCCAATTATTGGGAGAATCGCCTGCTGGTGCCCTTTCAGGACGAGCCATCCCCTGCCGGACAACAAATATTCACTGAAGCTTCGGAGGCGATCTTGCGCCACTCGTCCTTGATGCGTTGCGCTTTGGGCGTGCCGCAAGGGCCAGTCACTCTTCGGCGCCAAGTACTTACTGGCAACCCTTTTCTGCCGCCATTCCAACGCACGGACTGGGGCTGAGTACTGTCGTTTTTGGACTAGTCACATGAACATATCGTATAGTACTAGTAAGTGAACATCTGTTCGTAATGTTCATGATGTTCCAGACTGCTTGCCGGTCGATCCCGCAGCCCGGGACACTCAACCTCGGAGATGATGTGAAAGTACATGAAGATATTAGAACAACAGAGAGCAATGAGGTCACAGAGAGAAGAATAAGAAATAGAGAAACGCAGCGGACGAGAATCGCATCAACGTCCGCCAGTTGACAAAAGAAGACCAAACGGTCTTGGTTCTTAACGGATGACTGACTAGGACATATGTTGAATGTTCTCCGTGATCTCTCGGGGGTAACTCCCATCCGAAGGATGGGGTCGCTCTGTGGTTATTGGCGTTCGTGTTTCGCTAGCGCTTCGTTGCCCTACGACAGGATTTCCGGGGGCTTTCTTAGCCCTGTGTCGCCTCATTATTCTTTCTTGGGGTTCATCGCGTTCCAGACTGCTTGCCCGTCGATCCCGCAGGCTGGGATGGGTCGATGTCTGGACGTCTCCCCTTGCGATCCCGCGACTCGTCGATCGCGGTGAACTCGCCGCGCCACTGACTCCTGGCTTCAGGCCCGAGTCCTAGCCGACCACGTTGACCGCGTGGTCGCTCAGCGCACCGGCCCAGCAATCGCGAAGGGGTGAGGCAGCATCCCGCAAGTCAAGCACGTCGGGGAATTCCAGGATGCGATCGCTTACCTACCGACAAAGATTGTTCGTCGAGTGTTACCTTGGTGAATCGGCTGAGTGCGCCGTCGGTGCCGCGCGTCGAGCAGGTTACAGCAGTCCGCACCCCGAGGGGGCCCGATTGCTAAAGAAAGCTCCGAACCGGGCCGCCATCGCGGTCAATGCCATCCAGATTCCGAGCACTGAATCCCCGCACTCACACGAGGAGAAGAGCGCATTCGGGCTGGCCGATCGAACCTGGCTCGAAGGAGGGAAAAAGGGACATCACCGATATCGATCGTTTGAGTGGAGAAGGAGTCTAGGGGACATGCATGTAAACGCTTGATGCAAGCGGCTTAAAGGTTAAGGAAGCGCTATTCAGTGATGACACCTTGTCCATTCCATTTTTCATTCCGCTATTCAGTGATGACACCTTGTCCATTCCCTTCCGCATTCCGTTCCGTATTCCGTTCCAACATCATGAAAAGGATAGAAATTTGGGCACCGAGTTGACCAGACGGGGGAATCCGCAGGTATGCTGGAAGGGAAACCGCATGGCTTCCTGGCCAGCCTGAGCTGCAAGGTGAGTTCCATGAGATCGACGAAGCACGGTCTCTTCTTCGGCTGCGTTACTGCTGGCTCAATAGTACTCGCCACCCTGGCGGCAGTTGCACCCCCAGGTGCACCCACCCGACCGAAGTACACGGAGAAGGGGTTGCTGGAAGTCCCCCGGGGGTTTCGGTCGTGGGTCTTCGTCGGAGCCGACCTGTCTCCGCGATACAGGTCCGAGGCCGCCGAAACGCCCCGGGACAAGAACGCGACGGGCCAGGTCAAGCCGGACGACTCGTTCCACACGGTCTACATCAACCCGGAATCGTACAACGCCTTTCTGAAGACCGGTCAGTTCCCCGACCCGACCATCCTCGTCATGGAAGTCTTCAAGGCGGAGGAGAAAGACCGGGGAGGAGTCCTCGCCAGCGGCCAGTTCCAGGGCAAGCGGATCGAGCTGGCGGCTGCCGTCAAGGACCGGAACCGCCCGGGGGGCGGCGTGCCCTGGGCGTACTACTCCTTCGATCTCGACAAGGACTCCATTCCGGGCAAGCCCTCCAAAGCCTTCCACGATGCCAACTGCTACGATTGCCACCTGAAGCAAGCGAGCAAGGACAATGTCTGGGTACAATTCTACCCCGCGCTCCGCGATCCCGAGTGACCTAGCGACGTGCCGACTCCAGCCCCCTCCCGGAAAAAGTGCCCCGGACCTGGGCCGCGGAAAGAGGGACATCGCTCATTCTTGGTCAACTGCCAATGTCAGTGATTCCCCTTTTCCCTGCCCCATGCACGTTCCTGCAGAATCAATTCGACCACCGGAAGCCTTGGATCGGCCCGGAATCCGCGAAACGGGCGACGTGGGCCTCCCGCTCGCCGGCTCGATCACGTACACACCACGGGCCGAAGTACCTGCCGAGGTCCTGGCGCGAGTTTATTCCCGCCTGGACAGGATCCCCTGATTCTCTCATCTCGAAAGAAAAACGAGCCGCGTCACCGTTTTCTTTCTCATCGCTGTCTACTCGAGCGCCAACGGGACGACCCGATCAGCACGAGGCAGCCAAGACCAATCAATGTGAACGACGCAGGCTCAGGGATAGAAATCGCGGGTATGAAGGTTGCACTGCCTATCATTGAGATACCCGTATCGCTGAGAAGGGTCCCAGCACCGGACGAAGTGTAATGTGAAATATCGAAAACATCCCCATTAATAGCGAATGCGATGAGTCTCCCCGTTAGATCAAAATCCATACCGGGAAAGAGGAGACCGCTCGCGATTAACCCGAGATCGGTGGCTGACTTTGCGTTCGCATCAATTCGGACGAGGTGACTGCCGTCGGAAAAGGTGGCCGTTGCGTAGAAGATCGACCCACTCGAGTGTGCGAGGTCGCCTGTGAACGAAAATGAAGTGCTGAAGAGTTCTGTCGCTGCCCCAGACGTCGTGTTGATGCTATAGAAACCACCTCCCGACTGCCCTATGCCGTACAACGAGTTATTCGGCATCCCTACGAGACCGACCATGCTCGTGACCGAGCCGAACGAACCGATCAAGGTCGTCGTTGCAGTCGTCGGATTCACGGAATAGAGCGAATCCAGGGACGAGGCATATAGACCCCCGCCTGAGGTGAAGGCAATGTCGGACAAAAAGCCGACCCCTGTAGCCCCGATGAACGCCAAAGCGCCGGTATCAGGATTCACCGAGTAGAGTCGTGAATCCGGCTCGTAGGTTAGCACGAGGTAGCCAGCCTGCGCCTCTCCCGCCAACGCCAAGGCAAAACTGAAGAGCGCGACAAGTATGCCGCGACACAATCGACGTCCCTGCATGGCGGCAATCTCCCTGTGACCGAACCAAATTCTCGCTGCGCGATGACGCATATCTTTACGCGAGGCGTCGTTCTAAGGACATGCGAGCGTATCGCTCCGCAGACCGCGCCGCAAGCAAAATTTCGGGCTGACGCGCGAATTGAATTTCCCTGACTCGATAGGACGACCAAAGCTGGGAGGAAGAACTGGCTGTTCTTGGGGAGCGACCAGGCAGGTCCGCGTATGGCGATAATATGCACGACGATCGCGGAGTCGAAGCGGAACCGGTTGAAAGCATTGGGCCTACTTGCAAGACGTGATCCCGCAGCACTCGGTGGACCCGAGCCCGGAGCTGTTGGACCGACTGCTGCCGGACCGCTGGGCAGTGGCGCACACCCAGCACGTCCTGAGCCATCGCCTCGAGGAGTCCCGGCAGAAGGCTCAACACCGAGACCAGCGGCGGGCGACTCGGCGCCGCTCGAGATAGTACAAGGCGAGACGACGAAGCCACAGATCTGGAATTTCCATCCGGACCGGCCCCTGCGCGTAGCCACCTGGCTATCTCGGACGCTTACTGCAGCCTTGCCGGAAGGGCACGATCATCGGTATCGTGCTTGTGCTGATGACCGCGATCCAATCGGAATACTTGCCGCCAGTGGCTGGGGTGCAGAAGTGGGACGATCTGCTGGCGTGGTTTCCGGAATTGGCAATTCGTTAGACGTTCAAACTAGCCCGGCGACTCCTGACGATCGCCGCTGGTTGGCTGTCCACACAGAGGCAGGAAAAGGGTCGTCACTGATTACATTCCATGAACGATATCAGTGATGTATTCCCTCCCGGAGGAAAAGAACGTGAGAACGCTGCTGCTCCTGCTTACGTGCGGTGCCACCCTCCTGGCAGGGGCTGAGCGGATCTACGTCGACAACAGTCGCGGAGCCGACATCAGCGTGATCGACCCGGCCACAAACTCGGTGACCGGCGTGATCAGGGTCTCGAAGCACCCGCACGGCATCGTCGCCTCGCTGGATAAGAGCCGCCTCTATGTCACGAGCCAGGAGGAGGACGTCGTGGATGTCGTGGACCTCGCGACTGCTCAGGTCATCCATCGCGTGCGCGTCGGCCGGGAGCCGAACAATCTGGCGATCACACCGGACGGCCGCCGAATTTATGTTTGCATCCGAGGGGAGTCACGGGTCGACATCGTGGACACCGCCGCACAACGAATGGTCAAGAGCGTGCCGGTGGGCCGAGCGCCGCACAACGTGTACGCTACCCCTGACGGCCGATTGATGATCGTGACGTCGGTGGATGACAATAAGCTCACCGCGATCGACATCAAGACCGAAATGCCCGCGTTCGAGATCCCCCTGCCGGGCCAGCCGCGCCCCCTGGTCATCGATGCCGATTCGCGCCGCCTCTATGTGCAATTGTCGGACCTTCACGGGTTTGTCGTCGTCGACCTCCCTTCGCGCAAGGTGATCGACAAGGTCTTGCTTCCCGATGCGCCTCCGGGAGCCAAACCGCTGATCGCGCGGACGTTCTCGCATGGGATAGCGATCGCGCCGGACGGAAAGACGTTATGGGTCACCAGCCTGCTGGACAATTCGGTCTCGGTGTTTACTCTGCCCGACCTGCGGCTGGTCTCGACCACTCACGTCGGCCAGGCGCCGGATTGGATGACCTTCACGGCCGATGGCAGCCGGTGCTACGTCTCCAACGCCGGCTCGAATGCGGTTTCCGTCTTGGATGTCGGGTCCAGGAAAGAGGTGGCCCGCATCCCTGTGGGCGCGATGCCGAAGCGGATCATTTCGGTCGTTCGGCCATGAGCCTCTCTAGCGCCGGTCTAGACGAATCTCGCCCGCTCATCATGGGACGTAGCTGAGGGTGCGGCTGGACCCGGCTCGTCTTGATTAAGGTTGGCCCGTTCGGTCATCTGGCGAGAACCGGTGTCAGTTTTTTCGAGCAAATAGAACTGACACCCAGTGCCGAATGCCCGAGGGCATCCCAAATCCTGCTCATTGAATTAAGGTTCCAAAACGTAAGAATTAAATCAATAAATAGAACCGCGATGGCAACGGCGTAGCGAGCTGCTACCTTCCGCGGCGGCGGCCAGTTGGTGCCATCCGGGCTCATGGTACGCCTCGGTCCTCTCGGTTTATATGGCTAACCATCGAGCGGCTCGGCGCTCCTCCCGCCGGTTGCGACGTCAGAGACATCGCTCGGCCACGGTTTCCGCCAAGCGGTTATTCTCCGATGGTGTTTATGCGCATTAACGAATCCACCATGAGCGTCGCCACGGCGTGGCACTTCCATGCCCGCGTGATAGAGTGTACCGTTGCGTTCAACTCACGAAGATTGGGTACTCATCTGTATCCTCCAAGTTTTGGCTGCTGGCCTTCCAGGCCAGGTTAATCGCTGCCTGCCGGCTGATGGCATACTCGGTGCACTCGTCCAGCCCGCTCAGCGCAGCACCGAGACGCAGGGTACCATGGATGTTGCAGACTTTCACGTGCCCCGCCTTACGGGCGAACGCCACGATCGCGCCGAAGGCACTGCTCCCCAGGGAGCGGACGTTCGCAAAGTCGATTACGAGATTCCGCGGCAGATCAGGCCTGATGAGCGAATCCAGTTGTTCCCCCAACTCGTGCGCGTGGGCAGCGTCGGATATGACGTGGCTCACGAATTCAATTGCCACCACGGCGGGACTTGTGTCACCGATCAACACGTAAGCAATGTGGGCTTGAATGCTTGTAACAGTTGACATAGGAACGAGCCGGGAATAACTTCCCGACTTCAAGTAGGCTGTGGAACGGCGCGGTAGTTCCACTTCGGGAGTAACTTGTCGAAGGCGATCTTCATGGATTCCTTGAACCCAGCGGCGCATTTTCGGCCCGTTTCGTAGACTTTGTCCAGAATGCCCACATCGACCTTCAATCCCGTGGCTGTTTCGGTCTTCGCCATGTAGTACCGAGCAACCTCCAGGGATTGAAAGATCACCCCGCGACATGCCCGCGTCACATGGGGAAAGAGTCGGTGCTCAATCGGATTGTACTTGGAGCAGTAGGGCGGGTAGTGCGCGATGCGGATTTCGATGCCGAGCTGGTTCGCCAGTTTCTGGAGTTCCTCTTTGAACACGTACCGCGTCGCGCTGTTGCTGCCACCGCCGTCGCACAGCACCAGGAGTTTCTTGGCCTGAGAGTAGTCCGTCCGCCCGTGCTGTTCCCACCACGCCGCGATGCTGTCACAGGCCAGTTCACTGGTGTCGTGGCTGGTGTTCAGGTGGAGAAAGCCCTGGTTGCGCCCCACGTCGTACACCCCATGCGGGATCACCACGCCCGACCCCGCGCTGCCGAAATCGTGATCGTTGACCGCGATCGTCCCCTGGGTGTCGATCCGACCCTCACGGTAGAAATCGCCGAGCAATTCCTTCTTCTTCGTGTCGATGCTGATGACGGGCAACCCGGCGTTCAAGTACTTCTTCTTGAGACGGGCGATCTTCTCGAACTGGGCGTTCCGATCCCGATGGTGACCCATCGTTTTCTTCTTCAACGCCTTTCGCTTGCGGTACCCGTGTTTGCGAAGTAACTGGGAAACCACGTCACGACCGACGTGCGTGCCCAGCTCGGCCATCCGCTTTGCGATCTGCCGCCGAGACAAGTTCGTCCACTTCACCTCGGTTCGCATCGGATCGCCTGCGGTGTGGTCCTGAAGCACCTTCAAGAAGTTCTCGTTGAGTGTCGAGTCGATCTCGATCAACCGTTTCCGCCCGCCCCCCTTTTTCGGACGCGCCCGCTGTCCAGGTCGTCCGTCCCCTCCAGTTCCGACTGTCCTTGGCGGATGGTCTTGGGGTCACACCCCAAGAGTCGTGCGATGTACTCGATCCCACCGTGACCCAACTTAGTGGCCTCGACGGCCGCATACCTCCGACGATCCTTTTCCCCCAGCGAGTCGTACAACCGCTTCATCACCCGCTCGATTTCTGGTGCGTAGGCGTCCATGCTGCCCTCCTTGATGCTGCACTCCGAGCAACGGGCTTGATACCATATCTCAGTCAAGCCGGGAAGTTATCCCCGGCCCGTTCATAGCAACACCCCCTTTGCTTTGCCACTCAAGAAATGCCAATGTGCGATGGAAGGATAGGATGGTGCAAAGAACGTGCCAGTGCGAGGCCGCTGTCCGACCACGAGGCCACAGAGCAAGATTGGCCTGTGAGCAGGCAATAGAACAGTTGGGACGCTTGCAGGGGTAGGTCATTCAGGCCAGTGTTACCGTTGAGGATCTGGAGGACGAACAGGGGGACGGAAATGCAAACCGCCGGGCATGTGTCATAATTGGGAAAGTCCTTCTGCTCTGATCGCGGGACCGGAACACAATCCTGGGCCCGGGACCATCACGCATGGCGCCCTTGAGATCACATCCATGAGCAATCGACGGTCGCACATGTTCCGACCCAACCTGGAAACGGCCGAGGAGCGCTGCCTGGCCACGGTTCATCCGCTGGTCGCGCACCTGGCACACCACGCACTGGGAGGGCAGGTCCACGGTCCGGTGGCACAGCCAAGGCACCTGGGGAATGTCGTCGTGATGGCCGGAGGGCCCGGAGGCCAGTCCCAGTTACCGGCGGGCTATCGCAACTGGGGGGTGATCACGATCTGGAATTCCACCAGCAATCGAGTGACCTTCAGCGTCGCCGCGTCGACTTATCAGTTCGGACGGTTCTTCAATTTCACGCTGCGCCCCGGTGCTCACCAGGCTTACTATGCGACATTCGACTCCTTCAACAACCCGCCCTTCTTCCAGGTGAGCTTTGACCCGATCCACCACAGTAACGCAGTCCAGCTTTCCGACATCAACACGATTTTCGAGCGGAATAACTGGGTTCCCAGGGGCGACGAGGGGCGTCCCTATGCGATCGCGATCGACGTGAGCGGCTTCTACCTGACGCCCATCTGATCGTTACGAAGGCAGCAATGATCAAGGTGCTCCCGAGATCTGCTTGGCCTTCTGAACCAGCTCGATGAACTCCCTGCGGTAGCCGAGAGGATCGTGGGCGACGGTTGGCGTGGCCAGCTCGATGACCGCCGCATAGCTAAGGTCTCCCTTATAAGGAGAGTTCCGCAAGAGCATGCCGAAGCCGGCAACTGCGCTGGCGAGCTTGAAGTCGAGTGAGGCTTGGCTGTAGTCGAGGCCCCGGTCGACAACTCCCCGCTCGATCAGGGTGCTCTCGTCACCTTCAGGCTGCTTGTACCGTAGCCGGACCATGAAGGAATCGGAACTGTCACCTTTGACCCGGGCCGGCTCGACAAATTTCGATGCCTCGACGCTGGCCACGGGGAGCTCCTTGCCGGCGGGGACCAGCTCGTAGAGCGCGGTGACGTGATGCCCGGCGCCGATTTCGCCGGCATCCTTTGCATCGTTGGCAAAATCTTTCTCGGCCATGAGCCGGTCCTCATATCCGATCAAACGATAGGCCGCAACCTTCGCGGGGTTGAAATCAACCTGAATCTTCACGTCCTTGGCAATCGTCACGAGCGTCGAGCCAATCTGGCGGACCAGCACGCGGTGGGCCTCTTCGGCACTGTCGATGTATGCATAGTTGCCGTTGCCCTTGTCAGCCAGGTTTTCGAGCGCGCCGTCCTTCAGGTTGCCCATGCCGAAGCCCAGAACGGTGAGAAAGACCTTGCTTTTGGCCTTGGCCTCGATCAGCCTGGTCAGCTCATCGCGCTGGGTGATTCCGAAGTTGAAATCGCCGTCGGTCGCCAGGATGACACGGTTGATGCCCTCGGCTTTCAAATTCTTGGCCGCGATGTCATACGCAAGCTGGAGTCCCGACCCCACGTTGGTTGAACCCCCGGCGTGCAACTGCTCGATGCGGGAGGAGATCTCGGCCTTGTGGCCGGCGTCGCAAGGAGTCGATTGCAGATACAGGCCCGAGCCGCTGGCGTAAACAACGATTGCAAGCTGGTCCTTCGGGCCAAGCTGCTCGAGCAGCCGTTGCAAGCCCCACTTCACCAGCGGCAGCTTGTTGGCGTCGGCCATCGAGCCTGAGACATCGATCAGGAAGACCAGGTTGCTGGGTGGTCGCTCGTTGTGATGGATGGGCTTGCCGGCAATGCCGATCCGGGCCAGGCGGTGTTCGGCGCTCCAGGGGCAGCGGGCGATTTCAAGGTGGACGGCGAACGGCTCGCGGCTGCTCGGCGCGGGCGGCGGGTCCTGGTACGAGAAATAGTTGAGCAATTCCTCGATGCGGACCGCGTCCGGGGGCGGAAGCTGGTTCATTTGCATCAGGTAGCGCCGGACATTGGTGTAACCGGCCGTATCGACGTCGATCGCGAAGGTTGAGAGCGGCTCATCGAGTGCCCGGACAAAGGGGCTCTCCTCGAATCTTATCGAACGCCTCCTGATTGCCGCCGGCCCCTTCGGCTGGGACGCCCGAGAACGGCTCGCCGAGGGCGGGCGCTGGAACGACTTGCTGCACCGGCTGATCCTGGCCATTCTGGCCGGCGGCTGGTGCTGGTGTTGCCGCTGGGGCCAAGGCAGTCTGCTGACCCGGCTCGTTCAGGCCATGTTGGGTGGATGCAGGCAGCACAGTCGAAGCTGCCTGGGCTGGCGCGGCCTGGGCGATAGCGAGGAAGCAGCCACCCGGCGGCATTCGCAGGCGCAGTCGAGTTCTGTGCAACCTGCTGTTGCTTCGCCTTTGCTCCGGACACCGCTAGGGTGTCGTTTCGCGGCATTGAGTTCGAGGAGTTTTGCTGAGCATAGGGGCCTGAGCGTGGAGCATTGGAATTCGCGATCATCTCAGACAGTCTCGAGTTCTGGTTCTGGGACCGATCGGCGAGCACGGGGTTTTCTGCCTTGGCGTCGAGATCTTTCTTCTTGGCGAGGGCCAGCAAACTCTGCTGCGGCACAGCGATACTGAAAGCATCTGCGCGCCAATCGCGCCCCCTGGCGGCCATCGCCCTGCCGGCGGCCATCGAGGATCGCCGCCGGGCAGCGAGGGTAGCTCCCTTGTCGTGGCCATCAGACGAGAAGGCGACGCCAAAGCCCCCCGTGGGGTTCGCGTCCGGATGTTGAAACCCGTAAGTGAGCACGGGGAATTTGTTGATTGATAGGGCCACGTCCCCGGCCTTGCCGGCGACAATTCTCTGCTGCTGCTCTTTTTCGACGGTCGAGGCAATAGCTTCCTGTGTCTGCGGTAGATAGACTCCTGCAGCACCACTCCCAGCACTAGCATACGAGGGCCCAGCCTGCAGGCCCGTCTCTGCGAGCTCGCGATCGGGCGCATTACGCCCGCTTTCCGCTTGGCCCAGCGCGAGCGAGTCCGCATCTTTGGGGCGAACGGATCTCACGATGATGTTCGCCTTCCCCAAGGCTCCAGTCGGCGGCTGCGTGGCGGTTTCAAGCAGATTACGGCGCTGAACGACTGATCTGAAAACTACTCCAGGCGACCAATCCGACCGTGCCACCAATCAACAGGGTGGCCGCCATCGACAAGACCCTGTAAGGCCTGCGCCACCAGGAGCGGTTGTTTGCTGCGGGGGACCGCGGAGTTGATCGCCTGATCAATCAAACGGTGGTTCGCCATCATCAGGCTCGATGCGGACAGCGGCTCTTTTTTCAGTTCCTCGGCCAGCAATTGAGCGGTCTGGCGAATCTCGGCGATGTGATTGCGTGCCTCCTCGCAATCGACAAGAAGTAGGTCGATCTCGGCTCGCCCGGCGGGATCCAGTTCATCCAGGGCATACGCGGTCAGCCGGGGGTCGTTGGGGTCGAAGATCATCTCTGGTTCTCCTGTGCTGGGTTCAGGCGCGAGCCTCGACCGGCTGGCCGTCGAAAAGTTGTCCGCGAAGCGTTTTGATTCCGGCGTGGATCAGGTAGCCGACGTTCGAGACGCTGTGGCCGCTGATCCGGCTGATTTCCTGGTATGAGAACCCGTTCTGAAATTTGAGTCGGAGAACTTCGCGTTGATTGGGAGGGAGAGATTCGAGCAGAGACAGCACCCGTGCCGCCAGGTCGTGGCGTTCGACGGCCTCAAGCGGGCCCGGGACTGGACTCAAGCATCGATTCACCTGTTCGTCGCTCAAGCGTGTCATACGATGCTCCTTACGCAAGACGTCCAATGCCCGGTTGCGGCAGACCGTGAAGAGCCACTCGGCCAGATGGTCCCCGACCGAAGCGCGGTCCTGGCCGCAGAGGCGCATGAACGTGTCCTGCACCACGTCGCGAGCCGTCTCTGCATCGCCCACCAGCCGTGCGGCATAGATCCCCAGCGGCCGCTCGAAACGGTCCACCGCTTCGCGAACCCATGATCCTTGCTCGGTTTCCGCACTGAGTGCCATCACCACCCTCGCCTGGCGATGCAATCCCCGTCGACCTTACTACGAGCGGCCCAACATTTTCTTAGGGTCCAGGGAAAAAAATCTTCTGGGGCAACTCCTCCGGCCTCCGACCTGGCCGCAATGGGCTCGTTGCCGCCTCTCCTGGGGACGCTAGATGGATCTTATCTTACTCGGATACGCCCGGGTCTCGCCCCGGCCTTGGACCAGACGGCTTGATAGCGCACCCGCCAGCAGCCAGGATAATCGAGGCGGGAACAACGCGAGTGCCGGTCCTTCTCTGTTGTCCGGAACAATCTCATGAGGGTCTGTATCGTTGGGGCTGGCGCGATTGGAGGAATGATCGGCGTTCAGCTATTCCTGGCCGGAGAGCAGGTGACATTCATCTGCCGGGGAGCGAACCTGAAGGCGGCATGGGACAATGGAATCAGGCTGATCCTGGAGGATGGCGCCGAGCGGCATGCGCGCCCGGTAACGGCCACTGACCAGATTGCCGAGGCCGGTATGCAGGATGTTGTCATCCTGGCGATGAAGGCCCACCAGGTGGCCGAAGCGGCGAGCCAGGTGCCAGCGCTCTTCCATCGCGACACGATCGTCGTGACGATGCAGAATGGCATCCCCTGGTGGTATTTCCTGGGCCATCCTGGGCAGTACCAGGGCACGACGATCGAAGCCGTCGATCCGGGCGGAGTGATCGCTTCCAGTATCGAGGTGAGTCGGGTGATTGGCTGCGTGGTCTACCCCGCCGCCGAGATCGTCGCGCCGGGCGTGATTCGCCACGTCGAGGGGAACCGATTCTCGGTCGGCGAGCTCGACGGTACGGAGACGACGCGGGTCCGGATGATCGCCGAGCTATTCCGCAAGGCGGGATACAAGGCGCCTGTGGTCAGCGATATTCGATCCGAGATCTGGTTGAAGCTCTGGGGCAACGTTTGCTTCAATCCGATCAGTGCGCTTTGTCATTCGACCTTGGTCGACATTTGCGGGTTCCCCCCGACCCGGGAGTTGGCGGCCCGGATGATGAAGGAGACGCAGACGATCGGCGAAAAGCTCGGCGTCCGGTTCCGGGTCTCTCTCGAGCGGCGGATCGCCGGTGCCGAGGGCGTTGGCAAGCACAAGACTTCGATGCTTCAAGACGTCGAGCACGGCCGCGCACTCGAGCTTGACGCAGTGGTGGGAGCCGTTCTGGAGCTGGGTCGGCTCACGTCAACTCCCACGCCCTACATTGACGCTGTTTATGCCTGTACGAGCCTGCTGGCCAAGACATTGCAAGACGAGCAGGGCCGGTTGAAAATCGAAAAGACGAACGGGAATTGAAGCCAATCGCGAGCAGGCCAGGCTGGCTCGACCCAAGAAAGTTCCATTATCGAGGTAGTTAATGTCCGAAGATTCGACGATTCCGCAGCTCCTTGAGGCGGGTAATGACGCCGCGACGGCCATCGCCGCACCAGCGGTCCGACCGCTGACTTACGGCGAGCTTCGTAATCAGGTCAGGTGGACCGTCGAGGCGCTCAACGGTTTCGGGATGGGTCGCAATGACCGTGTGGCGATTGTGATGCCCAATGGGCCCGAGCTGGGGACGGCATTCGTCTGCATTGCCGCCGGCGCCTCGGCCGCTCCCCTCAACCCGGCTTACCGGACCGAGGAGTTCGAATTCTATCTGTCCGACCTGGGCGCGAAGGCTCTGGTCGTTGAGCAGGGCAGTCAATCGCCGGCACGAGCCGTTGCAGAACGTCTTGGTATCCTGGTGCTGGAGCTGAAAACGAAGGCTGGCACGGGAGCCCGCGCCGGGAGCTTCACCCTGCACCCAGCGTCTGCTCCGTTCAAGCCCACCAGCTCGGGCGGGTTCGCGCTCGCCGGAGATGTCGCACTCTTGCTGCACACTTCCGGCACCACTTCCCGGCCGAAGCTGGTGCCGCTAACCCAGCGCAACGTCGTCGCCTCGGCCCGGAGTATCAGGGCCACACTCGACCTGACTGCGGATGACCGCGGCCTCAACGTCATGCCTCTCTTCCACATTCACGGTCTGATTGCCGGCCTGATGGCCCCGCTCGCAGCCGGCAGCCAGATCTTTTGCACGCCAGGATTTAACGCACTGAAGTTCTTCGGCTGGATGAACGAGGCGCGGCCCACTTGGTACACGGCAGTGCCGACCATGCACCAGACGATCATTGCTCGGGCCTCACACAGCCACGAGGTCATCAAGGCCAATCCGTTGCGGTTCGTCCGCTCGTCCTCGGCGTCGCTGCCCCCCAGGGTCATTGCGGAACTTGAGGCGACGTTTCATGCCCCCGTTATCGAAGCCTACGGAATGACGGAAGCAGCACACCAAATGGCCAGTAATCCGCTGCCCCCAGGCAAGCGTATTCCAGGAACGGTGGGGCTGGCCGCGGGTCCCGAGGTGGCCGTCATGAGCGAGCAGGGCGATCTTCTACCGCCCCGCCGGACCGGCGAGATCGTGATTCGCGGCGAGAACGTGACTGGGGGTTATGAAAAAAACCCCGAAGCCAACGCCGAGGCGTTCCGCAATGGCTGGTTTCGCACCGGCGATCAAGGAATCATGAGCGGCGAAGGGTACATCACGATCACCGGGCGGCTCAAGGAGATTATCAATCGGGGTGGTGAGAAGATTTCCCCTCGCGAAGTAGACGAGGTTCTGATGGACCACCCGGCAATCTTGCAGGCGGTCACGTTCGCCGTCCCGCACGACAAGCTGGGCGAGGACGTGGCTGCCGCGATCGTGTTGCGCGCTGGAGTCAGCCTTGCGGAAAAGGAAGTTCGCGATTTCGCGGCCCTGCGGCTGGCGGACTTCAAGGTGCCCCGCAAGGTGCTGTTTGTCGCGGAGATACCCAAGGGAGCGACCGGCAAGCTCCAACGCATCGGCCTGGCCGCCAAGCTGGGAGTGGGCTGAACCTAAACCGACGCGAGTCAGTCGTTATTCCCCAGCAGCCAAAGGGGACAATCGCGGCGAGCCGCTTCGTTGGAGGCAAGAGCAAGGCGAGCGAAGGTGAGGATTTCCGGCGCCTCGGCCACCCAGCCATCGTCGGGATCACGCGCCACCTCGAGCAGTTGCTCCAGGCCCTGGTCGTCCAGTGGCAGCTCCCAGCAATGGGCAAGCTCCGCCAGTTCATTGCGCAGTCCGTGCAGACTGGCACAGTTCAGCGGTGAGCCCGCGGAGAGCGGCAGCGAGACCGTTTGAACCTGCGCGGGAAGAAACACTCCCCCTTGTTCGGATCTGACCGCTAGCAAGTTGGGAATTGCCGTCGGGCCAAGCTCGTCGGCGGCACGCCTCTGGAGGTCGGCCCAGCCCGAATCCGCCTGTTCCCCGTAGTGCAGCGCCGTGGATCGCTCCCACTGGCTTTCGGAGCCGAACGCGTTTTCGAGAAGTTCGGCGACCTCCGCCGCGAAGCGGGGTTCGAGGCTGTCGCGGGCGCCGCCGACTGTGAAGGTTAAGGCCATGGTGATCGCCTCGGTGAACCAGGTTGAAATTGAGGTAGCCGCCTTGTCGTTGGTCAGCGTGTTCAGCTCAGTCAATGGGGGCCAACAGACCCGGCCGCTGGGAGTACCAGAATACCGCCGCGCAGTAATCCGCAATGGCGGTGTTATCGCCTCCATGCTCGATTCCAGCATCGATGGTCCGCGTGAAGGGAACCGGGTCGCCCAAGTGCCAGCGATACGCGGCGGCCTGCCAGGTGCCGCCCTCGTTGCGGTAAACCGGAAAGCCGTGCACGGCGTAGGTGGCTGGCCCGTCCAGCCGGCCTTGCAAGGCGTACCAGCCGCAGTTGAAGTAATCTTCGGTCCCCGTACCGTGGATGGCGAGACGGCCGTCGACCTTGAAACGGTCGTCGCCCTCCAGCCAGTACGGCAGCTTGGCCTTCCCCTCGGTCATCAGCAAGACGCCCGCGAAATGACCGCGGCCTTCATCCCTCAGCCAGGTGAAATCTTCACCGCTGCGGGTCGGACTCGACCGCCGCTGGACGGAATGGAAAAAGGCGGCGTCAGGGGCGACCCCGCGCAGCGTCCGCACGCGAATTCTTCCCTTGAGCGGCTTCTCGGTATCAATCCGCACGATCGCCTGGCGATGATAGGGCATCGGAAATCGATTATAAAAGGTGCCGTCGTGTCGACCCACGAGCAGCGACTGGTAAGGTCGCGCCCCTTCAACATAGCCCATGGCCGGACCCAGGGGCAGGTCCACCCCCGCGTTGGCGGCCTCATCATCATCCCATACCAATCGCAGCCGCGCGGAGGTCCACGCGTTCTCGGTGCCTGCGGCGGGAATGACCTCGAACGAACGAATCGTCGCAGGACCCCTCCGCAGCGCGCATATTGATGACTGCTGTTGGCAAGTCCCTCGACGTCGTACTCGGCCACGTCGGCGCACTCTAGTTCTCTTGACTCGTACTCGCCGGGACGGGACCAGAGCGCGGCGGCCCGTTCCAGCCCGGCCCGTACCTCCGGCTCAGGCTGCTCCGTAAACGAGGCAACGACGGCGCCGGCAGGCAGCTTGACCAGGCCGATCTGGTAGAACCGGACACCCAGTCCTTGCACCACGATCTTGCAACCGTTCCGGAATGGGATCGGCACGTACGAGACGAAACCCCCGGAACCCTCCGAAACGAGCGGTCGAGGGAAATGGGGATGAGTACCCGTGAAAATCCTTTCCAGCGGGACGTCCAGTGCCGGTCGATCACGTCCATCAATGTAGATCTTGATATGCTCTTGCTTGCGGTCAAGCAGTCCGGGCTGTTCCGCGGAGGTGTGCGTGAACCAGATTCGCTGCACGACCCCCGGGCCGTCCACTTCCGCCAGCACCGAATCGCCCTGCTCGGCCCGGATCCTGGAGTATGTACCGTTGAACCCGTCGTTGTTGCCACCAGTCCGATCATATGAGCTGAAGCCGACCGGCTGAACGCCCGGATCACGCAGTCGGGCCAGCAGCCCCAGGTCATGCAGCTCGGCGGGGGAGCCGGAAGGAGAAAAGCCACCGCCGGCGGCCGAGGTCGCCTGCGGCGGATTCTGTGCTCCGGGCTGCGACAGCAGGACCAGCACGAGACAAATACCGGCCATCGCCATTGGCCTCGCAAGAGCGTGATTGTGAATCCGATCGCGACGAAAAGTGCTCGACTGGCAGCCTGAACTAGAGTTCGTGCATCGCTCCAGGCTGGAACCGCCGCGGCTCGCAACGTATCCTGGCGTCTTCTCTCCGCTTTGACACTGCAAGCGGAAGAGTGTGAT
The DNA here is from genome assembly GCA_963760085.1 of uncultured Planctomycetaceae bacterium. Classification (GTDB taxonomy): domain Bacteria; phylum Planctomycetota; class Planctomycetia; order Isosphaerales; family Isosphaeraceae; genus Aquisphaera. The sequence goes on from CAVXCB010000058.1 coordinate 92,186, forward strand.
CGGCGGCTGCACCGGATCTATTGTTCTAGAGTTGACCGTCAAATCTGGCCTGAGTTTGGTCCGGACGACACGGTCCTGTCAAGCACCTGTTTCAGGGAAGGGTTCTTCGATGCGGCGATGTGGGATCGGCCTGATTTTTCTTGCCTTCTGTCAGCTCGCAGCCGTTTCTGCCCAAGACTTGCCCCCGGCCGTTCAAGCCCACCGCGCAGGCGCCATCCGCCAGGCTGTCGGGACAGTACCCTCGCCGCTCGGTTTCGCACCGGGCTCCCGCGCGGCGCAGCGCGCGGCCGAGGCGAACGCCCTGGCAGTGCCGACGCCCGAGCAAGCCCGCAAATGGCTCAGGACATTGACCGCCGAGCCGCATGTCGCCGGTACCCCGGCCGACTACAAGACGGCACTCTTCGTTCGCGATCGCCTCCAGGAGTGGGGATGGAAAACCGAGCTCGTCTCTTATGACGTATTGCTCAACTATCCCAGCGGCAGCGCTTCGCTGCATATCAAGCGGCCGCTGGCCAAGAAGCTCGAGCTCAACGAAGCGCCCCTGGCCGCTGACAAGGACTCCGCCAGTAGCGATGCCTTCGGCGCCTTTCATGGCTACGGCACCAGTGGCACCGCGTCAGGTCAGGTCGTCTATGCCAACTACGCTGCGCCCCGACGACTTCGCGGCGCTCGAGAAGCTGGGCGTCTCGGTCAAGGACAAGATCGTCCTGGCTCGCTATGGCGGCAACTTCCGCGGGCTGAAGGTTCTCAATGCTCAAAAGAATGGAGCTCGCGGGATCCTGATCTATTCCGATCCTGGCGACGACGGTTACGCCAAAGGAGATGTCTACCCCGCCGGGCCGTATCGTCCCGGCTCGGCGATCCAGCGAGGCAGCGTCCAGTTTCTCTCGCTCGGTCCAGGAGATCCCTCGACGCCGCGTGGGCCGTCCGTCAAGAATGCCGAGCGACTGCCATTTGACATGCTCCACGGATTTCCGCTGGACCCTGGTGGCAATGACCCGGGGCTTCCGCGTGGTGGACTTGGCGAGAAAGACTGGGAAGCTCAAGACAGGGTTGAAACGCCAGGACTACTTCGCCACGATTCCTTCCTTACCCATCAGCTACGACACCGCCCGCGAGATCTTTCAAGTGCTGGCGGGCCCCAACGTCCCTGCCGGCTGGCAGGGCGGTCTGCCGCTGGCGTACCACGCGGGGCCAGGCCCGGCGGAGCTGGAGTTTTCGATCACGATGGATTACAAGCTGCGGCCGATCTGGAACGTGATCGCCACGATTCCCGGATCGGTCGAGCCTGATCGCTGGATCCTGGTAGGGAATCATCGCGACGCCTGGGTCTACGGTGCAGTGGACCCTGGCAGCGGCACCGCGGCGACCCTGGAGATGTGCCGGGCGATCGGCGTGGCCGCCAGGAGCGGCTGGAAACCGCGGCGCACTCTGATCTACGCGAACTGGGACGCCGAGGAATACGGCCTGGTGGGCTCAACCGAGTGGGCCGAGGAGCACGCTTCGACTCTCGATCAAAAGCTCGCGCTGGTGTTGAACGTGGACTCCGCAGTCAGCGGCCGCGAGCTGGACATGGCAGGCGTCCCGTCGCTGCGTGACCTGGCCCTCGACGCTGCCGCAGCGATCAACGACCTGCGCACGGGACGGTCCGTCCGTGACATCTGGCTCGATGCCAGGCGTACAGCCTGGGCGGCCGCAAGCCCACTGAACCTGGATGACCCGACCTGGGACGATGCCCAGCGCGATTCCTCAGGCGACGGCGCCAAGCCCCAGCGGCGCGGGTTCGTTGCGCAGATGAGTCCGCTCGGCTCGGGATCAGATTTCACGGTGTTTCTCGACCATCTCGCGATCCCCGCGCTCGACATCGGTTTCTCGGGCGGCTATGGCGTGTACCATTCCGTTTACGACGACTTCAACTGGATGGAAAAGTTCGGCGATCCCGAGTTCCTGACCCACACCATGTCCGCCCGCCTGTACACGGTTCTCTGCATGCGGGCCGCCGCGGCCGAGGTGCTCCCTTTGCGGTTTGTCCCCTATGGCGAGGCGCTGCGTGATCATGTTGACGAGCTGCGGCTGATCCGCGCCAGGCAAGTTCGGGGTAAGACCGATCCGCCCGCTCAGGCGGGATCGCCAGCGCCCGACGCGGTCGACACTTCTGATGTCCTCTCACCGCTAGTCCGCGCTGTGCGCGGATTTCAGGCAAGAGCGGCGGAGCTTGACCAGGCGCTCGATGCTTTGGCGGGCCGCGACTCGGTTTCGCCGCAGGCGCTCGGCAGGATCAACGATGCGTTGTCGCGCGTCGAGCGCGCTTTTCTCCTGCCCGCGGGGCTGGCCAATCGGTCCTGGTTCAAGCATGCCATTTACGCTCCCGGCGTGACCACCGGCTACGGTGCGTGGCCTCTTCCCGCAGTCCGCCAGGCGCTCGAGGAAAAAAAAGCCGATCAGCTCAAGCTTCCCGTTGATCAGACCGCGGCGGCCATCGACAGGGCGACAGGGGCCCTTCTGAGGGTCCTGGACGCGATCAAGGGCGTGCCCGCGGCCGGTCCCCGAGCCGCTGACTGACTGAATCGGCGCGACGTGGAACTTCTGATCCAGAAGGGATCTTGATGGACGCCCTGGACGCGGCGGACCGGAAATCAATGAGCCTGTCTCGCGTGCTCGGGCCGGTCCAGGCCTACTGCGTGGTGGTCGGCTGCGTGATCGGGTCGGGTATCTTCCTGGTGCCCGCGAGCGTGGCGCACGATGTCCCCTTCATCAGCGGCATCGCCCTGGTCTGGGTCGTCGGGGGGCTCTTCAGCGCGGCCGGTGCGCTGACGCTCGCCGAGCTTGGTGCCATGATGCCCCATGCCGGAGGTCCTTACGTTTACCTACGCGCGGCCTATGGACCGATTCCAGCCTTTCTCTTCGGCTGGTCGGAGTTCACCGTGAACCGGACCGGGTCGATGGCCACCCTGGCCGCGGCGTTCGCTCGTTACTTCGGCCAGCTCGTGCCGCCGCCTCCGGGCGTCAATGGCCAAGTCTGGCAGGCCGCCGCCGCCGTGCTTGCCATCGCTCTGGTCACTACCGTAAACATCCTGGGCACGCGCAGGGGCGGCACGCTTCAGGTCCTGGGAACGGCACTCAAGGTGGGCGGCATCGTCGCTCTGGTCTTTTTGCCGCTGCTGATTCACCAGGGAAGCGTGGGCAACCTGAGCCCCATTTGGCCAGCCAGCCTTAATCGCTCTCTCTTCACGGGCATGATGGGCGCGATGGTCGGTGTGCTGTGGGCGTACGATGGATGGATGAACATCACGCCTCTGGCCGAGGAGATTCGCGATCCTGGCCGGAATATTCCTCGGTCGCTCGTGCTGGGCATGGCCACGCTGATCGTGGTCTACCTGGGCATGACATTGGCATATCACTATGTGCTACCGATGACCACCGTCGCCCAGGCAAACCAGGAAGAAGGCGGCATCGAGAAGGCCGTGGCCGCCGTCTACTGCCGGCAACTCATGGGAGCCGGAGGAGTGGCCGCCGTCTCGATCCTGGTGATGTGCTCGACCTTCATCTCGCTGAACGGCAACGCCCTGACCGGTCCCCGAGCCTATTTCGCCATGGCCCGCGATGGGCTCTTGCCGCGTGGCTTCGCCCGGATTCATCCCCGGTTTCACACTCCCTCGAACGCCGTGCTCGCCCAGGGACTGTGGTCGATCGTGCTGACGATCGCCGGCACGGCGCTGATTGTCGTTCCGCCCCCCACCGTGGAGGCGGGGACTCCCGGCCCGCTGCTGGCGCCGATTCTCGGCGCGTGGAATCAGCTCAACAAGACCCCCTTGTACGACCTGCTTTACACCTACGTGATCTTCGGGGCCAATCTGTTCTACCTGCTGGCGATCACCAGCGTGTTCGTGCTTCGCGTGCGGCAGCCCGATCTGCCTCGTCCGTACCGCACCTGGGGGTATCCATACACACCGGTGCTCTACACTATCGCCGCGGTCTTGCTGCTGGGCAACATGCTGGTCGATGCGCAGAGCCGCGTGCAGGCCCTTGCCGGAATCGGCATCATCCTGCTGGGCATTCCCGCGTGGGCGATCTTGCGGCGGCCGCCGCCGCGGACCTGAAGGCACGCTCGCGGGCAAGCTCAGTTCGCGAGCATCTGGAAGGCGGTCTCGATCGATGGCCGATCGACATCGGGCAGGCGCGAGGCAAGCCGCGAGGTGTCGAGTGAGACATCAGCCGGGCGGGGCTCGGCGAGCCCGGCATCGTGCCGCCGGTTGGCGCGAACCAGTTCGGAATCAATCCCCAGCGCCAGCGCTGCCCGCCGCATCAGCTCGTATCGGCTGACCCGCTGGCAGCCGCCAACATGCATCAGGCCGTCGGCCTGGTGCTGCCCCAGGCGAATCAAGATCCGCGCCGCGGTCGCGTAGTCCAGGGGGGTCCGGAATTCATCCTCGAAAAAGACCTGGGGCTCTCCTGCTCTGAGGCCGGCAATCGCGCGGTCGAAGAAGGTGGACCGACCGCACTGCGAGGCTCCGAAGAGCAAGGAGATTCGAGCGACCAGGCACCCGGGAACCTGGAGGACCAGCGGCTCGGCCGCTGCCTTGGTCCGGCCGTAGGCAATGGCCGGGTTCGTTGCATCGTGCTCGCGGTACCAACCGCGCACCCCGTCGAAGACCAGGTCGGTCGAGGTGAAGATCAGCCGGCGATCACGATCGCCGCACCAGGCGGCGATCCGCCGGGTTCCCTCGACGTTCACGGCCCACGCCTGTTCGAGGTTCGTTCGAACCTGTTCGACGCTACTGATCGCCGCGGCGTGGATCACCAGATCGGGATCGGCCTGTTCCAGGGCCCGTGTAAGGGCCAGGCCGTCCGCCAGGTCAACGGGATGGACCTCCAATCCCGTGCGACTACCCGTGGCGCGCCCGGCTCCAGAGCACGATCTGTGAAGTCTTGGCGTGGAGCAATTCCGCAGCGAGGTAAGAGCCAAGCTGGCCGCTGGCTCCGGTCACGAGAATCCGCATGATCGCTAACTCCCACCCCAGGACGCCCAGACCCTGAAAAACTTTCGCAAGGCACGCTCTCGCGCTGCCGATCATAGGCCAACAGGGCCTTTGGGGGAACAACTGGTAGCGCACATTTCCTTTCATGCGTGGGCAACGTGGGAGCGGCTGCGATGGACATTCGCAACGTGCCTTTGAACGACCTCGTTCTCGATCCGAACCTCAACCTGAGAGATCGGCTCGACGACTTCACGGTCGAACGATATGCAGACTCGTGGGATCGGCTGCCGCCGATCACAGTTTATGAAGTCGATGATAAATGGCTGGTCGCTGACGGCTTTCATCGTCATGCGGCAGCCGTGATGCTGGGTAAACGGACGATTCCCGTCGAGATCGTCGTCGGCAGCTTCACCGACGCCCTCGACTTCGTCGCCAGCGTCAACCTCTTTCATGGTCTCCCCCTGACTCGCTCTGAACGAAGGCGGGCCGTCGAGGTCAAGCTCAAGCTCCATTACGACTGGTCCGACCGGCGGATGTCTGAAGAGCTCGCCGTCAGCCGCGAGCTCGTGGCCAAGATTCGCCGACATTTGATCGAGGGAAACCAGATCCCCAACAACCCGGGCCGGGTTGGATCCGATGGCAAGCTCTACACCTCCGCCGGCGTTCCACGCGAGCAACCGGAACGGCCCAAGGCCAAGCCTCAAGACGAAGACGACGCCGAGCGCGGCCGCCGCGGCATGGGCGCGGCAGCGGCTCCGCCCTGGGAGGGGACTGCGCCCGCCAAAGCCAAGGGTGCGGCGCCCGAAGAGATCCGCGGTCAGATCGCCCCGGAAGGCCCGGTCTCGGTCTCTGCGCCGACGATCGACGAACTTCTCGAGCTGATGTCCCGCCAGATCATGCAAGTCATCACCTGGACCCAGGCCGATGGGTTCGTGGATAGTTATCGCTCGGCCAGTCCCAACGCGCGCGGCGTGTTCCACGCCGCTGTGATCAAGCTGGCCGCACGGGCCGACCAGTTGCGCCGTGGTTGAACTGGCCGGCCGAAACATCCCCAAGTAAACGCCGGTCAAACCAGCTCGCGCAGGACGACGTCGGCGAGGAACGTCCCTTCCCGGCTGAACTTGAGCCGCCGACCGTCATCCTCTAGCAGTCCCTGATTCACAAATCGAGTGAGCTCCGATCCAAGCAGCCTATCCAGGCTGTGCCCGGTACGGAGTTCAAAATCGTCGCGATCGATTCCCAGTACCGTGCGGCGCAGCATCAGCACGGCCGTTTCCCGCGCCCGCGCCTCGGTATCAAGCCGCTCGGTCGGACCCGTCGCCGATTCACCGGCCTCGACCCTGCGGAGGTAAGCCCCCAGATCGCGTGTGTTCACAGCGCGAACCCCGTTGACATAGCTCGCGGCGCCCAGGCCGACCCCGAAGTAGGAGTCGTTGGCCCAGTACACGAGGTTGTGCCGCGATTCGTGTCCGGGGCGGGCGTAGTTGGAGATCTCGTACATCGCCAGTCCCGCGTCGGTGAGCCTGTCGATCACGGTCTCGTACATCGCGCGCTCGGTCTCCTCGTCGACCGGCACCACCTGGCCAGCCTGCCATTGTTTCCAGAGGTTGGTTCCTTTCTCATAAACAAGTCCATAACACGAGAGGTGGGACGGCCCGAGCGCCAGGGCCGCGCCGAGATCCGCCTCACAATCGGCCAAGGTCGAGCCCGGGATGCCGAAAATCAGGTCGAGCGACCAGCGGGGAAACCGCCCCCGGACCAGTTCCACCGCGCATTCGACTTGCTCGGGAGCATGGTTCCGCTCCAGGGCGGCCAGCAGGCCGGGCCGGAACGACTGTGCTCCCAGGCTCAGCCGGTTCACTCCCGCCGCCGCCAGAAGCTCGGCCTTGGCGACGTCCAGCGTGCCCGGATTGGCCTCGACCGTCCACTCACCGCCATGCGTCAGCGGGAACCAATGGGAAATCATCGCCATCAATCGCTCGAGCTGGCGTGGATCCAGACGGGTCGGCGTTCCACCCCCCACGAAAATCGTGTCCACGACCGCCGGGCTCCCCGGGGTCATGGCCATCTCTCGTTCCAGTGCGGAGAGGTAGCGGTCAGCCAGGTGGTCGAATCCGGCCAGTGAAGCGAAGTCGCAGTATCCACACTTGTGAGCACAGAAAGGAACGTGAACATACGCCGCGCGCGGCCAGCGCCATGAAGGCGGCTCGGTGCACAAGGCTCTTGGAACTGGATGGGATCCAGTCATGGTTTTCAGTAGAGCTCCCAGGCTGTTCAAGGGCGACCAAGCAGATCGAGAATCCTCTGCCTGCCAAGCGCGAATGGTTGTGAGTGGCCGGTGATCGACTCACTCCTTTCGATCGCCGCCACGTCTCGAGCCACCCCCGCTCCATCGAGGTGCCTGGGTGCGAGGCTTGGCTTCGTTCACAGTGAGTCGGCGTCCATCTTGATCGCGACCATCCAAGGCCTCGATCGCTTCCCGCGCCTCGTCGTCGTCGGGCATTTCGACGAAGCCGAACCCTCGACTGCGACCCGTCTCGCGATCGATCAGCACCTCTGCCGAACTCACCTGGCCGAACCGCGCGAAGAGCTCTCCAAGCTGTTCGGAAGTCACGCTATACTTCAGATTGCCGACGTAAAGCCGCTGCCCCATCACGATTGCCCGATCAAGGCTTCTCTTCGGCTGTCGGCCGTTGCCCCGAATCGCCGAAAGTATGATGTTCAAGATAATTGACTGTATGAAGTTGGTTCACACTATTCAATTGCACCCTGGAAGAAACGGAGCTTTCCGTCGATGACAACGCGCATCCGACCTTTCCTCCATGTGCTGGCAAGACTGGCGATCGGTCTGGCTGCGGTGCTGATTGCCTCAGCGGTCTCTGCCGCGAAAGCGGACCACTGGCAACTAAGCGTGCGGACCGCAAAACCGATCATCGGCGCCGTACCGATCGTCCGCGAGGTCAGCCCGTCGCTGCCCCAGGGTGACTATGTGCTCGAGGTTCCGGGCGCTCAGAAGGCGATCATCGTCCAGGTTTTCGGAGACGCGGAAAAGCGCTGGTTGGGCACCGTGCTGCCCTCGGTACCGATCCAGGGAGCGTACTCGCTGCGGCCTTGTTCTCCCTCGGATCGGGCGATCCCAACAGGATTCGGGCTCCATGCTAAGGGCCCGAATATCGCGATCGAGCTTGATGGCGGCTTGTTTTCGGAATACCGGTCTGACGGCGGAGCAAAGCCCTACCTTTACCCCCTAATTGGCCCGACCGCGAGCTCGTACACACGCGCATACCCAATGGAATCGCTGGCCGGAGAGGACCGTGATCACCCTCATCAAAGGTCATTCTGGTTTACTCATGGGAAAGTCAACGGGATCGATTTCTGGTCCGAGCAAGGGGAGCACGGAACGATCAAGGAAACAGCGCGGCGGTGCGTGGTATCGGGTCCGATGCTGGGCAGGCTGTGCACCAACGATGATTGGGTTGCTCCTGATGGGCGGAAGGTTTGTGAAGACGAACGCGTGCTCACCTTTTTTAATTTAGGAAGCGCACGCGTGATCGACTTCGAGATCGTGCTCAAGGCCACCGCCGGACCTGTGATATTCGGCGACACCAAGGAGGGGATGTTCGGTCTGCGCGTCGCCTCCAGCATGGACGTCGACAAACACAGCGGGGGCCGGATCGTCAATGCCCAGGGGCTGGCCGACGGAAAGGCATGGGGCAAGGCGTCTGCCTGGGTAGACTACTCGGGCCCGGTGCAGGGTAAGACCGTCGGAATCGCGATTCTCAATCATCCCCGCAGCTTCAGGTATCCCACGACGTGGCACGTGCGGACCTATGGCTTGTTCGCCGCCAACCCATTCGGCTGGCACGATTTCGGCTCGAGTCAGAGCGGAGATTACACGCTCGAGACCGGCAATAGAATCTGGTTCGCCTATCGTGTCATCCTGCACGAGGGAGAGGCGATCTCGGCGCGAATCAGTGATGCTTTTGATGGCTACAGCGAACCGCCCGCGATCGAAGTGACGGCGAACCGATAGCGTGTCGCCGATCACTTTCGGTCGATGATTCGGCGCGGTGTGGCGATGCCATCGATCGGCACGTCGTGCGGCTCGACCGGAAGTTCCCGCTCAATCTGGCAGTCGAAGCCAAGGGCCCAGCATGGCGACTCCGGCCGCATTCTGGGCAAGAGGCGATCATAGTGGCCACCGCCCCGTCCCAGGCGATAACATCCTTCGTCGAACGCCAGTCCCGGGACCAGTGCCCAGTCCACTGCGGCCACGTCGACCTCGAGGCAATCGTCTCGCGGCTCTGGAATTCCCAGGATACCTGGCTGCAGGTTCGCACTCAGCGACGAGATCTGGTACAGCCGCAGGCGATTCTCCTCGCGCTGGACGCGGGGACAGAGAACCCTCTTGCCTGCCGTGACGGCGTGCAGAAAGCAGGGGCGGGTGTCGATCTCTTCCGCGAAGGCGCTCACGTACAAGAGGATGGTCTGTGCGGTGGCATACCCTGGTAGGCCAGGGAACCGCGCAATCAACTCGGCCTCCTCGGCGGCCCGAATTCCCGGATCAAGACCCAGGATCAACTTCCTGATCGATCGCCGCAGATATCGCTTGCGGTGCTGGATGCTCCGGTCCCGAGGCATGCAGACCCTTCCGTGGCTTAATAAAATTCAAAAATATGTTATGCATCAAAGAGCAAACCCGTGTCACCCCTCGCAAGAGAGCTGGCACGGGCAATTCGCCTCCACCGCAATGCCGTTGGAGCGCTTTTGAGAACCCGCAGTTCAGGTGGGAGCCTCAGACCTGCGAGAAACCGGAGCTTCAAGAGGCCGATGTTGGGTCCCTACGGGTCGCATGTTGGTTCGCCAAAAGGACAGCTCCCTGTCGAACATGGCAGAGGCTAGATCGGCCTAAACCGAACTATATCATCGTAGCTTTCGGTGCGAGTTTTGGCAAGTAGATGGAGCGCGAAAAGAGCGAGTGGAACGTGGTGTCTTGCAATCCATCACCGATAACGTCCGGCTCGCCAGGTGGGACCATAGGCTTCGGCCCAAATTGCACAGTAAAGCGAGCACTGAGGTCGCTTTGCGAAGACGCTCCATGACGACCTGTCGTTCAGGAGCGGTGGCTCTCCTCGATTGTCGATTCCTTGAGCTGCTTGAGTTGGTCGCGCAGCCTCGCTGCCTCTTCGTAATCTTCGAGAGAGACAGCCAGGAGAAGTTGCTGCTGGAGGCGCTCAAACGGTTCGGTGGGTCTCTCTTGTTCGACCTCGCGCCGCCACCGGACCAGAAAGGTGAACTCCGCGCAGTCCTTCTCTCGGTCCTCCTGGTGGTACTCGCGCAGGAAGGCGCGGATACGGCTGATTCCTTCGTCGATTTCCCGCAGCGCCCGCGCGAAGTCTCCCCGACTGAGAGCATCCAGGGCAATCGCCCGCGCCCGCATCATGTGCACGTAAGGCCGATACTGATCGAACTCGATCTTATCGCGCTGGCGAGACGCATGTTGGACGACGAACGCAAACAAACGAAGATTGCGCTCGGTGTCGCGCGACACGAGGTCGTACTTCTGGAGATGAAAGGCGGACAGGTAGCGGTGGTAATATTGAAGTCCCTCGCGCATCAGATTGCCGCAGGCGCGATGATCCAGAGCGAACTCCTTGCCCGCGGCCAGAGCGCTTTTTCGTGCGCCTCGTAGAAGTCGAGCAAGGATTCAAAGCCGTGCGGTTTCCGGCCGTCCGGCCGTCCGGAAAGCTCCATCTGAAGCACGCCGAGGTCGACCCGCATCTGGATTTTTTCCTTGCCGTCGTCACCGGCGATCAGTCGAACCTGAAGTTCGTCGGGATCGAAGTCCCAGTCGGCAAGAATGGAGGTGATGTCCTGACTCACGCGATCCCTTTCGACAACCAGGCGAGAGATTCAACGAGACTGGGCTCTGCGTCCGCCGGTAACCTGAATCAACGTATATCATTATAAACTTACGGCGAAACCCTTACAACATGGAACAGGAAAACGCCGCGCGAAGGTCGGCAAGACCTCTGTGCGGCGTCTGTCGCTAGCGGTCCGAACTGCTGGCTTTTGGGCCCCCCGGGATCGATGTGAGCTGCGCTCGAGACGGCGAACATTGCAAGAACCTCGGCGCGATTGGCAAGGTTCTCAGAGTTCGTTGTTATCGTGAATCATCGGCTCCAGCTCCTTGGTGTTGCGCTCGACGGCCAACACAATCGTCCGTTCCTCCACTCCGTCAACGCTCGCCGCGACTGCGGGGATGATCTGCCGCGAATCGGGCAAGCTGAACCGAACCGTAAAGGTGCCGTCGGAGCGCAGATGAACCGGCTCGCCCTGCAATGTAACATGTGCGCTGGGCTCGGTGGTGCCGTAAACGATCAATTCGGCATCAATCTCGAAATGGAAATTCCTGCCCAGGCTAGGCAGACCGCTGACCGACAGGTTTTGCAGCGTGGCGCTTGACAGCGGGCGACGGAGCCGATCCTGGAACAAATCACGCAAATCGAGTACCGAGTTAATTCCGGTGCAGCCGATTGAAGAAGGATTTTGCACGCGCTCGAACTGCTGCTGAACATCAGACCAGTTCTCGTCGAGTGCATCGGTCAAACCGGCCTTGGGTGTCGAGACGATGTTCGACCGGGCCAGAACATAGAACTTACTGCGGCGCGAGAGGTAGCCGATGTCGATGCGAAATGCTCGGGGCGGTTCCAGGACATCGATGTACCAGTTGTTAACGCCTCCGTGGATGGGGATGTCTCGGACCTGTCGCTCCGCGGAATTTGTAGTGTCCTCGCTGGTGACATCCATCACCCGCAAGATCGGTTGAGCGCTGTGCCATTCCTGTCCCAGTGCGGCCTGGGCACGCGCCAGCGTGGTCCGGCTTAGTTCCCAGTAGGCGTGCAGCCAGTAAGGGTCGCGTGCGAGGACGATGATGCGGTCTTTTTGACAAGCATGGTCCAGGGTGTGGGGCACGGCCGGCGCCGCGGCGGGTGTGTGGGCCGAACGGCGTGCCCGGCGGGCTGCTACGGCCGTTTCGGGGGCACTGGCCGATTGCTTCCTCGGCACCACTGCCTTGGATCGGGGCACAGCCTGCTTTGAGGATCGAACTAGCTTCTTGGAGCGCGACGACGATGAGCGAGTCACCGTCAGGGCCCGGATCAACTGATCCTTACGCATGGCGTGCCACCCCGAGATCCCCTGATCTTTGGCCATCTGGGCGAGATTCTTCTTGTTATAGTCCTTGAGCGTATCGGCAGTCATACGGAACCACTCCAGCGCAACGCACGCGACCCACAGCAGACGCATGCGATGGATGAGAAGGTGCATGATTCATCCGTGAGTGGACCGGTCCGGAAAACTCCCTGCATCCCGGACAGATGGAGCAAGCTACCTCGTAAAGACCTCAGTGCCCAGCCTCAAGGCAATCCGCAGGAGGGTGCAAAAAAAACGGCCATCAGCCTGTATTCAAAGACTGAGGCCGCAGGGTGGATTCGCTCGAGTCGGACTCTCCGGGCCTGGGTGACAACATGGCGAGTCCCCACACTGGGTCGAACCGGAAGGTACGGATAGCGAATTGTGAAATCACCGTCCGTTTACTCGATCGCTACTAGCTAATACCATAACGAACCGACGATTGTCAATGAGCTGGAAGCCTCGAGCGTTCGAAAACGGACATTTTCAGTGCCCCCGTTGCTTTCGATTCGATACGGCCCCGAACCAGAGCATTTCCGGACCGTTGTTTTGGCTTTAGCCTTCTCGGTTGCGAGGTGAAGAGACATTGCAATCATGGCCAAGGTGACTTTGTGAAAAATTTCTCGAACCGGGTGGCTGGGTGGTTGACAGCCGGACTTGGGCCAGTATAAAGGAATCAACGTGCGGAGGTTCCCGCCTTGAGACGCTGTGCGTTTCCAAGATTTCCCTGCCTGGCGGCGGCCACGGTGAGTGGGCGATGCCTTGCGAGTCGTGCTGACTCTTGCCGATTCGATGGCGAGCGTGGGAAAACCCGGAGACGACTGTGAGTCAGACACCCGACGGCCGGTCAGCTCTCTCGATCGGGATGGAATGGGGTACTCGAGTCACAGCGATCGGTCTCGAATTCGCCCTCCCGGCCCTCTTCGGTTTCGGCCTCGACCGATGGTGGCGCACTGCACCCTGGATGACAGTCCTCGGCGCTTTTCTAGGGGTGGGGATGGGAATGCTGCATGTGATTCGGCTGGCCTCGGAGCCGCTGGTTTCGCCGAGCAGAGGTCGAAGCAGGAGCGGGGGTTCAGCCGGGGACGGCGGACCTTCTGCCTGAATCCGATGTCACGATGGCGGCCGTAGCCATTTGTCGCTTGTCTCACGGCACGGACCCTGTGACGGCTTAATCCCTAGCAAGATGTGAGTAGACATGCCTGGGCATGGTGCCAACCCTCTGGAACATGTGCTCGACCACCCCGAGCTCGAGATCCCCTGGGTGAACTGGCCCAGGTTCGAGCTCAAGATTTCTCTGCCCAAGTTTTTTGGCTTGCAGATCACCCGATTCATGGTGATGGAACTCATCGCCGCGCTTTTGATCATCGTGGTGATGGTGCCGGTGGTCCGGCACATTACCCGCAATTACGTTAGTCGCGGCGTGTTCGCCAACATGATCGAAGGACTGCTTCTGTTCATTCGCGACGACGTGGCTCGGCCGGCGATCGGCGGTCATGCTGCGGACCGGTTCCTGCCTTACTTGTGGACCGCGTTCTTTTTCGTGTTATTTAACAACCTCCTGGGGATGATTCCTGGCTTGGCATCTCCGACTGGAAATATCAATGTCACGGGCGTCCTCGGCTTGACTACGTTGGGCGTTGTGATCTCGGCCGGGGTCAACGAACTGGGGTTCGCAGGATACTTCCTGGGCCTTGTGCCCCATCTCGACGTTCACCCCGCGCTCAAGGTTTTGCTCTGGCCGCTCATGTTCGTGATCGAGCTCGTGGGCCTTCTGATAAAGCACATCGTGCTAGCCGTGCGACTTTTTGCGAACATGTTCGCCGGGCACACGGTACTGGCCGTCATCCTGGGATTCATCCTCGCAGCCAAAGGAGCCTTGTTTTACCTGGTCACGCCCGCCAGCATCACGGGTGTTATTCTCCTGAGTTTACTCGAGTTATTTGTTGCATTCTTGCAAGCTTACATTTTTACGTTCCTTTCCGCGCTGTTCATCGGTTTTGCGGTCCATCCGCATTAATCGTTAGGCTGCTCGGCAGTCCGTTGAGACCGCCGCGGGATGGCGGAATTCACGAGTTGGTCTTGAGCAAGCATACTGGGGACAGCAGGGTCGAGGAGCAGCCTCCTTGCTTCGCCCCGATCGGCGGGGCGCTTCGATGCCTCGCGCCGTCTTCTCGCCGAGTGTCGCTATCCGTCTCTATTTAGGAGTCGAGGGTTCGATGAAACTGATCAAGTCTGTCTTCTTGGCTTTCAGCGTCTTGCTCGTTTCCCAGGGTTCCCTCTACGCCCAGCCTACAGATGCGGCCGTGGCCCGTCCGGTGGATCTCAAGGCGATTGGCGCCGGCATCATCATCGTGGGGGCGGGCTTGGGGATCGGCATGCTCGGTCGAGCGGCCGTCGAGAGCATGGCTCGCCAACCCGAGATCGCCGGCAACATCCAGACAGCGATGATCATCGCCGCGGCGCTGATCGAAGGTGTCACGTTCTTCGCGCTCCTGCTGCAGATTATCGTTTGATCCGCTTTCGAGCCAGGCTCGAAGCCGATTCCCTACCCGCTGCTTCGCCTGAGTCTCACCTCGGTGGGGTGCGGGCCCGCCAATTTTCCTCGAGCGAAAGAAACAGTAACCAGCGAACGCGAGAGACCTGTCATGCTTCGGAGAGCTGTTTGCGTGCTTGGAATCGGGTTCTTGGTGGTCGCCCTCGTGGTCTGGATTGTTCCCGCAACGTCCACAGCCTCCGATCAGCCTGCGGCCGAGGCGGATCCTGCCCATGCCGTTGGGGGAGTGAGCGCGAACCATGCGGCCGGGGATGAGGGCAAGCCCAATCCGCTGGAGCCGCAGCCCTCTCTGGCCATCTGGACTGTGGTGGTCTTTCTCGGCCTCTTCTGGGTCTTGCGGCGGTATGCCTGGAAGCCGCTCTCCGAAGCCTTGCATCAGCGCGAGGAGCATCTGGAACATACGCTCATGCAGACCGAGAAACTGCGCAACGAGAGCGAGCAACTGCTTGCCGACCATCGCCGGTTGATGGCCGAGGCCGACGAACGGGTCAAGTCCATCTTCGACAAGGCCCAGAAGGATGCTCAGGTCAGCGGCGAGGAGATCATCAAGTCATCCAGGGCAGAGGCAGAGGCCGCGCGCGACCGGGCCCAGCGCGAAATCGCATCGGCTCGCGACCAGGCCCTGGCCGAAATCTGGAGCCAGACGGCCAATATTGCGGTCTCGGTTGCGGGCCGCGTGCTCTCCAAGGAGCTCAATGAGGAGGAGCACCGCCGACTGCTTGACTCGGCCATCAAGGAATTACCCACCGCGCCTCTCTCCTCAAATGGCCACGGAGGTTTGCACGCATGACACCGCCCGCCGCGGCGGCTGCCGTCGAACCCTTTGAGCGATCCTTGTTTGCCGGCGCCGATGCGGTCGTGGTCCGCCATTACGCAGAGGCCCTCGTGGATGCCGCGGTCGCCGAGAACCAGGCCGAAGCCGCGCTCGAGGAGCTCGAAAAGATCGACCATGAGGTGTTGCGAGCGCATCCCGAGTTCGCACAGATTCTGGGGTCCTCGCAAGTCTCAGCAACCGAGAAGGACCGGATGCTGGTCGACGTTTTCGGCGACCGCGTCTCCAGCGTGGTCCTGCGCTTCCTGCGCGTCTTGAACCGGCATGGCCGACTGGGCCTGCTCTCTGCCCTACCTCGCGAGGCTCGCCAAATCTGGGACCGGAGGCACAAGCGCGTACCGGTCTTCGTTCGCACGGCCGTGCCGCTTGATGAAGGCCGACAAGAGGCCCTGCGGCAACGGGTGGCCGGGATGATCGGTGCGACTCCGATCATGCAGATCACTACCGACCCCTCATTGATCGGCGGCCTGATTGTCCAGGTCGGAGACCAGGTTACCGACGCCTCCGTACGAAACCGTCTCGAAAGACTTCGCCAGCGACTGATCGAAGGAAACACGCATGAAATTCAGAGCCGACGAGATCAGTTCAGTAATCCAGCGTGAGATCGCGCAGTTCAGCCCCGAGATCACGCGCACCGAGGTCGGGCTCGTGCTCGAGGTCGGCGATGGAATCGCGCGGGTTTACGGGCTCTCCGGGGTCATGGCCGGCGAAATGGTCGCCTTCAAGAACGGCATCAAGGGAATCGCGCTGAACCTGGAAGAGTCGTCCGTGGGCGTGATCGTGCTGGGCGACTACACCCAGATCGAGGAGGGCGACACGGTCACCGCGACCGGCGAACTCTTGCGAGTGCCTGTCGGCGACGCCCTGGTCGGCCGGGTGGTCAACCCGCTGGGCGAGCCGATCGACGAGCAAGGGCCGATCCTCACCAACCTGACCCGGGCCCTCGAGTCGACGGCTCCCGGCATTGCCGGACGGCAGCCCGTCGACGAGCCGCTGCAGACCGGCATCAAGGCCATCGACTCCATGATTCCCATCGGCCGAGGCCAGCGCGAGCTGATCATCGGCGACCGCAAGACCGGTAAGACCGCCATCGCCATCGACACAATCCTCAACCAGAAGGGGACGGGCGTCATTTGCGTCTACGTGGCAATCGCTCAGAAGGAATCGACGACCGCGGGGCTGGTCGATACGTTCCGCCGCCACGGTGCCATGGATTACACGATCGTGGTGGCCGCCGGCGCCAGCGATCCGGCCCCCATGCAATACGTCGCGCCTTATGCCGGTTGCGCGATGGCCGAGTATTTCATGTACGAGCAGGGTAAGCCCACACTCTGCATCTACGACGACCTCTCGAAGCAGGCCGTTGCTTATCGCGAGGTCTCGCTCTTGCTCCGCCGCCCGCCCGGACGAGAGGCCTTCCCGGGCGACATCTTCTATGCACACTCTCGCTTGCTGGAGCGGTCGGCGAAACTGGCCAACCGCTACGTGATCCTCCCAGACTCGGCGTCCGCGGAACATGTCACGGAGGAGATGGCGGTCAATAAGCAGGTCTATATCGGCGTACCCGGCCTGGAACAAGCCAACCACGAGCTCAAGCACAGCTTTCCCCAAGGTCATAAGGTGGTGAAGACCTCACTTTCGGGCGGTTCGCTCACGGCCTTGCCCATCATCGAGACCCTGGAAGGTGAGGTCTCGGCATACATCCCGACCAATGTGATTTCGATCACCGACGGTCAGATTTACCTTCAGCCCGACCTATTCTTCGCGGGCGTCCGGCCGGCAATCGACGTGGGCATCAGCGTTTCCCGCGTCGGCGGCAAGGCCCAGATCCCGGCGATGAAGAAGGTGGCAGGCGGACTGCGGCTCGACTTGGCGGCATTCCGAGAGCTGGAGGCGTTCTCCCAGCTTGGAACCGAGCTCGACAAGGCGACCCAGATGCAACTTGACCGCGGCAACCGCATGGTCGAGCTGCTCAAGCAGCCCCAGTACCAGCCGATGCAGGCCATCGACCAGGTCATGAGCATCTTCGCGGGTTCGGAGGGCTTCCTCGACGATATCCCGGTCAAGGAGGTGCCGAAGTTCGAGAGGGCGTTCCTGAAGTTCATCCACGACCAGAAGCCGGACGTCCGCGCGGCGCTCGATCGCCAGAAGAAGCTGACCGATCAGATTGCGGCTGATCTCAAGGCCGCGCTCAGCGAATTCAAGACCAGGCACTACCATTCCGCAGGGGCCGGCACCGCGTGGCACTGGTGGCCGCTTCTTGACCGCCGCACTTGGACAGCGCCGGCGAGTTTCGAAACTCGACCTCTGCAAGCGACCCGCCGAATCGAAGAGAACCACTTATGGCCAAGGCCCGATCGATCATCAAGCGTCGCCAGGCGGTCCAGAATATTCGCAAGATCACTCGCACGATGGAGTTGATCGCCACCGCCAAGTTCCGCAAGGCTCTCGACCGGGCCACCGAGGCCGAAGCGTTCACGCGCAAGATCGCCGAACTGGTAGCCGACCTGGGCGAAACCTCGAGCACGGTCACACATC
The DNA here is from genome assembly GCA_963760085.1 of uncultured Planctomycetaceae bacterium. Lineage (GTDB taxonomy): Bacteria > Planctomycetota > Planctomycetia > Isosphaerales > Isosphaeraceae > Aquisphaera. Next base: position 110,286 of record CAVXCB010000058.1, read on the forward strand.
CCTTGCTCGAGCGCCGCGACCCTGTCAAGCGTGCCTTGATGCTGGTGCTCACGAGCAATCGCGGGCTGGCCGGAGGTTACAACGGCAATGTCCTGCGGCTGGCGTTCCACAGCTACCAGGACTTGCAGACCGAGGGGATTCCGGTCAGCATCGAAGTCTCCGGCAAGCGCGGGGTCAACTACATGCGGTACCGCAAGGTGCCCATCGCCATGTCCTTCATGCAATTCGAGGATCGCCCCCAGTTTCACGAGGTCGAGAAGCTTGCCGAGCGGTATATCGCGATGTACGTGAAGGGGGAGATCGACCGTCTCGACGTGGCCTACACTCAGTTCATCAGCTCGGCGCGGCAGGTGGCAACCGTCTCGACGCTCTTGCCGATCGTGACCGCCGACATCGGCTGCCGTCGGGCCGTCCGTGCGCCAGGGCAAGGCCCTCCATAGTAAACCGGGTGCGGAGGCTTCCTCGAAGCACGAGGCGGGGCGGGTTCCCTACGAGTTCCTGCCCGACGCCCAGGGCATTCTCGAGGAGATCGTCCCGGTCTCGTTCAAGGTGCGTTTGTTCAAATGCTTCCTCGACGCGGCCGTCAGCGAGCAGATTGCGCGGATGGTGGCCATGCGGGGAGCGACCCAGAACGCCGACGATCTCATAAAAACATTGACCCGGCAGTATAACCGGGCCAGGCAGTCCCAGATTACCCGTGAGCTCGCTGATATCGTCGGCGCTGCCGCCGCTCTCTCATGAGCTTCGGCTCGCCGCGTTCGGCCACGGCCGTTTCGCGTTCACTCGGTGCGACTCAGGCACCCCACCACGAGGGATCCTCACCACATGGCCACTGCAACAAAGACCGGACGAATCGCCCAGGTGATCGGCTCGACCTTCGACGCCGAGTTCGACGAGGGCCACCTGCCCAACATTTACAATGCCATCTCGATTAACGCCGAGGACCGGGTCTTCAAGATTCACCTGACCGGCGAGGTGCAGCAGCACCTCGGCGGTAACCGGGTTCGCTGCGTGGCCCTGGGTTCGACCGACGGCCTGGTCCGGGGCATGACGGTCGTCGATACCGGTGGCCCGGTCAGCGTTCCAGTTGGCAAGGAGGCCCTGGGCCGGGTGTTCAACTTGCTCGGCGACCCGATCGACGGTCGGGGGCCCATCACCACGAAAGAGCGGTGGCCGATTCACCGCGACCCCCCCAGCTTCGACGACCTCTCTCCCAAGACCGAGCTGTTCGAAACGGGGATCAAGGTCATCGACTTGCTGACACCGTTCGTCCGCGGTGGCAAGATTGGCCTTTTCGGTGGCGCGGGTTTGGGCAAGACGGTGATCTTGACTGAGCTGATCGCACGCATCGCCTCGGTGCACAGCGGCTACTCGGTCTTCGCCGGCGTGGGTGAGCGAACCCGCGAGGGCAACGACCTCTGGCTGGAAATGCAAGAGTCCAAGATCGGTAGCACCGGCAAGTCGGTCATCGATAGCACCGTGATGTGCTTCGGCCAGATGAACGAGCCTCCGGGAGCCCGGCTCCGCGTGGCCCTCTCGGCTCTAACGATGGCTGAGTGGTTCCGCGACGCCACGGGGGCCGATACCTTGCTCTTCATCGACAATATCTTCCGCTTCAGCCAGGCCGGATCAGAGGTCTCGGCCCTGCTGGGCCGGATGCCCTCGAACGTGGGCTACCAGCCCACCCTGGCCACCGAGATGGGCGCCCTCCAGGAACGGATTACCTCGACCAAGAAGGGTGCCATCACCTCGGTGCAAGCGGTCTACGTGCCGGCCGACGACATGACCGACCCGGCCCCGGCCACGACCTTCGGCTTCCTCGATGCCTTCATCGTGCTGTCTCGTTCGATCTCCGAGAAGGGCATTTACCCGGCCGTCGACCCCCTGGGCTCAAACTCCCGCATCCTCGATCCTCAATACGTGGGCCAGGAGCATTACGACGTGGCCCGCCGGGTGCAGGCCATCCTGCAGCGGTACAAGGAGCTGCGCGACATCATCGCGATCCTGGGCGTCGACGAGCTGTCGGAGGACGACAAGCTCATCGTCCATCGCGCCCGCCGGATCGAGCGGTTCCTCTCTCAACCCTTCTTCGTCGCCGAAGTCTTCATCAACAAGCCCGGCCAGTACACCAAGCTCCCCGACACCATTCGCAGCTTCAAGGAGATTTGCGATGGCAAATGGGACCACCTGCCCGAAGGCGCGTTCATGTACGTCGGCTCAATCGAGGGGGCCGAAGAACAGGCCAAGAAAATGGGTGCGATCTAAGCACCACGGCGCGATCGCAAGTCGAGACCGACTTCAAGCACGCGGCAGTGAGCCGGGGAGAGCGGATTGCGATGGCAAGCCATGCCGAGGCAGGCGGGCACGAGCGGCGAACCGGAGCGGCAGACAAGAAGCTCCAGGTCGTGGTCGTGACTCCGGAGAAGACGCTGGTCGACGAAACGGTCGACTTCGTTGCCCTTCCCCTCTACGACGGCGAGCTCGGCGTCCTCCCCGGCCGCGCTCCGCTGATCGGCCGGCTGGGCTATGGCGAGCTGAGGACAAAGCAAGCGGAGACCGTCCAGCGTTACTACGTCGACGGAGGCTTCGCCCAGGTGCGTGACAACGTCGTGACCGTTCTGACCAACCGAGCATTGACGACTGCCGCCATAGACCCTGACGCCGTCGCGCGCGAGCTGCACCAGGTCCAGGAAAAGCCCGCCCACGGCGACCTGGAATTCACCGAAAAACAGAAAGCCGTGGCCCGCACCCGCGGTATGTTGCGGGTCCGCAAACATTAGTCCCTGCTGACACCTTGTATGTTCGTTTCAGCCAGATTCAAGCCTAACTCTACGCCTCACGCCCCACGCCCCACGCTCCATCCTCCACGCCTCAAGCTCCACTCCTCGCGCTCGCGCAACATGCTACGTTTTCGTTTTCGCGAGCGGTATTTCGAGCCTGGCCTCTTGATGCAACCTATTACTCGACATGTACTTGCGCCTGATAGTGACACTCGATTTCTGGTTTCGTGAGGTGGCGACTCTTGACTTAACTACATCGTGATACGCGAGTTGCGCCGCAGCAGTCAGCGTAGCCGATCCCCGGAAAAAGGCCAGACGCCCGCCAATTGGTGCGCCGGTTCGGCGATCGCTCGGCCTCGCGATGCTGCGCACCAACTGGCGGGCGCAGGGGGGTACAAGAGCTGTTGCGACCCCCAAATGACCTCGGAGACATTCCGAGAGTCTTCGTAATCAATGCAATGGCGACCCAGCACCCATGGATGCTATCTCTCTTAAACCTTGCAATTGCGGATCCGGCCTAGATAGTTGGAATGTAATGTGTCAGCCCAATTGGCAGGAGGAGTGAGGCAGTTTTCCGCGAACGAGCGGAGCCGTCTGCCCAGTCGCCATGCCTTTCTCCTTAACTCTCCCCGCTTCCCCAATGGGGACGGGAGGGGGAATAAACACGAAGCGCCGCGTACTCGCGGCTTCCACTTCAATCCGTTTTCCTAATTGCCCCCCGATGTCATATGGGGGCGATCAGGAAGAAACAAACCACGTCGCGGCGAAGCCGCCACTATCAAGCAACGGATTAGCGATTGCCATGACCAACAGAATGTTGGGCGTGGCAATTGCGCGGTGCCGACCTGCATCAGCGGGCGGAAGGTGTGCCGCAGGCAACGGCGTCGGTGCGGGCGGTGGTGTAGGTGAGCACCATGAGCAAGGTCTTGTCGCGCAGGCTGGGGTCATTGCAGAGAATACCCAAACTGCCTCGGCGAGTAAGGATTTACGATGAAAAAGCGGAGTCGGATAACAAACCTTCTTGTTCAGCGTGGCTGATTGTGGCTTTGATGAGCAGTTTGTCAGTTTTCGTGACCTGATTCGAGCACCCGGTCGATGTCGCGTGCCGCGTGGATAACACGGATGACTTCAATGCCAATGTCGGCCGCACGGTAGAAGATCAGGTGCTTCTCGAATCCCTCAATCCGCCAGACACGCAGACCGGCCAAACGTGGGTTAGCTGATGGCCATCGCTCGCCGATGCTGGGCATGCTGACGATTTTGCCAAACGTGATGCTGGCGGCGTCATAGAATCGCAGGGCCGTTTCCAAGCTGGCTTCCGTCGCCAGATACGCGGCCTGGTCGTCCAAATCCCGATCAGCGGCAGGGAGGACGTGGTAACGACCGGTCATTGTGGCTGGATGGCTTTGCTCAGTCGTTCGGTCAGGCGACGTTTCTTTTCTTCCCAATACTCGGGGGTAACGGGTATCGGCTGACCGGAGTCCAGCGCTTCAAGTAGCATGACGTCGATGCGTTCTTCGACCGTGCGTTTCTGATCGGCGCGGATCAGCTCGCGTACATATTCACTCACGCTGCTGTAGCCACCTTCGGTGACACGTTCCTGCACAAAGTGCTTCATCGACTCGGGTAAAGCAATGTTCATGGTGTCCATAGACGTTCCCTCCTTATTGACCATCTTAGGGTTATTGGCAGTTATTGTCAACCCATTGCCAATACACCAGGTGTGTGTATAGAACGCCAGATAGGGGGAAATAATCCCCTTTATTTCCCCCTAGGCCCGTGGTAGGCTCGGCCCGCAACAAAATGGTTGTTCTGCGTGCAAGCGTGCGTGTTCGGGTCGCCGTGCGGCGGGAGCAACGATGAATAACGTGAAAATCGTCTTGAAATCTGATTTATCGAGATTGGAGCAATTGTGGCGTGACATCGAGCGGGATGAGCATCCGGGGGATGGTGAGGCGGAAGAGCGTGCAGTGCGGGAAGCGAGGCGGTCGCTGTCGGTCTTCGATTACCTGGATAGCGACTCGTTCTGGATTTTCGCCGCCGAGGCCGACCATCGCTATGTGGGATACGCGGCGGCGGCCCGCATCCCGAAGGCCGACGCTCGTGTGGGCTTCCTTTATATCGATGAATTATATGTACTCGCTGACTATCGGAATCGGGGTCATGCGACGCGAATCATGGAGATGGCGATGAACCATGCTATGAGCGTGCGGCTGGGGGGAATTCGCCTGCTGGTCGATCATGGAAACCCGACGGCCCGCCGCCTCTATGAGCGGCTCGGGCTGGCGGAGCGAAACCGAATCCTCTGCGAACGGTACTGTCATGAGTCATGAGCTCGTTCGATTATCGCCAGGCGGCCCTTTGGTCCCCAGTGGGCAGAGCTTGCCCGCCTTGGTCGAGCGGGCAGGGGGAGAGGCCCGCTTCGCCTGGGATGAATTCTTCTACGCCGAGCACCACAACCCGCACACGCAGAAAGCCTATGAGCGGGCAGTGCGGCGATTCCTTGCCTGGGCAGAGGCGCAGGGGATCGAGCTGGCGGCCATCACGCCGGGGATGGTCGGCCAGTATATCGTCGGCCTGGGCGGTTCGCCTGCCAAGCAGAACCTGCACCTGTCGGCGTTACGCGGTTTCTTCGACCGGATGGTCAACCGGCATGTCTGCATCCTGAATCCGGCGTGGTCGGTCAAGGGCGTCAAGGATCAGGCGATCGAGGGTAAGACGCCGGAGATCGGCATTGAGCAGGCCCGCACACTGCTGGCGTCTATTGTGTGCGGTGATGTCGTGGGCCTGCGTGACCGGGCGGTCCTCGCCACGCTGGCTTATACCGCCTGCCGTGCCGGGGCGGTCGCCAAGCTGCGGGTGGGCGATTTTCAGAGGGACGGGCAGCAATACGTGCTGCGGTTTCAGGAGAAGGGCGGTAAGAGCCGCGAAATTCCGGTACGGCACGACCTGGAAGGCTTTATACTGGCGTATGTCGATGCGGCGGGGATTGCCGGTGACGCCAAAGATACGCCGTTGTTTCAGGCGTCGAACGGCCGGACGCGGAAGCTGTCGGGCAAAGCCATGACGTCGAAGCGGATTTGCGAGCTGGTCAAGCGGCGGTTGAAAGATGCCGGTTTGCCGGAGCTGCTGTCGCCGCATTCGTTCCGGGTGACGGCGATCACCGACCTGCTAAGCCAGGGCATCCCGCTCGAGGATGTGCAGTACCTGGCCGGGCACGCGGAGCCGCGAACGACCAAGCTCTACGACCGGCGGCAGAAAAAGGTCACGCGGAACATCGTGGAGAGGATTTCGATTTGAGGATGCTAATGTCTCATGCTATGAAAGAGCAAACGGTCACGTTCTGCTTCTTGCAGTAGTGATCCACCGCATCGGTAATTCTACAGGTGAGCATCATGAAAGGTAGAAGGGATTGGCACTTGTATGGCGCCAATCTTAAAGCACAGTTAACTGGCACAGCCGGTGGCCTATCAGCTGGTGGTGCCACGGTGATTGGAGTTGTCCAAGGTCTTGCAGCGATCGGCTTGTTTACAGCGACAGGCCCTATTGGGATTGTGGGCACTGTTGCGGGATCGTTATTGCGTATAGGTGGTTTGGGATCGGCATTTTATCGAGCGATACCGCCCAATAAACACACGGCTGCCGATTTCAATGCGACAGTAAGCGCCGGGATTTCCAGGTGTCCGCGCGGGGACAGGGCCGAAGGGAAATGCCAGCGTGACGACTTCTTCGTCGTTCGTCGGCTTATCTCGTGCGGCGCCGTTCTGCCCGACGCTGGTCCCGTCGTTGGGCCTTCTGGCGGGACTCGTCAAGGCGATGGTTCAGCACGTGCTCGGGGTGCGCCGCTGCCCAGCGGTCCGGCAGCAGGCGTTCCAACGACTCCGGGCTCGCGTCCACCGACAGCTCCAGGATTACATCATTCAAGTAGGCCCAGGGCTCCAGCCGGTGCCGCTTCGCCCCCGCGATGATCGTGCAGATCACCGCCGCACGCGGACCCGCCTCGTCGCTGCCCAGGAACAACCAGTTCTTCCGTCCGATGGCTTGATCCCGCAGCCGTCGCTCCGACACGTTATTGTCGATCGTCAGCCGACCGTCCTGAGTGTAACGGCACAGCGCCTGCCATTGGTTGAGCGCATACGTTACCGCTTGTGCCAGCGCCGACTTGGGCAAGAGCCTCGACGAGAGTCGATCCAGTTCGTCCCTGAGCCGCTGTAGGATCGGCACCGCCTCGGCTTGTCGCACCGCACAACGCGCGGCGTCGTCCAGAGGCCGAGCCCGGTCTTCAACTTCGTATAACCGCCTAATCATCTCTAGAATCAGCGAAGCTTCCGCGGGAGACGACGACCTCGCCTCGAAGAACTTCCGACGGGCATGCGCCCAGCAGGCCACTTCGAGGATCCGGCCATCAGAGCCCGTGTAGATCCCGTCATAGCCGCTGAAGGCGTCGGCTTGCAGATATCCCGTGTAGTTCGCCAGGAACTGCGCAGGGCCGTCCCGCTTGCGATTCTCCGTGAAGTCATACACGTCGTAAGGAACGAGCCGGGAATAACTTCCCGACTTCAAGTAGGCTGTGGAACGGCGCGGTAGTTCCACTTCGGGAGTAACTTGTCGAAGGCGATCTTCATGGATTCCTTGAACCCAGCGGCGGCATTTTCGGCCCGTTTCGTAGACTTTGTCCAGAATGCCCACATCGACCTTCAATCCCGTGGCTGTTTCGGTCTTCGCCATGTAGTACCGAGCAACCTCCAGGGATTGAAAGATCACCCCGCGACATGCCCGCGTCACATGGGGAAAGAGTCGGTGCTCAATCGGATTGTACTTGGAGCAGTAGGGCGGGTAGTGCGCGATGCGGATTTCGATGCCGAGCTGGTTCGCCAGTTTCTGGAGTTCCTCTTTGAACACGTACCGCGTCGCGCTGTTGCTGCCACCGCCGTCGCACAGCACCAGGAGTTTCTTGGCCTGAGAGTAGTCCGTCCGCCCGTGCTGTTCCCACCACGCCGCGATGCTGTCACAGGCCAGTTCACTGGTGTCGTGGCTGGTGTTCAGGTGGAGAAAGCCCTGGTCTGCGCCCCACGTCGTACACCCCATGCGGGATCACCACGCCCGACCCCGCGCTGCCGAAATCGTGATCGTTGACCGCGATCGTCCCCTGGGTGTCGATCCGACCCTCACGGTAGAAATCGCCGAGCAATTCCTTCTTCTTCGTGTCGATGCTGATGACGGGCAACCCGGCGTTCAAGTACTTCTTCTTGAGACGGGCGATCTTCTCGAACTGGGCGTTCCGATCCCGATGGTGACCCATCGTTTTCTTCTTCAACGCCTTTCGCTTGCGGTACCCGTGTTTGCGAAGTAACTGGGAAACCACGTCACGACCGACGCGCGTGCCCAGCTCGGCCATCCGCTTTGCGATCTGCCGCCGAGACAAGTTCGTCCACTTCACCTCGGTTCGCATCGGATCGCCTGCGGTGTGGTCCTGAAGCACCTTCAAGAAGTTCTCGTTGAGTGTCGAGTCGATCTCGATCAACCGTTTCCGCCCGCCCCCCTTTTTCGGACGCGCCCGCTGTCCAGGTCGTCCGTCCCCTCCAGTTCCGACTGTCCTTGGCGGATGGTCTTGGGGTCACACCCCAAGAGTCGTGCGATGTACTCGATCCCACCGTGACCCAACTTAGTGGCCTCGACGGCCGCATACCTTCGACGATCCTTTTCCCCCAGCGAGTCGTACAACCGCTTCATCACCCGCTCGATTTCTGGTGCGTAGGCGTCCATGCTGCCCTCCTTGATGCTGCACTCCGAGCAACGGGCTTGATACCATATCTCAGTCAAGCCGGGAAGTTATCCCCGGCCCGTTCCTAAGGAAACGCGGCGGGGCCGATGTAGACCCAGAACCGCCCCGTGTGGCTCCCCGGTTTTTCGCCACCCAGCACCGTCACCGGTGTGTCATCGGTCCAGATCACCCCGGCCTGGCGCACCAGTTCCTTCTGAAGCTCATAGAGCGGCCCCAACAGGTCAGCAATTTTGCCGACCCAATCGCAGAGCGTGCTCCGTGACAAATAGAGACCATAACGCGTCGAGATATCCTCGAATCGATACAGCGGCAAATGTTCGGCGAACTTCGAGACGACCACATGAGCAAGCAGGCCCGCTCCAGCGATACAGCCGCTTACGGGACGTGGCGGAGGCTCGGGGGCGACCACACCGTCGCGGCAGTGGAGACAGGCATACTTGGGCAAGACGTGGACATGAAGTTCAAAGTGGGCGGGGATGAACTGCAGCACACGGGCCTCATCCTCGCCGATGCGTGCCTTGGGTTCTCCACACTGCGAGCAAAGCTTCTCGGCCTCGGGTACATCATGCTCGATGCGCACTTGAGGTAGCCGATCGTAATCCGGCTTGCGAGATCGGCGCGGTTGTGCCGGTGGCCTGGAATCACGGGCCGGCGGCTCGGGCGGCAAGGTGAGACTCTCATCAGCTTCGTCGAGCTCGAACAGATGCCCCTGTCCGGGGGCTTCCACCAGCCGTTCCCGCCGTGGACCGAAGACGTAGCGGCGATAGAGCTCGAGCTGCCGACGCAGTTCATCGACTGTTTGCTGGTGTTCCTGGACGGTCTGATCGTGGAGCTTGGCGGCTTGATCGAGCGCGGCGTGGAGGTCCTCGACCTGCTGGTTGAGCCGGTTCAGCAGGTCGTGACATTCGCGGGGGTCGGCGGGCCATGACTCTGGCGTGATCATAAAATGTATTATAGCATGATCACTCCATATTACAAGAGGGGAACGATCAATTTTTCGGCCTCTGGCGTCGGACGCTGGTACCGCTTGCGTTGCCGAGCCGATCTCAAGTCGATGCCGGAGAGGATCAACGCCAATTGGGTCGCAGTCATCTCGATCGATACCGCATCGCGGGGGGCTTTTGGGATCTGGAACGAGCCGACCTCCAGTCGCTTGTACCAGATGGCCAGCCCGTCGCCGTGATCCCAGTAGAGGATCTTGATGCGGTCGCGGCGGCGATTGACGAACAAGAACAGGTGGCCGGACGTGGGGTCCTGGCCAAAGGCAGAGGTCACCAGGCCGGAGAGCGCATCGAAGCCTTTGCGGAGATCGGTAGCTGGGGTGTGCAGGAACACTCGGACGGCATGAGGGAGGCTGATCATCGCGAGCCTCCAGAGTTGGTCTTGGCTGCTGCGACAGCGCGGACGAGACGGCAGGCCAAGTGCTCATTGACCGTGGGAATGCGAAGCCGGATTCCATTGGGAAGGTCGGCCTCGATCGGCAGCGGTTGGTCAGCAACTCGCTCGAGGAGGCGTACAGTCACGGGGAGAAAAGTCGACCGGGCGGGTAACGTTGAGCCCGGACCTGCCGAGTCAGCAAGACGGAGTCGTCGCTTCCAAGCATGGAACTTCGACCTGGCGACGCCTTCCCGTGTACAGAACTGATCGATTGTCAAACCGCTGGCTTCTTGGCGTCGAATGCGATCGCGCCAAAGCGCATGGACCTTGGGGTCGGGGGTTCTTGCCATTGGGTAGCCTCCTGAACGTGGACGAACTGGTCCACCTCGCAGGCTACCAGGCCCCGCAAGAATGGTTATCTCGGGCGCTTACATGCGACACGCATTAGCCTCGATCAGCTCTTAGACTTGCATCCACCAGTTCTGAAGCTAGGGATTATCGGTGACACCCAGGCCGGGAAAACAACATTGATTAAACGCATACTACAACAACTGCCACCTCATGAACGCACCCAAGGAGTGAGTGCTCAGATAGCAGCTTTACAAACCGATCCTGTCAAATACATAGCACTCCTAGATGGAAGCGGCGAGGAGTATTCCGACCAGTTCAAGGTAGCACTCCATGCCAACGTTCTGATTGTTGATGTGGACCATAATATCAGTAATACGTCCGCGGATATAGATCGCGAAATAGTGAAGGACAGTGCTGACACTCAAGACCGCATAAGATATCACATCAACACTGATAACGCTCGTAATGCGATACAATATTTGTATCTACTCATTAATAAACGCGATCTATGGGAGCACAACCACCCTTCCACGCAAAAGGCATTCGTTGCCTCTGTAAATGACGTTGCAAAGGCGTGGGAGAATAGCAACCTGGTAACAAAGGTAGAGGTGCTAAAGCACAGCAACTTCGAGCCGGATGATGTTGCCATATTGCTCGGTACACTTATCAGCCACCTTGAATGAAAGGCAGTTATGGAACTCAAACGTAGCCAATCTTATATCGTAGCCGTTGAGTCACCGATAGAATTTGTTGTGATCGGGCCGAAGGGAGGGAAAGACGGTATCTGTATTCGTAGCGACAACATGATGCCGGACCTTCTTGGGTTCGCAATCCGAAGCAACGACATAGAGGAGGAATCCGCTCCTACGCCCAGTAGCGTGACGCTTGTGTATACGGTGCTGTTCGGAACTAACCGGCAATTACATCTTATGACAAGTGTCCGGCTGTCGCAAAGTGATGACAAAGATACACGGGGAGCATCGTTGAAATTGGCATGGGTTGGTGGCGCTAGTGAGATAGGGACTAAGAGGATCAGAAGAGCTTTTGACAGCGCGGTGTTAGAGTTACAAAAAAGCATTGATACCGGCGATGTCGAGCGACTGGAATGGAGTCTTGCTCCAGTCCTTTACGAATGTATGGGGGCAAATGAGCGGTATAAACAACGGTTTCGCTTTCTGCGTGCATATCTGCTCTCAGTAGCACTCATGACAGTAGTCATATGTTGCGGTGTACTGGGGTGGATGGTGCTCCAGCAAATCATTCCGCCTGCGTGGAAGAGATAATATCTCAAGGTTGACTGCACGATAATCCGGTTAGACTCCCCGACGAATCAAACAATGTTATTTTCCCTGATCAATGGCACGCACGACTGGCTACAGCGAACCCTGAACTTCTTACCGACTCCGATACGACAAATACTTCTGCAGAAATTACGGCATCCATCGGTGAAGATGCTACGTGCCTCCCGGCCACCCCGCCGGCCACGCCACCGCGCCCTCCCCTCGTCCCCGAGCGCAGCGATTTCCTGGAAGGCGACGTGCCGGCCGCGGACAGGGTCGAAGCCTTCCTCACCCGCGCCCTGGAGGCAAGCGACGGTTCGGCCACCGTCGCCGGAGCACTCGTGCCCTGGATATTCGACGCGCTGCTATCCAACCACTCGGTCAAAGCCTACGGCCGCGACTTCATGGATTTCGTCCGCCACATGAAGGCGCAAGGGGTGGCACCCCTACAGGTCACGGCCGACTATGTCAAGCTCTACAAGCGCGACCTGCTCGAGGACGGCATGACGCCGGCCACGGTGGCACGGCGCCTGTCCGTGCTCCGCGGCGCTTATGAGCAGTTCGCAGCCAAGAAGCTGGTCTCACGGGAGATAGCCCAGGACATCGCAGCTGTAAAAGCTCCCGGCGTGCAGAAGAACGCCACGCCGTCACTGACGCAGAAACAGGCGATCGCGCTTCTGGAGGCCATCCCCACCGACAGCTTGCAGGGCCTGCGCGACCTGGCATTGATGAGCGTATTCTTCCTGACTGGGTGCCGCGTATCGGCGGTGACCGGGGCCTGCGTCGGCCATTTGGAGACTGACGGCGTCGACCATTACCTGAACGTCACCGAGAAGCGGAACAAGAAGAGCCGGAAAATTTTGCTCGACGCCGCATGGAAAAGAAAAGGGGTCATCACTGAATAGTGCTCTTCTAACCCCCTAAGCCGCCTCGATATCAGTGATGTCCGCAATTCGAGCAGGCGGGAAAATGGTTCGACGACGCGGAGGATTATGACTGGTTCGCCGCTAATCTTCACCGCATCCCTGAACAGTCAATGCGGCATTATGTGCGGGCAAGGGAGCTCAAGTCGGCCGGCATGGACTGGACGGAGGTGCTGGCTGTCGAGGAAGCGGAGAACAAGCGCGCCTGCCTGGCGCGTGAGCTGCTGGACAGCGACGGCTTCGCCAGCACAGCCGAGCGTGTCGAAGCTCTCGTCAAAAGAGGAGGTGGATGAAAAGCCAGGTTCTTCAATTACCGGCGGAGGCTGGGCGGAGGGGCTGGATAGAGGGGGTTTCGGCCTTGAGTGGCTACAGCAATGCCCGGCAGGAGTGGGAAGGGCGGAACGTTCTGCTTGGCAATTGGAGGAGGCTGTGATACTCTGAAACTCAAAGGAGAATACCTGTTATGACTATCCATTTAACTGGCCCGAGGGAACAGATTGTACTCTCCCTATTGCAAGCCGGAAAATTCTCATCGGCGGATGAGGTAATCGACGAAGCGTTGCGGCTGGTAGGGCAACGTTATCAGGAAGTCGATAATCTGACAGTCCAGCAGATTGAAAATCTCAGGCGGCTGGGCCGGAAGCTGGATGCCATGCCGGTGACGGCCGTCACCGATGGGCTGACAAACCGGGATCATGATCGGATACTCTACGGCAAATGATCCCGATCTTCGTGGATACCGGGGCGTGGTTCGCCCGCTTCGTGCCGTCCGATCCCGACCATCCGGCTGCCTGCGGATGGTTTGAAGAAAATACGCATCCACTGATTACCACCGATTACATCGTCGATGAATTGTGGACCCTGCTGAAGGTACGCGGCGAGTTTCAGCGTGCCCTGGAGGTCGGCTCCGCTTTTTTCAATGGCGATGTGTGCCGTCTCGAATGGGTCAGTTAGACTGATGTGGCAAACGGCTGGCTGGCGTTCTCCACCTTTCGGGACAAGGATTGGAGCTTCACCGATTGCGTCAGTCGCGTGGTGATGGAACGGCTCGGCATCACGACGGAGGTGGCGTTCGATGTGCATTTCCGCCAGTTCGGGAACGTTGCCGTGGTGCCGTGATGAATCCTTGCCATGGCCCGGCACTCGTCGATGCGGCATTAGCCACTGGTAACCTCCTGCACCACTCGGTGGGGAGCAAAGTCATTTTTCCCGCCCTCAATGGAGCCGGTTGCCGCAAGGCAGCGTCGGGCCGATGCCCTCGGCTTCGGCCAGGAAGGATTCAAGAGACACCGCCAATCACGCTCCGACAATGGAACGGCCAAGCCTGTTGACAGACCTGAAGCTCCGTCCAATAGTAAATACTCAGGGGCGTTGCAAGCCTCGTGCCGCGGGTGATGGTCCGGCGGCAGAATCTTCCGGGGCCAGCGGTCACCCCGGAGGGCTGCCGGCGTAAACATGTGGCGAGTGCTCGTTTCTCTGGTCAATCAACTCACAACGTCAGCCGATCATCACGGGAGCACTTTTCCATGCGGCAGTCTTGGGATCTTCGTCCAGCCGGGACGGTGGGGCGGGCTCGGCTTCTGTTCTTGGTGTTGACTGGTCTCTTGTTCTGGCTGGCATGGGGCAGATGGGGGCAGTCCAGGCTCAGGATCAGTCCAAGAAGGAGGAGCCCGCGGCCGCCAAGACCGACGAAGCCGCCGAGGCGGCCGAGGCCCCCGGCGGCACCAAGAACGCCGCCGGCGTCAACGTCCAGCGGCGATGAGGGGTCCAGGCCGCCCGCCCGCGAGAACATGCTCCAGTGGGCGATCCGGGCGTCCGGCCCGATCGGCCTGTTCCTGCTCTGCCTGTCGATCTATTTCACGGCCCTGGTGATCCGCCTGTTCATGGAGTTCCGGGTCAGCGAGGCCGTGCCCGCCGCCGCTGGTGGAGAAGCTCGAAGCCGCGATCCGCGACAAGAAGTTTCAAGAAGCGTACGACGTCTGCAAGGATAACGACTAGTTCCTGGCCCGGCTGGTGCGCACCGGCATCGCCAACCTGCCCAACGGCCGGGCCGAGGCCAAGGAGGCCATGCAGCAGATGACCGAAGAGATCGTGACGGCTCTGGAAATGAAGATCAGCTACCTGGCGATCATCGGCACCCTGGGCCCGATGATCGGGCTGGTGGGCACGATCTGGGGCATGATCATGAGCTTCCAGGAGATCGCCACCGCCGGCGGCGACCAGCCGCGGCCCGAGAAGGTGGCCGAGGGGATCTCGACCGCCTTGTTCATCACGCTCGAAGGGGATCATCACTGTCGGTGCCGGCGATCTTCTTCTTCGCCTTCTTCCGCAACCGCATCGCCCAGATGACGATGGAAGCGACCCGGGTCGCCGATCGCACGATCAATTCGCTGGTCGCGGCCGCCAAGACGGGCAAGACCGGCCTGAGCCGAACCGGCACTCCCGGGAGAGTCGACGACCATGTCGCCTGGATCGGTCACCGGGAAGTTCAAGGCCGAGCCCAACCTGACCCCGCTGCTCGACGTCGTCTTCCAGTTGATCACCTTCTTCATGCTGGTGATCAACTTCAGCAGCGAAAACTACGACCAGCGCGTGCGTCTGCCGGTCGCGGGATCGGCCCGGCCGGTCGAGGACACCCAGCGCGGGTCTCGGAAGACCGCCTCGGTCCTGAACGTCGATAGCGAGGGCCACCTGCTGATCGGCGGCGAGGTGCAGCCGCTCCACAAGGCCATCCAGACGATCAAGCACCAGGCCGACCTGGTCAAGCTCAACCTCAAGGCGGCCGGCAAAAGGTCGATCCGAGCAAGGGCTTGCCGACCACGATCATCTTCCGGGCCGACAAGGACGCCACGTTCTCGTCGGTCATCAGCCTGATCAAGGCGTGCCAGACCCAGGGGTTTCGGAAGTTCGCTCTCAAGGCGATGACCAGTGTCGTAGGCGATCATGCTGGCCGATCGGCCAACGGGAGACACCGACTGTGTCGGCAACAGAAGACAGGTCAAGAAAGGTCGAGTGCCCGACGTGCCGATCACGCCGATGCTGGACATGGCGTTTCAGCTCCTGACGTTCTTCGTCCTGACCTATCAGCCCGCGCCCGCGGAGGGGCAGTTCGTGCATGAACCTGCTGCCGCCTCAGCCGGCGACCTCGATGGCGGCGGCACCGGCACCGAATCAGGCCGCGCCGTCCAACGATCTGCCGGTCTCGCTGCGCACCTTGCCCACGATCTTGCGTGCCGGCGAGGGCGGCAGCCTGGCGCAGATCGTCGTCGAGCAGAACGAGGTGCCCACCGACCCCAAGGCTCTCGAGAGAGAGCTCGAGCAAGTACTTTGCAGGACCCCGATCTGCCGTTCGACCAGACCTTGATCAAGGTCGACCCCAGCCTTCGCTATTCGGAGCTGATGACGGTGATCAACGCCTTCTCCAACGCATTCATCAACGCCAGGAAAGATCCCAAGCTCAGCTTCGTGGAGTTGCGTCCCGGCGAAGGAGAATGACCGATCGTGGAACCGAGCCCCGCCCGGCTTTTTCCGGGTCCGAGCTGCCTCGCCTGCTGATCCTGGCGGCCATCATGGTCGTGGGCTGGGGCCTGGTCTGGCGATTCGCCAACCAGCGTCCGCAGCCCGCCGAGCCCGATCGCCAGGGCAGAGCCGAAGCCCGAGCCCGTCGATTGCCGACCGCGCCGAACGAGTTCGAGACGGTCACCGACCGCACCCCGATGTCGTTCCGCGATAATGCCGCCTACGCCTACTTGCTCGAGAAGGCGCGCAAGCAGACGCCCGCCGAGCTCGCCGCGCAGAGCCGGCGCGACGTCCTGCTCACTCACATTTGGGAGCGCCCGAGCTGTACCGCGGCGTGCCCATCCACCTTCTGGGCACGGCCCGGCGGGTGCTCCGCTATCGAGTCGAAGCTCAGCAAGACGGGCTGGCTGTACGAGGCCTGGATCATCACGCCGGACGCCACGCAAGTATCCGTATCAGTTGCGTCTTCGAGGAGGCCCCGAGGGTTTCCCTCGGCGCCGACGTGTCCGAGCGCGTGGTGTTCAACGGCTACTTCCTGAAGATCATGAAGTACGAGGCCGGCGACGTCGCTCGCGGCGCGCCCGTCCTGGTCGGCCGGATCGGCTGGGAGCCGCACGCTGACCCCGCCGGCGGCGGCCCGGCGGCGGAATCGAACCGCTGCTTTACTGGAGCCTGGTGGTTCTCGGCGTGATGTTCGCTGATCTCGCTGGGCCGCTGGGTCTTCCAGCTCTGCCGGCTTCCTCTCCGGCCCGCGATCTCGACCATCACTCGCCGCGTCGCACCCGGCGGAGGAGATCGCTCCCGGCGACGCTCGACGCCTGGGTCGACTCGATGAGTCTCGCCGGCTTCGGAGAAGATCGAGACGAGAGTTGACACGTCGACTCGCTGCCTTTACGCTCAAGCAGTACCGACTTCGACCGCCAGCGACGTGCGCCCGCACGATGCACCGTGAGTATCGACCTCAGGACATGCATCACATCGACGCCGACCCGTTCGTGGCGGCGGCAGTCCGGACATGCACGACCAGGAATCGCGCGGGCTTTTTGTATTCACGGCGCTGCTGGGCTCTTGATTGGCGGCGACGTCTTCTGGGCAATGTTGGGTCACGGGACTGGCGGTTGCCGGCGGGCATCTCGTTCTCCTTGGTCGCGGCGGTCCTGGGCGCCGTGTACATCGTGTACGGCGCCTCGAGACGCTCTTGCAGGGCCGGATCGGGGCCGATTTTGCGCTGGCGCAGGCGTGCATCGCGGCGCTGGTCCTGGGGCAGCCGTTCGTCGCGGCCGAGGTGGTCTTCATCGCCCTGGTGGGCGAGGTGCTCGAAGCGTGGACATCTTCGCCCGCACGCAAGCGGGCGATGCGGTCGCTCGTCGATCAGACCCCGCGCACGGCCCGGGTCCGACGTGACGGGCGAGGTGAGATTGCCGCCGGCGACGTCGCCGTCGGGGAGATCGGTGATCGTCCGGCCGGGCGAGCGGATTCCGGTCGATGGTCCCGTTACCGCGGGCCACTCGACGGTCGATCAATCGGCGCTGACCGGCGAATCGATCCCGATGGATAAGGGGCCGGCCGACCAGGTCTTCACGGGCACGCTCAACCAGTTCGGCGTGATCGAGGTGCATGCGGAGAAAGTCGGCGAGCCAGACCACATTCGGCCAGGTCGTCCGCATGGTGGCGCAGGCGCGACGGCCGCAAGGCCGAGCTCGAGGACGTCGCCGATCGGCTGGCGCGATATTTCTTGCCGGCCGTCGAGATGGCCGCGGCAATCACGCTGGTTGCGGGCTACCTGCTGGGCTGGCCCGACGTCTGGTCGCGCACCGTGGCCGTGCTGGTGGTCGCCTGCCCGTGTGCTCTGGTCCTGGCGACTCCGGCGGCAATGCTCGCCAGCATGGCCTGGCTGGCGCGCCACGGGATCTTGATCAAGGGCGGCTATGGCGCTCGAGCGCCTGGCCCTCTGCGACACGTTCGCCTTTGACAAGACGGGAACGCTGACCAAGGGCCAGCCCGGGCTCGCCAGCCTGGTCGTGACCGCGGGGCACGACGAGGACGAGGTTCTGCGCCTGGCGGCCTCGGCCGAGCAGGCGAGCCGCATCCCCTGGCCCGGGCCGTGGCCGCCGCGGCGCGGCTGCGCGAGCTCGACTTGCACCGACGCTCCGAGATGCCGGCGTGCTTCCCGGCGCGGGGGTGGAGGGCCGTGGTGCACACTGACCTGGCGACAAGCCGGCGCGGGTCCTCGTGGGCAACCGGCGGCTGCTGGGCGAGCACGACATCTGGCGATCGACGACGCCAGCGAGCCGCTCGTCGCGAGCGCTCGATGACCTGGGCGAGACGGCGCTGATCGTTGCGATCGACGGTGCGGTCGCGGGCATGATCGGTCTGCGCGACGCGGTCCGGCCCGAGGCCCACGACGTGATTCACGACCTGAGGCACTTGAAGATCAAGGAGATCGCGATCTGCTGACGGGCGATCGCGAGCCGGTGGCGCGCGCCGTCGCCAAGCGAGTGCACGCCAATACGGTCCGGGCCGAGCTGCATGCCTGCCGACAAGGCCGAGTGGATCAAGGAGCAACAGGCAAGCGGGTCGGAAAGTGGCGATGGTCGGCGATGGCATCAACGACGCGCCGGCCCTGGCGCAAGCCGACGCCGGGATCGCGCTGGGTGGCATCGGCTCGGATCTGGCGGCCGAGGCGGGCGACATGATCATCCTGGGTGATCCGCTGCGCGACCTGCCGGCGCTGGTCGAGCTATCTCGCAAGCACGGTCGCGGTCATCCGCCAGAACATCATCGGGTTTGCCTTCGGACTCAACGCCGTGGCCGTGATTCTGGCCACGCTCGGCATCCTTGGCCCGGTGGCCGCGGCGATCCTCCACCAGGTCGGCTCGCTCCTGGTGCTGCTCAACGCCATGCGTCTCCTGGTATTCGCACGGGTGGGCCGATGCTGCCGCCCGTGAGATGGCTGCGGGCGATCGGCCGGCGGATCGGCCGCCTCGACGAATCGCTTGATCTGGAGGCGATTGGGCGTTCTTTTGACCGGCACCGGTGGCGAATCCTCTCCTGGTCCGTCGCCCTGCTGGTGGCTCTATACGCGTCCAGCGGAATTACGGCGATCGGCCCCGGCGAGGCAGGCCTGGTCGAGCGCTTCGGCGGCTATCGCGGAGTGCTCGATCCCGGACTTCATGTCCGTTTCCCCGAACCGATCGAACACGTGATTCGGCTCGAGCCCAGTCGCGTCCGCAGCCTGGACATCGGATTTCGCCGCGGCGAAGGGCGCAGGGCGAGCCACTGCGCTGGGAGTCCAGTCACGGCAGAAGCCGGGAGCGTGATGAACAAGACGAGTCCCTGATCTTGACAGGTGACGGCCAGTTCCTGGAGATTTCGGCCTCGTTGCACTACGCGATCGACACCAGCCGACCAGGGTCAATACCCAGGTTTGCGCTGCGCATTGCCGGCCCAGAGGCGGCGCTTCAGGCGCTTGCCGAGTCGGCCGTGCGCCAGGTCGTCGCCGGCCGGCCGCTGCTCGATATCCTGACCCTGGGCCGCCGCGAGCCGAGGCCGCCGCAACGCAGGCGCTCGAGGAACGGCTGGTTGTGCTCGACCTGGGTATCTACATTCAGGGCATCACGTTTCAGGACGTCCATCCTCCACTTGCCGTCGTTGATGCCTACCGCGACGTTTCCCGGGCCGAGAGCGACCGCCGGCGGCGGACAAACGAGGCGGCCGCCTACCGCGCGGAAAAGCTCACCGAAGCCGAGGCCCGGGCCACGGCCACCGTGAACATCGCCCAGGCCGACCACGATCGCTCACTCGCGCTCGCCGCCAGCCAGGCCGACGTGTTCGCCTACCAACTTGCCGCTCGCGACCAGGCTCCCGCCCTGACCGATTTTCGGCTCTTCTGGGAGGCCGTTGCCAGCGTCATGGCAGACAAGCCGAAGCTCATCCTCGACGCTTCCTCGGGCCGGCCTCAACGGCTGATTCTTCCTCGTTCGCGCGCTGGAGCAGGCGGCTTCTCTGATGACCCCCGCGCAGCGACTTCCCATGACGAACAAGAAATAAGTGGAGAGTTGCATACGATGAAAACCCGTCGAGCGGTCGTCTGGATTATCGGGCTCTCGGGGCTGGCGATTCTGGTTTCTCTGGGCTATTGCTGCCTTCTGGCTGTCGATGAGACTGAGTATGCGGTAGTCACGAGCTTTGGCAGGGTTGTCGCTGTTCACGGAATGACACCCGGCACGGCGGGGCTGCATTTCAAGCTCCCGTGGGAGAGCGTGTTGCGGGTCGATCAACGGCTAAGAGCATTCGATCCACCGCCACGCGAAGTGATCACCGGCGACAAGCGAAACCTCGAGGTCGCCGCTTATCTGATCTATCGCGTGGCCGATCCGGTTCAGTTCGTACGGGGGTCGGGTTCGCTGGAGCAGGCGGAAGCACGGCTCAGCGAGCGGGTCTCCGCCGCCCTCAGCGACGCCATCGGCCGCGCGCGATCTGGCGATGCTGGCCACGACCGATCCAGCGCGGATGTCGCTCGAGCGAGGTGAGCGGTGAGGCATGCTCCGGTCCGTCGCCCCCTCGGCGCTATTGGAGCTGGGAATTGAATTGGCCGATCTCGGCCTGCGCCGGTTCAACCATCCATTGGAAGTTCGCCCGGCGGTCTTCGAGCTGATTCGCAGCGAGCGCCGGCAGGTGGCCGCAAGGCTCCGCGCCGAGGGCGAAGCTCAGTACACGACGATCAGTAGCCAGGCCGACCGGACGCGCGACACGCTTCTGGCCCAGGCCGACGCGGAGGCGGAGCGGCATTCGGGGACAGGCCCAGGCCGAGTCCATGCGAATTCTCAACGAGGCCCATGCCCGCGACCCCAGGTTTTACGAGCTGCTGCGCACGCTCGAATCGTACGGGTCGATTCTCGATTCAAAGGCGACGGTTGTGCTCTCGTCATCGAGCCCCTTGCTGAAGCTTCTGGACCGCGGTCCGGGCGAGGAGCCAGAAACGGAGGCCACAAAGGACGCGCGAACGGCGGCGGCGCCCCAGCCTCTGACGCGGGGGACCAAACCATGAGCCGGCGAGTCGCCCTTGCGCTCGTTCTGGTTGCAGCCAGTCTACTAATCGCGGTGACCGGCTTGCGTGTGGTCCGGCCCGGCGAGCGAATCGTGGTGCGCCGGTTCGGTCGAATCATCGCCCCCGACTGGGGACCGGGCCTGCACTGGGGTGCTCCGCTAGGGATTGACCGTTTCGATCGCGTGCGCACGCGACGAGGTGCGCCGGTTACAAGTGGGCACCGCCCCAGAGGCCGCGGATGGTGATCCGGGCGCGGACGAGTTTCTCACCGGCGACCTGAACCTGGTGCGTGTGCGGGCGGTGATTCAGTATCGCGTGGCCCGTCCGGCCGATCTGGTCGTGCGCTCGGCAGATGTCGGGGCCTTGCTGGAGAGCCTGGCCGAGGCCAGCCTTTCAAGTGCTCTGGCACGGCGGGGGATCGACCCCGTACTCAGGGCCGACCGCCAACGAATTGGCGTCGACGTCGCCCGGGACCTAGAGCAAGCGATCGCTCGACTTCGCCTAGGGCTGGATATCCTGGGCGTGAGCCTGACCGAGGCGAGGCCCCCGGCCGAGGTGGCAGCCGACTTCTCCGCCGCCCAGTCGGCGGAAAGCCAGCGCGACCGCCGCGGCAATGAAGCACGGACGCAGGCCGAGAACACCGTCACCGCGGCCCGTGCCGCGGCCGGCAGCCGGATGGAGACAGCCCGCGCCGCGTCCCAGCGCAAAATCCTCGGCTCACGAGCAGGCGCCTTGCGTTTTCTTGCGCTGCTGGCCGAGGCACGCCGCTCGCCCCAGCCCACCGTCCGCCGAATCTATCTGGATACGATGAAGACCCTCCTAAGCCGTGTCCGGCGTAAGATCATCGTCCCGGCGGGCAATGATGTGGAGCTGACCGTGCTAGGCATCGAGGAGTGATGCGGCTGGCTTTTCCCATCGAGGCGCAGGCTGTCGCGCGGTGAAGCTGCAAGACTCGCGGCGCATCGATCCAAGTGCTCGTTTGGGTGCGGTTCGCCGACCATGCACAACGGCCAGACGCCAGCCGCATAGTTCCCGAACACTTGATGCAAACTCTTTCAGGATCGATAAGAACGTTCGGATCCTCGCTCGGCCTGAGCACGAGTTTTGGTTGGCCCGGCATTCGTTGGCTGTATTTACTCCGGCCTGATCATTTTCCTCATGGAAAGAGCAACCGATGGCACGGCGGTTGCACCTTCATGCGTTCGTTCCATTGGCGCTCTTGGCCCTGGAAGGACGACGAGGATCTTAATTAAAGAGGCCCGGAGTCCTGGGGCTGGTCGGGGAAAAGCGCGGCGGCGTCAACCCCGAAGCGACGTGCTCAATCGGTTTGAGCCGCGGGGCGCCGCGGAGGATTGGCGAGCCGGGCTAACTCGCATACCACTGAAGCTAAGGAGGCTGCGACGATGGCGATCAACGTTCAGGGGCTACAGGGCCATTGGAATCAGTTAAAGGGAGAGGTGAAGAAGAGGTGGGGGCAACTGAGCGAGGACGACCTGAAATGGTCCGGCGGCAGTATTGATCAGCTCGTGGGACGCATCCAGCAGCGGACCGGAGAGACCCGCGAGTCGATCGAGAAGTTTCTCGACCAGTTGACGTCCCAGGGCAGTTCTGCCGTTTCGAACGCCGTGGAGTCTGTCGGCTCGTACGCCCAGGAGGTCTCGCATCGCCTACGAGATCATTACGGTGACATTTCCGAGCATGCTCGCGAGGGCTATCTTTCCGCACGGGAGGTTGTCAGCCGCAATCCGGTGCCGTGGATCGGCCTCGCCTTCGGCATCGGGGTGTTGACCGGTAGTGCTCATGGGCGGGAGCATCGGGGCTTCATCATCGCACCACCGCCGCTACTTCAGCTAAGTGATCAAGTAGCAGCGCCGAGAGTCGTCAACACGTTGTGGTCGGGCTTGTCGCTGGACCAGGGACATCCGGTCCCGGCGGCGAGCGCCGGCCTTTTCTTGAGTGCACGAACTTGAACTAGAAAGGAACTATCCCAATGTTGCGGCTGGCCATCCTGTTCGCAGTCATCGCGCTGATAGCCGCGGGCCTGGGCTTTTACGGGCTTAGCGACGTCTCCGCCAGTTTCGCGAAGTTCTTCGCGCTGATCTTCGCCGTTCTCTTCGTGGTCGCGCTGATCGCGGGAGCGCGCATCTTCGGCGGACCAAGTACGGTCTAGCGATACAACGGCTCGACCAAGAAAAGACCAGAAGGCCCGCAATGCGAATCAGCCGAGCTGATCGGCCGGTTCGAACAGCGGGCCTTGTCTAGATCACTGATCTTGCACTGCAATATGCATTTTGATTCGCAGTCGGAGCTGACGAAACTGAGACCGGGCGCGAGCTTGAGGTCAGACCGCGAGCCTGGTGTCGCGGCGCTCGGTGTCGCGGGAACGGCTCGGCAGTCTTCAGCGTTGCCTTGCTTCCAACCGATCGAGCTCGCACCAGGGGCCATGACTTCGAAAGCGGGGCTCGGGGAGTGATCCGGCCAGGGCCAGGGCAGCCTGGCGGTCGAGATCATCGTATGGCTTGCCCACGGCGCGAAAGACGCGCAGTCCGCGCTGACGGGCAATGATCTCGCGCCGGTGCGCCCTTCGGGAGCGTCGGGCCATGGGCCGTCTTGCTCGCGTAACTCGAAGAAGTAAGGAATTACGCCGACCATGTAACTCCAGTAATCGGGATTGTCTGTTTGGACAACCAGCAGACCCGACGGCAGAAGGGCCCGGTGGACGTCTGCCAGGAATCGCGGTGTGATGATCCGGCGATGAGCCTGGCGAAAATCGTGGTAGGGTTGGGGATGGTAGACGTGGACCTCGGCGACGGAGGCCGCGGCGACGTGGTGGACAACGAAGGTTCGGGCGTCGCTGACAACGAACCGCACATTACGCAAGCCGCGCTGATTTGCCCTGCGCGTGGCGTAGCGGATCACCATGGGTAATTCGTCGACTGCGCAGTGGTTGTGATCGGGCCGGGCGAGAGCACTGCCGATCGTGAATCGACCGTTGCCGCAACCCAAGTCAAGAACGGCGGGCGCCTCGCGGCCAAAGAACGCCGTCCAGTCGAGCGGACCGGGCTCGGGCAGCCGCTTGACCCCCGTCCGCGCCCAATCGGCCTCGGGCAAGATCGATCCGGGAATCGGCACGCCGAGCTCGAACTCGATTTCTCCGGGCTGCATGGGCCGCTTGCTCTCGAATCAGGGAGGTGGTGCAGATCAATGAGGTTCCCATGCCGACCGCGACAGGGTTATCCTATTGTAAAACAATTGGTCCCCAGAGTCCCGAAGTCCGCGGTTCGTCGCCGGATATGACGTCTGAAATCTAGCCAGAAGGTGTCGCCGCCATGCCCGAGTCCTCGATCATGTCGGACCTGATGTCCGTGATCGTCGATCGCAAGACGAATCCCCACGATGGAACTTCGTACGTGACAAGCCTTCTCGCTGGAGGCGTTCCTCGGATTGGCGGGAAAATCATCGAAGAGGCCGCGGAAGTGGTCGAGGCCGGGGGCGAGCCGGGCGACCAGGGTCGCGAGCACTTGGTCAAGGAAGTGGCGGATCTCGTCTTTCACTCCATGGTCCTTCTGGGATACCGGGATCTCCACTGGGACGATGTCGAGGCCGAGCTGAAACGACGGTCGGGGACCAGCGGCATCGCCGAAAAGGCGGCACGTGGGGGGCGCGGGGAGTAGTGGCTCGGAATGGTGGCGAGTGATCAGCCAAGAGTGGCCAGAGAGACATGATGGAGAGGTTCATGGTTTCTGACGGTTGTGAATGGTGGACTGGACGTGTGCCCGAAGCTCGCCGTGACGGTGCGGCCGGCATCTGGCTGGCTCGAATGATCGTCGCGGCGGCTGTCGCGCTAGGACTGGCGGCGGGCTCGACGCCCGCGGTGTTCGGGTTCCAGCGGGAGGCGACAGCGCCGCATTGGATCTGGCATCGATCGGCAACGAGCTCGGAGACACGGTCTTTCCCCGCCGAGACCCGCTATTTCCGCAAGGCTTTCCGGGTCAAAGAGGGATCTCGGCTAGTCCTGGACGTCACGGCCGACAATGCGTTTTCGCTCTACCTCGACGGGAAACTCGTGGCGGAGGGAAACGACTGGGCCTCAGCCCGGCACTTCGAGACGAAGATCGAGGCCGGTCCGCACGTTTTGGCCGTGCGGGCCTCGAACGAGGCGGTCGGTCCGGCGGGGCTGCTGCTGCGTGGGGGCGTGCTGCCGCTGGGCCAGGGGGTTCCCATTCAGACCAATTCAACCTGGAGAAGCCGCATCACGTTCCCGAGGGTAACGGCTGGACGACCGTCGAGTTCGACGACGGGGACTGGGCCCGGGCCCTGGACCTGGGGGTTGTTGGCGGCGGGCCCTGGGGCCGGCTGGCCTTCGCGGGCGAGGACCCATCCGGCCGGTTCCGCGTGCCCGAGGGCTTCACGATCGAGACCGTAGCGCAGCCGTCCGTGACGGGCTCGGTGGTCGCTTTCACGTTCGATTTCGCCGGGCAGCCGTGCGTTTCGATTGAGCGGGGGCCGATTGCCAGGTTGATCGATGACGACAAGGACGGCCGGTACGACCGTCGCCAGCCGATCACTCCCCAGATGACGAACTGCCAGGGGCTCTCGTTCATCCGTGGCCACCTCTATGCCGTGGGCGAGGGCCCCCAAGGGCACAGGGCTGTACCGGCTCGACGACGGCGACAACGACGGCATGTTCGAGAAAGCCGAGCTGATTCGCGCTGTCGGCAGGCGGCATGGGTGAGCACGGGCCGCATGCCGTGGCCCTGGGCCCTGATGGCCGACTCTATTACAACAATGGCAATCATGCCCATCTCCAGCCGCCGATCGATCCAGCCAGCCCGGTGAACGTGGCCTACGAGGGCGAGTTGCTGCCGCATTACAATGACTCGCGCGGCCACGCGGCGGGAATCATGGCGCCGGGCGGTGAGATTTATCGCAGTGACGACGACGGGCGAGACCTGGAAGCGGGTCGTCGGCCGGCTTTCGCAACGAGTACGACTTTGCCTTCAATCGCGAGGGCGAACTGTTCTCGTTCGACAGCGACATGGAGTGGGACGTCGGGCTCCCCTGGTATCGCCCGGTCCGGGTCGTTCACTGTCCGCTGGGTGCGGAGTTCGGCTGGCGCAATGGCTCGGGCAAGTGGCCGGTGTACTACTTCGACAGCCTGCCGGCAATCCTCGACGTGGGGCGAGGAAGCCCGACCGGGGTGACCTTCTACCAGGCCCATCAGTTCCCCACCGACTACCAAGATCGGATGCTCGTCTGCGACTGGTCCCAGGGACGGATCCTGGCGGTGAAGCTGCAGCGTGAGGGCGCCACCTACAAGGCGACCGCTGACGAGCTGGTGACCGGCCAGCCCCTGAATTGCACCGACATCGAGGTCGGTCCGGAAGGGGCGGTCTATTTCACAACCGGCGGACGAGGCACCCAGGGCGGACTCTACCGCGTGAGCTGGAACGGCCCCCGGCCCGCAGCTTCCCGGATCGAGCCCCCTTGGGTCGAGGCCATCAAGCTCAGCTCACCGCTGGCGAGCTTCTCCGTACGTAGGGCCGAAGAGCTACGCCGGCAGAATCGCGGGGCGTGGGACCGTGCCCTTCCCTATGAAGTGCGCGATCCGGACAGGAGCCGATCGTCCCAGTACCGGGTGCGGGCGCTCGAGCTCCTCTGCCAGGTCGGGCCGGAACCTTCCGAGGCATTGCTCTTCGACCTTGCCACCGATCATGACCAGCGGGTTCGCGCCCGGGCCGTGGGATTGCTTGGCTTGTACACGTCGGAGGGCGCGCGCGCAGCTCTCGTGAAGGCGCTTGCCGATTCCGATCCGTTTGTCCGGCGCCACGCCTGCGAGGGTCTAATGCAGCAGCCGGCCGCTGGGATTCCGGTCGACAAGCTGATTCCGCTACTGTCCGATCCCGACCGCACGATCCGGTTCGCCGCGCGGGTGGCCATCGAGCATGCCGACCTGAAGCCGTACCGCAATCAATTGCTGGGGCTCCGAGATCCTCGAGCAAGCGTAGAGGGCATGCTCGCCCTGGTCCGGGCGACTCGACTCGATCGCGCGGCACAGGACGACCTCCTGAAGCGCGAAATTGGCCTGTTGACACCGCGGCCCGTTTCCAAGTTGAGCGTGACCTGCTGCGCCTGATCGAGCTGACGATTCTGCTTGGCCCCGATAAGGCAGACGCCACACCGCTAGGGGCCTTGAAGCCTTTGCTGCTTCGCAGGCTCTCGACCTCCATCGATTCGCCGACCAATCGTGAGATCGCGCGGCTGCTGGCGTTTCTTGACGAGCCAGGCGCCGTCGCGGCGATCCTGGCACACCAGGCGAGCGTTCCCGACCACGCAGCACAGATTCACGATGCCTACTGTCTTCGCGCCCTCAAGAAGGGCTGGACCGCAAGGGACAAGCAACAGCTCTGGTCGTGGTTCGAGGCGGCCAGCCGCTGGGAAGGGGGATACAGCTTCAGCGGTTACCTTGACTACATGGTCCAGAAGCTGGTCGAGCTGCTCAGCTTACAGGAGCGCGATCAGATGCTCGCCCGCGGGGAGGCCTTTCCCTTCCCCACCCGTGTGCTCGTCCGCGAGCTGAGCATCGATAGGGAAACTCGGTTCGTGCCGACCCTGGCGTCGCTTTATCGTCGCCTGATCGCTGCGCCCGCGGCGGGAGTTCAGGGTGAAGATCTGCGGGCGTTGATTGTCGAGAAGCTGGGCCGAAGCCCAATGTCCACGGCCCACTGCGGCCCTGCGCGAGCTGTCCGCGCTGGACCCGGCGCGCACGATCAACTCGCGCGGTCGCTGGCCAGCCATCCGTCCGAGTCAGACCTGCCTATATTGATCTACGCATTGGCATCTCACGACCCGAATACTACGAACGTAGTGACAAGCGCTCTGCGTAAGATCAAGGCCAGCCCGCAAGGCCCCGAAGGCCTGTCCAGCTTGATCGGCCTTGCCCGGCGGTCGGGTCCGGCGAGCCGGCACGTGCTCGACGAGCTGGCCACGCGCTGGACCGGCGAGCTGGGACCAGGGGCGTCGAGCAGCTTCGAGCAGGCTCTTTCGGCCTGGGAAGACATTTACCGCAAGCGTTATCCCGGCGCTGGAGCATTGAGCGTGACCGAGACGCCCGGCACACATGCGTACGATCTGCCCCAGCTCACAGACAACGTGCTGGAGGGCGAGGTGATGAAGACCGCTTCGGCCGTGCGCGGGGCTCTGGTCATCACCAAGGCCCGCTGCCTCGACTGCCACAAGTTCGGCGACAAAGGCATTGGGCTCGGCCCCGACTTGACAACCGTAAACAGCCGTTTCCGGCCCGCCGAAATCATCGAGTCGATCGTCTTGCCATCCAAGATGATCTCGGATCAGTACAAATCGGTGACCCTGGCGACGCAGGACGGCAAGATTTATCGCGGGAATGCCCATCCTCAGCGATGGGCCGAACCTTGTGCTTCTGCTGTCCGACGGAACCAAGATCACGATTCCCAAGGCCCAGATCGAGGAGCAGAAGGCCTCGACGATTTCGGTCATGCCCGATGGATTGCTCAACCCTTTGAGCTATCAAGAAATCGCCGATCTCTTGGCATTGTTCGACTCCGTCCCTCGCGTCGCCGCGCCGGAGAACGCGGCGACAAAGGGGAAATAAAGGCAGTGTTGGTGGAGTAGGCTGTTTGACGGCCGAAGTGATCCTCAGCGAGGTGGCTCGGAGATCCGATACTGCCTCCTCCACCACGATCTCTTATGGGGTGAACACGCCGGACAAGTTCGTCGATTCTGTCGGGATCGCGGTTCATGCTCGAGTCTTTATCGAAACTCCTGCGCGACACGTTGACATGGAGACTGGAAGATCCGGTGGAGTGATGATTGTATCCTTGGGGGCTCTCGCCTCCAAGCACTTGCAATACCGCAATACCCGACTTTCGATCGCATGGTCGGGCCACGACGTAAGCGGCTGGAACTCTTGATGTTCCTAACCCTCCCAGGATTGTGAAAGTCTACCTGGCGTCCTGTGGAACCATTGAAAAAAGACCCGGTCTGTCCCCGGGCCGGACCCCCGCGCAGGTAGCTCGGAGGAGAAGAACTTCGAGCGCCGTCATTTCCTTCCCTTCAAGCAGGGTCCGGCGTGGAAGTTCTGTACCTAGATCCCTTTTCGGGGGCCTCCGGGCCACCTGCGACTTCCCGTCAACCTTGGAGATGCCGCTCATGTGGAAGGCTAAGAGGCGACTTTCTTGGCGATTGGCTACGCGAACCATTTTGGCGCAAATCCCTTCTCTCCATACAGTAATGCCTATGGTTACAGCTCATGAGAGCCAGTTATGGCTCATGAGAGCCAAGAGATAGAAAGCGTAACCTCATATAGCATAATAATTTACACCGACTAAATGGCTCCATTAACCTGTGCGAAAAACCTCGAAAACGTAGCATTCCGTAGCATGTTGAGCCCTGCCGGGAGGGGGCGGCGTTGCCGTTCGCCAGAGCAGGTCTCAACACTTAATTGGACAATGAAACGGCCCTGAACAGGCAGCTCGGCGCGGCCAGCCGACTGCCCGGCCGCGCAACGTAAGTTCGGTAGAGCGGACAATCTCGGGTTGCCCCGGGCGCTCGGACCGGAAATGATAAGACAAGGAATACCGGGATTACGCGACAAGGGCAAACTGATGACTTGGCTCCTCGTTTTGGCTTGCATTTCGCTGATCGAGCTCCAGCGGCCAGCCGGGGCACAGGCCGAGAATGCCGATCCGCCGCCGGCGCAGTCCCCCGCGCCGATCGACATCGTCGCGGCCATCGAGAACGTGGTGGCCGATGCCATCGCCAGGGCCGAGCCCTCTGTGGTGGCCATTCACCGGCAGAAGGGGGAGAACCCACAGGAGACCCTGGCCGTGCGGGGAAGACCGCGTCCCCTGACCTTCGACCCCAGGGCGGCGCGGTCCAGGTTCGCACGCGATGACGAGCTTGCAGACCAGATCTCCTTCGACTTCGGTTCGGGAGTCGTCGTCGGCAATGAAGGACAGATTCTCACGGCCTATCATGTCGTCAAGGGTGCGGCGCTGCTGATGGTCCGCGCGGCCGAACGTCAGCAGTTCGAGGCCGAGATCATCGCAGCCGATCCACGAATCGACCTCGCGGTCATTGTTCCTGTCGCTGTTCCCGGGCTGCCAATACCCCGGCTGCAGCCGATCCGTTTGGGCGATTCGGCACGGCTCCGAAAAGGCTCGTTCCTGGTCGCGCTAGGCAATCCATTCAACGCCGCTCAAGACGGCAAACCTTCGGCAAGCTGGGGCATCCTGTCCAACGTCGCGCGCAGGGTCTCTCCCGAGTACGATGAGATGGCTTTTACCCGAAGATTCAACTTCCCGAACTATCCGACGCTGTTGCAGCTTGATTCCAAGCTCAACCTAGGCATGAGCGGGGGGGCCGTCATCAACCTGAAAGGCGAGCTTGTGGGCTTGACGACGATGGCCTCCAGCCCCGCCGGCTTCGATGCAATGGCCGGCTATGCCATCCCGATGGATCGCCTTGGCCGCCGGGCTGTAGAGACGCTCAGGGAGGGCAGGGAAATCGAGTACGGACTGCTGGGCATCCGCGCTCATCGGCCCACCACAAACCGGGTGGAGGAAGTGACACCCAACTCTCCGGCCGGCCAGGGACAGTTGCAGGCCAATGACGAGATTTTGGCCGTCAATGACATTCCGGTCAGCGATTTCGATACTCTGATCCTGGCCATCAACTCTTATGCTCCCGGCGACGAGGTCCGGCTCAAGATCCGTCGCGCCGGCAAGGAAATTACCAAAACCGTGAATCTGGCGAAGTATCCCGTGGATGGGGACATGATCGCCACGAATCGGCCGCCCGCCTGGCGCGGGCTCCGGGTGGACTACCTGAGCACATTCAGCGCCCGCGCCGCCGCGCCTGCGTTCCAGGATCCGTCGCCGGGTGTTGTCGTGAGCGAGGTTGTCGATGACTCGCTCGCTTCGCGCTCGGGTCTGAAGAAATTCCAGGTCATCCGCCAGGTCGAGAATACGCCGGTGTCGACCCCGTCCCAGTTCGCCCGGGCGGTGGCGGGACTGAAAGGGCCCGTAACTCTCATGACCGACCAGGGACCCCTGACGCTCGCGGAATGAGCTCGTCACTTCGCGATCCGCGCTTTGCCATCATCGCTTATCTCGATATCGACGGTATTAGAGCCGCTCGAGATGTCGACTTCCAGCCCCGACTCCTCGGCCATTCCAAGCTTCATCGGAATGACATAACGAAAGACTCGTCCCCCGCGGTCGGTGAACGTGTCCCCCTCCGCCTTGGCCGCGGCCGCCTTGCCGGAGGCACGGGGCGCGTGCAAGCCTTTGGCCCTGACCTTCATCACGTCCAAAGGTGACTCCTCGGGAACGGGCGCAGGAGCTTTACCAGGGATCGGTGTCGGATCCAGGCCGACAACGGAGATTTTGTGATGGCCGACCACCGCGCCATCGCCGGCGTCGCTCGTCGAGAGGACATAACTACCGTCATCTTTGATGGTCCCCATGGCAATCGGGCCCTTGGTTCCTTTCGAGGGGTCCGGTACGAACGAAACGGTACCGTACTTTACTGGTTCTCCCTTGTAGATCACCTTACCATGGACCCGCCCCAAGCTCAGTCCGTTGTCCGAGCCGCAGCCGGGCAAAGCCAGGGCCGCGGTTAGCAGCCCCAGCGCGTACCAACACCATCGCCTTTGCATCGAAATCCTCCAACCCGACGGTGATGCCACCTCAGTACGAATCCGCCGACAAGATTTCGCCGCCGGCCCGTGAGCCCAGTGCGTTGTACGGCCGCGGGCTGATGGACTGCTTGATGAACTTGACCGAGCCGTCGGCCATCGCGAAGTTCGCACCGCCGGGGTGCTTGCTCTTGAAGCCGTAATTGTACGTCTGGTTGCGGAAACAGTGAGGAGTCGTGACCACATTCAAGGCGCCGATATTGCAGGTCGTCCCATCCACGTCGATCTGGCCGTCGGTCAGGGGAGTAAACCAGTTCAGCGTGATGGCCGTCGAGGCGTAGATCCCGTCGCCGTTGGTCCACAGAAGCGAGCCGTTATAGTACGGGGAGTTTTCGCCCACCAGGAAGGTGTTGCTGGTGCCGTCGGTAATCCCCGCGATTGTGACCACCGCGCCGTTGCTGCAATCGCCGAAGATCCCACGGAATAAATTGTTGCACCCCCAGCTAATGCCGCCGTTCACCAGGGGATCACCCGTGTACTGGTCGAAGATCGGGTTGCCCACCCTCATGTCGCCCCAGTTGCCGACGTAGCACGTCACCGCCCCCGTGAAGACCTGCGCTCCGTTCGCGATCTGGGTCGTTGATACCCAGTTCAGGTTGTTGAACAGTTTGAGGGTATCGTCGGTCGGGCATTGGTATGTGCTGATGATCGACAGGTAAACCGTGGAGTTTTCGGGGCTGGTGTTGCCGCCGGAGTTGTTATCCCATGTCAACAGGCCGTGCGCCGAGAAGTTGATGGAGTTGTACAGGTTCGTCAACTCCATCTCGGGCAGGATGTACGCCGCCCAGGGCCACCACGGACCAGACCATTCTCCCCCAGGGGCGCTGCTGCCACCGGCCAACGAGCCGGGGGGGAAGCTCCCGACGTTGCTGTTATAATTGTGCATGGCCAGGCCGATCTGTTTGAGGTTATTAACGCATTGAGCCCGCCGCGCTGCCTCGCGGGCCGACTGCACTGCCGGCAACAGCAGGGAGATCAAAACGGCGATGATCGCGATCACAACGAGCAACTCGATCAATGTGAACGCTCGGCATTGCTGACGCATCGGTAAGCTCCTTCGCGCAGGCGGAAAATAGGAAAAGAAGGTGAAAAAGAACTTCGATGTGAACGATTTTGAAGGTAGAAAGGCAGTGGACCTGGGACCGGCTCTACGAACCTCTTCAGGCGTCAGATCAGCACGGGAGGCGGCAGCTTTGCTTGCCTGTTCGAGTCAAGTCAGAGTTTTCGCCCGGATCCCGCCATTTGATCGACTTCGAGAAGAGATCTTAACCTGGTCATAACCCGGACGCAACAAGATACTCAAATCGTCTTGCGCGACCTCCGGAAATACCATACCTGGTATGTTTCGACGTGTTGCGAGTGATCGACCCCCGGCTCCAGGTTACGCGACGATGAACAACGGCTTGTGCACATCACCTCGTTTCTCCCTGCTGCCACCCGCTTGGGGGCGGGACCAGGGCCTCCAGTTCCCGCCCGCAAAGCCCCACCCCGTCCCCTCTTCCCTGTTGCTATCACTTCTTCCGTCAAAGAGTCGTGCCGCTGTTGCCGATCCTTCGTGTAACCGGACGCCGGGCTGGACGATCACTGTTGTTCGTTCGTTTCCCAACCGAAACAAGGCCTTCCCAGGGGGCCGATCGTCCAAGGGCCGCTCGAAGTTAGGTATGGGCTTCGAGCCCGCCACCATATCTGAGCGCCCTTACGACCAATCCGGTTGAGCTTCGAGCTCGAAGAGGTAGGTGTCGATCCGGCCCACCGGCCGTCTGTCCGTGCTCGTGGCACAAGACGGCACCCCCGGGGAAAGTGCCTCATGGAGTTTATCGCCATGAACACCCGCAAAACTCAACCCAAACAAAACGCCAATCCGGCCCCGGTCCAGCACACCGCCGGCCAACCTAGGTTCGTCGGCGTGGATCTTCACAAGAAGGTCGCCACGTTTCATGTGCTCAGCCAGGATGGGACGTCGCTCGAGTCAGGGTCGTTTGACGTCGGCCTGGACTCGATTCGCGGCTTCGCCGCCAAGCACCTCCGCCCTACCGACCAACTCGCCGTCGAGGTCACCAGCAACACCTGGGCGTTCGTCAGGCTCGTGAGGCCCTACGTCGCCAACGTCGTGGTCTCCAACCCACTCAAAACCAAGGCGATCGCCGAGGCCAACGTCAAGACGGACAAGGTCGATGCTCGGGTGCTCGCCGACCTGTTGCGCTGCAATTACTTGCCGAGCGTCTGGGTCCCCACTCCGGACGTCGAGGACAAACGGGCTATAGCCGCTCGGCGAACGGCCCTTGTCCACGAGCGTACCAGCATTCGCAACCGCATTCACTCGGTGCTGGCGTGCCGACTCGTCGCCGCTCCCGAGGGAGATCTTTTCTCTGGCAAGGGACTCACCTGGCTCAAGCACGTCGAGCTCGACCCGCTCGATCGCGCCCTGGTTGACGCCGACCTGCGCCTGCTCGATGCGCTGGCACGCGAGTCCGTCACCATCGACACGCACATCGCTAACGAGTCTTACAAAGACCAGGATGTGCAACTGTTGATGACAATACCGGGAGTGGACTATACGATTGCGTATGCACTCAAGGCGGCGCTCGCCGACGTGGAGCGCTTCTCCGACCCTGACAAGGCCGCGAGTTATCTCGGGCTCGTGCCCAGCGTCAGGCAGTCGGCCAACAAGTGTTATACCGGGCCGATCACCAAGGCGGGAGCCACTCAGGTCCGCTGGCTCTTGATTCAAGGGGCGCAGCACGTGGGCAGGCACCCCGGCCCGCTGGGGGCGTTCTTCCGCAGGCTCGCCAAGAGGAAGAACCGCAACATCGCGGTGGTGGCCACGGCTCGGAAGATGGTGACGATCGCCGTGCATATGCTCAAGAACAAGGAGCCGTACCGCTACGCACTCCCTCGGCCGACCGATGAAAAGCTCGCGGCGCTGCGGGTGAAGGCTACCGGTGAAAAACGCAAGCATGGCCTTCCGAAGGGGGTCAAGTCGGTCTCCAAGATTGGCGGCGGAAAAAGTCGGACGACTCCTGCGCTGGATGAGGTCTACGCCCGCGAGGGATTGCCGAGCCGACGACCGCGCACCCGAGGCGAGGAACGCATGATTCGCGAGAGCGGCACCGAGCGATTTGTTGCGTCGCTGGACAAGCCGACGGTCGTGGCCAAGAAGTGATCGTCCTGGTGCGCATTGCGCACAAGGCGGACCGAACGCAAGCTCAGCTCCGGCTCGACAGGAGGGTTCTCCCTCCCACCTTCGCCATCGCCTCGCCCCGTTCGGGTGAGGGCGAGGCGATGGTGAAGGCGGGAGGGATTGGCGGAGTACTTGCAGAGTAGCCCGAAAGGAACCGGGGCGCCGCGCGGGTGGCGATTAGCCCCCAGTGCAGGCGGGCCGTGAGTCCGCGCGCTCAAGCCGCCCTGGGCAAGCGCGACCCGGCGGATCGGGCAACCCCAATCCCGAAAAAAATTCGCGATTGGGGTTGCCCGGAACAGAGGTACTTGACTCACTGAGGACCGGGGACGTGATCGTCGTGGCAGACACTCCTCGAGTGATCGATCGTTGTCAGTGGACGGCAGTTAGCGGGGCGCTCAGGAAGTCGCTGGACTCCATGCGGACCGGCATCGAGGAGTCAAGCGGGTGGGTAGCAGATGGAATTACATCAGTAACCGAAAATCTAGAAGAGTTCCTGGTGAGCTGACGTTTTTCTTTGTTGCGGCACCACCGCATTAGAATACACTACGAGGACCATGAAACCCTCGGTCGACAGCCGCTGGCTATTACTCGGCCACCGCGCTCTGGTGTTAGAAAACCGCACGCTGAGAGTTGTGGTGTTGCCCGAGCTGGGAGGCCGCGTCTGGAGCATCGTTTACAAGCCGTTCGACCGCGAGGTGCTCTGGCATAACCCGCGAATTCCGCCGCGGCGCGTTCCGTTCGGGGCGTGTTATGACGACGTCTGGTGCGGGGGCTGGGAGGAGCTCTTCCCTAACGATGTCCCCGCGACGATCCTGGGCGAAAAGTACCCCGACCACGGCGAAATCTGGTCGATCGAGTGGGATTGGACGGCGGAGGTTGCGGACGACGCGGCTACGGTGTCACTTAACTGCGAGACACCGATCAGCGCGTTCCGCTTCGAAAGACGGTTGACGCTCAAGGGCGATGAGGCGTCCCTACACACCAGCCACCGCTTGACCAATCGGGGGCAGGACGACTTCCCGTTCCTCTGGAAGATGCACCCGGCCTTTCGGGTTTCGCCTGATTGCCGGATCGACTTTCCCGCCATGATCGTTGAACTGGAGCCTGCGTTTACGGCCAGCCTCAGCGGCGCACCGGACCGATTTCCGTGGCCGTACGCCGACACGCCGGAAGGACGCATTGACCTGCGCACCGTGCCTTCGGCGTCGAGCAGGCGGGCCGAATTCTTCTACGGAACCGGTTACCAGGAAGGTTGGTGCGCCATCACTGACAGCGCAGCGCGGCTTACTTACGGCCTGACCTTTCCAGCGTCCACGTTTCCGACCTGTTGGGTGTTTGCTAGCTTCGGCGGCTGGCGGAATCATAACGTGGTGATTCTCGAGCCCTCAACCACCTACCCCTTCGAGATCGAGAAAGCGATGGAGGCCGGGACTGCCCGCAGGCTCGCTGCAGGCGCGTCCCTGGAAGCGGAGATGGTCTTGCACGTTCAGACCGGCCTTTGCGCGTTAGCGGCGTGTCTCCATCCGGAAGTTTTCTGGAATGATGCCTGCCTGGTTGGTATACACCCTTATTACGGTCTTGTTTTGGGGTGTCTGGGGATTCGAGTCTAAGCTCCTGATGGACCGCACGTCGCCGTACACGGGCCAAGTGCTGTTCACTGCCGGGCTGGTGGTGCCGGTGATATTCGTGCTGATGTCACCCAAACGATTTGCGGGGAGGCGGCGGAAATTCGGGTTCTTCCTCGCTTTTCTGACCGGCCTGCTGGGCGGGCTTGGCAACGTCGGGTTTTTCGTTGCTCTGGCGAAAGGCAGTGCTTCGGTCATCGTGCCCCTCACGTCGCTCTCGCCGCTGGTGACAGTGCTGGTCGGCGTGCTGGTCCTGAAGGAGAAGATGCGTCGGGTTCAGTACATCGGGCTTGCTCTTGCACTAGTATCAATTTATCTGCTGAGTCTTTGATATGAGCAACTGGCTGCTCCTGTCCTTCTTCGCGCTGGTCTGCTGGGGCATCACTGGAAATACCCAAAAACTGAGCACGAATTATATCTCGTCGCAATTCTCGTTCCTGGGATTCGCCCTGGCTTTCGTCCCGATCGCGATTCTCATCATGCTTGTGTTCCCGGTGGAAAGGGCGATGAGCCCTCAGGTGCTCGCGCTGGGAATTTTGGGCGGTGTGTTGAACTCGTTCGGCGCGCTGACGAGCTTCGCTGCGTTCGAGGCCGGCGCCAAGTCCTCGATCGCGGTGCCGATTATGTATCTTTATCCTTTGCTCACGGTGGTATTGGCGCGCGTTTTCTTGCATGAGGAGATTACCGCTGCACACTGGGCCGGGATCCTTCTGGCGCCGGTGGCGGCTTGGCTGCTATCGAAGGAATAACCCCTGAACGGACACGCTGCGCGCTGCCTACCTCCTCCTGTGAGCGGCTCGCGCGAAATCTGGAAACCCGCCGTGGCCGCGGAAACCGCCACCCTTCGTGCGCTGGATGATGACGGCAGCGGTCATTGGACCGGTGCCGGTGACCGGGTCCGCCAGCTTACCCCCGTACATGTCGGCAAGAGCACGGAGCGCGGCTTTGGGCCGCCGGTCCACGGTGACGACGCCATAAGGACCGAAGACCGCATACTGGACAAATGACCGGCGGTGGTAGTAGTCCGCCCAGCTCCACAAGACGGCCCCGGACGCCTCTTCGCACTTCCGGATACCGCGCCACGCAGCCTGGATCAGGGCAGCCTGGAAGTCCTCGGAGTAGGGGACATCTCCGTGGATGCCCGGCACCCCACGCCCGCCAAACTCGGTGATCAGAACTGGCTTGTTCGGCCAGGCGGCCAGTTGGCGCCGGACGAACTCTTCGGACGGCCTCGTAACCAGTTCCTCGAACTGGCTGACGTGAGTGGCGATCTTGCCGGTGAGCGAGCCATGGTACACGTTAACCGCCACCACGTCCGCGTCTTCGTAGGCCCGATGCCCTTTGGACTCCTCAGGTGAGATGACAAAGGTGGTCAGGCGGGTCTTGTCGAGTTCCTTGGCGTGCCGCAGCAGTTTGCGCATAACGCCGATTCCGACTTCGTTCGCAGTCTGGCATTCGTTCGCCATACTCCAGATGATCACGCAGGGGTGATTCCTGTCCCTCTTGATCATCCGTTGCAGATGCGGCATTGCCTGGTTGAGGATCTCCTCACTCTGTACTTCCTCCCCCTCTCCAGAGAAGCCATTGCCCCACCAGTTGAGCGTAACCTCCTCGCTCATGACAATGCCCATCTCGTCGTATACGGAAAGGATGTCCGGGGACTGCGGATAGTGCACACGAACGAAATTCACGCCCGCGCTCTTCATGCGCTGCACGTCCTGCAACAACAGTTCGCGTGGCGGCCTGGGGCCATACTTGCCGTACTCGTCGTAACGGTTCACGCCTTTGGCGATGAAGCGATCGCCGTTTAAAAGAATATCACGCCCGCGCGTTTCGATTCTGCGCACGCCGAAGCGCTGCGTAACCTGGTCCACCGTCCCTCTAGTCTCGACGATTGCGGCGAGGTCATAGAGGAACGGGTGGTCCGGGGACCATTGATTCGCCTTGGTGAGCGAAAGCGATATCGATCTGGGTGGAGGTCGTGCCCGGCGCGATCCTCAGCCTCATGTGCTGCGCGGCCTCTGGCTCGGCCGCCATCGATGCGCTCAGCATCGCCTCCTGCTCCTCGGCCTCACGCGACGTGATTTCGATCGAGCAGGAAACGGATGCGCCGGCCCCGTCCGGAACCGCATTGACGGCCAGGTCGGAAATATAAATTTTCGCGCCCGTTTCGAGCGTGACCGGTTCCAAGATGCCCCCGTATTGGATCCATTCGATCTGCTTCGCGCAGGGGAGCCACGTGAGGCGGGGTCGGTTGTCTACCCGGAGCACCAGGAGGTTGGGGGCATCCGGTTTCAGCTTGCCGGTGAGGTCGAACTCGAACGGGAGATACCCGTTGACGTTCTCGCCGAGCCACTCGCCGTTGAGCCAGACCTTGGAATGGTAGTTGACGCGGCCGAACTTGAGCCGCTGAACCTTGTCCGTTCGGACCAGAGTCCCTGGAAGCGTGGCGGCATACCAGCCGATGCCTTCGTAGCCCCACAGCGCCTCGTCGAAGAGGTCCCATGCTTTGGGCACGGTCGCCTTGGCCCAGCGCGAGCGGTCGTGATCCTTGCCGTACCACCGCTCGTTTTCGCCGAGGTTGTTCACATCCATCTGGAAGCGCCAGTTGGTGGAGATCGGAACGACTTCGCGGGCCCCGGCCACCGGAGTCGGTGCGGTCTGTATCTGCCCGCCGGCGACGGTCACGTGAGCGGCCAGGCACACGAAGATGACACGATTGAGACGCATGATCGCCTCGCTATTTGGTCTTCACGACCAATTCGATGGGTCCTTTCAGTTTCGCAAGTCGAATACGTTCGCGGGCTGCGTCGATATCGGTCCACGGTTTGCCGTTGATGGTCACCGAGGCGATTTTCCTCCTGACTGAACGCGTATCAATTGCCATGCGTTCCGATAGGGACTACGCTGCGGAAGATTGACAGTGCCGCGGGCTTCGCCGTTTCGGCCGCGCAGCGTGTAACTCGCGGAGCCGTAGTGGGTCGGGCGCTGCTGACCACAATCTGCTGCCCCTGCGCCAACCAACGCTACCAGGTGAAGATGGCCAAGGCCATGAGCAAGATCGGGGAATGAGCACGACGCACCGACGAACGAAAACGGCCGGCCGAACTCTCAGCGGAGCCTCTGGCCGTTGCCCGTGCTGAGTGGACTGCGATCTCAAGGCGGGACCAACAGGCTTGTGCAAATCAACATCCCGACAAGAATTCTCGCTGGGTATCCAATCGAGCCACCAGGCGGACGGGGACAAAAGCTTGACAATGAGCCACCACAACTTGAGCCCCTCCCTGTTCGTGGAAGATCGAAGTCGAGCGGCCGGCATTTGCCCGCACCGGAACTGCGATCGGACATGCTTAACTAATGTATCGACTGGTACCAGGACCTGCAAGAATAAACTGCATGGTCACCGAAATTAGGAAGAAGTTGGCTTGCAAGTCTTGAGATCTGGTGCCTCTGCCCTGGCGCGGCCCTGCTCCGCCTACACAGACTCCCGATCGACGATGATCAGGTGGCTGATTATCGATTCCTTGCCGACCGGAGCATTCAGAGGTAATCCGAGAAGGCCTGTTTGACAATTGTCGGGTGGGTGCAACCCACCGCTTTTTCCAAGGGATTGGTGGTTGCACCTACCCTACGAAGAGCTTCCCGGATAGCCTCTCACCAATCGAGCCCGTCTCGTCACGAGTTCGGCAGGATGCTTAGCCGATTTGCACCAGCGTCCCTCCGCGGGGCCGAGGCCAACAAGTTGGTGGCGCGGGGCAGGGACGGAAACCGCCGCGGGTCAAGTTCGCGATTCACCCGCACCGTCTTGCCGTATGACTTGCCCGCGTTGCAGATCTTGGACATCGGGCAATCCCAGCCCTCGTGCTTGGCCGGACAGCGGTACTTCACCGTCTCGCGTTCGGGCTCGTAGCCGATGTAGGCCATCCGGTGTCGCACCGGAGGTTCGCTCACTTTATCATAACAATAGATTGTCCCATCTTCCTTGTACACGATGTTCGAGGAGCCGTCGTGGCCCGGCAGCATCCGCTCCGGGTCGCTCTGCCACAGGCTCCGCATCTGAATCACCGGCGTGATTCCCTCGTCGGAGAGCAGCCTGTGAACGTCCTCGCTGTCGGCCGCCTTGTCGTAGGCCAGAGTTTTGATCCGATCCTCGGGCAGGTTCGCCTGGGCTTGCTCCAGCACCGACGGCAGCGTCTCGCCGTCGCCGGCCTTGGTGTCGGTGATCTCGTAGGCCAGCACCACTTCGTGCTTCACGTCCACCAGCAGGTGGAGCTTGTAGCCAAACCACTCGACGACCTTGGTCACATGGCCCTGGTCGTCCTTGTATTCCTTGCGGCCGCCACTGGCTTGCGGCAGTCCCTCGTCGATCTCCTCCTGTGCGCCCTTTTCCGACTTCCGCCGTGCCGAGAGGTTCGTGGCATCCCCGGCCGTGTCGCGGCCCAGGTCGGTGACCGCTAAACCCAGCCGTTGGATCAACACATTGAAAATCTCTTTGAGGAGCGTGCGATGTGGCTCCTGGCCCAGCACGTCCTCGAATCGCGACATGTTCCATTTCTTGGGCACGCCGCATTCTGACTCGATGCCGATAACGCGGCGCAGGCCCTCATTGCGGTGCAGCTCGGCGAGCACGGCCTCGGTGGTGATGTGCCGCAGGGCGACCCGCAACACGACGACCCCCCAGAGCACGTGCACCGGGTAATCGTCGCGCCCCTTGCCCCGGGCAGCGCGGAGCGATTTGAGCAGCTTGCCGTCGGGGAGTGCATGGGAGTCCTGAGGGTTCGAAGAGAACCGGCTTTATCTTCAACCGTCGAGTACCGATGCTCGGAGGAGGGGGGCAGCCTCCTGGCCCGAAATCGAAGCTTGCACGGCCGTTGGGTACCATGAGACAATATGGCTCGACTGTCTAGCTGTAAATGGAGACAGCCCTATGACTTGGAATCTTGCCGATGGCGAAGAACCGACTCAGCCAGGTCGTGAACCTGGCACTCACCGAAGGGCCGCAGACCATCACCAGGCGGAGCGACACCGTCGTCGTGATCTCGGCTACGTCCCCGTTTCGGTCCCGTCCCGGTCCCCAGGCTGTCCAGAGATGACGGACTACTCCAACCCCTACGACGAGCTGCCTTATAGAACCATTCCAACCGAATGGGCAGCACCTGAGCATCTCGCGCTGGCTTCGATGCTTCACGGCGGACCCCGCCAAGCTCTCGACTCATATCGAGTGCTCGAGCTTGGATGCGGCAACGGGGCGAACTTGCTGCCGCTGGCGTTCTATCGGAGGAATGCGACATTCGTCGGCGTCGATGGCGCCCAGAGCCAAATCGAGGTCGCCAACGAACGAAAGCTGGCGCTGGGACTGGTTAACATCGAGTTCATCAACACTGATTTTCTCGCAGCGGCCCAGCGACTCACCGACGAGTTCGACTTCATCATCGCGCATGGCATCTTCTCATGGGTGCCCCCCGAGGTTCGCGACGGTCTACTGGAGCTGTGCGCCCGATGCCTTCGCCTCGGTGGCCTACTTTACTTGAACTACAACTCGAGACCAGGTTGGAACGTCCGAGGCATGGTTCGCGACTTCCTGCTTGCTCACACCGCCGGAACAAAAGACCTTCTGACGCGTGCCCAACTTGCCCAAGAGGTTGCAGCCAAGGTCGCTTCGTTTCTGACGGCCGCCCAGCACCCATACTCTCGGCTCATGGCGGACGAGTTTCGATTCGTTTGTGAAAACCATCTTTCCAGCGTTGCACACGATCACCTCGCCGATCACAATCACGCTTACTGGCGCAGCGAGTTCCTCGCCCTGGCGCTACGCCACGATCTCGACTACGTGGCCGATGCGAACTTCTGCTATAGCACGGGCCGTCCCCCAGAAAACGTTGTATCATTTCTCGTCAAAGCGCAAATCACGGGACGTTCAATTGATGAGACGGTTGACCTGCTATGTTATCGACAACTCCACTCTCCAGTGCTGACTCGCCGACCCTGGACGCGGCATCCGCCAGGTCTCGACGAGTTCGCGGCATTACGCGTCGCCTCGTGTCTCGCGCCTCGCGACTTGCATGATCCGCAGAATCTTACGTTTCAACATCCCACAGGGTATCAAGTGGGGGCGAATACGGAGGTCATGCGGAAAGCTCTCTTGAGGCTCCAGTCGATATGGCCGCGGAGCCTGCGGGTCAGCGACCTATTCCCGGACGTGAGAGTGGTGATTGACGATTTGAAACTGTTGCAGCGCCTCGGGCTCATCGATCTGCGCCCGTCGATCCTGGCGAGTTCGGAGTCAGTGGCGATTCGCTGAATCGACTGGAGAGTTACTGGGGAGACTACCTCACCACTCCCTACCACAGGCGAAAATCGGCTCCGACGTAGTTCGATTCGGTTCTCCTTTCCATACTCGAGGGAGAAAAAGGTGTCAGGAATCGCAAAACGACTTTCTGGCCTCTATGTGCCTGGAATCGGTTCCTGACCGCTTATCCTCACTGACACCTTATCCTCAGAACCCCGTCCGTACTTGGTTCAGTGCCCGTTCCTGAGCGCAAGCGACCCCTCTCCCTGCCACGTATAGCCGATGGGGTCGGAGGAACCCAACACGAAGGCCTCGGTCGTCGCATACATGATCCAACTGCCGCTGACCCCCTGGAATTTTCCTGTGCAATCAGGGTCGTAGGGGACAAACTCGGCGACAAAATGCGCGACGTACCAGCCGGCACCCAGGTCGGGTACGGGGACCAGTGTGAACGTGCCTGGCTGCTTCGCACCAAAATCAGTTCGGCCGTAATAGCAGGCCAGTGTGTTGCCAACTGCGCCCGTAAACACAAAAGGCACCGCACTACCAAACTCACCGGAGATGGTTCCGTCACTATGAAAGGTCGCCGTGTCCGTTTGGACTTCGCCCTCGCCATAGTAAAGGCCCAGATCAGTGGCAAGGCCAACAGCCCTGTGAGGTCGCGGAGCCTCGCCAGGTAGCGGAATTCCGTTCGGTGCGGTTCCCCCTCCTGTGATCTTGAAGGGTCCGTCCTGCGCTGTTGCTTGGCTCGGTGCCAGTACAAGTGCAAGTGTGCAAACAGTGAGACCAGCAGCTAGGCGTTTGAGAAACATGCTGTTACTCCCTAGGTGGAATGGTGATCAAAAACTGAAGCGTTTCGTTGGACAACTT
This sequence comes from uncultured Planctomycetaceae bacterium, assembly GCA_963760085.1. Classification (GTDB taxonomy): domain Bacteria; phylum Planctomycetota; class Planctomycetia; order Isosphaerales; family Isosphaeraceae; genus Aquisphaera. The sequence goes on from CAVXCB010000058.1 coordinate 154,051, forward strand.
GCACCGGTTCGGAAAAAAAGGTGTCAGCGGAGAAACGGGTGTTAGGAACCGAAAAACGACTTTCTGGCGTCGATGTGCCTGAAATCGATTCCTGACCCCTTATCATTCCTCGTATCTGACACCTTTCCCGTTCCCGGGACTCACCCGGTCGCCGAGTTGGCTCGGCAACATCAGGTCAGCCGTTATCTGCCCCGAACCCCACGTCCCCGTTGGTCTTGTGGCTCTTGCCCTGGTGGGTAATCGTCGTGAACACACCACTGCTCGTTGGCATGATATCGATGAGCCAGCCGTAGGCAGTGGCCTCAGGGACGATCGCGGAGGCCGGAGGTAGCGGGGCCAGACCGGCGATTGTGCTCGGCGCCGATATCACGCCCGCACCGTCGGTGCTCGCAACCGGATCATGCCCCAGATCCCAGGGCCCCCAACCCGAGGCGGCGTCGATCCTGCCGAAGAGTCCGTTGCCGGTCAGATCCTCTGTAGTGGCTCCCGCGGCGAAAAAGAGCTGGTTGTTCTTGAACTCCAGGTCCCACAGGCCGGGGATCGCGATGGGTGTCCCGTCCGGTTGCTTCAGTTGACCGAGGTACGCGCCCGTGACCGGGTTGAAGGCGTTGATATTGCCGGCCCCCTCGACGTTGCCGATCAGCAGGTCATGGCTGAAGGCGCCGAAGTTCGCCGGAGCGCGGACGATCGCCCAGGGATTCTCCAGCGGACCGGCGCCGGGGGCGTTGGCGACGAGATGGTTCGGGGTCAGCAGGCGGCCGTCGGTGTCAAAGACGTCCACCACGCCGCCGAAGGGTGGTGCGAGACTCCCGAAGGTGACGTACAGCCGCCCGTTCAGGTTTTCCACCTGCCACGCCCCCCAAGCCCGTCACGCTCGGATCAGTGAAGGAGCCGATCGACTGGAACCCGCCGTCAAGCATGTCCACGCGGTCGTTGAGGATGTCGGCGGCATAGAGGACGTTCTGTCCGTGGCTGTTGCGGCCGATGTCCAGGCCAGTGAACTCCGCCGGGTGGCCGGCCGCGAAGTTGTCCACCATGACGATCGCGTGGGTCGGGTCGACATACGGATTCCAGCCGCTGATCGTGCCGTCAAAAGTGTCGAAGATCAGGCGGGCCGGTGCGGACTTGCCGTTGGCGGAGATCACGAAGTCCGAGGTCGGGTTGTAGACGACCCCGGTGGGATGGCCGACCGGCCCGAGCGGCTGGCTCGCCGACGCCGGCACCGTGATCGTCAGCGGCAGCACGTGGCCGGAGGGGTCGTAGAACGTGGCCAGCCCGGTGCTGAACGTGTTGGCCACGCAGAAGGACCCGTCCGGCATGGAAACCATGCCCCAGCCGTTGAGGTTGGGGTCGGTGAAGCGCCCCATGCCGGGCTGATAGCCCACCAGGTTGAGCTGCTGGTAGCCGCTGAGCAGCGAGCGCTCTTCCAGCCATTGCAGCTCGGGGCAAACCGTCCGCCGCTGCCGCTGAATCGGCGGCTTGGTCCGGCGTTGAGGCGATAGGGGGGACAGCATGGTGCAACTCTCCATTGTTGGGCCGGTCTGCGGTACAAATGAAACGGCCATTCCCCTCGGCGCAGACCGACCGCCGGGGCGATGCGGAGCTTGCTTGGCAGTAAGGCCTCACCGCCGTGATCTTGTCTACTCGCGTTCCGTGCAGGGCTCCAGCTCGCTAAGCCCCAAAAGGATCGCAAACCGGACACTGTTGCAGAAAAAAACAACTGTTCAGCGCAGGCCCTCACGCAACGTGTCCTCGTCGTTGATCAGGTCCGGTCTGCGCCAGGCCGGCAGCAACGTAACGGCAAGGACCTCCCCCACGGCGGTCTCGAACCGCAAGAGAGCGGCTATATGACCGGACATCAGGTTGATTGCGCAGAGCCCGCAGCTTCGCTCGGCCTCGGTCAACCGCTCGGTGAGGACCCGCCCTCCCGGCAGTACGCTACTCCGGAAACGACTGGCCGATCGTGCAACTCGACTGGACTTTTTGTTGGGAGCGTCCCACGGGCACCCCGACCCACCTTCCTTGGTTTCCTGCTCGACAACGGTACATGCTGTCGAACCTGATGCGGGTTGCTCTGCATATTGTTGTTCTCCTCGCCTCACTGAGATTTCTCAGGGCCACGTCTCCGGGGAAAAGGGAGGAGAGGGATCGGAGGGAGCTTGGACGGCCGAAGCGCCACCTTTAGAATGATTGCACCCGTTCTACGCCTGTTCCGTTTCTGGAACCGTCGAGGTACGAACGATGGCTGACGATGTTGAGTCTGCCGCGGCATGCGACGGCGAACGAAGGCTCGATCACTCAATGGATCAGCGGCTTGAAGGCCGGTGATCCCGACGCCGCGCGGTGCTCTGGGAACGGTATTTCGACAAGCTGGTGAGAATGGCGGCCGCCCGGCTCCAAGGTGCGCCCGGCTCGTCGGCTGTCGAGAGCGAGGAGTCCGCCGCCCTGAGCGCCTTCGAGAGCGTCTGTAAAGGAGCAAAGCTTGGTCGGTTCCCCCGGCTTTCCGACCGCGAGGATCTCTGGCAGATCTTGGTGATGGTCACGGCGCAAGGTCTGCGACCAGATCGAGCGACGCACGGCTGGCAGGCGCGGCGGGGGCCGGGCTCCCTCACCGGGCATCCTGGAGAGGGCTGAAGCCCGCGAACCCTCCCCTGAGATGGCCGCAATGTGTGCACGACGAGTGCCGCCGCCTCCTGGGCATGCTCAAGGACGAGACGTACCGCAACGTCGCGGTCTGGAAGATGGAAGGCTTCACGAGCGAGGAGATCGGCAAACGGCTGAACTGCTCCACGCGCACAGTCGCCGACCGCCTCGCTGTCATCCGCAAGACCTGGGAGAGTGAACTCCCATGAGGAGCCACGACGACCGGGACTCCTTGTCATGTGCCCTGCTCGAACGGATCGTCAGCCTATGCGACCAATTCGAGCAATCATGGCGGGCCGGCGACAGGCCCAGGATCGAAGCGTTCCTCACCGAGATCGACAATCCCGACGCGCTGCTCGAACGGCTGCTGTTGCTGGAGCTGGATCTCCGCAAGGAGGCAGGGGAACTCATCTCGCCTGAAGACTACCGCACCGGTTCGTCGACAGCCCGAACGTGATCAACGCCGTGTTCGCCAAGGAAACGGCAGTAGTCGAGGGCCCGGGGGCCGAAGCCGGCCGAAACCTGTCGATCGGGCTTCTCGACGTCTCCGCACATGCGGACTGAGCCTTTACCGGCAACCGGCTCCGGTCGCCAACCTGGCCGGTGAGATGAGTAATGTACCCGAGCCGGACCAGACAACGACGTGTCAAGATCCATCTCCATCGCCCAAGGCCGAAGGCCGGGCAGACTTGGGACCTGCGTCCCCCATCGTATCGGACGGCGACCCACCAAGATTGGCCGCTACTCGGTCCTCCGACGCCTGGGGCAGGGAGGGTTCGGGCGGGTCTATCTTGCTCAGGACGAAGACCTCGACCGCCCAGTCGCCATCAAGGTGCCGAACCCCGAACGAATCACCCGTCCCGAGGATATCGAAGCGTTTCTCGTTGAAGCCCGAATGCTCGCCAAGCTCGGACCATCCCGACATCGTGCCGGTCTTCGATGTGGGCCGCACGGAAGACGGACTCTGCTTCGTCGTCTCGAAGCTCATCGAAGGCAGCGATCTGGCGGTCAGGATCGAGACAGGCTCGACTTCCTTCCGGGATTCGGCGGAACTGGTTGCCACGATCGCCGACGCATTGCACTACGCCCACACCCGAGGGCTGGTCCACCGGGACATCAAGCCCGCCAACATCCTGATTGACGCCGTCGGGTAAACCCTGCGTGGCCGATTTCGGGCTCGCCCTCAAGGACGAGGACTTCGGCAAGGGGGCGGGCATGGCTGGCACACCCGCCTACATGAGCTCCCGAGCAAGCCAGGGGCGAGAGGACACCGCGTCGATGGCCGGTCCGACATCTTCAGCCTGGGCGTGGTCTTCTACGAGTTGCTGACCGGGAAGAAACCATTCCGGAGGTGATTCGCTCTTGGAGGTCATCGAGTCGATCACCACCGCCGAGCCTCGTCCACCTCGCCAGATCGACGACACGATCCCCAAGGAGCTGGAGCGGATCTGCCTGAAAGCACTGTCGAAGCGGGCATCGGAGCGGTACAGCACCGCCAAGGACATGGCGGAAGACCTTCGCTTGTTCCTTCAAACCGCGGTGGGACGGTCTCGCCTCTCGCTCCATGCGGCTCCCGTAAGCACCCACCCGGATCGACCCTGGAAGCCGCTCCACCTCCGCCCACCTCCAGGCAATCCGACTCCGACCAGCGACCGATCAAGATCGTGCCCAAAGGGCTGCGATCCTTCGACGAGCATGATGCCGACTTCTTCCTGGAACTGCTTCCCGGACCTCGGGACCGGGATGGACTGCCTGACAGCATCCGGTTCTGGAAGCGAAAGATCGAGCAGATCGACCCCGACCTGACGTTCAGGGTCGGGCTGATCTACGGTCCCTCGGGTTGCGGCAAGTCGTCGCTGGTAAAGGCGGGACTGTTGCCCCGGCTGGCGAAGCATGTCCTGCCGGTCTACATCGAGGCGACCCCGGAGGAGACAGAAGCTCGGCTGCTCAAGGGCTTGCGCAAGGCGTGTCCTGAACTGTCCCGAGGATCGGGGCTGGTCGATTCGCTGGCAAACTTGCGAAGGGGTCGCATCTTGCCATCCGGGCGGAAGGTGCTGCTGGTCCTGGATCAGTTCGAGCAATGGCTCCATGCCAAGCGAGGTGAGGAGAACACGGAACTGGTCGCCGCCCTTCGGCACTGCGATGGTGAGCATGTTCAAGCGGTTGTGCTGGTGCGGGACGATTTCTGGCTCGCCGCCAGCCGGTTCATGCGGGAACTGGAGATCCGACTGGTCGAGGGGGAGAACAGCGCCCTCGTGGATCTCTTTGATCCCCGTCATGCCAAGAAAGTGCTGACGGCATTCGGGCGGGCTTATGGGGCTTTGCCCGAAAGCGTCGGTGATCTCAGCAGCGATCAAGACATCCTTTCTGGATCAATCGATTTCCGGGCTTGCCCAGGACGGCAAGATCATCTCCGTGCGGTTGGCTCTCTTCGCCGAGATGGTCAAAGGGAAGCCCTGGACCCCAGCCACGCTCAGGGAGGTCGGTGGCACCCAAGGCATCGGCTTAACGTTCCTCGAAGAGACCTTCAGCGCCTCGACCGCCCCTCCCGAGCATCGCTTTCACCAGAAAGCCGCCCAGGCGGTGCTGAAAGCTCTGATGCCCGAGACCGGCACCGACATCAAGGGGCAGATGAGATCACGCCAGGAGTTGCTCGAAGCATCGGGATATGCGAACCGCCCCAGGGACTTCGACGACCTGATTCACATCCTCGACCCTGAGCTTCGTCTGATCACGCCCACCGACCCCGAAGGTTCTCCAAGTGAGGATCAAGGCGAGCTTACCGAGCGGGCAATACTACCAACTCGCACACGATTATCTGGTTCACTCCCTGCGGGACTGGCTGACCCGCAAGCAAAGGGAGACCCGACGAGGACGGGCGGAACTGCGACTGGCGGAACGGTCGGCGTCGTGGAATGCCAAACCCGAAAACCGCCACCTGCCCTCCGCCCTGGAATGGGCGAACATCCGGCTGCTGACCAAGAGGAAGGACTGGACTGATCCTCAACGCAAGATGATGAAACGGGCTGGGCGGATACATGGTCTCAGGATGCTGGGATTGGTCATGTTGGTCTCCTTGATCACCTGGGGAGGGATCGAGGGCTATGGCACACTACGGGCTTCGGCTCTGGTGGAGTCACTCCAGAAGGTGGGCACACCTGACGTTCCTGCCATCGTCAAGCAACTCTCGGGCTACCGCCGCTGGGCTGATCCTCGGTTAGTGCGAGCGGTGCAGAGCACCGATGATCAAAGTCGGGAACATCTGCACGCCAGCCTTGCCCTTCTCCCCGTCGATGCCACCCAGGTTGATTACCTCTTCAAACGTCTGCTTTCTGCCACACCAAGCGAACTTCCCGTGCTGCGTGATGCCCTGAAAACCCACCAATCAACCCTGACTCCGAAGCTCTGGACCGTGCTGAAGTCAGCGAAACCGGGTGATGCCAATCTGCTTCCATCCGCCAGCGCCCTGGCGAGCTACGACCCAGATAACGCCACGTGGGAAGCAGAAGGCGGTAAGGTTGCTCAGGCGTTGGTGTCGGTCAATTCCCTCCTCCTCGGACCCTGGATCGATGCCCTGCGTCCCGTGCGTGTCAAGCTGACGGCCCCGCTCGCCACGATCTTCCAGGAAAAGTCCCGTCCCGAGACCGAACACACGCTGGCAACGGACATCCTCGCTGAATACGCCAGCGACGATCCTGACACGCTTGCCGAACTTCTGATGGTTTCCGACCCGAAGGCGTATATTAGCCTCTTCCCGGTGGCCATGAAGAGGGCGGAAGCGATCTTGCCCGTGTTCCAAGCCGAGCTTGCCAAAAAAGCCACGTACTCCTGGAACGATCCGCCGCTCGATCCGACCTGGGCGAAACCCGATGTCTCCATCGTGAGCCGCATCGAGTTGGCACAGGGGATACTCCATGAACGGTTCGCCTTTTGTCAGATGCTGCCGCTGGACGAGTTCCTCACGATCGCCGAAGCCCTCCGAAGATCGGGATACCGCCCTGTGCGCGTTCCGTCCCTATGCCGATGGGCAGGTGATGCGGGTAGCGGCGGTCTGGACCCGTGATGGACGGAACTGGCGAGTCTCTTCCGGACTCGCCGCCGATGAAATCCGACAACAGGATGAAAAGAACAGGAACGATAAGTTCCTTCCCGTCGATGTCGCGGGGTACATGTCGACCGAGAAGGACGGCAAACCCGCTGACCGCTATGCAGCCCTCTGGGTCCAGAAATCCGCCGATGACGAAGCCCGGATGTACGTCGGGATGACCGCCGATGAGCAGGACGAGGTTCAGGACAAACTCAAAGAGGCGAAGCTGATTCCCCGGACTTTACATGCCATGATTAGGGCGGAAGGTCGCACGAGATATTGCGGTGTCTGGGGGCGACCCCCAGCAGCAGCCGTTGCAGGTCAGACGTATCGAGACCAGTTCGAGGGAGACTTCGAGCAGAAACAGGGCGGACCTGAGCGACCAGTTGCTCCTCGACCTGGCGGTCAGCGGGGCAAGCAAACCACAACCGACCCTAGAGCGTGCCCAGGCTGACCTTCAGAGTGCGGAGAAGAAGCTCAAGACCAAGCCCGACGACCTCGATGCCCGGCTGGCTAGGGCGATGGCGTACTTCCGTCTGGGGGAGAATCAGAAGGCACTTGATGACCTTCAGGTCGTGATCGGGAAGAACCCAGAATCCATCCCTGCCAAACAGTACCGGGTCATCGCCCTTGCCCGGCTTGGCAAGAAGCAAGACGCCCAGTCTGAACTGCAAGGTTTCAGAAAGAAGACGCCACTGAAAGTTCCAAGCTCTGCCTCGCCGCTGTCTTGGCAGCGGAACTGGGGGAGGGGGAAGACAAAGCATTTGAGACTTTGGAAGCAGCGATCAAGAAACAACCCAAGGATGCAGAACTGCGACATGATGCCGCCCGTGCCTTTTCCCTGGCATCAGGAGCCATCTCCCGCTCGGACAAGACGAAGGGTCGTCAACTTGCGGAGCGGTGTCTCCAATTGCTCAGGGAGGCGGTCAATAACGACGATGCCGATTTTGGAAAGATGGACGAGGACGCCGACCTCGACCCGATCCGGGACGACCCGGCGTTCGCCGAAATCATGAAGGCTGGTCACCCCGAACGCCGCTACGCCGCTGCATGGAACAGCGATGCGAGCTTCGAGGCGACCTCGATCTATGGTCTTGATCCCGCCGCCCACTTGCGAAAGTGCCCGGAACTCATCGCCCAGGGTTACCGTCCCGTATCATGGTCGGTGAGCCAGACCGCAATTCAGGGACCGCTGGTGACCGCATCGGTGTGGCATCGCCCGTGGTCCAAGAGGATGTCAAGGACCGCCTTGCTGAGCGACAGGCACGGGCGGCGATCGCTATGGTCAGGCTCGGCAAAGCCGAGGAAGTGTGGCCCGCTGCTACGGCACAGTGCCGACCCCCGGCTGCGGAGCTTCATCGTCAACTGGCTGAATCCCCTGGGTGTCGATCCGAAGCTGATTGCCGCTGAACTCGACCGGATCGACCCCAGCGCCAAGCCCACGCCCGACCAAGGGCAACAGAAAATGGACGCCATCCTGTTCCACCCCGAGACCTCGCAGCGTCGGGCGCTGATCCAGGCATTGGGGACGTACGGCAGGAAAGGATTGTCTCCCGGCGAGCGTGAGCCACTGGTCGGCAAGATGCTCGACCTGTACCTCAATGATCCTGACGCAGGCATTCACGGGGCTGCGGAATGGACCCTGCGGCAATGGGGACAGCAGGACAAACTCAAGGAGGTGGATGCCCAGTTGATGAAGATCACGGACTGGGGCGAACGGCAGATGGTATGTGAATGGTCAAGGCCAGACCTTCGCCATGATCGACGGCCCGGTCGAGTTCCGCATGGGCTCGCCGCCGACCGAGCCGGACAGGGCCTCTGACGAGACTACTCACAGGATGGTCATCCCACGGCGGTTCGCCATTGCCGCCAAGGAGGTGACGATCGAGCAGTCTCAGCGGTTCATGAAGTGGGCCGGATGCTCGTCATTGCCAAGTACAGCCCCGATCCAGGAGGAGCGTGGATCTATCCCAATTGGTACATGGCGGCTCGTTACTGTAACTGGCTCAGCGAGCAAGAGGGATTGCCGAAGGACCAATGGTGTTACCTCCCCAATGAAGCTGGGGTCTACGCAGAGGGGATGTCGATCCCTGCCGACGTTCTACAACGCACGGGTTATCGCCTTCCCACTGAGGCGGAATGGGAATACGCCTGTCGGGCAGGTACGGTGACCAGCCGATATTATGGTAACTCAAGCGACCTGCTTGACGCATATGCTTGGCATCAAGCCAACAGCAAGGTCCGTGCTTGGCCGTGCGGAAGCTTGCTTTCAAACGACCTCGGGCTCTTTGACATGCTGGGGAACGTGAACGAATGGTGTCAGGATCGTCCGGATGCATACTGGAAGACGAAAAAGGGATTGAAGCATGACAGCTTATATAGTACTGCATATGTATATCCGCAGAGCGGACGCGTCCGGCGGGGTGGGTGTTACCTCTATCCTGCAGACATCATCCGCTCGGCAGAACGTAGCGGTTATCCGGCGGCGCTCGGCATCGTCTACCTCGGCTTCCGCCCCGCCAGGACTTGCCCCTGAGTCAGTTTGTGTCTTCACACATCCCGCAATTGAGCATCAAAGGCATCAGCAAACCACGGTTGGCAGAGATCAAGTGGCATTTGTGATTATGGGTGTCGAACTTATACTCCGAGCGGTAGTGACTGAGACATTCCTTTCGCTGTGTGGTGCACTTGGCGCCTTCGTCGACTGGGAGGTTCATCGAGATCTCGTGCAATCGCAGGGAGGCACACCACGGCTTTGGAGGCGGTCGACATGCCCATGGGGAATGAATTCTTCAACCACGGAACACTCGGAAAAGCACGGAAACGGGCAGATAAGGTGCCAGGATCCGATACCGGGCAATTTGATCGAAGAAAGCCGTTTTCGGGTCCTGACATCTTTTCCGTTCCCCGCGTGCCGTCGCCCGGGACGATGAACCCATGCGTCGGGCGAACCGCCGGCATCCTCAACATGCAGTTAATGATACTCCTGGCAATACAGGTGTGAATGTGATAGTCTGAATTAACCAGTCTTTAAGAGGAGTAGGCATGGCCACCGCAACCACACGCTCCGGCGACAATGATGTCACGATCCTTGCCCGCTTTCTTAGCAAGGACAGCGACCAGCTTCCCAAGAATTTCGCCCGTTATATCCTCGATCTTACCATCAGCGAGCGGGACAAAGCCCGAATGCACGAGCTGGCCGTCCGAAATCAGGATGACGACCTCACCCCGGCTGAAAAGGAGGAGATGCGTGCCTTTGGCAGGGCTTCAACCCTGCTCTCCATTCTCAAATCCAAGGCCCGCCGCACGCTCGGCATAAAGCTCAAGACACGCACCCTGTCTTAACATCGCCGATGGATAAGGCACTCACCCGGCTTGTCTGGCAAAGGGCACATCGCCGCTGTGAATATTGCCGCGTGCCCAGGCCGCCGATGACGCTCCTTTCGAGATCGATCACATCATCGCCCGCAAGCATCACGGGACGTCCGTTGCCAGCACCCTATGCTTAAGCTGCTATTATTGTAATTCATTTAAGGGTGCGGACCTTAGCAGCCTGGACCCGAAGACACGCAAACTTACGCCCCTGTTTGCCACGGTTCCTTCACGATCCCGGCCTCGAGAGGGCTGCGCTCGATATAGCGGCCGCAACTCAGGAGATAGCCCTCGCATTGGATGGCGGGGCTCCTGAAACGACCCTGCCAGAGGTGGCCAGCCGATTTTCTGAGGAAAACCCCCAATTCGGCTCCAGGAGGACCGGTCAGCCGCATTCTGGAAGAAACCTGAGGAAAGCTGCAAAATGAAGTTAGGCCGGCAGGAAACCACCTTGGGTGCGGACTTATCCCGGGTTGTCCGAGCGGGCTTCCTCCTGCACAATGGCGAGCACGGTGCTTGCCCTTCGCTCTTTGCCTTGCCGCGGCCGGCGCAGGCTGACCGGGACCGATCGCGCACCAAGTGAGAACCAGGCGACGATCTGCGGCGACCCAGATTTACCGACCCTCGATTCCGTAATTTCCATGAAAACCGACGACCTTCGCGAAGCCTTTCTCGAGTACTTCGTCTCTCGCGGCTGTGTCCGCCGCACGAGTGACGTGCTCGTGCCCAATGATCCGACAGTGCTCTTCACTCCGGCCGGCATGAACCAGTTCAAGCGCGAGTTCATGGGACTGGGTGAACCGGGCTTCAAGCGCGCCACGTCCTGCCAGAAATGCATCCGCACGGGTGACATCGAGAATGTGGGGAAGACGCCGCGGCACATGACCTTCTTCGAGATGCTGGGCAACTTCAGCTTCGGTGATTACTTCAAGCGCGAAGCGATCCACTGGGCCTGGGAGTTCTTGACCCGCGTGCTCAAGATCGAGCCTGACCGGCTGACGGTCACCGTTTACCTCGACGACGACGAGGCCTTTGACATCTGGCACAAGGAGGTCGGCATCGCCGCGAATGGGATCACCCGCATGGGAGAGGAAGACAACTTCTGGCCGGCAGGCGCTCCAACGCATGGTCCCAACGGCGTCTGCGGCCCTTGCTCCGAGATCTTTTATCATGGTGAGGGGGTCGAAGAGGTCGAGATCTGGAACCTCGTCTTCACCCAGTTCAACCGCGTAGGTCCAGGCCAGCTTGAACCCCTGCCTAAGAAGAACATCGATACCGGCATGGGCCTGGAGCGGTCCGCGGCGGCGCTTCAGGGCGTGCGGACGAACTTCGAGATCGACATCTTCAAACCCATCGTTGCCGCCACGGCAGAGGAGCTGGGAATTGATTATGCAAAGGTCCAGGACACGCTCGACGGCGTTCGCATCCGCCGGGCCAGTGATCATGTCCGGGCCCTGACCTTCTGCATTCATGAAAACGTCCGGCCGGGACCGGAGAAGCAAGGGTATGTCGTCCGCCGCCTGCTGCGCGGGGCCGTGCTCGACGCCTATCAGATGGGTCAGCGCGAGCCGTTTCTATATAAGCTTGTGCCAGTAGTCGCCGAAGCAATGAAGGAAGGATACCCCGAGATTGGAGGGTATGACGCTCCACCCCCCTCGATGATGTACGTTACGAGCCAACCAGGCACAACCGGGTCCATCGGTGATCATCGAGGTAGCGTGCCGCGAATCCAGCACGTCATCCGCGAGGAAGAAGAGCGTTTTCTACGCAACCTGGAAAACGGCATGCGGATGATCAATGACGTGTTCCGGCGGACCAAGGCCGGCGGGTCCGACACGATCGACGGCCGTGAAGCATTCAAGCTTCACGACACCTACGGCATCCCCATCGAGATCACCGAGAGCCTGGCGGCCGACCAGAACTTGCGCGTCGACATGGTCAGCTTCAAGGAGGCCCAGGATGAGGCCCGCAAGATCGCCCGGGGCACCATGGAGGCCGCCGACGTCTTTGCCACCGGACCGCTCGACACGCTCAGGCAGGCCTATCACCACGGGACTGAGTTCCTCGGCTACAAGACGACAGAGGCGACCGGGACTGTGATCGGCATCCTCGAGCAAGGGAAACTCGCCGAATCGGCCACGGCGTCACCAAATCCCGGCCCGCCGATCTCGCTGATCCTCGACAGAACTCCGTTCTATGCGGAGGCGGGGGGGCAAGTCGGCGACACCGGTACGATCCGCGGCCCCGGGTTTGAATTCGCGGTCGAGGACACGCGTAAGGATCACGACTTCGTTCTCCACACCGGGCGAGTGGCCGAGGGCACCGTGAGCCTGAATTCCCAAGTGACGGCGACGGTCGACGCCCAGCGCAGGCAGGCGATCCGCCGCGCCCATTCGGCAACCCACCTGCTGCATCATGCCCTGCACCGACACCTTGGCAAGCACGCCCAGCAAGCCGGCAGCAAGGTCGAGCCCGACCGGCTGCGCTTCGATTTCGCCAACCCCGAAGCAATCGGCAACGAACGGCTCGACCTGATCGAGAACACCGTCAATGCCCTGGTTATGACCGGCTCGCCCGTGACTTGGAGCCAAATGCCCATCGCCGAGGCCAGGGCGCTGGGCGCCATGGCGCTCTTCGGTGAGAAATACCCGGAGATTGTCCGCGTCGTGCAAATGGGCGACTTCTCGAAAGAGCTCTGTGGCGGCACGCACCTGGACAACGTTGGCCAGGTGGGGCTGTTCAAGATTCTCGGCGAGGAGTCGGTGGCCGCGGGCACACGCAGGATCACCGCACTGACCGGTGAGGGCGCCCTGGCTTTTGTCCGCCAGGAAGAGGCGGTGCTGTCGCAGATCGCCTCAACTCTGCGCGTGCCCCAGGCCCAGGTCGGTGCACGCGTCACGGCGCTGCTGGAGGAGCTGAAGATCCTCAAAAAACACGCAACTTCGCGGCGAAGTGATGCCAGCGATAAGGTTTCCGTCGATGACTTGATCTCCGGTGCAGTAGCCGTCGGCAACGCGATGGTGGTGGTGAGGGCGGTCGAGAACCAGTCGCCCGATGAGCTGCGGGTGCTGATCGACGGTTTGCGACGCAAAGTTGTGCAGGGGCTTGCCGTGCTCTTGGTGACGACTGCCGAGGGGAAGGTTCAACTCGTCGCCGGCCTCTCCGAGGATCTGGTAAAACGGGGCCTGCACGCGGGCAACTGGCTGAAGCAGGTCGCACCGATCGTCGGTGGCGGCGGAGGCGGCCGCCCTGACCTCGCACAGGCCGGGGGCAAGAACCCCGAGAAAGTCTCCGAGGCCCTTGAGCACGCGCTGAGGACCATTGCAGAGCGATTGAAGTCATGAACAAGGCCGAATCAGCCCGCAAGCGCCGATCAATCCGACAAGGCGGCTCACAGACCGCGGCAAGAACGGCGAGTTACACGAGCGGCGAGCGGCAGCCTCATTCAAAGCGGTCTTGACGAGCGTAGCGCGCACGGTACCATGGTATTTTTCTCTCGATCAAGCCTTTCACGGTGTGTTTCTGAAAGAGTCAGGTAGACCGCTCCATGAACTGTTACCAAGCCAAGACCGGTGAGCTGTCGCGGCAGTGGTATGTGATCGATGCCTCGGCACAGGTCGTCGGCCGCCTTGCCGCCCAGATTGCCCCGATCTTGATGGGCAAGCACCGCCCAACTTACACGCCTCACATCGACACTGGCGACTACGTTATCGTCACCAACGTGGACAAGGTCATCTTCACCGGCAACAAGTGGCAGCAAAAATCCTACCAGCGCTACTCGGGCTACCCCGGCGGCCAGCGCGATGAGGCGGCCTGGAAACTGTTCCGGCGCCGGCCTGAGCGGATTCTCGAACTAGCGATCCAGCGGATGCTGCCCAAGAGCAAGCTGGGCCGTCAGATGATCGACAAGCTCAAGCTTCATGTGGGCTCGGAGCACCCGCACCAGGCCCAGCAGCCAATTCCGCTCGAACCTCTTTCCGGCCGGCCAGCATCCTCCGGCGCCTTTTCGCGCCTCCCCCGGTTCCCCGAGAAGCCAGGAAGAATGGCCAAAAACCGGCCCCAGAAACGCAGACGGCGGTCACTCCAGTTGCGGCCGGAACTCACGATCACGGTCCTGGCCACACTCACGATCACGGTCCTGGCCACACTCACGATCACGGTCCTGACCACACTCACGATCACGGTCCTGATTACACTCACGATCACGGTCCTGACCACACTCACGATCACGGTCCTGACCACGATCGCGGTCCTGAGCAGGCGGAACATCACGCTCTTGCGGAACATCACGCTCTTGATGAGGCCCACGAGCCGCAGATTCCGGCATCGGCCGAGCCCGCGAGCGATCCGGGCAGTACCGCCTCTGTTGCTGAATGAGACGATTTAACTCACCCGAGCTGACTCGCATTCTTAAGAAGCTAAAGAAAGACGGATCATGGCAGTAGCGACCGAGAAAAAAGTCTACACCTGGGGCACGGGCCGGCGCAAGACCGCAGTGGCGCGGGTGCGCATCTGCGAAGGCACGGGTCAGTTTCAGGTGAACGGCCAGGACGCCAACATCTACTTCCCGCTCGAGGTCCAGCAAACCGATATCCGGGCCCCGCTCAAATCCACGGAAATGGGCGGGCGGGTCGACGTCATCGTGAACGTGAAGGGCAGCAGCAAGCCCAGCCAGTCGGGCGCCGTGATGCAGGGGCTTGCCCGGGCTTTGAAGGAATTTCGTCCCGACCTCGACTCCGCGCTTCGCGACGGGGGTTACCTCACTCGCGATGCCCGCATGGTCGAGCGCAAGAAGTTCGGCCACAAGAAAGCCCGCAAGAGCTTCCAGTTCTCCAAGCGCTGAACCAGCAGATGCCTCCATTTCCCATGCAATCGCATATGCGTCCAGAGACCATGGGAAATCTGGGCAAAACGAGTGGGTTCGGTCATCTGGCGAGTTCCAGCTTTGTTTGCTCACGCGCCTGCCGCCGGTTGGCAGCGAGCGAGACCACGGTCCGCGGCAAGGCGACCGGCGTTGTGGTGCCAGTTGTGGCTACCTGATCTCGATAGTTGACCCGCAGTTCCCGAATCGCAGCTTTCGACTTCAGGTCGAGCTTGATTGAGGCCGGAAGGGGCTTTGTCGTGTTACCAAGGTCGACGGCCGCGGGCTGGGTCGCGTTCAAACGGCGCAGGCCTGGGTAAGCCGTGCCCTTGTCCGACAGGAAGTGCAGCCGCCCCGGCACCTGCGCCGAGAACGGAATGTTCAACACCTGCCGAGACGAGGTGATCTGCTGTCCGCTAAACGTCTGGGCCGTGAAAGTGGCTGTGGTGTAGCCGGCGGGCAGATTGATGTCCGACCCCACGAAAACGAAGGTTTCGTTCAGAAACTCGCTGTGTGGGAAGTGACGCGTGAAGTGGGCGATCGGGCTGGCACCATCGAGCGAGACCGTGGCGGGGTTGATCGTGGTCACATCAAATCCCGAAGTACCCAGCACGTAGACGCGGACCAAGTCGCGGTGAGAGGTGTCGATGACCCGGTGCTCATGCGGATTGATGTAGATCGTGGGCGAAGCGGGCGTGCTTGTGTTCGGGAACGTGGCTGCGCCGATGTTCACCGGCTGTTCGGGGAAGAATGCCTCACCGATGCCAGTATCTTCTCCCGAGCCTCCGAAGCCGCCCAGGTAGATCACCGACGACGACGTGAGTGCATGCCCCGTCTCTTGCTGATAAAGCTGGGAGAAGTTCCTGATCGCGAATTCCAAATTGGGGTGGGCGGTCGAATTCATCGTATAGAGATTGCCCTCGAACTGAGGAAGCTCGGTGCCGAACAAGGGGGCGGAGTTTGGTCCGGTCGGAATCGCGACTGCAACCTGATAAGGCTTCGGGGGGCTGGGGTCCGAGGCCGTGGGAGTCGTCGGTACGGGCGAGAATCCGGCCACGATCTGGGCGTTGCCGCTGCCGGTAAAGTCGATGAACGCTCCCATGTGCTCGGATCCGCCAAAATCAGGCGGATCTTGGAACGTTGAGAACCCGGGCGTCGAGGTCACAGCGGGGTTGACGGTTCCGGAATTTCCATTATTGTCTGCATCACCGGCGATCACCTCACCCGGGTGGTTCCCGCTTGCGGGCTGATCCAGCCCGATGCTGAGCGTGTCGTCGGCTGGGGAATAGCTGACTCGAATTCCCGAGATGTCAAAGCCAGAAACTTTCACGATCGGAGCGATTGCTGGAGCGATCGCCGGATGCTGGACCAGCGGGTTGTCGGGAAGAATGACAACACCTGGAACTTGTGTAGCGGGAAAATCGATTGGGACGTTTCCAGTGAAGTTGACGCTCAGTAATTGCCGATGATCAAGTTGTTCCATGGCGATGCTGGCGTATCGGACGGTCTTGGGACCACCCCGACGGCGGCGCCACGAGCAAACGGCTTGCAGCAGTCTAGCGAATAGCGACATCGCGCCATCGTCCTTTCTGGAGCTCCCTCTGCTTTGAGGAGAGGGACACTGGGAGGGCGGCCTCAAATGAGCGTGGCGGAGCCACGATCTTTCGAGCCGGTCCGGAGGTGCGAAACGATCCGTCATCTTGACCATGTCGCGGCGTGTCTGTTGCTCGCCACGCGTTGGTCGCCTGATTCTCTGGCAATATCGTCCCGGCAGACGGCGCTCACGTCATGCCTTGGCCGGCATCCGCGGGACGAACAACCATACGTGGAAGGAGACTCGTCATGGTTCCCCGCCGCTTGTACACATGGAATATCGCGCTGCTTGTCCTGCTCGGGCTGCACGCGGCTGCCGCCGATGCGGCCCCGATTCAGTTCACCACCAATGCGGCCCCGATTCAGCTCACCGGCAATGTGACCAGTGACTTCAATCCGGCCGCCAGCCCGCAGGTGGTCGTCACCCCAGTGAGTGACAACGCAATGAACATCGGTCAGCCGGCCTGGATCACCGCCAACGGATGGGTCTCGGGTTGGAGCATTCAGGATATCCGGACGTACTACAACACCTCGACTGACACGCTGGACGTGGGCATCAACACGTTCAAGAACAGCCAGGGAGTCAATGCGCCTTTCGGCCAGGCCAATGGAGACCCAAGCGGAACGCCGACCGGTTACGATCCTGCGCACCTGGGGGGCGACAAGTCGATCGCCATCGCGTTCGCTCCGATCAGTTCCACAAACCCTTCCCAGCCAGGCACTCCGCTTATCATCGCCGGAGTTCCGGCTGACAAGACCAAGGCGGGGACGGGCACCGACGGCTTCACGGTCTCGCAGTACAACCCGGCTAACGCAGCTTCCGGATTGGGGTACCAATTCGGCCAGACGTTGAGCCAATACACGGGAAACCTGGCATTCGATCCCACTCCGGCACATCCCCAGCTTGAGTTCACGATCACGAACTTCAGCAAGATACCGGGACTGAATCCCTCCAGTGGATTCTGGATCGAAATGTACGCCGGCTCGGCCGTGGACGGGGTTGGAGAATCCGGTCTGGCCTGGACCAAAATTCCGATCACCGCCGCGCAGAACATCCCTGAGCCAGCCGCCTGCCTCGCATGGACGCTGGTGGCAAGCGCCGCGGCGTGGCGGTTCAGGAGCCGAGTCGGGAAACGAAGCTGAAGCACGATCCATCAAACCGATCATCATAGACGCATCCCTGCGCAAAGCGGCGACCGGGTCCAGGGCCGCCGTTGTTGTTCATCGGACGCGTCGCGGCTTGGGATCTTTACCTTTTTCTCAAAGCGAAGTAGCGGCCTCCTTTTCCCCCGCACTTCTATTCCAGGTTCCGAGAACCTCCAAGGTCACCCGCATTGCCCGACCGGTCAGGTCTTGGTTACCGCGAATTCCCGTAGAGTTTGTTCTCACCGCGCAGGTCACCTCCATCCTGGCAATATCGCTCAGCGCAGACCATGTGCCAGCATATCGCTCAAGAAGGTAAGAATGAACCAGAGCACGATGGCCGCAACCAGCACTATCGTCATCAGCCCCTTCAGCGACGTGCCGGTTCATGGTCATGAGCCCCCGCGAATCGACTCGAGCAGCTTCTTGGTGGCCTTGATGCCTTCAGGCTCGCTCAACCGGTCGCCCTCGTACTCGATTCCCACGAAGCCGTGGTAGCCCGCTTGCTTGACGATCTTCATAATCCGCGGGAAATCGAGAGTCGTCTCGTTGCCTTGGGCGTCGAAATCATAGCTCTTGGCCGAAACGCCCTTGGCATAGGGCATCATCTGCTCGATGGCGCTGTAGATGTCGATCGCATACTGGCCGTTCGCCTTGGGGAAGTTGCCGAAATCCGGCAGGGTCCCGAAATTGGGGCTGTTCACAGCCTTCATGAGGGCAATCAGCGCAGCCGGGTTGCTCGATGGGCCGCCGTGGTTTTCACAAATGACGCCAATCTTCTGCTGCACGCCATAGTCGTTGAGGGCCGCGCACGCCTCAGCCACGGCGCCGACGTCTGTGGGGCTGTAGTGTTCACCGGTGTTGATGCGAATCGAATGGCAGCCCAGGCTTGCGGCGGCGTCGACCCATTTCTTGTGGTTCTCGACGGCTCTCAACCGTTGCTCCTTATCCGGAGCGCTCATGTCGCCTTCGCCGTCAATCATGATCAGCACGCAGGTCACGCCGTGATCATTGGCCTGGGCCTTCAGATCCTTGAGATACTCCGAATCGTGAGCCTTGTCCTTGAAGAACTGATTTACGAACTCGACGCCCTCGATGCCGTACTGTTCGCGGGCGATCTTGGGAAAGTCCAGGTTCGTGATCGCGCCGTCGAAGAGCGCTCTGTGCAACGACCATTCGGCCAGCGAAAGCTTGAAGTCGCCGACCTCCGCGGCAGCTGCCCCCAGACCCTGAGCAAGCGGCAGCCTCAGGCCCAAGAGGGCTCCGCCCGCCAGACTGGTGGTGAGGAACGATCGGCGGTTCGAACGTGCATGGTTCATCGAACTTGTCTCCCAGTAGGCGTGGTGAGGGTGGCAGGCCGTTTTATTAATTCAAGTGTAATCAATCGAGTGTTTGTCGAGAATGTTCTTGAGAGCCATGGCGGCGTCGGCGAACCGTTCGGGGCCGGTGAAGCCGAAGGAGAGCTCGGCGATGACCAGGTGAGGTTCGAGCACCAGAAAACCCTGGTAACCGCACTCCACCGCGCGATAGATGAGACTGGGGATCTGACCGTCTCCTACGCCGGCCGGAACATTGCGGTGTGTTTTGGAATCGAAGTCCTTCACGTGAAAATGCACGACTCGATCTTGCAGCAGGCTCCAGGCCCGCTCGACGTCCTGGCCAACCTCGACGTAATTGGCCGGATCGAACGCATGGACCAGAGCCGAGGAATCGACGCTCTCTAGCACGTCTCTGACGCGCTCGGCCGTGTCGCCATAGATACCCTTCTCGTTTTCCAGCAGCAGGGTCACGCTCCGGCTCTCGGCCCGACGCGCCAGCTCCTTCAACCTGGCGATGACTGCCTCGCGGTGTATGGTGGGATCATCGCCCGGAGGGATATAAAAGCTGAAGACCCGGATGCGGGGCGTTGCGTAGAAGTCAGCCAGGTCCAGGGCCCGGCCGAACCGCAACAGGTGATCGTCGAACGAATCAGTGATCCGGATCTTGCCGATCGGCGAGCCCAATGCGCTGAGGCCGAAACCCCGGGACCGCAAGAGGCTCCGGAATGCCTCGTGCTGCTGGTCGTCCAGGTCCAGGACGTTGGTCCCGTGGATAGCACGAAATTCGATATGCCGGATGCCGTGGCTGGCCAGAACGTCGATCTGCTCCAGGGGATCCTGGGAGATTTCGTCCGCGAAAGCACTGAGGCGAATCATCTCAGGTTTACCCGTTTACCGCATGACTTCCGCCTAACCGCCGCTCGCCATGATAGCAGTTCATTGAAAAACCGCCAGGGTTCGGTGGAGACGACCGCGGGTTCCCGGTAGGATACGAAAGAATCGGCAGCAAGAAGTGCTTCGTCACGGCTAGGCAACGCGGGGCGTCATCTCATGGCGACTATTTGGACTCTGTTGATCTACTGGCTGGTCATCTTCGTTGGCTGCTTCGTCGTGATCGAGATCGCACAGGACCAGCTCTACGACGAGGTCACGCCCCATGTCGGCCTGAAGGTGACGGGAGGCTCTCTGCTGCTGGCCGCGATGCTCACCGCCTTCTATAACAAAGGGATGCCGGCCTCATTCGATTCGATGTTCACCAACAACATTCTCTGCACTGTCTTTCAGGCGATCGTCTGGTTTGGCGTGTTCACGTTGATCTTCCAGTTTCATCCCTGGCATGCACTCGGGCTGGGTATCGCCACGATGGTCATGGTTCAGGGACTGGCCACGATGGGCGTTAACAGCATCCTCAGCCCCACCCCCGCCGCGGTCTCCCGACCAGGCGCCTTCGCCACAAATAAGCCCGTTCGCCAGTCGCTGGCCCCTGCTCCGGCGGCGCCTCCGTCCGGCTCAGAGGCAACGACCAAGTAAGCCGCGACGGCGACACGGCACCAATCACGTGGCTATGCGTGCCGAATAGACGCAAGTGAGGTCAAGATAACTCCGACAACAGTCGGAACGACGAGCCCTGCTTGACAGGCGGATCGAGCCACCGCTCTTTGGGAGTGACTCGGGGCGAATAACCTTCGATGAGTGGGCGATTGAAGTTCCGAATCGTCGCCAGCTTGCGGGAAATGAGCGGGCTCTGGGCTGCATCGAGCTTGGCCAGGACCTTGGCGTCCTCCGTAAGCAGGTCGTCTTCGTTGAGGACGCCCAGCCGGAAGCCCTCGCGCAGGGCGTCGGCGAATTCATTGTAGATGAAGGCTTCGGTGAGACTGGCCCACCAGTCCCGGTTCATCACGGCAAAAAGAGCAGCGGCCTCCCGCGCCACGGCTAAACTGTCGAAGGCGATCGTCGATTCGACGACGGTAAGATGGTGCAGCATCCTGTTGACCTCGCGAGAAGTGATGACGTGGCAGGCCAGCCCATCCCGCAGGAAGTAGTCCAAGCGATCAGCGCACAGAAGGGGGAGAGGACGCTCCAAGAGGGGATAGATCCCGTCAGCGTAGAAGTCTCGCGGCTCGAATCCCAAACGGTCGAGCGCCTGGGCGACGTCCGGACGGTCAAGCATCCGGGGCTTCAAGCTTTCGTGGTGATCCTGCTCATCGGAGGTCACCAAGAAATCGACCGCGTGCGAAAACGCGGTGTGGGAGATGTCGTGCAAGAGCCCGGCGACTTGTTGCTTGAAATCGGCGCCCAGCCTGCCCAGCAAGAGATAAACCCCCAGGCTGTGCTCGAACCTTGTCACGTCCTTGAACGCGAAGGTAATGGCCGACGGCCCCGCCTGGCGCACCCCCCGCAAGCGCTGGAACGTCGGCGTGGAGATCAGTCCAAGAAGCGCCCGGTCCGTGATCGAAGCTTCTCCATAGACCCTGTCTTTCCAGTGCATTGAGCCCGATCTCCGGCGCCCTTGCCGGCGCATCGAAGCGGTAAGGGGGCCTAGTCGATAATCATGAGTCGAGTCCAGATTTGCAAGCCAAGCTCAATTACCCAAGTGGCCAGCCGGACTCGCGTGGCTTTCTGGTCGGTTGATTTTGACCACGGAACAGGCAACGATGATGAGCCGAAGGGACCGCGATCTGGGTCGGGTCGCTGTCATGAGCTGGAAGTCGACCCTCCATGTCGGGAACCGCTTGCCCGCGTTCTCAAGCAGAGTCAGGAGCCGACGGATGGGCAGGAAACCGATGTCTCTGTGGCGAGTTGTTTACCTCGGGGCAGGACTATGCGTCTGGAGTCTTGCCGTTGACCTGGCGGCAGGCCGCGCGGCGGTGCAATCAGGGAGCCTGAGCAAAATGATCTTTGGAAAAACTCGGGACGGCAAGCCGGTCGACCTATACGTGCTCAAGAACGGTCAGATCACGGTCAAGGTGATGACCTACGGAGCGATTATCACCGAGATCGACACCCCGGACCGCAACGGTAAGGCGGACGACATCGTTCTGGGTTTCGACAGTCTTGAAGGCTATCTGGGCACGCACCCTTACTTCGGAGCGACGGTTGGCCGGGTTGCCAATCGCATCGCAAAAGGAAAGTTCAACCTGAACGGCCGAGAGTACTCGCTGGCGGTCAACAATGGGCCGAACTCCCTGCACGGGGGCCTTAAAGGGTTTGACAAGGTGATCTGGAAGGCCGAACCGACAAGCCGCCCCGACGGGCCTTCGATCAAGCTCTCCTACCGCAGCCCCGACGGTGAGGAAGGCTATCCAGGTAACCTCGACGTCAGCGTTCAGTTCACGGTCACGGAGCAGAACGAGCTGAAGATTGAGTACACGGCAACCACCGACAAGGCCACGCCGATCAACCTTTCGAATCACAGCTACTTCAACCTGGCTGGACGGACCTCCGAGCCTGTCCTGGGCCACGAGCTCTTGCTCAAGGCCAGCCATTACACGCCCGTTGATGAGACGCTGATCCCGACTGGGGAGATCGCCGAGGTCGCGGGGACGCCGCTTGACTTCACCAAGCCCACGGAGATCGGATCGCGGATCAACCAGCTCAAGGGTGAGCCGTCGGGGTACGATCACAACTTCGCACTTGACAGCCGAGGTCAGTCGCTAGCGCTGGCCGCCTCTGTCGACGATCCCAAGACAGGGCGGGTGATGACCATCTCCACCACCGAGCCAGGCATCCAGTTCTACACTGGAAACTTTCTGGACGGCACGATCACCGGCAAGGAGGGGATCGTCTACCGCAAGCACCATGCCTTCTGCCTGGAAACCCAACACTTTCCCGACTCGATCCATCATGACAATTTCCCAAGGGCGGTACTTGAGCCGGGAGCGACCTATCATCAGACGACGGTTTACAGGTTCTCGACCAGGTAGGGCGGGCCGGTTCACCTGCGGTCGGAGAGCCCGCCAGGGCTTGAACACAGAGTATTGGCCCGAGTAGTTCTGGCGTGTTGAGGTTGCGCAGAATTGCTGTCATAATGCGGGCCCAATCGAGAGTAGTAATGCGAGAAGCCGTTCCCGTGCAGGCTTGCGGCGGCTCGACCGCCCGCTGAGGACAGGAACCAAGCATGACAACCACACTGGCGTGGATCGACTACCTGATCATGCTGATCTACCTCGGATTCGTGCTGGGGATCGGCTTTGCCCTCAGGAAGTTCATGAAGACCAGCGAGGATTTTTTCCTCTCGGGGCGTTCCATTCCGGCCTGGGTAGCCGGTTTGGCATTCATCTCGGCCAATCTCGGTGCTCAGGAGGTGATCGGGATGGCCGCCTCGGGGGCCAAGTACGGCATCGCGACCAGCCATTTTTATTGGGTGGGAGCGATTCCGGCGATGGTCTTTGTCGGACTGTTCATGATGCCGTTCTACTACGGCTCGCGGGCCCACTCGGTTCCCGAATACCTGCGGTTGCGGTTCGACGAGAAACGCGCGGGCTCAACGCCATCACGTTCGCGGTGATGACGATCTTTTCGAGCGGCATCTCGATGTACGCCATGGCTAAGCTGATCATGCTGCTGCACGTCTTCAACGCGCCGGTCCTCTCCCTGGGATTGCCGCGCGACTGGATCTTCCACGCCAGCATCATCCTGTCGGCTTTAATTGTGCTGGGCTATGTTTACCTCGGTGGACTGACAAGCGCGATCTACAATGAAGTGCTTCAGTTCTTCTTGATCGTTGCGGGCTTTCTTCCCCTGGTGCTCCTGGGCCTGAAGAACGTCGGCGGCTGGTCGGGGCTGCAGACGACGCTCGCCAGCATGAACAAGGAGGCGTTCACGCATACATGGGTCGGCATGGAGCACGCCAGCACCAATCCGCTGGGCGTCGAGTGGTTCGGGCTGGTGATGGGTCTGGGATTCGTGCTGTCGTTCGGCTACTGGTGCACCGACTTCCTGGTGGTTCAGAGGGCGATGGCGGCCGACTCGATGACTTCGGCGCGGCGAACCCCGCTGATCGCGGCGGTGCCCAAGATGTTCTTCCCGTTTCTTGTGATCCTGCCGGGACTGATTGCGATCGCAGTGCCCACCGTGAAACTTGAGACGTTGCCCGCCGGCGCAGGATGGCGCGGCGACGACGATCCCGGATCTCCAGGGCCTCATACCCGCCAAGGTCGATTACTGGTCCGGTAAGCTCGAGCTCGATCAGAACGGTCAATTGGTTGCTGATTACGATATGGCCATTCCGCAGATGCTGTTGCGCTACTTCCCAGCCGGCATGCTGGGGCTAGGGCTGACGGCCCTTCTGGCCAGCTTCATGTCGGGTATGGCGGGCAACGTCACGGCGTTCAACACGGTCTGGACCTATGACATTTACAAGGCCTACGTACACCCCAGCGCCAGCGACCGGCACTACCTCTGGATGGGGCGGTTCGCCACGTTCTTCGGCACGGCGATCTCGATCGGTGCGGCGTATCTTGTCTCGCGGTTCAACAACATCATGGACGCGCTTCAACTGGTATTTGGGTTTGTGAACGCGCCCTTGTTCGCGACCTTCCTGCTGGGGATGTTCTGGAAGCGGGCCACGGGGCACGGCGCTTTCGCGGGTCTGCTGGCCGGCACGGGTGCCGCGGCGATCTTTCACGGTCTGAATCTGCCGCAAGGCGGGGAGGCCGGAATCAAGGGGGGCTGGCTGACCGCCCTTGCCGGATCTGGCCCGGTTTACGCGTTTCCAACCGAGATGGCCCAGAACTTCTGGATGGCAATTTTTGCCTGGGTTTTCTGCTTCGTAGTGACCATCGCGGTGAGCCTGGCCACTCGGCCTCGGCCGGACCACGAGCTTGTGGGCCTGGTATATGCCCTGACCGACAAGCCGCAGGAGGGACACCTGACGTGGTATCAGCGTCCGGTGGCGCTGGGGGTGATCGTGCTGCTCATGACTGCGGCCCTGAACTTCCTCTTCTACTGAGACTCACGAGGCGCTCCCAACCATGAACCTCGACATCCGCCTGCCGATCGGCCTTCTGTTCGCTTGTCTGGGCGGACTACTGCTGCTGTACGGGCTGGCCACCCAGTTCATGCAGCCAGCGATTTATGAGCGTTCGCTCGGCATCAACATCAACCTCTGGTGGGGTCTGGCGCTGCTCGGGTTCGGCGGCATCATGACCTACTTCGCCCGCAAGCCCGCGCCGCCCATCGTCACCCGCCCCCTGATCAAGGAATCGCGGAAATGCCCAGCCTGCCGTTTGCGCAGCCGCCCCTGGTATGACCACGAAGTTGCTCTCGCTGAGCCTTCCCGATCTGGTGATCATCGTGACGTATTTCGTCATGGTCCTGGGCATCGGCTGGTATCTGAAGCGGCAGACGCAAACGGGTGAAGACTTCTTCCTGGCCGGCCGCGAGATGACGGCCTGGATTGCCGGTCTCAGCTTCCTGTCGGCGAACCTGGGCTCTCTGGAGCTGATGGGCTGGGCGGGAGCGTCGTACCAGTATGGCATCTTGGCGACCCATTGGTACTGGATCGGCGCCATCCCGGCCATGCTCTTCCTGGGCATCGTGATGATGCCCTTCTATTACATTTCCAAGACCCACTCAGTTCCCGGCTACCTCCAGCTCCGCTTCGGGGAGGACAGCCGCGCCTTCGCGGCGATCTCGTTCGCATTCATGACTATTCTTATGAGCGGAGTGAACATGTTTGCGATGGCCAGCGTGATGAAGGTCGTGCTGGGCTGGGACATCAACTTCAGCATCTGGGTCTCCTCGCTGACTGTGGCCGCTTACGTGGCGCTGGGGGGGCTGAAATCGGCCATCTTCAACGAGGTCTTGCAATTCGTGCTGATCTGGGCCGGTGCCATGCTGATCCCTATCCTTGGCCTCATTGAGGCGGGCGGATGGAACAATCTGAAGCTAGAGATCGCCAGCCGACTGGGACGCACCGATTACACCCACGCCTGGAGCACCCTGGGGTCGTTCCAGGACAACCCTATGGGAATTCACTGGACCGGCATCGTTTTCGGGCTGGGCTGGGTCATCTCCTTCGGCTACTGGACAACCGACTTCCTCGTCGTCCAGCGAGTGCTCGCAGCTAAGGACCTACGGTCCGCCAAGATGGCGCCGATCATCGGCGCGGCGTTCAAGATGATGGTTCCCTTCATCGTGATCCTGCCCGGGTTGCTGGGCCTGGCGTTGCTCGACATGCAACTCTTGCCCGAGAGCGAGGTCGCGCTTCACGGGGGGTATAGTTACAACGACGTGCTGCCGCTAATGATGGCCCGCTATCTCGGCCCGGGCTTGCTGGGCCTGGGAATCACAGCTCTGATCGCGGGGTTTATGGCGGGCATGGCGGGCAACGTCAGCGCCTTTGCTACCGTCTGGACCTATGACATCTATCGGGCCTTCATCAGGAAGGACGCCGGCGACGCCCACTACGTGAGCATGGGCCGGTGGTGTACGATCATCGGCATCTTCGTTAGCATCGGCACGGCGTACCTGGTGATGCAGTTTTCCAGCATCATGGACTACGTGCAGGCGCTGTTCAGTTTCTTCATAGCACCGCTCTTCGGCACGGTGCTCCTGGGTATGCTCTGGAAGCGTGCGACGCCGGCGGGTGGTTTCTGGGGTCTCGTGGCGGGCACACTTTCATCGATCGGCATGTGGTTGTGGGTTTACATGAGCCCGGGCGCTCTCGCTTACGTGGCCCTTTCACCCCACGCCAAGCCGATGGCCGAAAACATGTACCGCGGACTCTGGTCGTGGATCATCTGCGTGGCCGTGACCGTCGCCGTCAGCCTGGCCACGCGGCCCAAGACCGACGGCGAGCTGGTTGGACTTGTCTACGGCTGCACCCAGATCCCTTCCGAGCAGCACGTCGCCCTCTGGCAGCGGCCGATATTCTGGGCAGGCGTCGTCGGCGCAGTATTCGTCGCGCTCAATTTGATCTTCTGGTGAGGACTCTCTGACATGACATCCGGTTCTCATCTCTCGATCTGGTTCTTCGTGGGCATCCTCCTCGCCTTTTACGGCCTGATCATCACGGGCGCGGGGATCTACGGTTTGTTTGATCCTCCTCCAGTGCACCTCGCCCAGTACCATGCCGACCTCTGGTGGGGGCTTCTCCTGCTGGCTCTGGGGGTATTCTACAGCTATCACTTCGCACCGCGAGATGCCCAAGCCCGGTGAGATCATCTGCCAGAGATGCCGCAGCCTGATCTGGAGCTCATTCCCCGGCAGGTCCTGGTTCGGCGACTGCCTTCCGAAGTGCCTTCCAGCCCAGCAGACCACATTTCATCCGGGTTGGTGAGAGCGTCACACCGAGCAGCTTCACCACATCAACGGGAGTGATCTGGAGGACCTCGTCGATTGTGGCGCCTTCCACGCGGTCGGCCAGGAGCGAGGTTGCCGCCTGGCTGATCACGCAGCCGTGGCCCTCGAAGCGCACCTGGTCGATTCGCCCATCGGCGCGGAGGCTGACCTCGAGGTGAATCATGTCGCCGCAGAGGGGATTGTCCAGGTCGGAAACGAGGTGAGGCGATTCTAGGTGTCCGCGGTGGGGGGATGAATAATAGTGGTCGAGGATCTCCTCGCGATAGAGAGGATCATCCATGGGGGAACTCCGTCGTTACCTAGTTGGCCGGCCGCGGCGCCACATGGTGTGGAGAACGGCGAAGCAGGAGGTTCCTGATCGACTCGAGGGCCACACCCAGGCGGTCAATCTCGGGGACCGTATTGTACATGGAAAAGCTGGCCCGCGCGGAGGCCGGAATTCCCAGCCGTGTATGCAGCGGCATGGCGCAGTGATGTCCCGCGCGGATCGCAATGCCGTAGCGGTCGAGAAGCTGTGCCAGGTCGTGGGGATGCGTACCCTCGATCGTGAAGCTCACGATCGCCCCTTTCTGAGTCGGGATCCATCGGGCCGAGGATCCGTGAGCGACGGGATCCGGCCAAGAACCTCATGGGCGTGCGCCAGCAGGCCCTGTTCGTACTCGGCGAGTTCCTGGGCAGAGAACTGCTCCAAGTATTCAATCGCGGCGCTCAGCCCTATGGCCTCGGCGATCGGCGGCGTGCCGGCCTCGAACTTCCAGGGAATCTCGTTCCATTCGGCCCTCTGGCGGTCGACGCGGACGACCATGCTGCCGCCGAAGCTCGAGGGTGGCATGGCCTCGAGCAGCTCTCGCTTGCCGTAGAGCACGCCGATACCCGTCGGCCCGAAAAGCTTGTGTCCCGAGAAAGCCAGGAAATCGACCCCCAGCCGGCCGAGGTTCAGGCGATGATGAGCCAGGCACTGGGCCGCGTCGACCAAAACGCGGGCCTTCCGCGAATGAGACAGTTCAACGATCTGCTCCAGCGGCGGGATCGTGCCGGTGACATTCGACATCCCGGTGACCGCGACCAGACGCACCCGCTCAGTCAGCGCTGCGTCGAGCGAATCGAGGTCGAGCCGGGCGTCAGCCGTCAGCTCGACATACTTCAACTCGACCTCCCGCTCACGAGCCAGCATCTGCCAGGGCACGAGATTGGAATGATGCTCGAGCTCGCTGAGCACGATCGCGTCACCCGGCTTAAGCTCGGCACGTCCCCAGCTCTGGGCGACGAGGTTGATCGCCTCGGTCGTCCCCCGCGTGAAGACGATCTGCTCCGGGTCTTCGACTCCTAGCAGCCGGGCGACCTTCAGCCTGGCTCCCTCAAAGGCTTCTGTGGCACGCTCGCTCAACGTATGCAGGCCCCGGTGGACGTTGGCCGGGTAGATCGCCATGTAGTCGACAACCGCCTGGACCACCGTTTGAGGCTTGAGGCTGGTCGCCGCCGAGTCGAGGTAGATGAGCGGAACTCCCGGTCTGACTTCCTGATGTAGAGCTGGGAAGGCAGCTCGAATTGACTCGACGTCGAACGTGCTGGCATGGGGAGCCGCGGCTTGCCTCTTCCCTTGCGCCGCGCCGGCTCGCGAATCATCGACAAAAGGCTCCCGGCTTGATGCCCCAGAGCCTCGCTCCATCTGCTGAACCAGATCGGCCTTCATCTCGGTTGAGTCCACCGCGAGTGACTCCTGGCTCGCACACAGCCCGTGACGTTCAACTCAAAGGGACCGGGACACGGCAACCACGTTTTCAGTTCCCGATATCGTTTCCAAGCCCTAGGAAATTCGGAGTGGATTTCAGTTTATCTAAAGAAAAAAATGCGTAATATAACCAGTTAGAATGGGCTAAGATCACTCAGATTTGCGGGAAGCGGCACTGTGACCCATCGCGTAAGGACGGATGGAAACGCTTGTGCAATTAGCCGTCGGACACAGCTATCAACATTTCTTGATCCGATCCGGTGGCACATTCGAAACCCGATGATCAACGGATGTCGCGTAAACGAATTCACGCTCCCTTCGGTACTATATACTCAAAAAGCTAAGAAAAAGCCATTTCTTGTAACTCACGAAGTTCTCTGAGATGCATGCGGCCTACTCCGTGGCCTCCCATTCCCGTGGCGGACCAGGGCAGGATCAAACCGGCGGCGACCTTCTCTCGGGTGGAAACCTGATGAATCTTACAGGTAAGGGAATGAATCTCAAGTATTCCAGATGGCTCGCTTCGATCACCAAACAGCCAATGGGCCCCGCGTTGTGATCTTGCCCAACAGCGCTTCTTCAGCGATCATCTGGCAGGCTGGGCCGAACAGCTTTCGGCCGGCTCCCAGATCAGCCGGGACATACAGACAAGGAGGTCGAGAGCATGGACTTTGGTCTGTCAGAACAGCAGCAAAAGTGGCATGACGCCGCCGTACGGTTCGCCCGCGACGAGCTGGTCGATTCGGAATCTATCGCCCGCGAGCAGCGCGGCGAGTTCTGGCGCGAGGGGTACGAACGGTGCGGGCGCTTCGGCATCCTCGGTCTGCCCGTTCCCAGCCAGTACGGCGGCCAGGGCAGAGACATCCCGACGACCGTCGCGGCCATGGAAGGCCTGGGCTATGGTTGCCCTGACACTGGGTTGATCTTCGCCTTGAATGCGTCTCTCTGGACCATCACGATGCCGATTCTGGCCTTCGGCACCGAGGCTCAGAAGGCACGCTACCTGCCCCGACTGTGCGACGGCCGCGGCTTCGGAGCCAACGGAGCCAGCGAACCGGAAGCCGGGTCCGACATTTTCAGCATGACCACACGCGCCGTGCGCCGTGGCGACCAGTGGGTCTTGAACGGCCGCAAGGTCTGGATCACGGGTGGAACGATCGCGGATGTTTTCGTTTGCTTCGCCACCACCGACCCGTCCAAGGGAGTGCTGGGAATCACTGCTTTTCTGATCGACCGCGAAACGCCGGGCTTCCACGTCGTCCGCGAGATTCCCAAGCTGGGAATGCGCACCGCCCCCATGGCCGAGCTTGTCTTCGAGGACTGCGCTTTGCCAGCGGAAAACCTGCTGGGCCGCGAGGGGCGCGGATCGCGAATATTCAATGCCGCCCTGGAGTGGGAGCGGGGAGCCATTCTGGCGAGCGTGGTCGGCACCATGCGCCGCCAGCTTGACCGCTGCATTCAACAGGCTAGAACGCGGAAACAGTTCAGGCAGACGATCGGCAAGTTCCAATCGGTCTCCAACCGCATCGTCGAGATGATGACGCGGCTCGAAACCAGCCGGTGGATGATCCACCGCTACGCCTGGCTCAAGCAAGAGGGGAAAGATGCCGCGGTCGCGGCGTCAATGGCCAAGCTCCACGTTTCGGAGTGCTTCGTCCAGAACAGCCTGGATGCGGTTCGCATCTTTGGCGCGTCTGGATATTCGGTCGAGGGGGGCCTGGAGGCGCGATGTCCGCGACAGCGTGGGGGGTCTTCTCTTTTCCGGTACCAATGACATCCAGCGCAACCTCATTGCTCAGCACCTGCGGCTCTGATCGCTGAAGCCTCTTCTGCCCGTGGCATCGATATCGTTGCCTGCTGGGGCCTAGTAAGACTCAACGACCTGAAAAGGAGGGGAGCCTCCATTCCGATTCCCAGGCCGCCTCGGCGGCTGATCCATGATCACGCTGAGCACCGGAAAGCGCGCGCCGTGCCGGCCGACCAGACGTCGCCTTGGGGGCGCGGTCCCGTGCGGCGAATCGCCATCGGCTTCGCGCTGGTGGCGTTCGTGCTGGGATATGGGACTGCCGGCTACATGATCATGGGCTGGACCTTCATCGACTCTTTCTACCAGGTGTTCATCACGATCTCAGCAGTCGGCCTCACCGAGGTCCACCCCCTGGTCTCCACGCCCCTGCGCGTGCATACGATGCTGATCATCGCCATGGGGCTGTTCTCCGTGGCCTTTACACTGGGCGGATTCATTTCCTTGCTCACTGAGGGCGAGTTCCGGAAATACTTGGGACAACAGCGCATGATGAAACAGATCGAGACGCAAGAGAAGCACGCGATCGTTGCCGGTTACGGCCGGGTTGGGGCCTTGGTCTGCGAGGGACTGACCGGTTCAACGCTGCCGTTTGTCGTCATCGAACAGGATGCCAACCGGGTGCAGGAACTGGCGGCCCGAGGGTTCTTGCACCTGGTGGGTGACGCGACCGACGAGGAGGTTCTAGAAGAGGCTGGCATCGAGCGGGCGAGCGTACTGGTCACCGCGCTGGCCAACGATGCCGCGAACGTTTTCATCACGCTCACATCACGAGAGCTCTCCCCCGATCTGCTGATCATCGCCAGGGCCGAGCAGCCCACCACTTCCAAGAAACTCAAGCAAGCCGGTGCCAATCACGTGATCATGCCAGCCGTCATCGGCGCCCATCGGATTGTCTCACTGCTCACGAACCCGACGGCCGTGGAATTCGTCGAGCTCGTCACGCAGCGATCAAGTCTGGCCATCGAGATGAATGACATCCCGATCCACTCTGATAGCCCGCTGGCCGGGCAGACACTGCGCGACGCCGACATCGGCCGCCGCACAGGCGTCATGGTGATCGCCATCAAGCGGGCCGACGGCGGCGTGGAATTCCCCCCGAGCGGCGACCAGCCTCTGAGCCCCGGCGACAGCATCGTACTGCTTGGCCGGCGAGCCAGCCTCGACCAGTTCCGCGAGAGGTTCATGGTGTGAAGCGAGAGGCTGGTTTGAATGTCGGAAACCGAGGCACCGCGAGCTCAGCGGTAGGCATCGCGTCGGTGCCGAACCGCAATTAATTGGTCTTTGACCGTCTGAAGGGATTCACGCGGTTCTTGGAGCCTATCCCGCGCAAGCGCCAGGTCGAAAAAATCCTCCCAGAGTTTGCCATTCTTCTTGAGGTCGATCAGGACTCCGGTCTTGATCCCTCGTTCGTCAACCAAGAACTGGACGCCTTTCATTATTTATCCCTCGGCCAGAGTTTCAGAGTCTCGGCACCACGACTCTAGCATCCCAGCGCTGAGGAGACCACCAACAGTGGCGATGACTGCTCCGGACATGAGCCGGTTCACGGCAGACTCGACTCATGGATACGCTGGACGAGTCTGGCCAGACCCTTCGCGCCAAAGGTCGTGAACGACCATGACGAAGAGACCGATCGCCATCAACATGTGGCATCCCAGTGAACGAGCCGCCGGCCACATCGTGATACCTGGTGAGAGCAAGGCCAGCATGATCAACAGTCTGCGACGGTGTAATAGGAAGATCGCGGCGGGCGTGGTCCAGAGAAAGTAATGGTGCCAGCAGATCGGCGTCGAGGCGAGCATGACGATCGAGGTCAGGGCGAAGATGGCCAGCCAACCCCGCTCGGGGGTCACGCGCGCGGCGTGGCCAAGAGCACAGAGCCAGGCGATTGCGAGGGCTGCAAGTATTCCGTACCAGATCACGAAGATGGTTTGCAGGGGCAGCAAGGAGGAAGGCGAGACTCCGGCGACTTGGGGCCATAATCCATGAATCCGAACCAGCACCATCGGGATGCTCTCATTGTTGGGCCGAAGGTCGGTGCCATGCTCGATGATGCCCCGGGCACTGTCCCTGCCGCTGAGCAGCTCGGCCTGCAGGCCGATGCCGCCAACCGCATCATTCCAGCCCACCGCGGCCACGAGAATCGCCAGCCCAAATGCGCAGCGTCAGCGCGACGCCAACCAAGACGTCGATCGACCTCCGGCGGGACAAGACGCTTGCCCAGTGAAGAAGCGGCAAGAACTTGATCAGCCCGGCCAGCCCGATCAGTCCCATGCCGATCGCCCCCCGACCCTTGGTGACCGACACCAAACCTGCCGCCACCAGCAGCAGATTGATCGGGTCGCTCTGGCCAAGAACGAGGGCATCAATGAAGAATGGCGCCGTGAGGGCCCAGGCCGGAAGCTGACGCCGGGGCTCGATCTTCGTGAGGCGATGAATCAGCGCGGGAAGCGCGGCGACGGCCAGCACGGAGAGCACGGCCCAGACCGCAACCGCGTCGCGCAGCGGCAGAGCCGCCAGCGGGGCGAGCATGACGTGGAAGGTAATTGGATACCGTGGCTGAGCCCGCACATTGAGCGCCCGGTCGTCCAGACATACCGCGCCGCGCCGTAAACATACTTGAAGTCGCTGCCCCGTCGGGCGCCCCGATGCACTACGTAGGCCACGAATCCAATAAGCAAGGCGGCAATCAGCAGCTTGCACGACAGCCCACAACGTTCGGGCCGCCTCTTGCCAATTTCCTGCCCCGTCATCAATTCCTCCGCGATGCGGGTCCAGTTCCCAATGTAGGCTGGCAACTCGACCCGCATTACAGACGTAAACCGCAGACCTGTCAACCGCGACCAGCCCTTGTCCGAGCAGTGGCGAGCAGGGAACGGATCGAGTCAGTTCGGCGCCGGAGAGTCGCGAAATCGGAGTCGCTTACTGGGTCGCCCTGATGACATCGCCGCGCTGACGGGTTTGAATCCGAAGCTTTCTGGTCCCTACTCCCGCAAGGCTGTAGAATGACCCGGACCCATAGTCTCCCGGTTTGCGAGGAATTAATGATATGAGCGACTATACTCCTTATCAGAAAAAATTAATCAACCGTTACTACAAGAATCTTGACGCGATCAAGCACCAGCAACTCTCCGAGCTGGCCACGGAGCTTTACCTCTCGGAAGGCAAGAAAACCGACCGGCTCTGGAAACGCGTCGAGGAAAGCCTCCGCAAGCTCGAGTTCCCCGAATCGCGAATCGCCCACCTGCTCGCCAGGCGCGATCCCGCGCTTCTGGTGGGAATCCTCGGCGAACTTGACGGCACACCTCCCAAAAAGGCATGAGTCCTCACGGGGCGGATTGTGCAAACGCAACCGTGGTGACCGACGCAACTTCGTCGTACTCCTCCGCCCTGAACCCAAGCGTTCCGCCATGACCGAAGGCGAGCATCGTCACGCTCGTGACTTCTTCTTTTCAACCCGGGGAAACCGCCGGACGCCATAAAATACGCGTTCGCTAAGACTTTCTGATTAAGCGGCCCGTAAAGAAAAGTATCTTAATTTGGTCGAACCGTCTTGGCCTTAAGCAACCAGCCTCCGGCGAGTATCCCGCGGGTATGACCGTGCCTTCGGATTCGCATCGCTTCGAGTTCTTGTCAGAAACCCAAAAGCACGGCAATGCGGATTCTGTTCTGATCGAGCCAATGGATCCACTTGAGGTCTGTTATCGACGGAATTGAAGGCTTGCTTTGCCGCGCGCTCTAGAACTGACGCGTGCCGGATCATTAGCAATCCTTCATTATCAGAAGCTAAATCTCATGATGATATTTTTTTAATATTTAGATCACTTGAAGGTAGGGCAGCGAGTTCGTAGCCAAACTATAACACCTTCTATGACAAGCTGGATTTCTTGTTATGCCTACTTGACGGTCAAAGGAAGGTTTTGTAAATTTTTGAATGACGGCAACACGCTTTTTGAGACAGGATGAACGACGGCGTACGACCGGTCGTTGTCCGTCTGATTCGGTCGTTAATGGACGGATCCTCTCTCCACAGATCTCAACGGCGAGGTAACTCAAGTGATTTCCTTGGCACAGCGCGTTCGCGACTTTCGCTACTCCAAGGGCTGGGGCCCCGATGAGCTCGCCAGCCGCGCCGACATTTCCCGGACAGCTCTTTATCAAATCGAAAGTGGCAAAACCGGACTGCCTCGAGCGGGCACACTCAGGCGGATCGCGGTGGCACTCGATGTCACCATGGACGACCTCCTCGGTCCCCCGGAATTACCGGCCCACCAGGCCACTCATGCAGTCAACAACCACCATGCGTTCTCAGCCGTACGCGGGCGCGAACTCGCGGATTGGATCCCCGCGGAAGGTGGACCGCTGGCCTTCTCCGCCAACGCCCAACATGGCGGCACGCATACTCAGTATGCCAAGTTAACCGACACCATGATCGAGGAGCCGCGGTTCTGCGCCGAACCGCCCCGCAAAAGCGCGTCAGTGGGCTTTGATTCCCTGCTCTTGCGCGAGGGAGAGCTCATGTCCAAGCTGCACGAAATTCTTCGTTCACCTTTGGGTACGGGGGCAGCGCGAATCGTTGATGAGCTTCATCTGATCGTCGCCAAGAGCAAAAATCTTGCGTGAGAGGAAAAACCGGCTCCTCGACCAGATTCATCGGGTAGATTTCCTCAAGGGATCTTTGCGAGTTCCCGACGGACGGTTTGACCGTCCTCCACCTGGTCTCACATCCTTGAGGTTGTCTCATGAATCGCGGCGGATCGTTGCTCCGTTGTTTCCTTAATTGGTGCGGCCTAGTGACCTTCACGGTCAGTACCGCGGGCCTTGCGGTCGCGGCGGACCGTTTCGACTTGCCGCGTGTGCAACGGGGCGCGCCCATCACACAGACAACTTGTGTCAGCCCCGTGGCGTCGACGCTGGGTACGTTCCAGCCGACCCCTACCGTCATCGTCCGCGGCAACTGGCCCACCGGCGGAGGATATACTCCTCTCCAGTTTTACGGTGACCAGACAATGATGATCTATGGTCCGATTTCCCCGTTTCGCTCTGTAGCAGCTCCCGTCGTGACCTATAGCCGCGGCTATGACGGACGGGTGTACGCCTTGCCGGCGACCTCATTTTCGACTCCGAACCGGCCTGAGCTGACACCCGTCATCTATCCCACGTCGGCAAATTATTACTATGCCCCCAGGGTCAACCGAACCCCGCCCGAGTGGACCAGCGGCATCAACTGGATCGACCAAAACTGATCGCTGCGCAGTGGGACACAGGCCTTCCCGGCAGTGGCGATCGGGTCCGCGTCGGCCTATGCCTTACGCAAGCAGGCGCAATCAACACAGCGAATCGAACGTGGCGGAAGCCATCCGTCTCGTGTCGGTCAGGTTTGCTGTGATGCCGACTTCTTACTGGCTCATGGTGTTTTCCTGGGTCGATTGGATGGGCTCGGGCCGGGGGTCGATCGGTTTCGGGAATGGCCGGGAGAGGTCGAGCGGCTGGGTCCGGATTTTGGAGGTAACGAGCCGCCGCGCCA
Organism: uncultured Planctomycetaceae bacterium; assembly: GCA_963760085.1. Lineage (GTDB taxonomy): Bacteria > Planctomycetota > Planctomycetia > Isosphaerales > Isosphaeraceae > Aquisphaera. Next base: position 190,439 of record CAVXCB010000058.1, read on the forward strand.
TGAGGTTCGCCTCGTACTCCACCCGGACTGTCACTCGGTCACGCCCCTTGGACCCCGTTACGGCAATCCTCGTGAACAGGACTGGCCGGCCGCGGCGCTCAACTCGCGCGCGAACCGGCCTGGGGGAGAGGGTGCAGTGCGAACCTCGGTTTGCGATGTCAGCTCCGGAAGACGGGCCATTTAGACGACCCATTCATTCGCCTCGACCTTGGGAGCGACGAACTCGAAGATGAGGTCGTCGCGGACATCCTTTGCGGAAGTTGTGACCAGGGCATAGACCGGCTCCGTTCCTGTCGAGGCCCGATGCGCATTCTGGGCACGCGCGGGCGAGATCGCCAGAAGGATCGAGGCGACGAAGATCTCGACGCGAAGGAGGGGAACCATGGCTGGCGAACCTCAACAGGAATCACGTGAGGCTCTGCTGCACGCCATCCGGTTCACAGCTCTGTATTGCTTTCCCAGAGCCGAGCCGCTCAGGCAATCGTCTTTCCGAGTCAGATCGACAGGAGAACTGGTGTGAACGCGCTCCGGTCAGAATACTGGTCACGTACTTTAATCCGCGACAAATCGGGGGCCTGAGATGTCAGCTTGCTCTCTTGATGACATCGCCTGGACGCATGCAGACAACTTAGACCCCTGGCCTTTCCCATTCTTGAGTGCCTGGCCGAACTTTTTTTGGTCAAAGTATCGACGGGCTGGGATCCTCGAACTCCGTATTCAGCATGAATTCCCTGAGCGTCTTCTGTGCCTGCTGGATTCTCCGAAGGGGCGAACGTGAACGGGGTCACGATATCCGCTTGCGTTCGTTGAGGGAGTTTCTCAAGGTGAGGTTCGACTATCCCATCACGGTCCTCGCGTGGCATGCCCTCAAACCGCCGATCGATTACGCGAACCCGAATGGAGGCCGAGTTGTAGCGATAAGCATCGACTTGCTCCAAGACCGCCCTCCTGAGAACGTCATCGACCAGACGAGTCTCATCAGTGCGCTTGGTTTCCCAAGCCGGTACAATGGCTTTCGTCATGATATCTGGGGAACGGAAACGGGGACGCAGCTGGGACTTATTAGAGTTGCTTTACTAATGTTTTCACCTTCGGGGTTGGCTCAAGCAGCACCGGTGCAGAATTTCGGCGTTCTCTTCAGGAGAATGCACTGTCGTATCCGCCAAAGACGAAAAGAGCGAGCTATTCTCTCGGTACCAATGCAGTTCGTCTGTTACTTGCGGGGATAGATGGCTGCCCCAACCTCTTCGCCCCCAACGCTCTGACAACACCGACTCTGCACAGACCACAGCCACGCTACAAACTGAATACCCAGGGAAAGATCGTTCAATCCAGCCGGTACCGGGGCGGCCGTCGTCCTCCATGTAGGAGAGGCCGTCGTCCCATAGAAAGTGGGCGAAGTTCCAAGCCTTGCTGACGATATGCTGGCTGGCACTGGACATGAATAATCAAAGTCGGGTGATCGGAAAAGACGGCCTCCTGGATGAACTCCTCATAGGAGTCATACAGGGTGTACTTCTGGATGCTCAGCTTGATGGCGATCTCCCAATAGCTCGCCGGGCTGATGAGCTTGATGTTGTTGGGATCGACGATGGCCGCCTGGGCGGGACCGCTCAACTGAGGGTTTGGAAGCCACAGACCGGTAAAACCCCCCGATCCAGGGGCGATCATGCGAATTCATGGGCAATCGGCTACGTGGACCTTAGCGGCGCAACTCCTGTTTCACGAAACGGTTAAGCCGAGAGTTAGTGCCAACGAAAGCCATAAGTGCAGAGTTTAGACCCACGAAAGCTGCCAGAGTCACAAACTCAAGTACTTACTATGTAAGCACTTGCGTCAAGACACCGAGCTCAAGGAACCGCTCACGAAAGCCCAAAACACGTAGCATTCCGTAGCATATTTGCCCCTGCCGGGGGCCAGGTGCTGCAAGACACTGGTCGGGCAGGTTCGCCTGGGTTGAGTAATTGAATCCCGATCGGACTTGTCGGCTTGAAACGGGCCCATCCAGCTCTAGAGCGGAGAGGGGGGGATTCGAACCCCCGAAACCGGTTTCCCAGTTTAACGGTTTAGCAAACCGTCGCTATCGACCACTCAGCCACCTCTCCTGGATCGCGGCATTTTGGCCGGACAGGGGCAAAGCTCGGCTCAAAGAAACTACCAAATCGGGCATATCAGCGTCAATCACGCGAGGGGTTGGCGAAGACGCCGGGTGGCCCGCAGGTCGGCCGGGCATCAACTATGGATGGCCCGCTTGTCGACGGCGAGGGCTGCTTCGCGAAGGGCCTCACTCAGGGTGGGATGGGCATGGCAGATCCGTGCGATATCCTCGGCGCTGCCGGCGAACTCCATGGTCGTGACGGCCTCGGCAATCATGTCCGAGGCGCGGGGGCCGATGATGTGCACGCCGAGGACGCGGTCGGTCGTCGCGTCGGCCAGGATCTTCACCAGGCCCTCGGTTTCATCCATGGCCTTTGCACGGCCGTTGGCGAGGAAGGGAAACTTGCCGACCCGGTATTTGAGGCGCTGCTCCTGTGCTTGCTCCTCGGTGATTCCAACACTTGCCATCTCTGGCCAGGTGTAGATCACGCTCGGGATCGTGTCGTAATTCACGTGGCCGGGCTTACCCGCCAGGATCTCGGCGCAGGCGATGCCCTCGTCCTCGGCCTTGTGGGCCAGCATTGGACCCTGGATCAGGTCGCCGATCGCGGAGATGGTGGGAATGTTGGTCCGGAATTGAGAGTCAACTGGAACCTTGCCGGTCTTCAGCTCCACCTTGACCCCCGCCCGGTCGAGATTCAATCCCTCGGTATATGGCCTACGACCCACGGCCACGAGCACCTTGTCGCAGGTGACGCGGAGTGCCTTGCCATCCTTCACCTCGGCCGTCACCGTCACGTTCGCGCCTTCCACCTGTGCGCCGGTGACCTTCGTCTCGAGATGGAAAACCAGGCCCTGTTTGGTCAGGCTCTTCTTGAGGAGTTCACCAATCTCGACATCGGCCATCGGGACGATACGGGGAAGGAACTCGATGACCGTGACTTTCGATCCCAGGCGGTTCCAGACCGAGCCGAGTTCGAGGCCAATGTATCCGCCGCCGACCACCACCAGGTGGTCCGGGATCCTCTCAAAGCAGAGAGCCTCGGTCGAGCTAACGATCGACTTGCCGTCGAATGGAAGAAACGGCAACGGAGTCGGTTCGGAACCCGTGGCGAGGAGGATGTGGCCAGCGTCAAGCTCGATTAACGCTCCTTCGCTTCCCGTGACCTCAACGGTGGTGGGAGATGTCAAGCGGCCGATCCCGAAAATCGCCTCGATCTTGTTCTTGCGAAAGAGGTAGCCGACGCCGTCGGTCAAGCTCTTGACGACGTCGTTCTTCCGCTTGAGCATCGCAGCCAGGTCGAGACCCAGGCCCTCGATCCTGATCCCATGCCGGCCGAAGCGTTCGCGGGCCAGGTGGTAAAGCTCGCTCGAATCGAGCATGGCCTTGCTCGGAATGCAGCCGACATTCAAGCAGGTGCCCCCCAGGCTGGTCCGCTTTTCCACGCACGCTACTTTCATGCCAAGCTGCGCGGCGCGGATTGCCGCCACATAGCCGCCAGGTCCCGCGCCGATCACGATCAAGTCGTACCTACGTGCCACAGAATGCTCCGCGTCCTATATATTCTCCACGAATCCCGCGAATCTTCCGCATCGAGGCATGATCCATGAGGAGGAGTGTGCTCGGGATCGTGGCCGAGCAGGCAACTATCCAACCTTGAGCTGCCGCGCCGTCTGAACCGATTTCGAAACATCAGGCCCTGGCGATGGACAGACGATCCAGAGTTTGATAGCATCACTTCACGCCTGGATGTTTGGCTTGATGACCGGGTAAACTTGGAATTGCTTCCCGAAAGCGCCGTCGCTAACAGAAATTAACTAACTCCGGAGAGAGACAAAGCGATGTCCTCGGAATGGTATCTGATGTCGGAAGGTGTCGTCAAAGGGCCGGTTACGGCCAAGCAGTTGCGGGGATTGTCTGAGGCTGGAAAGTTGAGCCCGATGGATCGCGTCCGCAGGGAACGACGGCCAGTGGGTTGAGGCAAGTCGCGTGAAGGGGCTCTTTGAGTACGGATTCGAGGCGATGTCGCCGAATGGCCACGCAGGCGAATCTCGCCCTGTAGCTACTGGGGAATTGGCGGGTGGCACGTCACGTCGCGGCCTGTCCGGCGTGACGTCGATCAAGCAGTGCGTCGCGCTCGACGAGAAAAAAAAGCGGTCCAGCGCGATGATGGTAAGTCTGTTCTTGTGGCTACTTTTGGGCATCCTTGTGATCGCTTCGTGGGGCATCATACTGATCCTCTGGTTCATCACCTGGGTGGTCAATCGGATGCTCTCCGAATATCACGTGCGGAAACTGCAGGCTGTGGGAACGATCGCCACGGCGGACCAGTTTCCCGAGGTGGCCCAGGCACTTTCGGACATCTGCAATCAGTTCACGGTCAAGCAACATCCCAAGGTGATCATACTCAACTCGAGCGAGGTGAACGCGTTCGCCTTGAGATTTGCTCGCAAGAAGGTGATCGTGCTCCTGTCTCAGGTTCTCGAGGGGATCATCGACCAGCCCGGGCAACTGAGGTTCATTCTCGCTCACGAACTGGGCCATCTGGTTCTCGACGATACCTTTGGCGGCAAGTTTCTGATTTACCGACCGGCCTCGTTCAAGGCCGCGCGCGAGTTGACGTGCGACAACTGCGGCTGCGCGGCCGCGGGCGATCTCGAGAGCGCGAAGACCGCTTTGAAACGACTGGGAGTGGGCAACAAGCTCTTCCCACGACTGAGCGAAGAATTCCTGGAGGTCGAGGCCAAGTATATTTATTCCGGGATCACCGGATGGCTGCTCAGACAATACTTGACCTATCCACCCCTGGGTCGGAGACTCTCGAACGTCACGAGTTTCCACGAGGCCAATGCGTGATCTGCCGATTGCTCACTCGACTCAGAGCGCAAGCATCAACCGTTCCGGGTCTTCGATGCACTCCTTGATCCTGACCAAGAAGCTGACGGCCTCGCGGCCATCGATGATGCGGTGATCGTACGAGAACGCCAGGTACATCATCGGGCGGATGGTGATCTGGTCAGCGACGACGACGGGGCGCTTCTTGATCGCGTGCATACCCAGAATGCCACTCTGAGGAGGGTTGAGGATCGGGGTAGAGAGCAGCGAGCCGAAGGTTCCGCCGTTGGTGACCGTAAATGTTCCGCCCCGAAGATCGTCCACCGTGATGGTGCCCTTGCGTGCTTTTTCCGCGAAGCCGGCGATCGCCTTCTCAATCTCGGCGAAGGTCATTGCATCGGCGTCGCGCAATACGGGTACCATCAGTCCGCGGTCGGTGCTCACGGCAACGCCGATGTCGTAATAGTTATGATAGACGATGTCGTTGCCGTCAATTCGACCGTTGACTGCGGGAAAGCTATTGAGAGCCTCGGTGACGGCCTTGACGAAGAACGACATGTAGCCCAGGCCGACGCCGTGCCGATTTAAAAAGGTTTCCTTGAAGCGAGTGCGCAGATCTTGAACCCGCGACATGTCGGCTTCGTTGAATGTGGTCAGGATCGCGGCGGTCTGCTGGGCCTGGACCAGGCGCTCGGCGATTCGCTGGCGCAGGCCGCTCATCCTCTGGCGCGTCTCGCGACGGACGGTCGTGGCGCGGAAATCGTGCGAGTCAGAGCCGCTGGGAAACGCATGCGACCGCGCCCACATGGGGCACGTCGTCGCCGGCCGCTGGCGTGGCTGATGAGGAGGCAACTTTCGCGGTCTCCTCGCCGGCTGGCACTGGAGCCTGAAGGTGGGTGAGCACATCACCCTTGGTAATCCGTCCCCCTCTCCCTGTGGGAGCAATGCGCGAGGGATCGACCTCGTTCTCGGCCACCAGGCGGCGGACGGCCGGCGCGAGCGGCAATGCGCCGTCGGTGGCGATGCCCTCCCTCGGTGCGGTGGCGGTGGCGGCCGCGGCCGGGCGCGATTGCGACGGTGCGGAGGGTAAAGCCGCGGCTTGTGTTTGGGCAGGTAACGCAGCCGTGGCAGTCGCAGCGGGGTCAAGGGTGCCGATCGCGGCACCGATGGTTACGGTCTGGCCCTCCGGCACGGCGATCTTGAGAACGCCCGTCGTACCGGCTGGAACGACGCTGCTGGCCTTGTCGGTCTCGAGCTCGAAAAGCGGCTCTCCGGCCTGCACTAGTGAGCCATCGGGCTTGAGCCAGCGCGCCAGAATTCCCTCCGTGATCGACTCACCGACCTCCGGAACGACAATCGGCACGGCGGCCATGGTGAGCGAACTCCTTGCTGGACGAGCGAGGCGGAAAGCGACCGCACCGGGGTCGCTGTGACCAGGTGAGGCACAGCGGCTCCTATGGCCGCCTCGACCAGTTCGGCCTGCTCATGGTCGTGAACCAGCTTCGAACCGGTGGCAGGGCTGGCGCTGGCGTCACGGCCGACATACTGGAATGGAAAGCCCATCAGTTCCTGGAGTCGCGGCGCCACGAACGTCCAGGCGCCCATATTCTGTGATTCCTCCTGCACCCAGACCCAGTCGTGCGCGGCCCGGTAGCGGACAAGCACCTGCTTCAGCTCGTCGGCCGGCCAGGGATAAAGCTGCTCGATGCGAACGATGGCGACGTCCCGCTGCTTGCCGGCCTGCTCGCGCCTGGCCAGCAGGTCATAATAGATCTTGCCCGAGCAGAGCAGGACCCGGCGGGCCCGATCGGCGGCGGCCTCTTCGTCCAGCACGTTGCGGAAATGGCCGTCTGTGAGCTGGTCCAGCGGCGAGACCGCCAGTTTATGGCGCAACAGGCTCTTGGGAGTCATAACGACCAGCGGTTTGCGGAAGCTGCGGCGGACCTGGCGGCGGAGCAGGTGAAAGTACTGGGCCGGCGTTGACGGCACGGCGACCTGAATGTTTTCCTCGGCGCAGAGCTGGAGAAACCGCTCCAGCCGGTGCTTGAGTGCTCCGGCCCCTGGCCCTCGTAGCCGTGGGGCAAGAGCAGCACCAGGCCGCTGCCTCGTCCCCACTTCGACTCGGACGGAGTGATGAACTGGTCGATAATGACCTGAGCTCCGTTGGCGAAGTCGCCGAACTGGGCCTCCCACATGATCAGCATGTTCGGCTCTTCGAGCGAGTAGCCGTAATCGAATCCGAGCACCGCCGCCTCGGAGAGCAAGCTGTCGTAGACGCAGAACTCGGGCTGGCTCGGCGCCAGGTGATTGAGCGGTTTCCAGCGATCGCCGGTGTGCTGGTCGACCAAAACCGCATGCCGTTGACTGAAAGTCCCGCGTCCGCTGTCCTGACCGCTGAGCCGTACGGGAGTGCCCTCGAGCAAGAGTGAGCCGAAGGCCAGATTCTCGGCGAACGACCAGTCCACCCCCCCATGCGCCTCGATGGTCTTGACCCGGGCGGCGAGGATCCGTGCCAGCTTGGGGTTGACGGTGAAGCCGCTGGGAGGCCGGACCGCGGTTTCGGTGATGGACTTGAGCTGCTCGTACGAGACGCCCGTCGGGACGGTCTCGAATGAATACCTGGGCGTGAGGCTGGCCCACGGGCCGGTAGCGTAGCCAGGAGGGACGGTCCGCGGCTCGACACCCCGCACCCTGACCTCCTCGAAGACCTCTTGCATCTTCTCGGCGAAAGTCTCGGCGATCGTCTCCGCCTCCCGGCTGGAGAGCTCGCCGGACATGACAAGCTGCTCGGTGTAGAGCTCGCGAATGCTGATCCGATTGCGGATTTTCTCGTACATGATCGGCTGGGTGAACCCCGGCTCGTCGCCTTCGTTGTGACCGTGGCGCCGGTAGCAGATCAGATCAATGACCACATCCTGGCCGAAAGTCTGCCGGAAGTCGGTGGCCAGCTCGCCGACGTAGACGACCGCTTCGGGATCCTCGCCGTTGACGTGGAAGATCGGCACCTCGATCATCTTCGCCACGTCGGTGCAGTATCGCGTCGAGCGAGCCTCGCTCGGCGAGGTCGTGAACCCGATCTGGTTGTTGACCACGATATGAATCGTCCCGCCTGTCCGATAGCCCGGCAGTTGCGAGAGGTTCAAAGTCTCGGCTACAAGGCCTTGGCCGGCGAAGGCGGCATCGCCGTGGATCAGGATCGGCAGACCAAGCTTACGTCCCTTGTCCTGATGCCGGCGCTGCTTGGCCCGCATCCTGCCCTCGGCCACCGGGTTGACGGCCTCGAGGTGGCTCGGGTTCGGGGTCAAGGTAAGGTGTAACGTGTGCTGGTGTTGGGTCGTGTGATCAGCCGAAAAGCCCAGGTGATACTTGACATCCCCGTCGCCGGCGACGGTCTCAGGCATGTTGCCCTCGAACTCGCTGAAGATCATGCCATAGGGCTTGTGCAGGATGTTGGCCAGGACGTTGAGCCGGCCGCGGTGGGGCATTCCCATGACGATCTCGAGTACCCCGTGCCAGCCGCCGCGTTCGATCACGGTGTCGAGCAAGGGAATGAGCATTTCCCCTCCCTCGAGCGAAAACCGTTTCTGGCCCACGTAATTCTTGTGCAGAAAATTTTCAAAGAGTTCCGCGGCGTTCAGCTTGTAGATAATCCGCCGCTTCTTCTTCAGATCGAATGCAGGCTGATTACGACCCGGTTCCATTCGCTCGATCAACCAGCGGCGGATATCGAGATTCTGGATGTGCATGAACTCCACGCCGATGGTGCGGCAGTACGTCTGGCGCAGAATTGTCAGCAACTCGCGGAGTGTAGAGTGGTTTTCGAGTCCCACATTGATGTGGAAGACCCGGTCCAGGTCGGCCTCGGAAAGCCCGAAGGCGGAGAGCTCAAGCTGCTCGTGGGTGCGCGGCCGGGGCATGAGTTTCAGCGGATCGAGATCGGCGAGGTAGTGGCCCATCTCGCGGTAAGCGTCGACCAGGCGGGTCACCGCCTGGATTGCCTCTTGAGCGGGCGGCTGGCTCTGGGCACCCGAATCTACCCTATGCGATAGACCGAGGTCGTAACCCTCGAAAAAGTTACGCCATGACTCGTCGACCGCTCGCGGGTCTGTCCGCCACCGCTGGTAATAAGCTTCGATCAGATCCAAGTTGCCGCGATTGGCGACCGTCGTGCGTGTCATTTTCGTCTCAGGTAATGTGGCTGCGACCCGCGGTGAGCAGTCGTGCTCCGACCCCGGTGGGTCTCACCGACCTTTTGTCTAGCTCGATCGGATCTGCCCTCGAAAGTAGATGCTCACCTCGGTCGACCCCGCACCGCAGCGCCGCTTGTGTTAACTATAGGCGCAGGAACAAGAGAGTGGCCACGTTCCGGCCGGTCTTCAGAGACGCTCGATCCAGGAACGATTGGAGAACCGTTCCGAGAGCAAAGCCTCGACCAAGTCGTGGGGAACATCGCTTGCCGGGGAAAGCGAGGAGGAGAGAGGCCAGGCCGAGCAGATCAAGTCGAGCAGGGTTGTACGCGGTAGCTCGAGATTCATCAAGAATTCCTCGTGCGTTCGGCCTGCCCGATATGCGGGCTGTCGCGAGGGCACGGTCAGGTAGCGGCCGATGAGCTCGAGTGGAAACGCGTGCAGAATCGTACAGTGAATAAAGAACCAGTTCCTCAGCCGGCGCTGGGCGCTGCCAGCGAATTTTCGACCCGTCACGGTCAGGTCGCCCAAGCCCTCGACAGCGACCGGGCGATCCGAAGCCCGCAAGGCCGCGGCGATCCGCTCAAGCACGTACCGATGAGCCCTGTCTACGGCCGAAAGCCCCGGCGCGATGGAATCGGGCAGGATGACTGTCACATTCAATGCCCCTGGGCCGATCACCACCGTTCCCCCGCCGCTCGACCGGCGGACGATCGGAACTCGATCCTCGTGGCAGGCATCAACCCGAACGTCATGGGCCAGACGCCGCGATGCTCCCAACACCACGGCGAACTGGGGAGAATCCCAGAATCTCAAGACGGCTCCTGCTCTTCCGAGGTCGGCATGAATAAGCAGTGCCTCATCGAGGGCAAGGTTCGCCTCGATGGACTGGAGCGTCAAGTCCACAAGCGCCATCGCGACGGACATCACCGGATCGGCAAAGTATTCCCGATCTCCAGAAGCCCCAAAAGCAGTAAACCTTGCCGCCGCGACGAGGCGGTTGTTTGGTTACTGATGCCGACCATGTTGTGAGGGCTAGCGCACCCGCAGCGGTCAGAACTCCTTCTCGATCCGGAAGACCGTGTGGCAGTCGGTGCAAGTTTTCTTCACACTCTGAAACAGCTCTTTGGCCTCTTTCTGGGTGGCTCCTGCCTTGGCCGCGGCCGTTGCCAGGTCCTTGGAGGTTTTGGCAAAGGCATCCATGATCTCATCCCATTTCTTCTGCGGATTGGACTCGTCCTTGGCATTCTTCAGGTATGGTTCCTTGAACGGCTTGCTATCCTTGGCGAGCTTGGCGAGTTCGCTGGAGAACTTCTCGACCTCCTTCTGGTTCTTTTTGAAGGCAGCCACGTTGCGGGTCGCCTTGGTGAGGGCGAGGTTATGCTTTTGGACCTTCTCCATGATCTTGCCGAGCGGTGTTTCTTGCTCCGTGTGCTTGACCTGGTCCTGAGCGAAGGAAAGTCGGCCGGCAAGGGCGCTGACGGCAACTGATGTGACGGCGGCGGCTAAGCCGATCCATTTGCGGTTCATGACAGGCAACTCCTGTAGCGAAATCAAGGTAGGATAATGAGGTTGGCTGGGAGGGATCGGTGCACGACCCGTTCCTCTCGAATGATCGATTCGGGGACTTCTAACAGTATCTCCAATTGCCGCGTTCTTCAAGAACTTGTGTGTCCTATGCCCGACTCCCTGGATTACCACTCGGCCGGGGTTGACCTTTCGGCCTATAAGCAGACGATGGGCCGGCTGCCTCCCTTGATGCGGCGGACGTATACACCGCGGGTGATCGAATGGAAGAGACGGGTTCGCGGGGCTCTTCCGGCTCGACGACCAGATTGGCCTGCTGTCAAGGACCTATCGCGACCCTGTCCTGGTGGCATCGACCGATGGCGTGGGCACCAAGCTAAAACTTGCCTTCGCCACCGGGCGGCACACGACGGTGGGCATCGACTTGGTGGCGATGTCCGTCAACGACTGCCTCTGCGCCGGAGCGGAGCCGTTACTCTTCCTGGATTACGTGGCGATGAGCCGCGACGACCCGGAGTTGACCGCTCAGGTCGTTAGTGGAATCAGTGATGGCTGCGTCGAGGCCGAATGTGCGCTCGTCGGCGGCGAGACGGCCATTCTACCCGAGTTCTATCAGGCGGGAGAATATGACCTGGCTGGGTTCTGCCTGGGGGTCGTGGAGCGAAAACAGATCCTCGACGGCAAGGACATCCGAATCGGCGATCGGGTGATCGGACTGGCAAGTACCGGACTGCACTCCAACGGTTACAGCCTGGCCCGCAAGATCGCTTTCAGCCACGCTGGTCTGGCCCTCAGCACACACGTCGATCAACTTGGCCGGACGCTTGCGGACGAGTTCCTGGAGCCGACGCGAATCTACGCCCGGGCCGTCAAGTTGATTCGCCGTAACTACCGGGTCAAGCGGATCGTGCACGGCATCGCCCATATCACCGGCGGGGGCCTCATCGACAACCCGCCACGCGTTCTACCCGAGGGATGCGCCATTCGGCTGGCGCGAGGCTCATGGAAGATTCCGCCGGTCTTCCCGTGGCTGCAGGCGGTCGGGTCGGTCTCGGAAGCCGAGATGTATCGCGTATTCAACATGGGCATCGGCCTGGTGATGATCGTGGCCGAATACTTTGCCGAGTCGATCGTCCGACACCTCAAGCACAAGGCCAAGGTTCCCGCCTGGATCATCGGGGAGGTGATCGAAGGAAATCGGGATGTGGTCTGGGAGTGAAGGAGACAGCGCCTTATAAGACTGGCGGCGAATCCCTCACTCCTGAGGACACGAGCGGACGTCGCTGCGGGGACACGAATAGCCCTTTTGATATCGGGAATATCATATCGGACCGAGGCGATCCGCCCTCGTCCACCACAAGGCTCTCCGCATACATCGGGTCCGTGCTTCAGCGTGCGCGAATCGTGAGCCTGTGGAACAGCGGATGCCCCGCCGCGTCTTCGACGGTAATGACCACGTCTTCGTCGAACGCGCCACCCCGATCCGGGACATTCCACTCGACCAGTCCGTCGGGGGTTAACGTGAGACCCTCGGGGCCCCTGGTCAAACTGAATTTAACCCCACCTTTTGCTGACTTCACCTCGATCCGGTGGCTCAGCTTTTTTCCCGCTCCGACCTGCAAGGATGTATGTGAGGTCACGAAAAGACTTTTGGGCCCAGATGCGGCAATCGCCTTCGCAAGCGGAATCCGCCGGAGAATGAGGCGGTCATCGCTGACCGAGAAGATTCGTTTGCTGGACGTTCTTTTCAGGCTGCTACGGCGTATAATGGGTCGAGTCGAAGTTTTCGGCCCACATCGTCATGGAGCCAGCGATCATGAGCCTGGGCACGCCGGCGCAATCCTATGGCAAGCTGCTCGATTACGAACAGTTCATCGATCATCAACTTGCACGCACACGCGCACGCATCAAGATGACCGACATCGTCACTGCGGCGCTCGTTCTGCTCGTGGGTTTCGTTGGGACTTTGCTGGCGGAAGTCGTTCTCGATCATGCCTTCGGACTGCCCCTGTTCATTCGCCGGGTGATTCTGGTTGTCGGTATGACCGCGGCGTTCGCGTTCGCTCTGCTGCGGCTGGTCTTGCCGATGGTGCTGCGGATTAACGCCGTCTATGCCGCCAGGACGATCGAGGGTGTGGACGCCGCGTTCAATAACAGCCTGGTCAATTATCTGACGTTGCGGGCGCATCGCGACCGGTTGCCAAAGGCCGTGCTCGCCACGCTTGAGGCGCGGGCTGTCAGTGATCTGGCTCACGTCGAGGTTGAGCAGGTCGTCAATCAGCAACACTTAATGAAGGCGTTCTACGCCCTTTGCGGTGTTGCCGTCGTCTTTTTTGTCTACGCCGCCTTCCAACCGAAGAGTATTCTCGACTCGACCAAGCGTGCCTTTCTTGCCGACGTGGTCCGACCTACGAACACCCGGTTACTGGACATCAAGCCTGGAGACGCCCAGGAAGTTGCCGGGAAGCAGGTCGTTTTCTCGGTGGACACCAACCGGGGAGTCCGGCCCGTGACGGTCAGGCTGCATTACAGCGTTGACGGCGGCAAGTTTTACGCAATCAAGGAATTTGAGGCGGGCACAAACTACTACGATCCCTGGCAGCTCACGTTCAACAATGTCCAGCAGACGATGGAATATTACGTGACCGGGGGTGACGCCGAGTCGTTGCATTACACGCTGACGGTTCTGCCCGCGCCCATGGTAACGTCGGTCAAGATTGACTACGATTTTCCCCGGTACACTCAGGTTCCTCCCCGCAAGGACATCGAGGGTGGAAACGTCGAGGCGATCGAGGACACGACGGTCACCGTTCACGCCACGACCAACGAACCATCGAAAGGCGGAGCGCTCAACCTGACCGTCGGCGACCCGGCTCCGATGTCGGTTGCGGCCGACGATCCTCACAAGTTGACCGGTCAGTTCAAGGTCACGAAATCGGGCACCTACACGATCAACTTCCGGACGACGGGCGGCCAGCTCAACCCCAACCCAGTCGTCTACGACATTCACGCGATCGCCGATCGCCCGCCGCAAGCGAAGTTCCTGCGGCCTGATCGCCCGACCATCAAGGTTCCGGCCAACGTCAAGGTCGACCTGATGATGACGGGATGGGACGATCACGGCGTCAAGGACGCGACCCTGCATGTGAACCTCGAGAACGAGAGCCTCGTGTCCAAGAATGTGCTTGAAGGACACCCCACGGCTCCAGAGTTTCGGGCGACCGAACTTATCGACTTGGTCCAGTTGCGCGTTAAGACGGGCCAGACACTCCGATATTGGCTGACGGTGCGCGACAATCACGAACCGGCCTCGCACAGCGTTCAAACCGCCGCGCAGTTCATCGAGATCACCGAGGCGGTCGCACCCGCCGACAAAGAGAAGATCGAGCAGAAGCAGACTCAGGACCGCCAGCAGTTCGAGCGTCCACCGCCGGCGGACTCCGATCCGCAACAGGACCAGGTTCCTCCCGCTGACCCCCAGACGGGCGAGGATCAGGGCGGTACCGAAAAGAATGAGGGGTCGCAAGGCAAGAATGACTCCGATAAAGGCGGACCGGGCAACGACCGCCAGGCCGACCAAGCCCGTGGAGCGCAAGACAGGACCGGCGGGCCCGATCAGGGAGCCGGAACCAACGAATCCACCGGCCAGCCAGCCCAGGACACCAACTCCGGCGGCCAGCAGCCACCGGCCACCGATGCTCAGCTGCGCAAGCTGACCGAAGCTCTTCAGAAAAAGGGCCTGCTGAACCCGAGCTTCTGGCCAGGGGAATCCTCGGCCCCCGCAGTCCAACGGCGCCGCCAACCCGCAGGCGGGCAGCCCTGGCGACGGCTCACGCCAGCCGCAGAGCGGCCCGCAAAACCAGGCCGGAAACACGGCCAGCCAGAACAACCCGCAACGAAACACACCTCAGAACCCTTCCGGTACTCCGGGCAACCCAGCCTCGACACCACCGCAACCTCAAGGCGGTCAGGGTAGCGACAACTCTGGGAACCAGGTTCAGCCTGGCCAGAGGGACACGGATCAACCTCGAGGCGACGCGGGAAATCCGGCTGGCGCTAACCCACCACAGCCAGGCACTGACACGCACAACCAGGCAACCTCGGGACAGAACCCTCCCGGAAACCAGGCGGGGAACGCGGGAAACGAGTCTATCGCCACGGGGCAGCGGGAGAACGCTCAGAGCAAGATGAATCCGCAGGATTCTCAGACACGCGATGAGTCCCAACGAGGTAAAGCCGGTGATCAGCAGACGAAGCAAGCAGGTCAGAGTGGGACTGGCACGGGAGGAAAGACCGATCACCAATCCGACAGCTCGCCCCCCCGCGCCGGCAATGCCCAGGACCGCCAGCAGACGATGAATCCGCCCCAGACGAAAGACAGCACTAGCCCCGATTCGAAAACATCGAATCAGGATGGTCGGCAAAGCGGCAAGAATCCGCAGTCACAAGGCACACAAGGCTCGGGCTCCGAGAGCGGCGCGGGAACCTCGCGAAACGCGCCGGGTGTAAACCAGCGCAAGGACCAGATGCCTGCGAACTCATTTGGCGAGTCGCCGGGCGGCAAAGACAATCAGGCCGAGAACAAGGCGAACGGGTCCACCTCGCAAGGCGGTAAGTCTGCAGACGACCAGCGTTCGTCGGGTGAGACTCAATCCCAGTTCAATCGTGAAAGCCCAAGCTCAGGTTCCCCAGGACGGCGAGACCAAGATACCTCTGGCAACTCGACCGATTTGCAGAAGGGCAGCAATTCGCAGAGCGATGCGGCCGATCGGCGGGACGGCAGCAACCTGGATCAGAATGCCGGCACGAAGGGCAAGAAGCAAGGCGGGGGCGAGCAAGGCGACAAGCAAGGAGCTTCGGGATCGAACCCGCCGGGTCAAAGCAGTGCTGACAAACTTAAGAGTGGACAGCAAAAATCCGCGTCGGAGAAGGGAAGCCAGGGTTCTGACAATCACCAATCTGCCGCCAAGAATCTCTCGGAGCCCGGCGCGGCATCCTCAGGAAATGGCGGTGAGAAGACCCTCGGAAAGCCAAGTCCAAAGGATGAGACAAACACGAAATCTGCCGCACGGCACAGATACCAAGACCGGCCAGCAGTCAGATTCGGCCGAACCGTCCCAGAGCAACCCCAACACACGAGCCGGCAAGCCAGGAACAGACACGGGACATCAGCCCAGTGGCAAGTCCGACGGTTCGCAGCCTGATGGCAAGTCCGACGCTTCTGCGTCGAACTCCACCCAGAGGGATGCGAGCAGCCAGCCGAAGGGTACTGGCAACGACGCGAATCAGCCGGGCAATTCCTCGGCACGCGACTCTTCGGGAAACCCGGCTCAAGACGGCAATCAATCCAAGCAGGAGGACGGATCGAACCCCCCAGGTAACCGGAAACCCGACACCAACTCGGCTGCGCAGCGATCCGGAGCGAAGCCGTCAGAGAGTGCCCCCAGCTCTGAGACGAAGGATCAGCTCCCGGCGGGCGATCCGCGAAAGGCTGTCAATGATCCGCGGATCACCCGGGACGAGCGAAATCGCTCCCTCGACCCCAAATCACCTCGCGCCCAAAACCCGCAAAACGCCAGCCAGCAGGACCAGGCTGCGGGCAACACCCAAGAGCAGACCAAGGATCAGAGTGGCACCCACGCCGAGAGCCCGACAAACGGAAAAGAGAGGCCGGTCTCAACGGACCGGAATGAGAAGAACGCTACCGATCGCCGGTCCGGCCAGGATGAACAAGCGGCGAACGCCCAGCAGGCTGGTCAGAAGAATTCCGTCGGAAAAGAAGAAAAGAGGGATGCGGCAGCTTCGATGTCCGACCAGCAGAAGGCCGCGGCCGAACAAGCGGCCGCAAGAGACTCCGCGAATGGTAAGGAAGTCGAAAAGGATGCCGGAGCCCAGGCACAGCGTAAGGATCAAACTCAGCGAGGGAAAAACGATCGGCAAGCTAACAGCCGATCAGGCGAAGTCAACACGCGACGTCCAGCAAGGACATCGCGGCAACCAAGAAGACCGACGAAGAGCAGAAGACCAAGGGTTACACCAGCTCACCGGAACCCAAGAATCCCGAGCCAACGAAATCGAGGAGTCCAAACGAACCCGAGTCGACCAATCCACCTGAACGCGAACCTGAGACGGGCCGCGTGCAGGAACGATCGCGCCCAGAAACCTCGGTAATGCCACCGAGCCAGTCCGGGCAAAGCCCATCGGCAAGCCAGGGCCAGCAGGGAAGCCAGGGAGACGAGACCACCGCCGCCGGTCAGCAGCTCGGCAAGACCCCCGGGCAAGACGGCAACATGCCGGCCAAAGAGGGCGCTCAAGGGCGAAGTAATCGTCAGGATAGTGACGGACAGTCGCGGAGTGCAGGAAAGGCCGCGAGCGGCCAGCCATCTCCGGGCGGCGAGGGGAAAGAGACGGGTTCTGGTGGTCAGTCAGACAAACAGAGCCCTGGTGGAAGCAAGACTCAAGGCTCTGAAGAAATGTCGGGCACAGGGTCGAATGACAAGGCTGGGAGGCAGCCCTCCGGAGAAGACGGCAGCCAGAGCGGGTCTAGTGCGACCGGCGAACGCGGCTCCTCAGCGGCAAGCCAAGGCCGGAAGCCCGGCGCGGGAGCCGGCAAGAACGGTGAGGGCTCGCCGGGCCAGGAAGGCAGTTCGAGCCAAGGTAACGAGGATGGAGGGAAAGGCGGCGACCCCTCACAGGGGAGTAGCGGCGGCCAGCAATCTTCGCAAGCAGGCCAGCAGGGTGGGCGGGGGAATCAGCCCGGCAGCGCTGCCGGTTCGCAACGAGGTGGCGGTCAGCCAACGGGCGAGCCCGGTCAGGGAAACCAATCAGGAAGCCCGGGCCGAGCTCCGCTTGGTGGCGGCGGCAGGCCGGGAGCGGGGACGACGGGAGAAAATGGCAAAGACGATAGCAAGCCCTCGCCACCGGCTGCCGAGCCCGAGAACCCGTCAAGCGACGACATCGCTCCGCAAGGGCAATCGCAAACCGAGATGGTGCTGCGGACCGTTAAGGACCTCCTTGCCAAAGATGCTGTCACTCCCGATCTCGAGCAGGAAACCGGAATGACTCGCGAACAGATGGAACAACTCGTCAAGAAATACGAGAACGTCAAGACGGCACCTGCAGGACCAGGCCGCGAGATCGAGGTAAAGCCAGGCCAGCGCGAACCGACAGACCGTCCCTCGGCCAACCTGCCCGGCTTTGGTCGTCAGGAGCGGTACTCAACCAAGAGTCAGAAGGACCGAGGCCAGACGGCGTATGACGATACAAAGAACAATCTCGAGGGCATCAGCTTCAAACCGCCGCCGGAATTTCGTTCCAAGCTGGAGGGCTACAAGAGCTCGCTGGCTCGTGGCCGGATGGGAACGTCCAGCCGCGCCGCTCCGCCCCGGCCGGCCCGAACCGAAGGAAAATAAACCGACCTCGGTGTGTCTCTCGAATCGCCGGGTTTCCCATGCTTTCCGCTCTCGCATTGCCACGCCGATACCTCGTTGGATTCGATCCTCGCGAGCTGCCCCATCACTTCACGGACGTGCTGATCATCGGCGGCGGCATCGCCGGCATTCGAGCGGCACTCGGCATACCCGATGACGTACCGCGCACTGGTCGTGACCAAAGATGAAGTCCGCGAGAGCAACAGCCATTACGCGCAAGGGGGTATTGCCGGCGTCCTTGCCCCGGAAGACCGATTCGACGACCACATCGCCGACACGCTGGGCGCGGGCAAGGGATTGTGCGAACCCGCGGTCGTTGAGATGGTGGTTCGGGAAGCACCCGATCGGATCAACGAACTGATCGGCTGGGGAACCCATTTCGACCAGGTCAACGGCCGGGTTTCGCTGGGGCTGGAGGGGGGACATTCGCACGCCCGGATCGCCCACGCCCTGGGCGATGAGACGGGGCGAGAGATCATGCGGGCCATGATCCAGCAGGCTCGATCTCGGCGGTCAATCCGGATCTGGCAGAACTGCTCGACGATTGATCTGCTCACCCATGAGGGACGCTGCCGAGGTGTCCTGGTCTGGGACAAGCGGCGCGGGTTCGCCCTGGTCTGGGCACGTGCCGTTGTCCTGGCCACCGGTGGCGTGGGGCAGCTCTACCGCGAGACGACCAATCCCCCAATCGCCACGGGCGATGGCCACGCGATGGCCTATCGAGCCGGGGTCGAGCTGCGCGACATGGAGTTCATGCAATTCCATCCGACCGTGCTCTACATGGCCGGTTCCGCGCGCCATCTGCTGACCGAGGCTCTCCGCGGCGAAGGGGCCTATCTGCGCGACAAGGACGGCCGCCGGTTCATGCCCGAGTGTCATTCCATGGCCGAGCTCGCTCCGCGTGACGAGGTGTCGCTGGCGATCGCCCGCCAGATGGCCAAAACGCATCATCCCAACGTCTACCTTGATCTCTCGCACCTCGACGCCGACTTCATTCGCCGCCGCTTTCCGGGAATTGACCGTCTCTGCCAAAGCTTCGACCTGGACATCACCCGCGACCCAATTCCAGTGTGCCCCGGCGCCCACTATATGATCGGCGGGGTGACCATCGACGATTCGGGCCGATCCACGCTTCCCGGCCTCTGGGCGGCCGGCGAGGTTTCCAGCTCGGGTCTGCACGGCGCCAACCGCCTGGCCTCCAATAGCTTGCTCGAAGGCCTGGTTTACGGGGCGCGGGTGGCCGAAGACGTCGGTTGCCGCGCTCGAACGGGCTGGGCCCTGGCAGCTCGAAGTCCCGCCGCTTTCCACCCGCGAGACCCGGGTCGCGGCCAGAGAACCGGGCCCGGATCGACCTCGACGACCTGCGGAAGTCCTCGCGCGCCTTGATGTGGCGAAAGCTGGGCATCACTCGCAACGGCGCCGGTCTCGAGGAAGCCGCGGCCCAGGTAGACCATCTGGTGCCGGTACGTTCTACCCCACATCTTTGACGACCCGGCGGGGTGGACCATGCAAAACATGCTGATCACCGCCCGGCTGATGATCGCCGCAGCCAGCCAGCGCAAAGAGTCCCGCGGTGTTCACTCCCGGTCCGACTACCCGCGACCGATCCAAAATGGAGTCATCATATTAGCATGCATTGCTAGACCATCCAAATCTGGACGTGGAATCGTTCCGGAAAGCGAGGGCGTATTGAGCCGGCTGATGCGGCTTGAGGCTCCAGGGCCGGTCCTTACTGACGGTGCCTGGGGAACCGAGTTTCAGAAGCGCGGGCTCGCGATCGGTGAGCCGGCCGACCTCTGGAACCTGACACGGGCCGCCGACGTTGAGGCCGTTGCTTGGTCGTATGTCGAGGCCGGGAGCCGCGTCATCCTCACCAACACCTTTCGTGGCAACCCGGTGGCGCTGTCGGCTTATGGCTTAGAAGACCGTGCCTTCGCTCTGAACCGGCGGGGTGCGGAGCTGTCGAAGCGACAGGCGGGTGGCGGCGTTCGTGTCTTTGCCTCGCTCGGGCCGACCGGAAAAGTGATGGCGACCGGCGAGATCGACGCGCCGAGCGTGTTCGCTGCATTCAGTATTCAGGCCGAGGCACTCGCCGAGGGTGGCGCCGATGCCCTCCTCTTCGAGACATTCAGCGACCTCGGTGAGGCGCCACTGGCCGTGCGCGCGGCAAAGCCAACCGGGCTGCCGATCATCGTCTCGTTCGCGTTCGGCAGCGGCCATCACGAGGACAGGACGATGACGGGCGTCGATCCCGAGACAGCCCGCGCGCCATGGTCGAGGAGGGAGTCGACGCAATCGGCGCACAACTGCGGATCGGGTCCCGAATCGTCTATCCAAGTCTGCCGGCGGCTCAAGCAGGCGCCTGGTTTGCCGGTCTGGATCAAGCCCAGGCGCGGGCCTGCCCGCGCTTGAGGCCGGCAAGGTGGTCTACACCATGACACCCGAGGTCTTCGCCGATCATCTTGTCGCGCTGGTTCAGTCCGGGGCCTCGTTCATTGGCGGCTGCTGCGGCACGAGCCCTAAGTTCATCCGCGCTTTGGTGGGGGCCGCAGCAGCATGCACGTAGGTTAGAGTGGGGCGGCTGGGGGAGTTGAAGGCTTGGGAAGGGCTCCCGGGGCATTGGCAGGAGCAGCCCGGAGAGTCGGGGCGGGGCCCCGAGGCGCCTGAGGCTTGGCGATGGCAATGCTCAGTCCGATCTCGTGTGCCGCATCATACGCCAGCACGGCGTGGCGATGGAGGGTGGCAGAGTCAGCGGAGAGGAGCATCGCCTTGCGACCTGTCTTCTCGCGAGCCCGGCGGAGATTCTCGACGAGCGTCTCTCTGACAGGTTCAATGGGCTGGCGATCGAGCTTCATCGCTCCCCGCTCGTCGATTTCGACGAGAACGTAGTCTTCCTTCAGATCATCGAGCGAGCGCGAGCGACCTTGGGCGACAGCCCCGGCGGGGGCCTCCCCGGAGGGTTTAGGTATTTCCAGCGTCTTATACAATACCGTGGTGGCGGTCACCATGAAGAAAAGCACAAGTTGAAACGCGACATCGACCATGGGAGCGAGATCCAGCTCCTCGATCCTCTGAGTCGCGGATCGCGAGAGCGAAAACACGTCCTCGGGCTGCTCGTCGGCCTCGTCGGCCACGACGTGGCTGTCGCGATCACGCGAGTGCACGACCGGCAAAGCCACGTGGCTGGTTCGGCTGCCCTCAACCACATCCAGGTCAAGATCGTCAGAGCTCGGTTCCCAACCATCGTGGGGTCCAGCCGCGGCCTGAGATTCGACACGGCGAGAGTGAGCTTCGCTCGAACGTCCCGGCACAGCCGGCTGAGTTCCCGCAAGTCTCTTGGTTGCACCGCCAGACTCGGTGCCGTGCTCGTCGAGGGCGTCATCGGCGAGGAGTTCGACATCTGCCTGGTTCTCGACGAGTCCGCCGTCTTCTTCGTCCTCGTCGTCTTCCTCGTCATCATCCTCGGCCCAGACCCATGCGGCTGATGACACCGGAGGCTCGGGCGTATCAGGAGGGCGGAGCGGACCAGTTTCCGGCTCCTCAAGGATCGGAAACGCGACATCGGACGTCGAGGATCCTGGCAGCTCGGTGGGATGGTGCGTCTTGGGGGGCGGGGTGACTTCCTCCAGGCCCGGTTGAATCTCCTCGAAATCCGGAAATCGATCTTCTGGCGTCGGAGCCTGGGCAGATGCTTTAAGCTCGGCCGGTCCAGGTTTCAGAACAGGCTCTGACGCTGAAGTTAGCAGATCGGGGATGTCGGCGATGCGGGCCCAGGGAATCGTGGTTCCAGCCGGACGGACCAGGTCGTCGTCGCGGAGGTCGCCGCGGGCGAGAGCCGCGCGGATGGCCTGTGTCGTTTGCCCTCGCTCAAGCTCCAGGCGATCAGCGTGAAAAATATCCCAGCTCGTCATGGCCGCTGCCTTTGCTGTCCCTGCCTGGGGTTGAATACGTCAGACACTTGATTGCGTCAAGCAGGATGAACGAGCCGTTATTTTCCGCCCTGGGGTTCCTGCACTCCGATGTGGACAGTCACTCCCTCGACTTCGGTCATGGCCGAGGAGACCCTGACAACTTCCCCGTGGGGGACATCACCATCGGCCTGAAGAATCACTTTGTGCCGGCCTTCACGAACCCCTTGGGCCACGGCCTTGCGGGCTTGGTCCAGGCTGACCATGGCCCCTTCGCCGTGGCCTAGTAGGAGCCGCGGCTCAGCCCCTGGAGCCGTGGGCTTCAGCAGGCTCAAGAAAGTGGCCATCGACTCCTGTACTCCCACGCCGTGCCGGGCCGGGGGGAACATCGACTTTTTCACCGCCGGTCATTTGCACCGCGAAAAGCATGAATGTCATGAGCTGAAAAACGACATCGACCATCGGTGTCATGTCAATGTGCTCGTCGCGTTCCTCTGCAGCTTCACGGCGAAGTAGCATGGTGATTAACGGACCTTGAAACAAGGACAATGAGTTCGGTTAACGAACCGTCAGAGGTACTGGCAAATTGGTCGGGGCATCGTCTGCCAGCGAATTGCTCACGAGCGCGGCGCCGCTGCTCGCGGCGTGACGGTCTCGGAGCGGGCGCTGCGGGAAACCGGAGCCGGACCTTGATTTTCCAGGGGTTCGAGTATCTCCAGGATGTCTTGGAGTTGGCGTTCCGTGCGATCTCTGAGCTTGCGCAGTCGGGCGTGGACGTCGTTGCCTATGAGCATCATCGGGTTGGCGATCAACAAGCCCGCACCCGTCGCCCACAGCGCCAAGCTGATATCCGACGCCAGGGAGCGTGGGTTAACCTGCTCGGCGCCGCCTATCCGGTTGAATGCGGCAATCATGCTGGCGACCGTACCAAGCAGCCCAAGAAGTGGCCCCATCCTGACGATGGTCGAAATCGAGGCCAGCCGGTTTTCCATTCCCGCAATCACCTCGGTATGGAACTCGGTGACCAGCAACTGCTTGATTTTCGCCAACCCTTTATCGCGGTTTCGAAGCGCAACTGCCATGAGCTGAGCGAGCGCCTTGTGCCAGTAGATCGGGCTCTGGCAAACACTCACGGCCGCATCGAACCGGCGAGCCTGGCATAGCTCCCGCACCTGGCTAATCAACGGCTCCGGATCGCGGAGCGTTTTCTTGCTCAAAGTTCGGTACAAGAGAATTCCATTGTAAACGCCCCACACCGCGAGAAAGCCAAGCGCCGCATAGACAATATCGCCAAACGCGTTTATAAGACTGATCACATTCATTTCTTCGTGGTCCAGTCGTAAGGGTGAAAGTGCGGCACTGATTGGGACAGGCAGCGTGGCGAGAATGAGTGCCATGAAGCGTCAAGACTTGACATCTTACCCCTTATTGTATTCTGACGAGATAGTCGGTCCTCTAGCAAGAGACCTCGACCTCATCCGCCTCGAGCTAGGCCGGCATGGCCCTGTGATTGATCCATGTCGCCCACCATGGAATGCCCGAACACCAAGATTGCCCATCGTTTGCGATCACCCGATTAAGCACGTTCAGGAGCATGGCGCCAGTCCGTAAGGCCGTCAACCTGGGTGTCGCCCGGCCAAGCGCAGAGCCGGTCGACTCGAAACCCTTGCCACGATTGCTCGCGCGTGTGAAAATGACTTGTATGGCGCTGCCGATTGTGGCGAGAGACAGGATACGTCCCAAACTTCGTCGTTCCATCGAGTTTTCCAAATGCCGCGCACCGTTTTGATCGTCGACGATGAGCGCGACACCAACGATATTCTGGCCCGCCTTGTTCGGGCACGCGGCTTCGAACCGATCCAGCTTTATTCGGGTGCGCAGGTCTGGCCGGCCGTCTCGGCAGAGAAACCCGAGCTGATATTGCTTGATCTCATGTTGCCCGACATCGACGGTTTTGCCATCTGCGACCAGTTGAAACGGAATCGAGAGACCAATCTGATTCCCATTGTCATGGTCACCGCGCTTCAAGATGCGGAGCATCGGGCCGCGGGAGTGCGGGTCGGTGCCAATGATTACCTGAAAAAGCCATTCGAGCCCGATCAACTCTACGACGTCATCGACAAGGCGCTGCTCTGGCACGAGGAACACCTGCAGCGGGGAACCCACGGCGAAATCAATTTCGACATTCGTAGCGAGCTGACCTACCTTCAACAAGCCCACGACATGCTCGCCGACTTGTTCGCCCACACCCCACTCACCGACCGACAGATCAAGGACTTGAAACAGGCCGTGATGGAAATGGGCGGTAATGCCATTGAATGGGGTCACCGCAAGAACGCGGACCTTGTTCTACAGATTACCTATCGAATCGATCCGGATTCGATCACGTTGATCATCAAGGACCAGGGGCAAGGTTTCAATCCCAGGAATTTACCCCATGCCGCGTGCGACGATGACCCGATCGGCCACATCGAGCTGCGCAATGAACTCGGTCTCCGAGAAGGGGGCTTCGGGATCATGCTCGCCCGCGGCTTGGTCGACGAATTTCGCTACAACGATCGCGGCAACGAGGTTACGCTGATCAAACGTTTTGATCGTGCACACGTCGAGCCGCACTGAGTGCTGGCGTCGGCCACAAGGGCGAACCTGGGGGACAGCCGATTCAACCCGGATCTGCCGGGTTAGCTTTGCACTTACCAGGCGTCCCGCTCCCAGTGATTTATCATGCAAGATCTCTCTCGAGCGCACAGATCCAGGTTTCGCTGGTTGACGCGAAATTGCTGAGAATTCCGCAACTGCTGATCCTCAATCCCAACTGTTGCAAGCGGGAATGGCACATTGCCAGTCATCCGGCGTGCCTGTTTTCACCTCCTCTGCGAGGTTTGTGTCCTAGCCTTCTCTCAGTCGTAAGTGGTTCGGGCCGCGGATCCGATCGAGATTGCAGCCGCCTGGAGTGGACTTCATGAGCGCGCAAATCGCTGACCATACCGGTTGTTCCTCCACCCAAAGGGCTGTCGGTCTCGTGGCGAAGGTCCTGGTAGTCGACGATAACCCCATCGACCGCCTGCGCGGGCCGGCTTATTGAGCAAGAATCGCGGTGTCAAGCGATCTATGCCGAGGATGGAACCCAGGCGCTTGCGTGTCTCGCGGATCATCCGACTTCCGTTGTCTTGACCAATCTCCGGATGGAAGGAACCGACGGCCTGAACTTGGTCAGAGCGATTCGCAACGCGTACCCCAAGGTTCCCGTGATCGTCATGACGGGTCACGGCAGCGAGGACGTGGCCATGGAGGCGCTGCGTGTCGGAGCCACCGATTATGTTCCCAAGCAGCGAATGACCCAGGATCTTCAAGCTGTCATCGCGCGGGCCCTTCGGACGGCGATGGCGGGCACCCGCCGCCGCCGGTGCTTGCAGTCGCTGGTCATCCGCGAATCACGCTTTGAACTCGGTAACGATCCAGACTTGATTCCCCCGCTCCTCGAATTCGTTCAAGACGAGATGACCCAGCTTGACCGCTGGGACTCCGCCGAGTTGATGCGCACCACCATCGCCCTGGACGAGGCACTGCGAAACGCGCTTTTCCATGGCAATCTCGAAGTCAGTTCCGCGCCTGCGCGAGCAAAACGATCGGCAATACCTCGAGCTGGCAAGACAGCGGGCCCACCAGACACCATACAAGAATCGCCGCATCAGTTTCCTGATCGCCCACGATTCCGACCTGTCGCGGTTTGTGATCCGCGACGATGGATGCGGTTTTGATACCTCTCGAGCCCACCGCCACATCGAGCCCGAGGATCTGCTTCGTCCCAGCGGCCGCGGTTTGTTGCTCATGAAGTCGTTCATGGATTCCGTGACGTTCAATCAAGGCGGCAACGAAGTGACCTTGGTCAAGCGAAGAACCGCCGATATCCCACCTCCTCCAATCGCGCATCCAGTCGGCATGATCGTGAATGGATCGGCGCCGGCTGTTGAGTCGTTATATCCACCTGCCCAGGGAAAAAGCACCACGATCAACGGAACGGCCCCGTGGCTCATGGGCAAGCAGAAGCCTGACTCTCCCCTTCCTGGAACTTTGAACGAACCGGCTTCTCTCGATTCGCACTTCCACAAACGGTTGCTCGATCAGCTTCACGACGCCGTCGTGTTCGTCGACAGCAAGCGGATCATTCTCTACTGGAACAGAGCCGCGGAGCGGCTTACGGGGTTCTCTTCTTCAGAGGTCATCGGCCGCCACTGTTTCGACGGGTTGCTTGATAACGCCGACCGCATTGGCTGTACACTTTGTCACAGGGAATGCTCCCTGGAGCAATCGATCAAGTGGGATTGCCCGGTTCACGAGCGTGTGTTCCTGCGGCACAAGGACGGCCGGCGCATTTCCGCGGACGCGCGGATCATGCCAGTCCGTAGAGACGACGGCACAGTGCTCGGCAGCGTCGAAGTCTTCTGCGACGCAACGTCCAGCGTGGTCGTTGAAAGTGCGTTTCGCCAGATCCGTGAAGCCGCCGACCGCGATCCGCTCACCGGTCTGGCCAACCGCCGCTACCTTGACCGAATGCTCGCGCACCACATCGAGAACCTGGATCGGTCCTCTCTCCCCTTCTCGCTGATCATCGCCGACCTGGACCATTTCAAGGAGATTAACGATACCTGGGGTCACGTGATCGGCGACCGGCGCTGGCCCAGTTTGCGGCCGTCCTTCAGAACCAATGCCGTCCAGTCGACCTGGTCGCCCGATTCGGAGGAGAAGAGTTCATCATCCTGCTGCCAGGTCTGACCCTGGAAACCGCGGTCCAGATCGCCGAGCGGCTCAGGAAAAGCGCCGTGACGGCAACTCCTGAAAGCCTCGGCGAGCGCAACCTCACAGCCAGCTTTGGAGTGACGCAGGCCGCCCCGGGTGAGGTGGGCTCTCAGATCTTGAGTCGAGCCGACACGGCTCTCTACCGAGCCAAGTCCCTGGGCCGTGATCGCGTGGAAGTAGAGTCTTGCCGATGCCCCGGCATCTCTTGACCCCAAGTCAGTTGGGATGAAATCCAAGTCAACGTTCAGGGATCAAAGGGAAAATCGTTGAAATAGAACTCTGGCGGCATTTGCGTGCCGGAGGCTGGAAACGATCCCGCAGGCTGCTTGCGTGTTTTGAGCGGATGGCGCGGCCGAGATCCCCCCCGCTGATGAGATCGCCCAAGGCTTGATTGTGAATTGCCAGTTCGAGCCCGCGGCTCTTGCTCCAGCGATGATGACGGAGGTACCGGCAAGGCCGCTCCTTTTGGACTTCGTCTTGCCTGCTCGAATGGATCACCGGCCGGTGAACCAATAACAAGCCCCGGCGCCCCTGCCGCCACGGTCGTCTCACCCAGCCCGACGGAACGGACTCCGCCTCCCGCGGCTCCTCCGCCCAGGCCGCCGGGCGCGCCGATTCCTCCACCACCCCCAGCACCCCCGAGTCCGCCGAGCAGCCCGTTCATGCCTGCCCCGCCACCGCTCACCGCGGCAGGCACGGAAATGGTGGTGAAGCCATTCAGAACGTTAAAGGTGGGGTTCATGGTCAGCCGCACGTACCGGCGGTCGGCCGAGACAGCAGGCGTGACATTGAGAATTGTCCCATTCGGAAAAGGAGCCGGTATGGGCACAAAGCCGATGGCCTGTCCACGAGCCGAAACCTCGAGCCGGAGAGCCGCGAGTAGCAGCAAACCCATCAAAAGAGCGCGGAGACATCCCTTCGCCGTCCTCATGTCACACCCCGTTCCGCTTGCGATGAGCCGTGGCCGTTTCCGTCGGCGCCGTCTTTAGCCTAGCCCAGCCTCCACCATTATTCCACACTGCGGCTGCTCTTTGCCAGCGACGCTCAGGAATCCGCGTCAGGTTCCGGCGGTTCGCTGGTCGCGATTAGTGCAACAATATATCGAGCTAGGGCGTTTCACGAGACGGTCATTCCCGGCTGGGGCACAGCCGCTCTGGGCCGCTCTCCCCCTCCCCTGGGGCCTTCCGGTTGCGTTGGTTGGTCGATCGCTCGGATCAAAGTCCTGATTTCCTCGACGGTCCGAAGTGCGGGCAGCCTCCTCCCGAGTCCCGCAAGCGACTCGGGATCGAGCCGGCTTACGAACTCGCGAATCGTGCTGACTCGATCCACCGCGAGACTGAGGGTATCGGCACCGAGTGCCGCTAGTATGATTGCTCCTTGGGGGTCGGCCGCCATCTCTCCGCAGACTGAGACCGGTCGGCCTGCTCGATGTGCAGACGCAATCGTATCACTGATTATTCGAATCAGGCCCGGATGCAGGATGTCATCTGCCAAGGTGCCGACCGGGTCGTCGCGATTGATCCCCAGCGCCGAGGCAATCAGGTCGTTGGTGCCCAGCGAGAAGAAATCGACTCGGTCCGACCAAGCTTCAATCAGCGGCGTGACCGCCGCAACCTCAATCATGACCCCCAGGGGGACGCCGCGGCCAAACTCCAGGGCCTCGCGGAGCAATTCTTGGCGCGCCTGTTCGACGGTGGCGATCGCGAACTCTAGCAGCCTTGACCGGGTGACTAACGGAATCAATAACCGAACTGGTCCCGACGCTGCGGCACGAAGGATGGCCCGTACTTGCTCGTTGAACAAGCGCTGCAGGATCGGCGACTCCAGTACCAACCGCCAGTCTAGCTTCTGTGCCATTCTTGAGGCGGCGGCCGATCCGTGCGCCAGCTTATCGGGACGAAGGTCAAATGTACGGATCGTCGCGGGTCGGCCGTTCAGCGCGTGGACCAGCTTGCGGTAGATCTCGACCTGCTCTTCCTCAGTTGGCAAAGTTCGGCGCGCCAGAAAGAGCATCTCGGAGCGATAGAGGCCGACACCACAGGCTCCGCTGACGACGACCTGTGCAGCCTCGCTCAGAAGGTTGACGTTGGCTTCAATCCGGGGCATCCCCGGTCGATCGGCAACCGTGGCCGAACCTTGAACATCGCGGTAAACCTGCACAATAGAAGGCGCGGTCTCGCCGCTTTCGACTGCTTCAGTGGGATCAAGTACAATCTGTCCGGTCGTGCCGTTGATGCGCAAGAGCTGCCCGGCCCTGAACAGGTCGAGCGGCCTGGGCACATGGCCTATCATGGGAATTCCCAGGCTGCGGGCGATGATCACCGCATGACTGTGAGGGCCCGCATGCTCGACGACGACTCCGACAAGATGATCGAGATCCACCGAGAACAGGTCGAGCACCGATGCTTCTTGAGCGACCAGGACAAGCCGCTCATTGCAAGGTTTTACAGCCACGGACTGGGGCCGCAAGTGCCACATGATTCGGCGGAAGACATCCTTGACGTCAAAAACCCGTTCCTGGAAGAACGGATTGGTGAGCTTCTGAAACGTCGCGACATACTTGTCAAGAGTTCGCGTCAAGGACCTCTCGGCCGTGGAGCCCGCGGCCAGGCAAATGGCCAGGTCACGCTCGACCGTGCTGTCCTGGAGGATCATGAGCTGCGCTTGCAGGATGGCTCCATGGTCCTCGCCTACTAGCTGCGAGATCCGGCGGCTCAATCGAGTGATCTCTTCACGGGCGGCTTCCATCGCCCGGTTCAGCCGCTCTCGTTCGGCGGCGGGGTCGGTCGGTACCGAGTCAGCTTCTTCGCCCGGGATTCCGCATTGACCGATCAGATAGGCCGCTCCGCAGCCGGTTCCTGGGGATAGCGGGTTGCCATCGATCGAGCGCGGCGCCGTCGGCTCCTCCGCGGATGCAATAATATCCTGCGCATCGATATCGGCCGAGGCCACACGCTCGAGCATACCTGCGCCGGAGACCAGCGGGGCCAGTTGAGCACCCACCGTGACCAGCATCCGAATCTCATTCGGTAAGAACCGACGCCGCTCCACGGTCTGGACCACGAGCACGCCTTGCACAACCCCAGACTCGATCAGCGGAACTCCCAGAAAAGAGTGATAAGGATCCTCGCCCGCCTCTGGAAAATACTTGAAGCGCGGATGAGCCGACGCATCGGGCTCCATGATCGGACTCATCCGCTCGGCCACCAGTCCCGTGAGTCCTTCGTCCAGCCGCATCCTGACCCGACCCACGCCCGACTGGTCGAGCCCGACCGTGGCAGCGAGAACCAATTCCCCGCTTTCCGGCTCGAGCAGGTACACCGACGAGACGTCGGTACAAAATCGTCTCTGGATCAACCGAACGATGTTTCCCAGCGTTTCATGAGGATTGTGCGAATGTGAGATGAGCTGGCTGATTTCCTCGAGCGTCAGCAACAAAGAGCTCTCATGAACCGTCGTTGCACCACTCATGTCCATCGCCTGCCCCATGTCCAGGTTTCCATGTCCCTTTCGTTCCCGGCCCCTCGTCTGCCCCCTGCCCCCCTGACCTTTGGCGTGCTCTGCGTACTTTGCCTGCTCCAGCCTCGGAGCAAGTGTGGCGATAGAACGTTGAACGGGTTCATCGACTAAAGCAAGATCCATGCCGCGCTCAAAAGCCAAGACCAGCAATCAGTTGGAGAAAGGATTGGGCACTCATCGAATGCCGCAGACCCGACTGAGCCCGACGCGAGAATACCTTGCTCCTTCAAGAGATAGAGTGATCCCGCGTATGCGTAAGCATGCATTGGTGCGAACGACCCGGGCGCGAGACCAATCCAGGACGCTTGAGCCTCTTTAATCGGCAAAGCATGCAGTTGTTATGTGCAATTTGCTCGGTACCATGCGACATACTCAGACAGCCCATCAGCGAACGTGGTCTTCGGAATGAATCCTAGATCTTCGGAGGCGCGATCGATGCATGCATAGGTTTGCCGCACGTCGCCCGCCTGCCGGGGCAACGGCTCGATCCGCGGCGTCTTCCCCAGCGCTGCGCCGATCGCCTCGATCAACTCCCTGAGCTCGACAGGATTAGAGTTTCCAAGATTGTAAATATGATGTCCAGAGCATCGCTCAACGGCGCGGACGACGCCGTCGACGACGTCGGCGACGAACGTGTAGTCGCGCCGGGTTGTGCCGTCGCCGAACATCGGCACCGGCTCGCCCCGATCGATCAGGCGAGTGAACTTGGCAATCGCAAGGTCGGGGCGGTTTCTGGGCCCGTAGGCGGTGAAGAAACGCAATCCGGTGACGGGAAGTCCGTGCAAGTGATGGTATGTAAATGCAAGCAGCTCGCAAGCCTTTTTTGTTGCCGCGTAGGGGCTCACGGGCAGGTCAACCGGGTCGGTCTCGCGAAAGGGTGCGTCGGACCTGTCGCCGTACACGCTCGAGCTCGACGCATAAACGAACCGCGGCCGAGGCTCTAGCCGGGCCGCGGCCTCGAGCCAGTGAACGGTTCCCAGGACGTTGACCTCGGTGTAGAGCGCGGGGTTGTCAATGCTCGGGCGAACACCGGCCCGGGCGGCCAGGTGGACGATCGCGTCGGGATGGTACTGCTCGACAACGCGACTGACCTTGTCGGCATCGCGAATGTCTATTTCGATCAGGCGGCAGTGGGGATTCCGCAAGGCGACGGCGAGGTTCGACTCCTTGGCGGCCCCGGGATAGAAGGCGTCGAAGTTGTCCACCACGGTCACCTCGGCGCCTTCGCCGAGCAGCCGGTCAACCAGGTTCGATCCGATAAAACCTGCCCCGCCCGTCACGATCGTTCGCATTCACACGGGTCCTTTCACGTGGCCTCGGGCCTTCGATCAAGGCAGTCGGACAGATCTTTCGGGCCGCACGCGATTCGGCTCGGGGCGATGAGAGTATCATGGCCCATGCTTGACCTTCCCTTCAAGGCCAGGCGCCGGGAAGCAGGTACCTTTTCGCATTCAGAACAAGCGGGGACTTGACCGGCTGCCTTTGGCCTGCTGGAATTTCGTTTCGGTGTCCGGGAACGGGGTCATATTGTCCAGTCTGACTGCTCATCTGGGAGATGTCGGATCAAGGACCGCCACTATGAAGTATCGATGCGAACTCGTCGTCAACGTACCCCGTGGCAAGTTCATTGAACTCTTCGACAACCCCGCTAACATGCCCAAGTGGATGACAGGACTACAGGCTTTCGAGCCCATCTCAGGCACACAAGGCCAGCCCGGCGCGAAATCTCGGCTGGTCTTCCTGATGGGCAAGAAGCCGTTCAAACAAGAATCCATGAAACACATGATGAGTTTCAAGAAGTTCGCGGAATCTCAGTAACTTCACTCAGTAAAGTTTTGCCAGGCACTTTGATTCGCAGACAGGAGTTGTTGGCGATGACCTTTCTACTGCGCCAAGTGACAGGACGAGCCTCAACCTTCGCAGTCCTTTGCACGGGTTTGTGATCAACGCGACCGCTGGTGCCCAGGAGGCTCCCGGCGGAACCTCGGCGTCTCAAACGGACCTGGTGGCCTTGACCTCCGAGTGGAAGGGAGGGCGATCTTCGGATGGACGGCCGAGGGTACCCGACGACCTGCTGCGGCGAATGAAAGCCGTCTCGATCGAGGAGGCCTGGGAGGTCTTGCGCCAGCACGGCTATGAGAATCAGTTCGACAGGCGGCTGGCAGATGATTCATCC
Organism: uncultured Planctomycetaceae bacterium; assembly: GCA_963760085.1. Classification (GTDB taxonomy): domain Bacteria; phylum Planctomycetota; class Planctomycetia; order Isosphaerales; family Isosphaeraceae; genus Aquisphaera. Next base: position 222,919 of record CAVXCB010000058.1, read on the forward strand.
CGACCAGCCGTTCGTTGGTCGGGCCTTGACGGCCGCTTACTTACCGAGCCGGCCCGACCTGGTCAAACGCGTCATGCGGATGGGTAAGGACGAAGGTCGAATCGGGCCGTCGAATTCGTGGCCAATCGACATGCTCCAGAAGGGAGACATTTATATCGCCGACGGGTTCGGCAAGGTCGCCGACGGCACTTTGATCGGCGACAACCTGGGCAATTCGATCTTCGCCAAGACGGGCACCGGCGTGGTGTTCGACGCCGGCGCCCGCGACCTGGACGGACTGAAACAGATCGAGGGCTTCAACGCGTGCGTTCGGGGATGGGACCCTTCTTTCCTCAAGAACGTCGTGTTGTTCTCGATCAATCGGCCGATCCGGATTGGCGGCGCGACCGTGCTTCCCGGCGACGTCATTCTCGCCCGCCACGAGGGAGTCATTGTCATCCCGCCCCAACTGGCGGAGGAGGTCGTCATTACCTCCGAGATCGTCGCTCTCAAGGACGAGTTCGGGCACGCGCGCTTGAAGCAAGGGATGTACACTCCCGGACAGATCGACGTCCCCTGGACGGCACCCATCAAGGCCGACTTTTTCAAGTGGCTCGAGTCACGCCCCGACAAACCGCCGATCTCTCGCGAGCAGATCGAGAAGCAGCTCTGACGAAGTAACTGTGTGCCGGGAGGATATTCTATACCCCGGCCAGGATGGCGCGAATCCGCTGGGCGACGACAGCATCCTCGCCGGGTTCCATCATCCAGACGCCGATCGAGAATCGCGACTGTGCACCAGGCGCTACCTCGATGCTGGGTGTGCCCTCCCGCAGCTTCTTGATCATGGTCCGAACGTCCACGCCTCGTTTCTTGTAGTCCCAGGTAATTCTCAGATGCGGCACCGCATTGGCGATCTGCGGGCACGGAGATCGCGGTCTTGACGTCCGGAAATTCTGCGAGCGCTTGGGCAATGCGATGGCAACGCGACTCCCACTCCTTCCAGACCGCGGCGTGATCCTGCTTCAGATAGCACTCGAGTGCCACCAACATTCCGATGATCTCTTCCTTGTTGACCTTGTTGGTACGGCACAGAGTGTCTCCGTTGGGACTGTTATTGAGCCTGGCAGCCTCGATCAGGTCCTTGCGGCCTAGGAGTAGGCCCGCTGATTGAGGCCCCCGCAGTCCTTTGCCTCCTGAGAAGCCAACTAGATCAAATCCCATCTTCGTGTAGCGCCAGAGGTTTTCCACAGGCGGGACGTCCGCGGCCGCATCGTTCAAGGTTGGGATCTGGTGCTTCTTGCCGATCTCCACGAATTCCTCGCGGTGGATTCTTCCCGTTGGGTCCGCAAAGTTGAGAAAGAACATCATCGCGGTCTGCGGGCTGATCGCGTTTTCCAACTCCTCACGGGTCTCTACTTCAATCATTTTCACACCCGCGTTGCGGATGGCGTGGTCGTAGCCGACGCGGTGGGTTTTTTGCACAAGCACCTCATTCTTCATACCCTGTGTATTCGGCAAGCGGCGGATCCGGTCGGGGTCCTTGCCGGCGACACAGGCCGCGGTGGCCAGCGAGAGCGCCGAGGCGCAGCCGGAGGTGACCAGGGCCGCGGGACAATGCAGGAGTTCGGCAATCCGCTTGCCCACGGCGTCGTGCAGGTCTTCGATTTTGACAAACTTGCGCGCGGCGACCTGCATCGCGGCCACCGCTTCGGGCCGCATCAGAGATCCGGTCAACGCCGTGAAAGTACCCCCCGCATTGATGAACGAACGAACGCCCAGTTCCTGGATCACGTCACGCCCTGGCGAGGCCTCCTGGGCGAACGCCTCAGGTCCGCCCAAGAGCAGTCGCAAGCCCGGAATGCCCGCCAGAGCAGAGAGAAAGGTCCGCCGCTTGGTCTGCAGTCGATTCATGTCAGCCTCCTAGGGTTAAAAAGATGAGATCTTGGAAGGCGGCTGTGCTGCGGCCCAATCGGCCGAGGTATCACTTGTTTCTATCGCGGTCCTTCGTCGCGGCGGGTGTGTCCGCCAGCAACCTTGTGAGTCCGCCGTTGGAACTCCGGTTGCCGTCCCAGCGCGGATCACCCGTGGCCCGGTAACCCTTGGGAAGTGTTGTCCAATCGGGACGCGAAAGCCCATTCTGCTCGAAGACGATCTTGCCGTCTCGGAGGGTCATCTCGCAGGACAGCCTCTGGTTGCCGCGGAGCCGGCCGCCATAAGAGTCAAGGAAGCCGAATTCGCCATGTTCGAGTCTCAATACGGCGACATCCGCGGGCGATCCGACCGAGAGGTTGCCCAGTTGAAGCTGGCCGATTTCGCGAGCGGGGTTCCAAGTCGACCGCTCGATGACCTCGTCGACCGACAAGCCCAATGCCAGGAACTTGTTCATGACGCTCACCAGATCTCTGGCCCCGGTGACCATAGAGCTAGTGCTCAGATCGGTCGAGATCGAGTCCGGAAGCAGTCCCTCCCTGACCACCGGCACGGCGACTCGCCAAGTGAAGCTCGCCGCGCCGTGACCGACGTCGAAGATCACGCCGCGGCGGCGGCCCTCGAAAAGAGCCGGGTTGGCGTGCCCCGAGGGGTCCAGCTCACCCCTCAGACCGGAATAGACGTGCGTGTAGATGTCACCCGGACGGAGTTTCTTGGAGAGGAGTGCCGCCAGCGACTTCTCTGGAGAAACGCGGCCGAAGTCAACCATCACTGGAATACCGGCAATCGTGCCCGCCTCGAGGGCGCGATCGACGGCAACAAAGTCTCTGCCCATGTAGTGTGCCGTCTTGATCCCAACGATCAGCCCCTTGTGGCGGAGCGCCATCTCCGCGGCTGGCTTGGGTTGCATGTCTTCGACATTCTGCTCGGTCGCCGCCCCGCGCATCCCGCCTCCGACGATGTTGAGGAACGCGAAGACGCGGGTCCGCGATCGATCGATGATGCGTGCCTTGAACTCCTCGAAGTTCCGCCAGCCGGCGCAACCGGCGTCGGCCACGCTGGTCACTCCCGATCGCAGGGTGAACCCGTCGGGGTAGACGCTGTTATCACCGGCATAAGACCTCCGCTCTCCCGTACCGGCGAAGACGTGAACATGGATATCGACCAGCCCCGGCGTCACGAAGAGTCCCGCGACATCGACGCTCTTCGATGACGAGGCCGGATCGATCCTGGGGGCCACCGCGGCGACCTTGCCCCCCCGGATCGCCACGTCGCAATCCGCGCTTATTTTGTTCTTTGCGTCGATGACATGGCCCCCGCGGAGCAGAAGATCGTACGGCTGCTGCGCGCGGCGCTGCTGCTGGCCACCAAGAACAGAAATGTGCAACCTCGCAAGAGTTTCATTGTCTTCCCCCGGAACGCTGGCGGCACAAGAGTATTCAGCTTGAGCATTCATTCTTGCCGGACGGCCTGGGGCGGTCAATTGGCGGGGATCAGCCTTCGCCTTACGTCATCGTCGGTCCTTTGAAGCAACAAGAGGCCACCGTAATAAGAAGCTCGTTGGCCGATTAGACGCCGACGATAGAATGCAATGCCATCATCTGTTAGAATGACCCGCGTTGTCGACCGATCAGCGAACCCTGTGGCGTGGAAGGGAGACGGGTCCCATGTCAGGAACCGGCCTGAGAGTTCTTGCGTGCTGCTTTGTGACCCTCGGCATGGTCCGAACGACTTCGGCTCAGACCGAGCTGCCCATCAAGAAATTCGCGACTCCAGACGGGAAGCGGCCGACCGGGCTGTTCGCGCCGGGTGTAATGGTCGGCAAGACGCTCTATGTCGCCGGCAAGGGAGACTATCGACCGAACGCGGAGTTTCCCGAGAAAGTCAGGAACTGTTTGGGGGAAATTCGCAAGACGCTTCAGGTCGCCGGGCTGGACCTGCGGCACGTAGTGAAGTCGTTCGTTTATCTCGAAGACCCGGACAAGTACGCGGAGATGAACAAATACTATGGCGAGTTCTTCCCGGACTCTCCGCCGGCGCGGACGACTCTGGGGGTCGCGCAGGTTCCCGGTGATTCCCGCGTCGAGATCACGTGCATCGCGTACAGCGATTTGGAGCGGCGCAGGACGGTCGGCACGGCCCGCGCCGGCTTCCCCTACAGCCCTGGAGTGCTGGCAGGCGATACGCTCTACGTCTCGGGCAAGGGCGACCAGCTTGCCGCCGGAGGGCATCCCTCCACCTTCGAGGAGCAGGTCCGGCAGGCAATGAAAAACGTGGAGGCCACCCTCAAGGAGGCCGGACTCGACTTCCGCCATGTGGTCATGAGCCACGTCTTCCTTGACAAGTACGAGAATCTCGAGGCGGCCAATCGCGTCTACAACGAGTTCTTCGAAGACGGCAACGAGCCCGCGTGCGCGACTGTATTCGTCGACTGGATTCCCGGCGGTTCGCACGTCGAGGTCACCTGCCTCGCCACGACCGACCTGGCGTCCCGCAAGGTCGTCCGGCCCTCAGGCTGGCGGTACGGAGCGATCGACGGTTCCGTCACGGCTAGCCCCGCCGTCTGGGCGGGCAACACCCTTTACCTCTCCGGGCTTCCGGGTCTCAATCTCGCGGACCGTGTCACGCCGGGCAATCTCGCGGACCAGGTGCACCAGATGGCGCGGAACCACACGGCCATCCTCGATGCCGCAGGACTCTCGCTCGACGACATCGTCTCCGGCCATGTCTATCTTCAGGACATGAAGGACTACCAGGACATGAACGCGATCTATCGTCAGTACTTTTCCAAAGGGCCCGGCGTCCGAACCTGCCTGATGCCCAGCGCCGGCATCGACAAATCCGCCAGGCACTTACAAGCCTCATTCATCGCGGCGCGAACGAGGACGCAGTAGGCCGCGGGCACCGGCAAGACGATCGGCTGGCCGCGATAGCTGCTAATCCAGCCCTCCTTCACGAAGGAGCGGAATAGGTGCGAAGCGGTATTCTATCTTGTTCACTTCACAACGTCGGATACCGCTCCCCATTGGCCGGCGAAGACAAATTCGGCCAGTGGTTTCCGCTGTCGGGCCGCGAGCGTCGCGAACCTTGTAAGTGTCGGGCAAGGTGTTCGGATCACCGAGGTAGCCGATGGCGAGGCCCGTCAGGGTCGGAAGCCGTCCGGAATTTGATATACCTCGCGGGCACGATCGGGCACGATGCCGATCATCTGGTGGACGAACAAGCCACGGGCGGTGGCTTCCAGCGACAGGCAAGCACTGGCGGCGCCGAGGTCGTGCTCGGCGGCGGCGTTGGGACGGCCATTCAACGCAAAGTTCAGGCTAATGCAGCCAAGAGCTAGCACCGGGGCCTCTTTGGCCCAGGGCTGATTCCCCTCGACCAAGCAGCCGAGCAGCCGCTCGAACTCTTCGGGCTTCGTCCTGGTCGCCACGATGTAGTGCCACGGTTGCTCGTTATAGGAAGAAGCCGACCATCGTGCCGCCTCGAAAAGCGAGCGGAGGTCTTCTTCCAGGACGGGGCGGCCGGAAAAGGCGTACGGGCTCCAGCGCTTGACCAACAGTTCGTGGGTCGGATGATCCGGGCGTGCTGCCTTCAGAGTGCTCATCCCGGGGTCTCCTTGTTGCGCGATCTCTGTTGGGCGTGGACCTCACTGGTTCCGCCATTGCAAACGACCGTGCCTGATTTGAAAAGTCCCTTTCGCTTTTCCGCTCGCAACTGCTTGGTCATCTCGGCACTCAAGGACGGAGGTAACCGACCGGGAACTTGCATTCGCGGAGCACCTGCCCAGGGGCCGAGATCTGGATGCCGTATTCGCCAGCCCTGGAAACTGAGCATTGGGAAGATGAACTGGAGCTCAATGACCTGTAGGGGGTCAGAGAGTTCGACGTCGGCGTTGCCCCCGGAAGAGATTTTCACCGCAGTTGTCGCCGACGCAGGCGACCGTCATTGGCAACCGGCCATGGCCGTCGGTCAGGCTCAGGTAAATGTGCAGGTTGTGGAAGACGCAGGGGAGAACAGCGGCCTCGACCCGGTTAAAGATGTCGATCAGGCCCGGACTGTGAATTGCCAGCCGGTCTTCACGGCGCGGACGCCCGTTCTCATGGCAGCGTCAGAGGCAATCTCAGCTCCAACAACGCGCTCCATTGTCGAATGCCCTAACCGGCTCAGCCGCCGACGCATGAGAGCGGCAGCCGAGATGGCGGCGAGCCATAGTGCCAAGGTCGTTGGCTCGGGAACGGGTTGGCCGTTGATTACCTGTGCACCCAGGATGTTAGTCGGGCTCGCGGAGTTCGGGGAGAGAGCCGCTTGCAGCGCCTCGGCCGCGGCTTGGCTGAATGTGGCATTGGGGCTGACCATCATCGCCCAGTTGGCATTCCGGGCGTCGATGTAATTGCCTGACTGGTCATAATTCTCGCCGACTCCGAACGAGAGCATGAGCTCGTGGGATATGTTGTGGGCGACGATCCATTGGAGCTGATCGAGCGTCTGGGCGGACTTGGCTTCCTGATCGATGAAGCTGAATCCGCTGGCCCCGACCTGGGTCATTCCGATGACGCCCGGGATGGTGTTGCTGGTGGTATTGGAAACCAGGCTCAGAGTGTGGGCTGCGGGGGCGGTCGAGTTCAAGGTCAGCGTAATGGGGACGCCACTCTGCTGAAACGTCTGTTCGACGCGTTGCATGACGACATTGTCGAAAGAGGCCACCTGCGGGGCGGTCGGCTGGCCACCAAATAGGTTTGCAATCTGCGAGCTGTTATACCACGGTTGGGCGTTGCCGGTGGTGATCGTGTTCGCCAGCGGGTAAGGTCCTGAGCCGAGGTTAAGGTTCGCGTCTGCCGCAGGGACGGCAGACGGGGCCGGGGTAGGAGCGAGCACGGCGGCGGCGGTCGTGGGCACATAATCGGTCTGGTAGACCGGAGGTGTCGCCGGAGCGCTTGAGACCGAGGGACCGTAGAAAGAATTCGCGTACTGCGCAGGGACCCAGTTGCTGGTAGCCGCACTGACATAATTTGGTGACCACCACCACCATGCGCCCGAGGTTGCCGAAATGGGTGCCGCGGATGCCGAAGGCGCCAGCAACCCACCGACTAGGCCGCTCAAGACAAGGCACTTGAAGGCGGTCATCACGAACCTCCTGTTCGCTCAACCTCGAGCGGCCTTCCTGGCAGCCCAATGAGAATTATTGATCAAGTTTACGATAGGCCCGACACTCTTGCACCTCGCCTGCTTTCTTGGGCGCGACCAGTGCGACTGTTTCAGCATCGTGACGGGTTCGCTCCGTCCTACTTGGACCAGCGGCGGCGGGGATGATGATCTCGGGGAGGAGGCGGCAGCTATTTTGCAATAATCATGCCAAACGCTCAAGTCACGATGGTTCAGCCGATCTGAGAGCAATCACAGGGCCACCCGATCAAAACGAATCTTTACCTTTCGAGGCGTTCGTGAAGGAACCAGGCCCACGGACGGCTAGTGCGGATTATCCCAAAACACGCGGGGATTTCAAGTATTTGCTGGGCTAAGAGACTTGGGTTCACGTTGAACCGGTATTCCGTTTCGAAGCTTAACGATTCGTCTCGTCCCAGAATCAAGAACCGGCTTTGTCAGCGAAGGATCGCCGGTTGGAACCAGGCAAGAAAGTCAAAATCAACAATCCATCGTGAAAAACTTGCAAAAACGGCAAATCACGCGTTGCCCGATCGACTTGCCCGGGACGCACATGAACATCCTTTCTTCGGGCGGAAGAGGTGCGCAACGCGCAGCGCCTAAATTCGAACCAGCCCCTCTGCGTGGCGTCAGGATGGGGGCCTGCGGCGATTGGCCGGGCCGCGGGGAGCGTGCTGGTGGCCCTGGAATGCACGCTGCTGCTGGTCAAGGCAATGGCGACGGTCCAGGGCCTGGATCTGAGTCGTCGGAATGCTCGCCGCGTAAGGTGAAGGCAGGTGGGTGCTTGGGCGCTGTTGCGGGGGGTGCATGGGCACTGTTCCTTGGTGCAAATTGGATGTGGTCGGCCCGGTCGAAAGTTTTGAAGGCTTCCCTAGCTCGGTTCTGGGGACCACAATGTTTGTTGAACTTACCCAGGTTGCCGTGAAGTCGCGTCCGTTTGCCGGTGGTCGCAAGAGGCAGTCACACGCCCGGACGGCACAATCTAAATCTTTCTCAAACTGAATGACACCCATGAGCAAGCAACCGAATTGGGGTCCCATCGCTGGGATCGTCCTGGACGCTGTGGGAACTTTAATAAAACCGGTTCCATCGGTGGCAGAGGTCTATACCGAGGCGGCGCGGAGGCAAGGCGTGGAGCTGAACCGGGACGAGGTGCGGGCTCGCTTCAACCTCCATTTCCAAAGCGACGAGGTTCGCGGGGTCCACGGTATTCACTCGACCGACGAGGCGACCGAGATCTGGCGATGGCGCAGAATCGTGACCAAGGTATTGCCGGAAGTACCAGATCGTCCAAAGAACTTTCGTCGAGCTTTGGGAGCATTTCGGCCGCCCCGAATCGTGGCAGTGTTTCCCGGACGTCGCCCCCGCCCTGCGGGCGATTCATGAGGCCGGGGTCGCCGTGTGCGTGGGCTCAAATTTCGACAGTCGGCTGCGCCAGGTAGTGCTGGGTCTGCCCGACCTGAGCTGGGCGGTGGACATGCTGGTGATCTCGTCGGAAGTTGGTTTTCGTAAACCCCATGCATTGTTCTTCGAGGCGGTCTCTCAGCGCCTTGGTTTACCAGCCACCAAGATACTCTGTGTCGGCGACGACCTGGAAAACGACGTGCGAGGGGCCATGCGGGCTGGACTTTCGGCCTTGCTACTCGATCGTGGAGCCGACCGGCCGCATGATTGTCCGCACGTGCCGGACTTGACGGCCTTGCTTGAGTTGCGATTGGCTGAAGCCTGAAGTTCGACACTGGCTTGTGACGATGGACAGGTAGGAACGCGAAGCGTCGAGGCGGCCGCACGGCAGATGTCGCTCTCCCCGGACTGGTGGACTCGGCTTGCCCGAGTTGCCGAGTTGGATTAGATTTCGACGCGGCCAGGAAGGCCCCGCGACGAATCGCGAGTGCATGCTCAACCTGATGTCAGCCGGGCTGGAGCAGGGATGATTCGCGGATAGTGCAAGCCTGGTCCATGTCTGCTCCTTTCAGGGAAGAAAGGAAATCGCCCGTGGTCGCTACGGTCGAACAGCTTGCGGCCTTGGTTCGCGGCCGTCTGGTGGGTGATGGGAGCGTCTCGATCCGCTCGGCTCGGCCAGTGGCCGAGGCAGGCCCCGGGGACATCACCTTCATTGAGAGCGAGCGTTACGCCAAGCTCTTGCGAAGTTCACCGGCCTCGGCCGCGATCGTGGGCCCCCACTTCAACCACGGTCGGCCAGCGATCAACGAAGACCTGGCTGTCATCGAGGTGGACGACCCGATTTCCGCCTTCGTCGCCGTGCGCAACCATCTCTCGGGGGAGCAGAAGCCGCGCTGGACTGGCATTCATCCTCAGGCCCATGTCGCCGCAACCGCACGCATCGGCATGAACGTCGCCGTTTATCCCTTCGTTTACGTGGGGGAGATGGCCGAGATCGGCGATGGAACGACCCTTTCTCCGGGCGTCGTGATCGGGGAAGGATGCCGGATCGGCCGGGAGTGCACGATTCATCCCAACGCAGTGCTCTATCCCGATGTTGTCCTTGCCGACAGGGTCGAGATCCACGCCGGCGCCGTTCTGGGTGGAGATGGCTTCGGGTACCGCCGCGTGAACGGCCGGCACCTCAAAATCCCCCACACAGGGGGGATGGAAGTTGGCAGCGACGTCGAGATCGGAGCCAACTGTGCGATTGATCGGGGGACCTTCGAGGCAACCAGGATTGGCGAGGGGACCAAGATCGACAATCTGGTCATGATCGGCCACAACAACCAGATCGGCCGGCATAACCTGCTATGCGGGCAGGTCGGCATCGCGGGCAGTTGCACGACCGGCGACAATGTCGTCATGGCCGGCCAGGCCGGGATCAAGGACAAGACCCAGATCGGCGACGGCGTGATCGTCGGCGCGCAGGCGGGTGTCCATCGAAATATTCCCAGCGGCCAGCAGGTTCTGGGCTCGCCGGCCATCCCGGTGCGGGAGCAGCGGCGGATATTCCAGATGATTGCGCGGCTGCCGGAAATGCATCGCCAGCTCCGCGAGCTTTCCGAGCAGATTGACGCGATCACGACCGCGTTGTCGATGCAAGCGGAAACCGATCGGGCATCCGCCAGAGTCGCCGACCCGGAAGCCGACCGGGACATCGATCATCAGGCAGACCCGACAGGTTTCTAGATCGGCACGGCCGGCGGCGGCCCGGTCTGTGATCGGTAGGCAAGAGCAGTGTCATGGCCAACCAACCGGATCTGGTGGTCTGAATGAGCTATCGGGAGGAGGGTCAAAGGAGTGACGGGGCCACTTTTGAAGCCGTCGATCGGCCGGCCAATCGCGGGCGCGAATCGATTCGCGACAGCGCCTCGGGCGGCCAGGAGCCACGGGCCGAACGGGCGCATCGAGCGCCGAACTGATCGGCCTGTTGGCAGGCAGCGGACGGTTCCCGATCCTGTTCGCGGAGGCCGCGCAGAAACAGGGACTTCGAGTCGCCTGCGTGGGTATCAAGTATGAATACTCCGACGAACTGCGGGCCCTGTGCACGAGCCTCGATGTTGTCGGAGTTGCCAAGCTCGGCAAGATGATCCGGAAATTTCGCCGTCAGGGCGTCAAGCGGATAGTCATGGCCGGCAAGGTAACCAAGAACGTGATTTACACTCCCTGGCGGTTCGTCCAGCTCTGTCCTGATCTGCGGACCTTGCAATGGTGGTACCGCCGATCTCGTGCCGACAACCGGGATGATTCGCTTTTGCTGTCCGTGATCGACGAATTCGAGCGTGATGGTATGACGTTCGCCTCGGCCCTGGATTATTGCCCGGAGTTACTCGTGAAAGAGGGTATTCTGACGCGCCGCGCGCCGACCGCGGCAGAGCGCGGCGACATCGAGTTCGGCTGGGATATGGCCAAAGAGATGGGCCGGCTGGACGTTGGCCAGTCGGTGGCCGTCAAGGAAAAAGCGACTCTCGCTGTCGAGGCCATCGAGGGGACGGACCGCTGCATTGAACGCGCCGGCCTGCTTTGCCGGGCCGGAGGCTGGACTCTGGTCAAGGTTGCAAAGCCCCAGCAAGACATGAGGTTCGACGTGCCCACGATCGGATTGACCACCATCGAGAACCTGCATCGGGCAGGTGCCCGAGTCCTGGCAATCGAGAGCGCCAAGACGATTGTGATCGACCAGGACGAAGTTGTCGCGCTGGCCGACCGCCTGGGCATGTCGATCGTCGCTTTGCCCGAGAATTGGACAGCGTGAGCCAGCTCTCTCTGGGCTCGATCCCGTATGTGGCCCGGGTTTCGCCGTTACACAGATTACTCGACCGGACCGGTCTGGCTGTCGGCCTCGTGGGGGAGGCTGTCCTCTTCGAAGTGGGCGACGGGCTGGGGGGGGAGCCGCGGCGCCTCGGCCGCGGCCGGGGTTTCTGGCTCGGACGCGGCGCTCGGGCCGCCCGGTGTGCGGGTCCAGAGGCCAGTGCCGGTGCCGGCCGCCACGCCCGCGCGGCCGGCTTCCACGGCCTTGACGATGATCTCGACGGCGACGTCGATGCCCAGGCTGTGCGAATCGAGCACGAGGTCGTAGTTGTGCGGGTCGGCTGAGACCTTCCGGTGCATGGTTCTATCGAACTGGGCACGACGTCGATCCAGGTCTCTGGCCGCCCGTCGCGCCGTCCTGATCGACACCCCCGTCCGCTCGGCCAGTCTCATGGCGCGAATGCGTAGAGGCGCGATGATCCGGAGGGAAAGGGTGGTCTCGCGGGGCAGCAGGAAACCGGCGCCGCGGCCGACCAGGACGGATTCCCCTGCTCGCCCGATCGCCTCGACCAGCTTCGCGAGATGGTCGAGATAGGATTCCAGCGGAGCATAATGCTCCTCTCGAAGTGGCAGCAGCCAGTCTTGCACAACGCTGGGGGCGAGCTCATCGAAGCACCGGACTTCATCGACCGCCAATCCCATACGGTGTGCGATCGCCTCGAGCAGCTCGTGATTATAGACTTTCCAGCCCAACCGCTGGCCCACCAGACGGGCGATCGTGCCACCACCGGCGCCGGTTTCCCGGCTGATGCAGATATTCTGGAACCGTGCCACCGTCCGCACGGTATCCTGAGGCTCGCGATCCTCCTCGCTCTGACCTAAGGAGCCAGCGAACGAACGACCTTGGCCAGTCTCGCAGGCCGGCTGGCCCCCCGTGACGGGATCCGGGCATCGCATCCGCGAACCTCTCCCACGCCGACATGGGCAAACTCCTCCGATACCCGCCAATACTCAATTTCAGTCTAGGGCATGGACCGAACTATGAAAAGGCACCCGTTGTCATTCCCGGCCGCGGTTGGAATGCACTGTCCGACGGATTCACGACCGTGCATTCCTTTCGACTCAACCGTGTAACCCTTACAACGAATCAAAGGCTTGGGTCAAAATTTTGGAATTCCTCGGTTTTTTTCTCAAGTTTCTCGCGGGCAGGAAGTTGGGAATGCAGATCGCCCCTGGATCAGGGCTGGCACAGGCTTTGCCTTGTGCAGACTGACGTGGGTTCCCTCAGAACCTCAAGGCGGTCTCGCCGCTGGCAACCCTGCCCGTGCGAGGTGCGGCACAGACCGGGATTACGCGGCCTTTCCATACATTCAGTGAAGGATCACCCCACCATGAGAAATCGGCGACATACCCTGTTGTGGATGAAGGATCTGATCGATCACATGTCTCGGTGCCATGACCAGCTTCAATGGGCCGGCGATGGAGCCACGCAGTTTTTCCTGGCCGAGGCGATGCTCGGTGACCTGGTCGAGTGTCAGCGCCTCTGCGAACAGTTGCGCACGGAGCCGGCCGCCTCCAAGGGATCGGCAGTTCCCACCACGAATCTTGTGATGACCTGATCGCGCCGCAGCCGAGGACTGGTCGGAGCCGAGGACTGGAAGTTCTCAGGTCAGACCCCGGTGGCGACGAACCGCCGATTCGGATAACTTGCTCGGGGGGTCAAGTTCCGGGTGATCCGCCGTAACCTCGGATCGCTCGTAAGTACAGCCATCTCGAGGGTATGCCCAATGGGCGCTACCGATCTCCGGACGATCGCACGGTTCGCTGCCGACTCGCTCCAGGTCCAGGTCTACGACGATCGCGCACAGGCGGGACGGGCCGCTGCACTGACGGTCGGCCAGGCCATCCGAGATCGTCAGCAAGCCGCGGGGCATGCCAACGTGGTCTTTGCGGCCGCGCCCAGTCAAGACGAGTTCCTCGCCGGCCTCGTGGCAAGCAAGGAGATCGACTGGTCCTGCGTGGTCGGCTTCCACATGGACGAATACCTGGGTTTAACTTCGGACCACCCGAGCTCGTTCCGTCGATATTTGCAGGAGCATCTGTTCCGGCTGGTAGGGCTGGACCAGGGCCGCGTGCGTTTGATTCCCGGCGAGCGTCACGAGCGGCCGCTCTTGACCTGCCTGGCTTACGAGGACCTTCTTCTGGCCGAACCCCCCGACATCGTCTGCGCGGGGATCGGCGAAAACGGTCATCTCGCCTTCAACGACCCGCCCGTCGCCGACTTTCTCGACCCGGTCAAGGTCAAGGTCGTCCGGCTCGATCAAGCTTGCCGCGCCCAGCAGTTCCACGATGCCTGTTTCGAGCGGATCGAAGACGTGCCCACTCACGCCTTCACCCTCACGATTCCGGCGCTGCTGGCGGCACCCCATGTCTCGGTAGTGGTGCCAGGGCCGCGCAAGGCGAACGCCGTGCTGACCACCCTGCGGGGACCAGTGGGCGAAGCCTGCCCGGCCACGGCCCTGCGGCGGCATTCCGGAGCCACACTCTACCTCGACCGCGACTCCGCTCGGCTGGTGCTCTGATCTGGACCCCTGGCCGAGAGCCGGGTCGTTGGCGAGCTGCCCTCAATGCGGCGCGCGTTCGATCGCGGCCCAGTCCCGATTTAAACCGAAGCCGGGTATGATGAGGGCGCGGCCCAGTGACCGTTTTCAGGGCCTGCAGTCGCTGTTTGAGGAGAAGCATCGTGCGCTGGGTTACAGTTGCCACCGAGCAGGGTCCGAGAGTTTGCGGCGTCGTGCACGAACGGTACGTCGATTTGAACGGAGCTGACCCGAAGCTGCCTTCGAGCATGCGGGAACTGCTGGGAATGGCCCCGGACCAGCAGCACCAGGCGTGGGCGCTCCTTGACCACGGTGCTCTCAGCTACGAGCCCGCACGGGCGCGGCTGCTTGCTCCCGTGCCCGACCCACGCAAAATCATCTGTATCGGACTGAATTACCGCGATCACGCCGCCGAGAGTGGAGTGCCGGCGCCGCCCGAGCCCGTCCTCTTCAGCAAGTACTCGACCAGCCTGATCGGCCATCTAGACCGTATCAAATTGCCCCGGGTGAGCCAGGAGGTCGATTACGAGGCCGAGCTGGTGATCGTCATCGGCCGGGGGGAAAACACATCCCCCCGGAGAAGGCCCGTGACCATGTTGGCGGTTACACGATCGGACACGACGTGTCGGCGCGCGACTGGCAGCTCAACAAGCCGGCCAAGCAATGGATGGCCGGCAAGACGTTCGACACGTTCGCTCCCACGGGGCCAGAGCTGGTCACCCCCGATGAAGTGCCCGACCCAGAGAATCTGGGCATTCGGCTGCGGCTCAACGGTCAGACGATGCAAGACTCCCGCACCAGCCAGCTCATCTTCGGTGTCGACGCCCTGATCGCGTACCTGTCACGAATCTTCACGCTCGAGCCCGGCGACTTGATCTTCACCGGAACCCCGCCCGGTGTGGGCATGGCGCAAGCCCCCCGTCTGGCTCAAGCCGGGCGATGTGGTCGAGGTCGAAATCGATCGGCTTGGCATCCTGCGCAATAGCGTGGTCGCCGACAGCGAGACGGGTTGAGCGAGTGGGTTCAGAAGTCTGACATGGACATGGGGTCGCGAGGACAGGCCCGTTCTGGAGGAGGGATCATGGGAGAGCTCATCGACAAGCCAAAGCTGGAACCCGAACCGACGTGGGAGGTTGCCCAGCTCTTCCCTAATCAGGGCGACTGGAGCGAGGCAGATTACCTGGCTCTCGACACCAATCACCTGGTGGAGTTCTCCCAGGGCTGCGTGGAGTTCCTGCCAATGCCGACGCTCAGCCACCAGCTCATGGTTCTTTTCTTGTATAAGGCGTTGGATACCTTCGTTACCGCCGCCAAACTGGGACGCGTCTTGGTCGCCGCATACAAGGTCAGGCTCTGGGAGGGGAAATACCGCGAGCCCGACATCATTTTCGTCAAACAGGAGAATCTGCGGCGCATGGGCGAACAGTTCTCACTCGGAGCTGATCTCGTGATTGAGGTTGTCAGCGACCAGGGCCGCCCTCGCGATCTGGAGATCAAACGGCAAGAGTATGCTCAGGCAGGAATCGCCGAGTACTGGATCGTCGATCCCCAGCTCGAGCAGATCACTGTGTTCGCGCTCGAAGGCTCGGCTTACGTAGTTCACGGACTGTTCCCCAAGGGCACGAAGGCCGTTTCGAAATTATTGGAAGGATTCAGCATTGATGTGGCAGCGGTTCTAGTTGTCGAGCCCTGAGAGATTGCGCGGGGCCGTTCACCGGCGCAAGCGCTTCGACAGGTCGCGGGCGTCGACATGATCGGGGGCCAGGCGAAGTGCTTGCTCCGCGGCTTTCAGAGCGTCTGCCGGCTGGTGCGCCGCAACCAGCGCCAGCGCAAGAAAGTAATAAACGTCGGCTCGGTCGGGCAGGCTCCTGGCGGCCAGTCGAAGGTCGGCGATCGCCTGGGTAGGATGCCGTAGCATCAGATGCGCGCGGCCGCGCAGCAACCGCACCTCACCGTTCTCGGGAGCCAGGTCCACGGCCTGGTCGAGCCGTGCCAGTGCCTGGTCTGGCTGATTGCGCGCCAGCTGGATGGCGCCGATGCGCTGGCTGACCTCCGGATGCAACGGATTGAACTCCAGGGTCCGGAAATAGGCGGCGAGGGATTCATCAGGCCGGCCCATCACCTCAAGTTGCCGTGCACAGGCGAAGTGGGCCTCGGCATCATGAGGTTCAATCTCGACGGCCAGTTGAAACCGCTTCAGTGCAGATTGAGGATCTCCGTTGGCCGCTTCAATGCTACCCAGCCCGATTAGCGCCCCGACATAATCCGGATCGAGTTGGAGTGCCCGTCGGAAGCAGGATTCGGCCTCATTCAGCCGTCCCTGGAGTTGCAGGACCTTTCCCAGCCGCTGATGGGCTTCGGCGGAACCTGGGATCTGAGCTGCCAGTTGCAGCAGCTCCATTTTCGCCTGTTCCAGGTCGCCCCGATCAATGGCCGCCTGGGCCCGCTCGCTGATCTGCTGGGTGCGAGCCGCCTGCTCGGCGGTGGGAGGGCCGGGAGAACCTCCTCGGCGCGAACCGGGCCAACTGCATCCGGCGCATCCCGCAAGCAGGCTCAACGACAGGTACCAGACCGCGCTCGAGGCCCCGAGCCGCATGGCCACTTGTCCCCTTCCCTGGGGCAGGTTGATCGATTCGACCGGCCTTGTTCCGCCGTGCGAGCCGTTCCGCCTGACCGCAAGCGACCGGGCAACAGGGAAACACGCCGTACCTTACGGGGAAGCCAACCCACGGTCAATCCGGGTTGTGGCACGGGTGCCCTACGTCCCAGACAGAAGACCCTGAATTTGACCTGATCGTGGTGATCTGAGGCCGGTCGATCAGATCAAGCAATGCCGCGCGCCGCGATGGATACAGCCCTCCTCACCCAGCGCGGCTAAGATGCTACGAAATGCTACGTTTTTGACTTTTCGCGAGAGCTATCTGGAGCCAAGTTCCTTGACGCAAGTGATTCTGAAATAAACATTTGTGTCTATTCCACTAGTGGCTTTCATGGGCGGCGAAACTGGACTTCTGGCTTTCGTGGGAAGCGACCTCTTGACCTAACTGATTTTTGGAAAATGAGTTACGCAAAAACCATTTGCGTAGCCAGTCCCTGGAAGACATTCCTCTGGGGCTCCCTTTCGGACAGCTTATCCCCATAGAATACAGACCACCCTTCGTGCGAAGAACGGACGGTGCCACTTGAGCGCCGGTGAGACCTTGTCGGGAGCTCACACATGAGTACAAGCCCCGTCTTCTTGTATGAGGCGATCACGGCCTCTCGACGATGGCAGGGATACGCTCTGCGGGTGCTTCTGGTTCTCGCCATGCTGATCGCGCTCGGGGTGGTATGGCTCGGAAGGAGACAGGGCGCCGCGGCCAGTACAGAGGAGACCAGGCGGTTTCTCGCCACGCTGGGAGAAAACTTCTACTACGGCGCCGCCGGCATCCAGCTTGCCCTGGCGCTTCTGGCCGCGCCGGCGGCAACGGCGGGAGCCGTCTGTGTTGATCGAACTCGGGGGTGGTTAGCCCACATGTTCGTCACCGAGCTTTCCGATGCCGAAATTGTGCTTGGCAAGCTCGCGGCTCGGTTCGCCTCAGTAGTGGCTCTGATCTTTGCGTCGCTGCCGGTCCTGGCCATTGTCGGGTTGCTGGGCGGCATCATCCCTGAAGCCCTCGTGATCCTGACGGTGGTGACTCTGGCGGTGGCGCTTCTGGGCTGCTCGGTAGCCCTGGCCCTGTCGGTGCGGGCATCGAAGACACATGAGGTGCTGATGGTCGTCTTCGCGATCTGGAGCTTCTGGCTGCTGAGCGTACCGCTCTGGCGCGGGGCGGCGCGAGCGGGGATCGCCGCGGGACCGCCGGCATGGGCCTTCAAGCTCAACCCGTTCGTGCTGGCGTACGCACCTTATGCCTGGCCTGGCTACGTCGACGTAAAGGATGTGGTCATCTACGTGGCGGCGGCCTGCTTTCTCGCGGTTGCCGCAGTCGTCTTCGCGATCCGTCACCTACGCACTGACCTGGCGGCGCCTGCCGGCGAGTCCAACCGAGCTCTGGCCTGGCGCGGCTGGGCGCGAGCCCACCTCTTCTCCTGGTGGCCCAGCCCGTCGCTCGACGGCAACCCCGTGCTTTGGAGGGAGTGGCACCGGAATCGCCCATCACGAATGGCCCGGCTGGTTACCGGGCTCTTTAATGTCGGCATCGTCGCGGGGATGGGTGTCGGCATCGCCGACGCCATCAAGAATGGGGCTGGCTCCGGCAACGGGCTGCTTGAGGGCATCAGCTTGTACGCCGTATTTTTCGGCCTCTTGATCCTGAGTGCCGTGGCGCCGAACAGCCTTTCCGAGGAGCGAGTGCGGGGCAGCCTGGACATTCTCTTGACCACGCCCCTTCCTACCCATGTCATCGTGCTGGGCAAGTGGTGGGCGACGTACCGCCGCGCACTACCGCTTGTTGTCCTGCCGGCCCTTTCCGGCTTGTTCGTGGCCGCGGCGAGTCCTGACCGACCCACGTGGCTGCCGTTGCGGCTCCTGGCTCAGTTCCAGCCGGCCACTACCAGAGACCGGGTGATCGCTGGGCTCTTGCCCTCGGCCTTCCTGGTGGCTCACGCCGCCGCCACGACGAGCTTCGGCCTGGCCCTGGCCACCTGGTTCCAGCGAACTGGTCGCGCGGTCGCAGTCAGCGTGGCGGGGTTCGTCGTCATGTCAATCGGCTGGGTCATCGCGGTCGAGTCGGGCATCCGCCCCTTGCTCAACTGGTGGTCGAACCACGTCGAGACGATATCCGATCATATGATCATGACACTGCAGCGGACCATGATCGCCCTCAGCCCTCTGGGCGGGCAGGCGACTCCTATGGATGTCCTGGATAACTTAGATCTCCCCCGGGACTTCACATGGAGAGTCCTGTTTCTGGATCTGGCCCTCGTGTTCGTGGTGGCCGCCGTTTTGCTGGGTCTTACCCTGCTGACCTTCAACCGCTGCCTGGGCCGGATGAACGAATCGCCCGACCTGAGCCATCGTGTCGGAGAATGGCAGCGCGACCGAAGACGTTCTCGTCCCTTGCTTCCCGCGGCTGAAGTGAGCAGAGGAAATGTGGCTCGGACGTAACGCCAGCGGCTTCCTCACTTCACAGGTTTCAATGTTCCGGTACAAAAGGGTCTGACGGCAATGGCGGCAGCGCGGCGTTGAGCAGCGCCTCGGCTTCTGCGCGGAGGCCGGTCAACTCTGCGACATAATGCGCCAGCAGGTCCTTATGCTCGTCCCACGATCGCACGGCCCGGTCGAAGCAATCGCGGGCCTGGCCCGCGTGCCCCAACCGGTGGTGGGCCATCGCCAGGAAGAACAGGCCTTCTGCGTCGAGCTCGCCTTTGAAGGCGTCGAGCTTGCCTTTGGCCGCGGCCAGGCCCCGCTCCAGGACCGGAACCGCGTCGGCGTAGGTGCCCCGCGTGATAGAGCGTCGCACCAAGGATGATGAGCGGCCTCTGCTGGCCGGGGTCCAGTTCGACAAATCGCCGCGCCACCGCCACGGCTGACTCGGGGTCTCGCTGATCGATGGGCCCGGTCGCAAGCATCCAGGCCTGATAGTTCAGCGTCGGGGGGTCCGTAACTAGGAGCGCGCGGGCCTTCTCGCTGTCGGCGCGCTTGATCGCGGTCGCCCAGGGCTTCGTGGACGATACTGCGGAGCTGGTACTGGTACAGCGCGTCGTCGTTCGGGTCCTTCGCGAGGAGCCTGTCGAGCTCGGCCAGCGCCTCGCGGTGCCGGCGGAGGCGGATCAAGGCCCGCGCCCGGTGATAGCGCGCACGCTCCCGGTCCGGCTCGGCGGCGAGGATGCGGGTAAAATCGTCCAGGGCCAGATCCGGCTGGGTGCCGGCCAAAGCGATCAACCCGCGCAGGAATCGCGCGTCGCGGTCCTCCGGCGCCCGTTCGAGCAGCCGGTTGATGGCCGCCAGCGCGCCGGCCATGTTGCCCACGCCGTGGTAGGCCTCCGCCAGTAGACAGCAGGCGTCGGCGTCGTCGGGCCGGAGCCGGAGCCGGCGATCGAGGTCGGCGATCGCGGCGGGCCACTTCTTCTCCTGGAGGAACAGCCAGCCGCGGTGAACCAAGGCCTCGGCGTCGTCGGGATTGACGGCCAGCCGGTGATTCATCTCGGCCAATTCGGCGGCGCACTGCGCCTGGGGCTCGATCACTTCGCCGACCACGCGCACCGGCCTCGGCGGCGGCACCGGACCAGGAGCCCTGCTCGCGGCCAAGGCCACCGGATAAGCGGCGCGTCCCAGTCCAGCCCCATCAGAGCGAGCCGGTTGCGGATCCGCCGCAGGTCCCACACCAGCGCGGTCTTTCGCGTCGTGCTGGCGATCAGCTTCGTGCCGTCGGGGCTGAATACCAGCGGTGTCGGGATCATCGGTTGCAAGGTCGTCAGCCGCGCCAGCTCGTGGCCGGTGGCGGCATCGGCGAGCCGCACTTGGTCGGGCGCGATCCCCAGGGCCATCAGCCGGCCGGCGGCGGTGAAAACAGGTGGGTGCAAGGCACTCCCGCTGCGCTCCTGGTCGATCCGCCGGTCCGGGTCCGAATCCCACGTCCCCACCCGCCAGAAGTGGTAAGGGTGGGAACCGGCGAACGTGCACGAAATCAGCCAGCGTCCGTCGGGGCTGAATCCGGCCTCGAAGACCGTAGCACCTGGGAGAGATTCATCGGTCTCAAGATGCGCTCGAGCCGGCGCCGCTGCAGGTCCCAGACCCGGATCCCGGCGTAATAATTCCAGCCGCCGGCCGCCAGCCAGCGACCATCCGGGCTGACAGCGACCGTGAACATCGAGTGATTCCCCCCGGCATCGAGGGCCGCCGCCCGGCTCCAGGCCGGGTGGGGATGGCTCGAATCGATGAGCAAGACCCGGGCGCTGGGATCGTTGCCGACCGCCAACTGTTCGATGATCGGGCAGCCAGGCCACCAGCGGCGAATCGTTGGCAGACTGTGCAACTCCGTGGGCTCTCGCAGCAGCTCGGGCGGCCCGACGCGTATGGCATCGGTCCCGCGATCGGGATCGGGCCGGATCGGCCAGCGATAGAGGCCCCATTTGCCGGCGCTGATGAGGCTCTGCCCATCCGGGTGAAACAGCACGGTCCCGCAGTCACCAGCCTTGAGGTGGGCCAGCTCGCTGCCGGTGTCGGCTTCCCAGAGGCGGACGCCGTCCCCGCAGGTGGCCAGCAGCCGGCCGTCGGGGCTGAAGTCCGCCGATTCCACGCTGCTGACGTCCCGCCGCTCGTTGCGGTTGCCGAGCACCTCTGGGTAGAGCGTGCGGCATTCGATGCCCGCGGCGACCTCCCAGACGCCGATCTTCCCGCCTGTCGCTCGATGGCGAGCCGGCGGTCGTCTGGCGAAAACCTTATGAAACCCGCCTGCGCCGTCGCCAAGTGTTCACCAGAGGCCGCGTCCCAGAGCCGGGTCGTGCTATCTCCAGAGCTCGTGGTCGCCAGCAGGTAACCCGAGCGCGCGAACCGGCGCCGCTCGACGTAGTGGGTGTGACCCTGAAGCACCGAGGCCAGGGTCCCTCGTCGGACGTTCCAGACATAGACGCAAGGATCATAAACCCTCCGGTCGCCAACGGCCAGCAGTTGCCCATCGGCGCTCCATCCCAGGCCGCCGAAGCCGACCTGCGATGTCCAGTCCGCCAGCACGTCGCCGGTCTCGAGATCGACGATCACCACCCGCGGACGCCTTCTCATCGGCGCTGTTGACAGCGAGCCGCCGCCCCTCGGGATCGAAGGCCAGTTGGAGTTGACCTCTGGTTTGGTATTTGGGCGTCAAGTCCGACAGCAGCCGCCGGACCACTCGGCGCTCGACCCGATCCCAGATGGCAATGTCCCCCTCCGGCGCGAGGTACGCCAGGCGGCGACCGTCCGGGTTGAACGCCGGCCCCCAGGGCGACACGGTGAGGAGCAGCTCCCGGCGCCCCAGGTGCCAGATCCGAGCCAGTAATCCAACGTCCCAGAAGGCGTAGCGGGCAACCAGCAACTCGCCGTCCGGGCTGAACTCAGAATCGGCGTACCAGAAATCGCGCCGGTCCGGCGGCGGCAACCGGACTAGCTCGCGGTCGTCGTCCAGCCGGCGCACGACCGGCTCGCCGGAACGCTCCACGACGGCGTACCGCTCCAGCGCGGCATCGACGCTGACGCTGACGTCACCCACGGTCGACGCTCCCAGCGTCACGCGGAGGTCGGTCAGGCCCAGGGCGGCGATGGCCTGGTTGCGGATCTCGGGCAGTTGTTTTCGGCCCTCCGGATCGGCACCCAGGATCTGCGCGGCCTGGCCGAGCCGGTCCAGGCTCGTGAACCGCTGGCCGATCAGTCCCGGTGCGCTGAAGGGCCGCTCCCTCGGAGACCAGCGACTGGCCCAATGCCATCTGGGCCTGACGCTCGGCTTTCTGGGTCTGACCGAGCTGGTCGCGGTAGATCCAGGCCGCGATGGTCGAGCCGATGGCCAGAACCGTCGTCAGCACGGCCGCCGTGATATTGGCCGCGGCCAGCCCCGGGTTGCGCTTGCACCAGCGCCGGAGCTGCTCGACGGCCCCGACCCGGCGCCACCGGGTGGGCCGTCCTTCCAGGTATCGCCGCAGCTCATCCCGCAACTCCCCCGCCTGCTCGCACCGATCCTTGGGGTCCTTGGCCAGAGCCTTGTGCACGATCGTCTCGAGATCCCGGGGAATGCGACGGTCGTGCTGCCGCAACGGCGCCGGAGCCTGGTGGGCGATCTGGTGGATGAGCTGGACCTGGTCTCGCTCGTCAAAGGCGGGGTGCAAGGTCAGCATCTCGTAGAGCGTGGCGCCCAGGGCGTAGATGTCACTCCGGCGATCGGTGATGCCCCGAAACCGCTCGGGTGCCATGAACCGCAGCGTCCCGACCAGGTCGTGCGATTGCGAGAGGTCGTCACCCTCGACGAGCTTGGCCAAGCCGAAGTCGGTGACCCAGGCGTTGCCCCGGGCGTCGAGCAGGAGGTTAGAGGGTTTGATGTCGCGGTGGACGACATTCTGACCGTGTGCGTAGTCGAGCGCGTCAGCGACCTGGGCCCCCAGCCGCGCGATCTCGCGGAAGTAAACGATTTCGGGCTGGCCGGCGAATGAAAGGCTACCGGAACCGTCGGCGGGCGCGGCGGCGGGAGGGCGCCGAGGCCGGTCGGTCGGACGCGACCGCGAACCCGGCCTGATCGGTCCGATCGGTGTCAAGAGGAGCGGTCGGCGCCGGGTTCGAGCTGCCGGGAGTGGCCGGGCCGGTCGCGAACCGACCGGTCAGCAGGCCGTGAGCGGCGGCCGAAACCGGACCACTGACCGACTCTGTCGGCTGGATGTCGCCCTTCCCGC
Organism: uncultured Planctomycetaceae bacterium; assembly: GCA_963760085.1. Classification (GTDB taxonomy): domain Bacteria; phylum Planctomycetota; class Planctomycetia; order Isosphaerales; family Isosphaeraceae; genus Aquisphaera. The sequence continues at coordinate 246,126 of CAVXCB010000058.1, forward strand.
CCGTCCCGGCCTGGCTCGCGCCGTCGGGCGTGGCCCGGAGGCGGCGGACGTCGTCGAGCACGTCGTGCAGTCCGACGCCGGCGATGTACTGCATGGCGTAGTAGCAGATGCCGTCCTGCTCGCCGAAGTCGAAGACCGAGCACGATATTGGTGTGGTGCAGCCGCGCCGCCGAGCGGGCCTCGGTGTGGAAACGCCGCAGCGAGTCCCGGTCGGCGCGGAACCGCGGGTGCATGACCTTCAGCGCCACCCGGCTCTTGAGCGACTCGTGCTCGGCCTCGTAGACGACCCCCATGCCCCCCGAGCCGATGATACGCGAGGATCTGGTAGTCGCCCAGCCGCTGGGGATGAGAGGGGAGCGTACGCGCGGCCGGAGCGATCTCGTCTGCTGGTTCCTCGAGAGAGCCGGTGGCTACCTGCACTCGAGGCTTGAGCTGCTCCATCTCGACGAGGGCTGGGAACAGTTCGCGGATGTCGTCGGCCCGCTCGGGGCAGCGCGCCACGTACTCTTCCAGACTCGGCCTCTCGCCCCGCCTCAGCCGCGCCTGGAACGACTCGGCCAGTTGCTCGACGGGATCTCGCCCGGAGCCGGTGCTGTCGCTCATCATCGAAATTCCTCGACTCCTCCCGGCAGCCGTGTAGGGTGCGTGCAACGCACCGGTATTTTCATGTTAATGGATTGGTGCGTTGCACGCACCCTACAAAGATCCGTACCATCGCCTCATGGACGGAACTCGTCGATTCCTCCTGGCAGGGCAGCCAGGATCTCTTTGAGTTTCCGTAGAGCGCGAATGTATCTCTTGCTGGCGGCGGAATCTTGAAGGCCGAGCTCGCGTGCGACCTCGGCGTTGGTCAGTTCTTCAAAATGCCGCAGGACCAGGACCTCTCGGTCAACCGGGTCCATGGCGTTGAGTGCCTCCTGGAGCCGATGTTGCCGCTCGGCGCGAATCGCGGCCACGCTGGGGCGGGTGTCACGGCCCAGGAGCTGAGCCGCCAGTGCGGCTGAGCTAGCCTCCGGCAGCGGCCGGCCCAGCAACTGCACCTCACGTCCCGCGTCGCGGGCCTGGATTCCCAGGTGCCGGCGGTGGACGACCTGGAGGGACATCCCTGTTAGCCAGCGGAGCCAGAGGAAAAACGGCCGCTCGGCTTGCGTAAGGTATCTCGGCAGTCCTTGCGCCGCCTGGAGAAAGGCCTCCTGGAGCACATCCGAGGGATCGATTCGCCCTTTGAGCCGGTGGTCCAGGCGGAGCGCGACCATGCGCCGCAGGCGATCGCGATGCGGCGCCAGGATCGCGGCCCAAGCCGCCTGGTCACCCGCCGCCGCACGTTCCAGCCGTGCCTGCTCGTCTGGAGGATCGGTCTCCCGCCCCGTGCTGGTCTCCATACCCTATAAAGATTGCAGGCGAGGGCCGATCGGGGACAGGAAAAAAGAAATTCTCGCGATGAGTCTCGTAGGGTTCAGACCGATTAGAAAAGAATCGATTAAACGGCAATGTTGCCACTTTCCGCACCGGAGGGGCTCCGTTCAAAGCCAGGGGCGAACGCCCCTGGTACACGCACCAGGTTGAAGGCGGTTTGCAACTCAAGCCCCGGAGGGGCGCACGTTCATAGCCAGGGGCGAAAGCCCCTGGACCGAGTCCAAGAACTGAGCCAACGACCCCCGATGCTAGATGCCAGAGCACCGGAGGTGCGCCAGTTGCCACCGACACCTATCAATCCCACAAATGCTCGTCGTACTCGATCCCGTGCCGTTGCAGAAAGGCGATGAATTCCTCCTGAAAGGTCACCCCGCGATGGTGCTCGGCCTGCCGCCCGAGATAGGCTTTGACCCGCCCCACATGGGAATAGCTCACCGCGAACGCTCCATAACCGGCTTGCCAGGCGAAACCCGACCAGGCAGGGAGCGTCTCATGAATCCAGTGAGAGGAAATTGCTTTCACATCGCAACGTCTCTGCGATTGAGACTTGCCTGTCGAGTGAGACGAGAAGATGCACGTGATCAGGCATACCACCCGCTGCCAACAGGGTGCAGTCCCGGGCCCGGAGAATTCCGCCGATGTAGTCGAACAGGCGAGGCTGGAGATCCTCAGTTATGAGCGAAGACTGATTCTTCGTGGAGAAAATCAAGTGATTGTGGAGGCAAGCGAATGATTGGGGCATGGCGAACTCACTTATGGGGAAACTGCCGCCCGAGCAGGGCTTGGGAATCCTGGCATTCTCCTTCCATTTACATGGTCGCACCTGGCTGTGAACGGACGCCCCTCCGGGGCTTCATTCGTAAACCGACCTCACCCTGGCGCGTGTACCAGGGACTCTCGCCCCTGGCTATGAACGGATGCCCTTCCGGGGCGGGGACTGGCAACGTTGTTGCACAGTACCCGGGGCTCTCGCGCCTGGCTAGGCTATAGACGGGCGCCCGCCGGGGCGGGGGACGGGAACATTCCGGCCCAGTGCAAGGGGCTTTCGCACCTGGCTATGAACGGGCGCCTCCGGGGCTTGAAACGTGTTCGAGTGCGGAGGTTACGGCCGCAATTCCCACCCTTCGAGCGAGCGCAGACGCGCCGCGGCGCCGTCGCGAAGAGGCGAACTCCCCGGCTGGCGGGAGCCGGGAAGATCTGGTCCGTCAGGACCGCGCGGCCGCCGTCGGCGAAGACTTCCACAGAGGTTGCATCGACAATCACGTGCAGACAGATGGGCCCACCGCTGTTGTCGACGACCAGGCTTGCGGAGTGGCGGCCGGCGAAGTGCGGGCTGAAGCCGACGGCTCCGGAGCGAGTGCGGTCCACACAGACTGCCGCCGCACGACTATTGACACCGATCACGGTTTCCCCCCCTACGCCGCACCGCACTTTCAGGCCGAACTCAGCGGCGTCGCCGGGCTCGAATTCCGCGTTGATCTCCATGGCAAGATCCTCGATGCCCGCGTCGTCAAGACGCGTCTCGCCTACCGGAATTGAACGAGCTCCGATCTCGTGGTGCCCGCGTCGCATCGCTTTCAGACTATCGACGGGCGCTTGCACGAGGCGCAGGCCTTCGGCGGTCTTGCCAAGCGACACAGAACGCGCAATGGTCATCGCCCCGCGCCACGGGGAGGTCGGAATCTCGTTGGCATATTGCCAATTGTTCATCCAGGTAATCCAGACGGGGCGGCCGTCACCAGGAGCGTCATTCCATGGCGACCTTCTCCGTGTCATGCGGCCTCATTCAATGCCGAGCTTCCGCTGAATCTCTTCCAGCGGGACGCCTTTGGTCTCTGGCATCAGGAAAAGGGCCCAGAGCAATTGCAGGAACATCATGGCGGCGTAGAAGGCAAACGCATGGCCTCCGGAGCTGCTGGCGATCAGCGGAAACGTCCAGGTGATCAGTGCGGCCATGACCCAGTGTGTCGTGGTTCCCAGCGCCTGCCCTTGGGCGCGCACGCGGTTCGGAAAGATCTCGCTGATGAAGACCCAGATCACCGCCCCCTGTCCGAACGCATGCGCCGCGATGAACAAGAGCAGACTCACCAGTACAACCAGAGAGCCGGTCGGCGTGAACTCGGTCCCGTAGGTGTAGAAGGCCCAGGCGGTGGCCCCCAGGCTGATCAGGTAGCCGACCGAACCGATGAGAATCAGCTTGCGCCGGCCGAAGTGGTCGATGACGGTCATGGCGAGCACGGTGAAGAGCAGGTTCGTCCCGCCGACGGCGACCGATTGCAAGAGCGCCGAGCCTTTGCCCGCACCAGCCATCGCGAAAATCTTGGGCGCGTAGTACATCGAGCGCGTTGATCCCCGAAAGCTGATTGAACATCGCGATCGCCACGGCCAGGAAGATCGGCTTCTTGTACTTCGCCTGGAAGAGTGCGTCGCCCTGCTCATGGTGTTCCAGGTCGAGCGATCGCTGGATGTCCGCGAGCTCCTCTTCGATGCTGGAACCGTCGAATCCGATCTTCGTGAAGACCGCCCGCGCCTCATCAACTCGGCTCCTGGCCACGAGCCATCGGGGGCTCTCGGGCGTGGGAAACAAGAGAAGGAAAAACAAGGCCGCAGGAACTACCTGGATTCCCAGCATCCAGCGCCATTCCGGATCACCCAGATTCAACTGGGCGACCAGGTAGTTCGACAGGAACGCGGCGAGAATGCCCAGCACGATGTTGAGCTGCTGAATTGCCACAAGACGGCCGCGCAACCGCGCCGGAGAGATCTCAGCGATGTACATAGGTGAGACCACTGACGCACCGCCGACCGCCAGTCCACCCAGCAGCCGGAAGGCGACAAACGCATACCAGTTCCATGCCAGAGCGCTGCCGAGCGCCCCGACAAAATAGAGGACCGCCAGGACCATGAGCACCCTTCTTCGTCCCCAGAAGTCAGCGGGCTTGCCTGCCAAGATCGACCCGACGATCGTGCCGATCAAGGCGATGGCCACCGTGAAACCAAGGGAATTCTCATTCAGGCCATACGTGGTCTTGAGTGCTTCGGTCGTGCCCGAGATGACCGCCGTGTCAAAGCCAAAAAGAAAGCCGCCCAGGGCCGCCACGATGGCGCTGCCGATCAGGGCGGGAGACGGAGCGAACGCTGACTGCGCGGCAGTCGCGTCGTTTGCCAATGATCGATTTTCCCGTAAGTTCACCGGCGGGCCTCCGCAGCGACGCTCGAGGGGTGTTTCAATCGATCCGGTATCGTTCCAGAATAGGTGATGCGGGGGTTCGGAAGTACCCTGTTGCGTCCCGTCAAGCCTTGAATCTACGATTGTCAGAGTACTTTGGTCGAAGGAGGCTTGACCGTGAGCAACTGGGCTTGGGCGGCGCCGGCGGTGATTGGTCTTTCATTGATGACGCAGTCGTATACTCGACTGCTCAGAGACGATCCCGAGGCGCCCTGGGCGTCTGGATTTTTGTGTATTGGCGAAGGAGGGGCAACCAGGCCGTTGCACCTGGGAACACGCATATCAACCCGGTTGCGTTATTTGCCCGCGAGCGAGTTAGCGCAGGCGATGCTCAACGGCCTGGGATCGGCGATTCCTGGAACCAAAGCTGTCGTCGAGGCTCGGCTTCGTCCCAGGCTCATTGAGCTGCCCCGTGACGCGGTGTCCTCGCTGGTAATGAGGCTGCGCGAGGGTCGCCTGCCGAAACCCGGCAAGGATGAAGTCATCGCGGGCAGCCAGGCGCCGGCCGAGGACCACCTGAGCGTCGCGGGCCGCACGCTCAAGGTCGTGGGGGTCCTGCAGCCTTGCGTGGCCCTTTTGGCAGACAGCTACCTCTTACCCAAGCACGGAAGTTCGGACGCTTTTTTTCCAGCGGGCGAAAGCGAGGTGCGTCCGGTCGAAATCTTCGATCTAGAAGGCGCCAGTTTCAGCAAACGCGAGATCCTGGCCCAGGTAACCGACGCGTTCCCCGGCGATTCGTTCATTGTGCAGGCGCCCGAGGTCCGTTCCAACCCCAGGGGATTCGCCCTCTACCTGTCAGGACAGGCATTGTTTCTGCTAGGTGGCACGGGACTCCTTATCGGCCTCTACCGCTGGCTCTCCAGCCGGATGACCTGGGCGGTGCTCGCTGGACCGCTTCATGAACTGGCCCATCGGCCGCGCCTGATCTGGGGCGTGCATCTTGTCTATTTCGGCCTGTTCGTGCTGGGCGCCCTGGTGATCAGTCAACTGCCGGCGCTGAATTCGGTGCTCATGGCGGCCACTCAAGGAGCGCTGCGCAGCAAAGGGAACGGCGTGCTGGCTATCGCGGGTCGTGCCTACGGCAGCGGCAACATGATTTACGCGGCCCTGGTGACGTTTGTCGTCAACTTCTTCCTGGGCTCTCTGGCGATGATTACTCTTCCGTCGTTGATCATCCCGGGCTGCGGTGCATTGCTCGCCGCATTCCGCGCCACTTTATGGGGACTTCTGCTAGCGCCATCGCAAGTAACCATCGCCTATGCGATGATGGCGCACAGCGGTACGCTTTTGCTTGAGGGCGAGGGCTACATTCTGGCGGCCTTCTTCGCGCTCTTGATACCGATTTACCTGTTCGGATCGACCGCACCGCTGCCGAAATCGATCTCGGCCGGACTATCAGACTTCGACCCAGAGGCCGCGGAGAAACCGCGGACTACGGCATGGAGCCGTTTCAAGCAGGCCGCCGTCCTCAACCTGCGGGCGAACGTGCTGGTGGCCATCGTCCTCGTCGTGGCCGCCTGCTATGAAGCATTCGAGGTCATTACGATGGCGAGGCTGTGACAAAAGAGGGTCATGACGTGATCGCATCGACGAAGACGACTGTGTTTTCGATCGCGCCGGACGCGGTCGATCCACATAATGTTCCGAAGCGAACACTCTACACGGGAGCGCAGATTCCCGCTCTCGGGCTGGGCACGTTCGGCTCCGACCGGTTCACGGGCGAACAGATCGCCGAGGCTGTGCTGGGTGCGGCGGCGGTCGGCTACAGGCATTTCGACTGCGCTTCAGTGTATGGCAACGAGGAACAGATCGGTCACTCGCTACGCGCGATCCTGGACGATGGGATTGCGCGGCAAGACCTTTGGGTGACCTCGAAGCTCTGGAATGACAAGCATGGCGAAGCCGACGTGATCCCGTCTTGCCAGCAGTCGCTGCGGGAGTTGCAGCTCGATTACCTGGATCTCTACTTGGTCCACTGGCCGTTCCGCAACTACCATCCGCCGGGCTGCGACGTCGGCTCCCGCAGCAAGGATGCCATGCCGTACTTGCATGAAAACTTCATGAAAACCTGGCGGCAGATGGAGGCGCTCGTCGACCTGGGTCTGGTACAACACATCGGCACGTCCAACATGACCATCGCCAAGCTCAGGCTCGTGCTCCGCGACGCCCGGATCAAACCGGCCTGCAACGAAATGGAGCTGCACCCTCATTTCCAGCAGCCCGACCTCTTCCGGTTCGTCGTCGACCAAGGAATTGTGCCGATCGGCTACTGTCCCATCGGCTCGCCCAACCGGCCCCAGCGGGACCGTACCGCAGCAGACACAATCGATATCGACGACCCGGTCATCGTCCGCATCGCCGCTCGCCTGGGTGTCCATCCCGGCGTGGTTTGCCTGAAGTGGGCCGTTCAGCGCGGCCAGGTTCCTATTCCCTTCTCCGTGAAACGTTCGCAATACTTGGCAAGCCTCAAGGCCGTAACCGAGGCACCGCTGTCTGAGCAAGACATTCGGGATATCGCCGCAATCGATCGGAATTGCCGGCTGATCAAGGGTCAGGTATTCCTGTGGAAGGAGGGCCAGAGCTGGGAAGACCTCTGGGATCCCACGGGCGAGATCACGCCACCGTGAAATCGTGAGAGAAGCATTTACCAATGAGTAGCACAGATCACATGACTTCCGCCGCGACCATGCTGGGTGTCGTGTTGCCGGGCAACAGCACCGTCGAGATCAAGAATTACGCGATTCCCGATCCCGGCCATGGCCAGGTTCTAGTGCGGATGAAGGCTTCATCGATTTGCGGCAGCGATATCCGGGCCATCTATCGCGAGCATCTGGGTAAGGGACCAGAGGGCTACCAGGGCGTGATATCGGGTCACGAGCCGTGCGGACAGATCGTCAAGGTGGGGCCGGGCTGCAAGCAATTCCGGTCCGGCGACCGGGTGGTGATCTACCATATCTCCGGGTGCGGGGTCTGCGACGAGTGCCAGCACGGTTATATGATCAGTTGCCGCAGCGAGAGCCGTGCGGCCTACGGCTGGCAGCGTGACGGCGGCCACGCACCTTATCTGCTAGCCGAGGAGAACACCTGCGTTCGCCTTCCCGACTCGCTTTCCTACGTGGACGGAGCCTTCTGCGCCTGCGGCTTCGGCACGGCCTACGAAGCATTGCGGCGCATGCGGGTCAGCGGCCAGGACCGGCTGCTGATCACGGGGCTGGGGCCGGTCGGCCTGGCAGCGGCCATGCTCGGCCGCGCGCTCGGCGTGTCAACAGTGATCGGCACCGACCTCTCGGAGAACCGACTGGCACTGGCCAGCGACCTGGGTCTCGTCGATCTCGCCATCAAGGCAGAGGCCAACGCGCTGGAAGAGATCCTGCGGCGGACGGGGGGGCATGGCTGCGAGGTCAGCATCGACTGCTCGGGCGCGGCACCCGCCCGTCTGCTGGCCCTGCAGGGCACCCGCGACTGGGGCCGCTGCGCCTATGTGGGCGAGGGAGGCACCGTCAATTTCGAGGTATCCAAGGACCTGATTCACAAGCAGGTCACACTCTTCGGCTCGTGGGTCACGTCGCTTCGGCATCTGGAAGAACTTGTCGAACGGCTCGACCGGTGGGGAATCCATCCCGACCGAACCTGCACACACAGGCTGCCCCTCGCCGAGGCCGGGAAAGCCTACGAGCTGGCAGCCAGCGGACAAACGGGAAAAGTGTGTATCGTTTTCGATGATTGAGCTACTGAGATCATAGACTAACAAAGACTTTGGCCGTCGTGATCGGTCAAGCGGCCTTGCAAAGAACAGCCGCCATGAAATTACGCGGAGAACCCTCATGAAAAATTTTCACGTTCCAGGATGTTTCTCAGGGACCTGGCGATTCTTCCTCTACTCCCTCTGCTCTCTCGGGTTTTGCGGCGTCCTCGCGGCTGGCGCGAAAGCAGCCGATCCGGTCCGCAAGGAGCAATTGCAAATCGCTCCAGGGCCCTTCCAGCCGAACGCAAACTCGCTGAAGACGTATCAATATCCCGAGTGGTTCCGCGACGCGAAGTTGGGAATATGGGCTCACTGGGGACCTCAGGCGGTGCCCATGTTCGGCGACTGGTATGCCCGCCAACTCTATCAGCAGGGTCATCGACAATACAAGGATCACCTGGAACATTACGGTCATCCCACCAAGCTCGGCCACAAGGATCTAATCCCCCTCTGGAAGGCCGAGAAATGGGACCCCGACCGCTTGATGGCGCTCTACAAGAAGGCCGGCGCCCGCTACTTCGTCAGCATGGGAGTGCACCATGACAACTTCGACCTCTGGAACTCGAAGCACCAGAGGTGGAACGCAGTGCAGATGGGCCCCCATCGCGACGTCGTTGGCGACTGGCAGAAGGCCGCAAAAAAGCTCGGCCTGCGGTTTGGGGTCTCCGAGCACCTTGGAGCCAGCTTCACCTGGTTCCAGGACAGTCATCGCTCAGACAAGACAGGCCCCCTGGCGGGCATTCCCTACGACGGCGCAGACCCCAAGTATCAAGACCTGTATCACTGGCCCGCCGCTCCCGACGACAAGGGCTGGTATAGCAAAGACCCACGCTGGCAGCTCGAGTGGTTTGCCCGCATCAAGGATTTGGTCGATCAGTACCATCCCGACCTCCTCTACACCGACGGCGGCGTTCCCTTCGGCAAGATTGTGGGCCAAAGCTTGATAGCCCACCACTACAACTCCAGCTCCAATCGAAACAACGGCAAGACCGATGTTGTCTACACCTGCAAACAACCCTCCGAGGGGATGTGGGTGGAAGACCTGGAGCGCGGGGTCATGCCGGGCATCCGGCCCTTTCCGTGGCAGACCGATACTTCGATTGGTGACTGGTTCTACAACCGCGACTGGAAATACCGCGGTGCTGACTGGGTAATACCGATGCTCGTCGATATCGTCAGCAAGAACGGAAACCTGCTGATCAATGTCGTGCAGCGCCCCGATGGCAGCCTCGACGCCGAGGCCGAGCAGGTGCTCGTCGAGCTCGCCGACTGGATCGCGACCAATGGCGAAGGGATCTATGAGACTCGCCCCTGGCTGATCCATGGCGAGGGCCCCGTCCGCGCCAAGGGGGGCCATTTCAAGGAAGATTTCGCCTACACCGCCAAGGACATTCGCTTCACGAGCAAGGGGCAGGACACACTTTATGCGTTTGCCCTGGGCTGGCCAGAGGATGGCAGGCTGCTGATCCGTTCGCTCGGTAAACTACCGGGCGTGACCGCCAAGATCAATGCCATTGAGCTGCTCGGCCATGCGGGCCCGCTCGTCTGGACGCAAGACGCTGATGGCCTGTCGGTGAAGCTGCCCCAGCGGAAACCCGGCAAGTACGCCGTCGCGCTGAAGATCTCGGGCGAGAATCTCCGCGGGTTCAAGCCCGAGCTTGCCGGTCCGGCGTGATACTCAATCCCGGAAGCCCATCAACCTGCGCTGGGTTAAGCTTACTCATGTCGGATCCTGCAATGAAATCGAGATGCACCAAGATGTCGCAACTGTTCGGACTGCTGGGCGCCGCCGCGCTGGGGCTCCTCGGAATCGCCCGGGCAGAGGTTGCCGGTTATGACAAGACTGAGTTCATGATTTCGATGCGCGACGGCGTTCGACTGCACACGCTGGTATACCAGCCGCAGAAGCAGGCCGAGTCGCTGCCGATCATTCTGCTCAGAACCCCCTACGGCGTTGATGCCGCCGCTCCTCGAGCCCTCGATGACTATCTCAAAGACCTGGCCGAGGACGGCTATGTTTTCGCCTTCCAGGATATTCGCGGCCGGTACAAGTCCGAAGGTGCATTCGTGATGATTCGTCCCCCGCGCAGGAACCGGGGAACCGAAGGCGATCGACGAGGGCACCGATGCCTTCGACACGATCGAGTGGCTGGTCAAGAACCTGAAGAACAACAACGGCCGGGTGGGGATGTTGGGAATCTCGTACCCGGGCTGGCTCACGGTAATGGCCTTGCTCGAGCCGCACCCGGCGCTCAAGGCCGCTTCGCCCCAGGCGCCTCCCGCAGACATGTTCCTGGGCGACGACTTTCATCATAACGGGGCCTTCCGGCTGAGCTACGGTTTCGAATACGCCGCGATGATGGAGACCTCGAAAGAGAATACGATCTTCAAATTCGACCGTCGCGACACCTTCGAGTGGTACCTGCGGCTGGGCCCGCTCTCGAATGCCAATGCCCGGTATCTCAAGGGTAAGATCCCCACATGGAACGATTTCGTCGAGCATCCCAGCTACGACGAGTTCTGGCGCAGGCAGGCAGTCGCCCCCTACCTTGGTCGGACAAGGGTTCCCACGCTCAACGTCGCCGGCTGGTGGGATCAGGAAGATTTCTACGGACCCCTCAAGGTCTACGAGGGATTCGAGCAGAGCGACCCCGAGCGGCAAAATGTCCTGGTCGTCGGCCCCTGGAACCACGGCGGCTGGTCCAGCGGCGCGGGCGACCATCTGGGTCCCGTCGAATTCGGGTCGGCGACCGGAAACCACTTCCGCCGCGAGATCCAAGCTCCCTGGTTCGCCGCTCATCTCAAGGACCGGAGCTCCCGGTCGTTTCCCGAAGCCATGACGTTTCGCACCGGCACGAATGCCTGGCAGTCGTACGATCGCTGGCCGCCCCGCCAGAGTGCCCCTCAGCGAATCTATGCCCGCAAGAATGGCCGGCTGGCGTTCGAGCCGCCGCCCGCCGACGAAAATGATGCCGGCTTCGATGCGTTACCTGTCCGACCCCGACTCATCCCGTGCCCTACCGACCGCGACCGATCACGGCCACTTATCCCGGCCCCGCGTGGCCGCTCTGGCTGGTCCAGGATCAGAGGTTCGTCCATCTCCGGCCCGACGTTCTCAGCTACGAGACTGAGCCGCTCTCCGAGGACGTCACGGTCACCGGCCCGATCGTTGCCCATCTCTTCGCATCGACATCCGGCACCGACAGCGACTGGATCGTCAAGCTGATCGACGTCTATCCCGAAGACGACCCGAAGATGGCCGGCTACCAGCTCATGATCGCAAACGATGTCTTTCGCGGCCGGTTCCGCAAGAGCTTCGAGAATCCCGAACCAATCCAGCCAGACCGGATCGAGGAATACACCATCAAGTTGCACTGGAATGACCATTGCTTCAAGAAAGATCACAAGATCATGGTGCAGATACAGAGCACCTGGTTTCCTCTGATCGACCGCAACCCTCAGACTTATGTCCCGAACATCTTCAAGGCCGAGGCCAAAGACTTCCGTCCCGCAACTCAGCGCATCTTCAGGTCGCCGGGACATTCCTCGTATGTTGATATGAGCGTTCTCGAAAAGTGAAGGTCGGATTCCAGGGTCGGTGTGTGTAACTTCACCCAGACCGTCGGATGAGCCGATGCAGAACCAAGCCCTGACTATCGACGGCGTTCGTGTGCCCTCGTTCTTGTACGGCACCGCCTGGAAGGAACAGGAGACTCAGCGCCTGACCGAGACCGCCCTTCGGGATGGGCTTTCGGGGCATCGACACCGCCAACCAGCGCCGGCATTACGACGAGGCCGCGGTCGGTCGGGCCATCGCGGCCTCGGTCGAGACCGGCCCGCTGGTTCGAGAAGACCTGTTTCTGCAAACCAAGTTCACCTTTCTGCGGGGGCAGGATCATCGCCTGCCCTACGACCCGCGGGCTCCTATCGCTAGCTCAGGTTGAGCAATCCTTCACCAGTTCGCTCGCGCACCTGGGCACCGGGATGATTGACTCGTTCCTATTGCACGGACCGACAGAGCGGTTCGGCCTGGCGCCCGCAGACCTTGAGGCCTGGCGGACGATGGAGGCCATCCGGAAAAGCGGTCGCGCCCGACTCCTCGGGGTTAGCAATGTCACGCTCGAACAGGTCCAGCGCCTCTGCGATCAGGGGCGGCGTCCAGCCCCGCTTCGTTCAGAATAGATGCTATGCGGTGCAAAACTGGGACCGCCCCGTAAGAGAGTTCTGTTCGAGGAACGGACTGGTTTACCAATGAATCCGCGTGGTCGAGGTAATCAGGTCGCGGCATAATATTCAGACGGTGTGCGATGTGGCTGAATCAATACCTTGACGATGGGAAACCAGCTATGACCGAGGGACGACGGACGCTCCGCTTCACCAGCCTTGACGAAGTCATGCCCGACGTGGAAAGGCTTCTGCAGGGAAACTCCACGGTTGGCAACTGGTCTCTGGCGCAGATTTGTCGCCACCTGTCAACCGTCATGCGACGCGTTGTAGACCTGCCCGCCTCGACGCCCGTGGACCCTTCCCAATGGGTTTCGGAAGAGGAAAAACGTGAGGTCCTTGAATCTGGCACACTCGCGGAAGGACATCCCACGCCTGCGATTCTCCTCCCTGACAAGGCGCTCGAGTCGAGCGCGAAGAGGCCGAGGGTCTGCGGGCAGCCATCGCCCACTACAAGGCCTCAAGCGGTCCCGTGATTCCACATCGCATTTTCGGACCACTGACCAAATCGGAATGGGATCGCCTTCAGTGCGTCCACTGCGCTCACCACCTGAGCTTTGCAATTCCGGCGGCTGAAACTCGCTAGCGAGGGGTCGGTGATTCATCATGACCTGGGAACAGCGCTGGCATCCGTTGCGCGAGGAATGGGTCATCGTGGCGGCCCACCGGAACAATCGTCCTTGGGTCGGCGAGACGGTGGAAGGCACGGCCCGCAAGATTCCGGAGTACGTGGAGGACTGTCCGCTCTGTCCCCGCAACACGCGGGTCAGCGGGTCGCGGAACCCTGATTACACGGGCGTCTTCGTCTTCGACAACGACATGCCTTGTGTCGGGCCCGATGCACCGCGAGACCTCGCTCCCGCTCCGGGTGTCTACCGTAGTCGACCCGCCGAGGGTATCGCGCGGGTGGTCTGTTACGCCCGACGCCACGACCTGACGCTGGCGGAGCTGGAGGGCGGCCAGGTCGTGGCATTGCTCTCGGAATGGCAAGCGCAGTATCGCGAGCTCGGCGCTCGGCCGGAGGTCAATCACGTTTTGATGTTCGAGAACAAAGGCGAGGTGGTGGGAGTCTCGAATCCCCATCCGCACTGTCAGATCTACGCCACCAACTTCGTCTTCAAGACGATCGAGAACGAAGCCGCCATCTCGAAACGCCATTGGGATGAGCACGGCGGGGTGTTGATGGAGGAGATCATCGCAACCGAACAGGCCGACGGACGGCGAATCCTCTGTCAGAATGATTCGGCCATCGCCTTTGTTCCATACTTCGCGCGTTATGCCTATGAGACTTTTGTCACTCCACGGCAGGCGCATGCCGAGCCTGGCCGACCTTTCGACGGGTGAGGTGCGCGATCTAGCCGCCGTGCTCCAGGAAGTGCTGATCCGCTTCGACAATCTGTGGAAGATGCCGTTTCCCTACGTGATGGCCTTGCACCAGTCGCCTACCGACGGCAGGCCGCACGATGGCTTTCATTTTCACATCGAGTTTCACCCGCCGCTCCGCAAGCCCAATCTGTTGAAGTACCTGGCCGGCCCCGAGATTGGCGGCGGCAGCTTCCTGAGCGATACTTCACCCGAGGAGAAGGCCGGCGAGCTGCGCGGTCTCGCCAGTGCATCACACGCGGCTCGAGGAGGTCTTGTCCCATGCCTGAATCCGGGCACGGCAGAATGGATCGGCAGGCCTCCTCGGAACCCGATTCACTCGATCTTGAGGAATTCCTGGCGCGGATCAAGCGGTCGGAGGCGGCAATCCTTCCCGAAGGTGCCTTTCTGTTCATTCCGGGTGCGCCGCTGGTGATTGCACGGGCTCCCGGGCGGCTCGACGTGATGGGGGGGATTGCCGATTACTCGGGCTCTCTGGTCCTCCAATGGCCGATCCGTGAAGCCACGCTGGTGGCCGTGCAAGCCATCGCTGAGCCGGGATTGAAGATGTTGAGCCTGGCCACCCAGAATGGTCACGAGGCTCGCTCGCTCGAGCTTGATGGAGCGACCACCCGGCAGCTTCTCGAGGGTGACTACGATGCCGCCCGTCGCTGGTTCGATCACAATCCGGCGCTGCAGTGGGCGGCCTACGTGCTGGGCGTGCTGCTCGTGCTCGAGCGCGAGCGGGGCCTGCAGTTCGCTGCCGGTCTCAGAATCCTCATCGATTCAAAAGTGCCCGAGGGCAAGGGGGTGAGCTCTTCCGCGGCCCTTGAAGTCGCGACGATGCAAGCGGTCACCGGGCTGGCGGGCATCACGCTCGAGGGCAACGAGCTTGCCAGGCTTTGCCAGATGGCCGAGAACTTCGTGGTGGGTGCGCCATGCGGCATCATGGACCAGATGACCTCGGCGCTGGGGCAGGCCGATGCTCTGCTTTCCCTCTTGTGCCAGCCGGCGAAGGTTCAGGGATTCGTCCCTCTCCCTTCCTCGATCAGGTTTTGGGGCATCGATTCGGGCATCCGCCACGCGGTTTCGGGCAGCGACTACGTCGCGGTGCGAACCGGTGCTTACATGGGATATCGATTGATCGCCGATCAGGCGGGTCTGCGAGTGGTCGGGCGTTTCGAGAACGGCGTGGTGCGGATCGACGACCCACACTGGTCGGGGTTTCTGGCGAACATCTCTCCCGCGGATTTCGATCGTGATTTCGCCCCTCACTTGCCCTCCGAGCTGCGTGGGGATGAATTCCTGGCGCGTTACGGCGGGACGACCGACTCGGTCACGCGGGTTGACCCCGGCCAGACCTACGCGATTCGCCAGCCGACGGCCCATCCGATTAAGGAAAACGCACGAGTGCGGCGGTTCGCAACGCTGCTGGAAGCCAAGCTGGACGAACCGGCTTTGCATGAAATGGGCGAGCTCATGTACGGCTCTCACTCAAGCTATTCGGCCTGCGGGCTCGGTTCCGACGGCACCGACTTGCTCGTGAATCTGGTACGCGAGGCCGGACCGGCAGCGGGGCTTTACGGCGCCAAGATCACCGGCGGCGGCAGCGGGGGCACGGTGGCTATCCTGGGGCGAGCCAGCGCGGGCGAAGCCGTCGCCGAAATCGCCCGCCGTTATCGCCAGGCGACCGGCCGCGAACCCTATCTCTTTGCGGGTTCGTCGCCGGGTGCCACCCGCTTTGGCGTTCGACGATTCGGGCCGTGACGGGACCCGGCCAACTTCACCCGTGGATCAGGGGCCGTCCGTGGAAGACTTACTGAACCTCTCGATGTTCCGGGCTTACGATATCCGTACTCCGTCCTCGCTGCTGACACCCGAGCTCGCTGTGCGCTGGCGCGAGCCGAAGCGTTCTATATCCGCGAGGTGCTGGGGGCGCCCGGCGTTGTGGTGGCTCACGATGCGCGTCGGACGGGGCCCCAATATCTGACCATCACAATCGACGCTTTCCGGGCTGCGGGCCTGGACGTGGTCTACCTTCCCGGGGCGTCCTCGACATCGTATTTCTACTATGCGGCAATGCGTCATCCGCGGTTCGCCGCGGTGATCGTCGGCGCCTCGCATAATCCCTCCGGCGACACGGGGCAGAAGATCCTGGGACCGGAAGTCCGACCGGTCGCACAGGGAATCGGACCGGAAGGCGGACTAGACCGGGTCAAGGCGCTGTACGTTGCCGGTACCACGGCGTCCGGGGCAAGGCGAGGCGGTCTGCGAGCGAGCGATTTGATGGAAGATTTCGTGAGCCACAGCATGACCCTGGCCGGGGTCAGTCCGGGATCGCTGAGCGGTGCGACACTCTTGCAGGATTACCTCCACGGCGCCTCGGGCCGCGAAATGATGCTGGCTTTTGACCGCGCGGGCGCCGTGCTGGAACCTTTACACTACGCGGCCGACGGAACTTTCCCCCTGGGCGATCCCAACCCGGTCAAGCAGTCCGTGATCCGCTCTGGGCTCGAGGCGCTGCGCTCGGATCGGTTCCAGCTTGGGATGTTCTTCGATGGTGATGGTGACCGGCTGGACATCTACCGGGGAGATGGAACCTACCTCTCATCGAGCTTTGTTTACGCGGCGATTCTTCCGGAGATCCGCAGACGGTTCCGCGGCGAGGGCCTGGGCGTTTTCGCCGATCTCAAGTCGAATCCACTGGCGATCATCGAGATGGCCCGAACTGGCGTGGTGGTCGACGTCATCCGCAATGGTCATTCGCAAATCAAGGAAAGTTTGCTCAACGACTCCTGCAAGTTCGCCGCGGTCGAGGAATCGGCTCACTATTACGAGGCGTTTTCGCTCGGCGGCGTGGGGAGATACTGCACGGAGAACACCCTCTACATTGCACTTCTTGTCGCCAGGACATGGCATCAGGACCCCGCGCGGTTTGATCGCCTGATCGCCATCCAGGCAACGACCGCGCGACAGCGCGAGTGGGGCTACAAATTCCCCAGCGATCAGGCTCGGGCCGAGGCGCTCGACGCGGTTCGTGCGCATTTTCAGAGCCGGGGTGCCCGCGCTCTCGACCGCATGAAGAACGGAATGGATCTGGAGGCGACCTTGTTGCGCCAGGGGTTGGCCTTCGATGTCAACGCAGCGACTCGACTGGAATCGGAGTGGTTTCAGGTCAGCCAGCGGGTGTCGCAGAGCGAGGATCGCCTGGCTCGCTGGGAAGTCGTCGGCGCCCGCCCTGACCTTGTGGAACAAGCAAAACGCGAGATCGCCGCATGCGTCGGCCAGTTCGGCGCGGGTGTCGAGTACCAGGGCTGAAACACCCGCGGGGTTAGAATTATGAATATACTTGTTACGGGCGGAGCAGGTTATGTTGGCTCCCACGCGGCCAGGCTGCTGGCCTCTAAAGGCCATGAGATATGGGTCTATGACAACCTGGTCTTCGGCCACCGGGCCGCGGTGGCGCCGGGTCGGTTGATCGAGGGTGACCTGCTTGATCGGGCCAAGCTTGAGGCAGTTCTGCGCGCAAGACGATCGACGCCGTGATGCATTTCGCCGCATTCGCATACGTCGGCGAATCCGTAGCCGACCCGGCGAAATACTACCACAACAACGTGGTTGGCACGCTTTCCTTGATGGAAGCCATGCGCGGCGCGGGCATCTCGCGGATCGTTTTCTCGAGTACTTGCGCGACCTACGGCGAGCCCGAAGAGGTCCCAATCCGCGAGAGTCAGCCACAGCGCCCGATCAATCCCTATGGATTTACCAAGCTTGTCATCGAGCGCACTCTGGCTGACTATGCCCGCGCCTATGATTGGGGTTATGCGGCGCTGCGTTACTTCAACGCCGCCGGCGCCTCGGTCGATGGCGATCTGGGCGAAGATCACGATCCCGAGACTCACTTGATTCCGCTGGTCCTCCAGGTCGCGCTGGGACAGCGTGAGCATGTGCTGGTTTTTGGAGACAAGCATCCGACTCCGGACGGGACGTGTATCCGCGATTACATTCACGTCGATGACCTTGCCACAGCCCACCTGGCCGCGCTTCTGCGGCTGGAGCGTGGAGTCGAGATCAAGCTCAACCTGGGAACGGGACAGGGATCGAGCGTGAACGAGGTCATCGCGGTCTGCCGAGAGGTAACCGGTCTGCCCATCCCCACACGGATGGCCGGTCCGCGCGCCGGCGATCCCCCGGCGCTTATCGCCGATGTCGGCCGTGCCCGGCGCGAGCTGGAGTGGGAGCCGAAATTCACGGCGATCACTCCGATCATCGAAACCGCCTGGCAATGGCACCAGTCGCACCCCCACGGGTACCAATGAATAATCTCGAACGCGAGATCCAATCTCACTTTTCAAGCCGGCGGTGACGTTGTAAGGGCCCGCCTGCTGGCCCAGCAGAAAAGCGATTCGCAATTGTTGATGAAAACTTACTCACCAAGAACGGCACGTCGATTGCTGGTATATCCGTGGGGCGCGTTGCAGGCAGGGCGTGTCGTGTTCCGGCATTTGTAATCACTCTTCATGGGGGCGCATCCATGAATCTTCTGTGGTGGGCATTGATTTCTTTTGTGGTGGCAGCCGTCGGCGCAATTCTGGGATTCACGAAGGTGGCGTCGGGAGCGTCCAAGCTCGGCCAGGTGCTCTTCGGCACTTTCCTTCTGATCACTGTGGTGGTGGTCCTTATCGCGGTGATCGGTTTTGGCGTGGTCGTGTAGGCCGGGGGTGAGAGTCGCAGTAACGCCTCGACCACGGAGCCCTACGCATGCCGTCGCGAATCGAAGACTACGCCCTCATCGGTGACTGTCAGACGGCGGCTCTGGTGGCGCGGGACGGGTCCATCGACTGGCTTTGCCTGCCCCGCTTCGATTCGGGCGCGTGCTTCGCGGCCCTTCTGGGCACTCCGGAGCATGGCCGATGGCTGATAGCTCCCGCCGGCGACGTCCTGAGGGTCGACCGTCGCTACCGTCCGGGTACGCTCGTGCTCGAATCGATCTTCGAGACACAGGACGGCGAGGTCGCGGTCATTGACTTCATGCCGCCTCGAACCCAGGTTCCGGAGTTGATTCGCGTTGTGGAGGGCCGCCGCGGTCGCGTTCCCATGAATCTGGAACTGATCATCCGGTTTGACTTCGGCTCGATCATCCCGTGGGTTAGATGCCAGGATCGCGGGCTGTCGGCGATTGCCGGGCCCGATCGGATTCGCCTGCGAACTGGTGTCGAGCTGCACGGCATCGATTATCGCACCGTGGCAGAGTTTGCCGTGGCGGAAGGCCAGCGCGAGATTTTTGAAATGGCCTGGCACCCGGCTCACATCCCCGAACCGCGAGAGATCGCTGTTCTTCAAGCGCTCGAGGAAACCGAGCAATGGTGGCGCGAATGGTCAGCGCGATGCCCGGACGAGGGCGAATGGACCGAAGCGGTCGTCCGCTCGCTGATCACGCTCAAGGCCTTGACCTATGAGCCAACCGGCGGGCTGGTGGCCGCCGCCACGACCTCGTTACCGGAAGAGCTCGGTGGCGTCAGGAACTGGGATTATCGCTACTGCTGGCTGCGCGACGCCACCTTCACACTCATGGCGCTCTTGCACGCCGGCTACGTTGCAGAGGCACAAGCCTGGCGTGAGTGGCTGCTCCGTGCGGTTGCCGGCGAGCCATCCAAGATCCAGATCATGTACGGACTGGCCGGCGAGCGAAGGCTCACCGAATTGGAGCTTTCCTGGCTGCCGGGATACCAGGAGTCTCGGCCCGTGCGTATCGGTAACGCCGCGACGCAACAATTTCAGCTCGATGTCTACGGCGAAGTGCTCGACGCGATGCACCAGGGTTTGCGGCACGGGCTGAAGCCTAGCGAGGACAGCAGACGCGTCGCCCTGGGTCTGCTCCATTTTCTCGAGTCCAACTGGAATCAACCCGACGAGGGAATCTGGGAGGTGCGTGGGCCACGACGGCATTTTACCCATTCGCGGATGATGGCCTGGGTTGCTTTTGATCGGGCAATCCGAGTTGTCGAGCGACTGGGAGTCGAGGCGCCCCTGGCCCGGTGGCGCGAGCTTCGGGATGAAATACACGCCGAGGTTTGCCGCGCGGGTTACGACGCTGAGCTCGGCGCGTTCGTTCAGTTCTACGGGTCCAAACATCTTGATGCTAGCTTGCTCATGATGCCGCTAGTCGGTTTCCTGCCACCCAGCGATGAGCGGGTTCGGGGTACGATCGCGGCGATCGAGCGCGAGCTCGTCACCGACGGGTTCGTGCATCGGTACGCATCCGACCCCGAGGTCGATGGGCTTCCCGCTGGCGAGGGAGTTTTCCTGCTCTGTACCTTCTGGCTGGCGGACTGCCTGGCCTTGATTGGCCGTCAGGAAGACGCGCGGCGCATCTTTGAGCGACTGCTTTCCATCCGAAATGATGTCGGATTACTATCGGAGATGTACGATCCCGCGCGGGGTGTTGTTGGGAAATTTTCCCCAGGCGTTTTCGCATGTCGGCTTGGTGAACACGGCGCTGACCTTGCGTCGCGGTGCATCAGGCCCATCTTCGGAACGCGGCCGAGGCTGAACCGGACCTCGTTTTCAGAGAACAGCGGGCCCCTCGCGGGTGACGTTTCCAACTTGGGCATGACTCTTGCCACGGCGTGTGTGATCGAATTTAAGTACGGGGATGCGGTCAAGGTAAGCCACCGTTGATCAGTGTCGACCTGGAACGCGGTCATGGCCACGCCGGCGGAAAGGTCGGTAACGATGCTGACAACTTACGAGCAGGCTCAGGTCGAGAAGATTGCTTCCTGGAAAGCGTCGAACCCGAACCCCTTCGGCGAGCTCTTGCACAGGGTCACCAAGCCCGTGGCCAAGCTTGTCGAGCTGATCATCCCGGACGCAGTTGCACTGAGCGCCATCGAAGCGGTCTACAAGGCGTCGGAGTTGGCGGCCAGCCAACGAGAAATCAAGCTGAGCGCGGGGGTTTCGGATCTGTCGGAGCTGCGGCAGAAGCCATTGCAGGTGTGCGACGATCTGTCCCGCAGAGTGGGCACGCTAGGGCAGGGCGTTGCGATGCTCGAAGGCGCACTCACGGGCGCTGACGGGGTCTGGACGACCCTGCTTGACATTCCTCTGTTGTACACCGTCTGCCTCGGAACGATCATCAACGTAGGACATTGCTACGGCTACGCGCTTGATCGGCCCACGGATAAGGCATGGGTCCTGGGTGCCCTGACTGTAGCGCTTTCAGACTCGAAGGAGAATCGCACGGAGTTGATGGTCAATCTGCGCACGATCGAGGACCTGCTGCTCGAGGATATCCAGGAAGATATCGTCGTGGAGGCGACGGCGTCACTGCTGACCCAGGTCGAGATTTTCGAGGATATTCCGTTCTTTGGCGCGGCCGGAGGCAGCCTCTTGAATCTCTGGGTTGCCCACAGGGCCGACGTGACCGCCAGGTATCTGTTCCAGGAACGCTGGCTGCGAGACAACGGCAAGATCGACAACATTGAGCCGGCCAGCATCGGCCACGGTCTTGCCGCGATAAACGGATGGAAAGGCGCGTGGCACGGGCGGGCTACAAAAGTCTTTATGGCCTCGGTTTTGGAGCGGCACTGCCGGTCCACTTACTCCTCGCCATCTTCGCCCCGATTACGTCGGGCATCTGGAAAAGTGCTTCAGTGGCATTCAATAATATGAACGGAAGTCCTGGCGAACGCCTCGGTGGAACCTGGCCCGACAGCCTGGGCGAACGGACGCTGATCACGGCTTCGCAACATGCTTCAAATTAGAGAAGAAGAGCACTTCACCAGCCGCGAACACGCCCCAGGCAGCGGTCGAAGGTGCCCAGTGTGGCGAGCAGGAGCCCTGCGGAGACCACCGTTTGGCCGACGATCCAGCAAGGGAGTTTACAAGAACAAGTTGGCAGCATCAGACGGGAAATAGAGACTGAAGATCAGATCGAAGCAGCCGTAAAAGGGACTGACCTCCGACAACCCCGCCCCTTCTCTATGGAACAGGGTAAGGGCGAGGATTGGCCAGGCCAGGCTGACCAGGGCATAGATGGCCACGGCCAGCGAAACCGCGCGTCCCAGCCTCGGGACCCACGTCGAGATGCCAGGCCGATGCTCGTCCAGAAGGCTGCGGCAGATACAACGAAAAGGACCAGGCAGACAGGTATGAGCCAGGGACCGCTCGGCCATGCTGCCGCAATCGCGACCAGCATCGGCAGCAGAAGAAGCCGTGGTAGGTTTTGGAAGGCGCCCCACCACTTGGCCAGCACGATCTGCCGGGTCGACAGGGGGGTTGCCAGAAGCAGGTCGAGGCTTCCCCGCGCCCTCTCCTCGACGACGGCAGTGGCCGACGAGATCAGGACAAGCGGCAGGCCGATTGCCACCTCGAAAGCGACGACGTAGGCGGACAAATAAGGAGCGTTTACCGACCTCAGCCGCATGCTAGTATCGATCGCAAACAGGCTGAAGACGACAGCGACCACGAAATACCCACGGATCAGTGTACGAACCCAGGAAGAGGGCTGCTTCCGACGCGTTTCGTACCAGAGAACGGGATTGCCCTCGAGCGAGGGAGCCGGGCCGATTCCAAACCACCTCATGTGCGCCGGTCTCTGCACGGCAGAATGGCCCGCCTGGCCGATGATGACAGCGCGCATCTTACCGATCGCGAGGCCCGCCAGGCCCGCCGAGAGGGTCAGGATGGCGGCGAAGAATGCGAGAAAGCCGAGGACGCCGACCTTGCCCGGCTGAACGTAAGGCGCGAAGGCCAGATAGAAGGGATTGAACGGGATCGCCCAATCGGGCGAGGTCGGGCAGCGCCAGCAATGTCCGAGAAAGTCCCATACTGGTAGAGCGAGCATCCAGACCGCAAGAACCGCGTAGGTCGCCAGCAAGACCTCGTATGGCTTCGACGCCCAGACCGAGAACGTCAGGGCGAGTGTGCAGCCGAAAATCGCGAGCCCCACCGTGATGAGAAATGCTCCCGCCAAAGCCAGCGGATCGACGCCGCCCAAAGAGCGCACCAGCGCCAAGACCGGCAGAGCGCAACATACCAGCCCCAGGACGGGCACCAGCCGCGCCGCCAGCTTTCCCAGCAAAATCTCGGTGTCCGAGAGGTCAGTGGCCAGGAGCTGCGCCAGCTTTCCGCTGGACCGATCCTGGCAGATCGCTCCCGCCGTCGCCGCGGGCGCGATCATCAGGATCAGAGTGATTTGGGTGATGTGATCGCACTGAAGAAGCCTCCGCCAACCTCCGCCATGAGCTGGATGGGCGGGAGGCTCTGACCTACGACACGCGATACCCAGACGCTCCAGAGGCCCACTAGGAGCACGGACACAAACAGTGCGCGACCGCCATAAACCTGCTAGCGGCGCGAGGTGGTTAGCCACTTGTTCCCAAACACCGGCCCAAGCCATCGTCGCGCCGGCATGACGAACGCTCCTGCTGCGCCTCACGTACTTCGAATCACAAATCAACTTATACCGCGATTCCCACGACAGACCCCGGTTCAGCCGACCGTGGCTGATCTGACGCATCGCCCGGAGAAAGACCCCAGGGAAGCCGCCAGATCAATCGGCCAGCTCTTCAAAACCAGCGGAACCTTGGCCTGGGCCCAGCCCAAACTTGGAGGCTTGGCGAAGAGACTCGCTCCTCGCGCACACTCCGCATCTCTTCGCCGTACATCTGTAAGAATAGCGTGCGGCGATCTTCCTTGCACGACACCAAAGTCGATCGGCGGAGGTGACCGGGGCCACCCACACGTCCAGGATCCGTCAGACTGGGCTGCCCCTCCTCAGACCTATATCAATTCTTCGTCGCCCGCGGCGGAGGCGACCGTGTAGCGGAATCGATTGGTCTTCCAGGCGCCGTAGAGGAGCCCGGCGGCAAGCCAGGTTAGCCCTGCCACCTTGGCTGGAAGACGAAGGCTCCACCAGATGTACAGGCAGATGACGAAACCGATCAGGGGGGAAACCAGGTTCAGGAAGGACCGCTTGCTGGCGCGAACGTAATAGCGGACGAAGGCCGCCAGGTTCACACCCATGAAGCCGATGAAGGCACCGAAATTGAGCAGCTCCGCACCGAGCTGGTAGCTCAGGACAAATGCACCGACAAGCGCCAGACACCCCACCAGGAGGATGTTATTCCGAGGGATATGACTTCGCGGATCGATTGCACTGAAGAAGCGACTGGGGATAGCATTGTCGCGGCCCATGCCATAGAGGAGCCGGCCCGCGGCAAGATGAGAACCGGCGCCGGATCCGATCGTGGCAACCAGGAGTGCCAGATTGACGGTGAAGAACAAGGCGGGCCCGCCGGCCTGGCCGGCAATGAAAACAAACGCGGTATCGACGTCCGGAAAACCCTCGTGCCTGGGCCAGACCAGTTGCGCGGCGTAGACCTGTGCGGCGGCCAATATCCCGGTCACAAGACAGGTCAGAACGGTCGCCAGCAGGATGTTGCGGCGAGGGTTATGAGCCTCTTCAGATAACGTCGAGATGCCATCAAAGCCAATGTACGTGAGCATCGCGATGGAGGTACCGGTGGAGACCGCTTGCAAGGAGAAGGTCGACGGGTCGTAGAAGGGAAGGAGGAAGCGGCTCGCTCCGTGGTCGGGCGAGCGGAGAATGGTGCGCGCGGCAGCCACGAAAAACAGGATAATCACTACGCCGAGCCCTGCTGTGATCAACTCATTGGTGCGCGAGCTTGCCTTGATGCCGCGCAGATTGAGGAGTGTGAAGAGCGCGGCGAAGAATACCGCCCAGGCAGCGAAATGCACTGTGGGGACGAAGTTCATCGCGGCCTTGCTGCACCAGATCACGCAGATGACCGGGTTCAAGACATAATCGAAAATCATGGCCCATCCGGTGAGGTAGCCGAGGGCTGGGTGCAGTTCCCGGCCAACGTACGTGTACGCGGAACCCGCGCTGGGATAGGCCTGAGCCATTCGTCCGTAGCTGATCGCCGTGAACAGCATGGCGACCATGCCGATCAGGATGGTGGTGACGACATGCCCCTTGGCTTGCTCGCAGACGACGCCGTAAAGGGGCATGGGGGCGGTCGGCTGGATCAGGACGATCCCGTATAGAACCAGCTCCCTCAAGCCCAGGACCCGGTTCAAGCCCGGTTTTTGCACGCTCGCGTCTCCCGAGAGGAATATAGCCGCTGAATTGATTCTCGAGGCCACGAGGTCACTTGACCTCGAATTGATCCGTCAGTCGGATGTCTTCCGAAGAGGAACCGACCATGACACGGAAGTGGCCCGGCTCGACAACGCGCCGGAGGTTCTTGTCGTGCAGTGCCAGGTCGTCCGCCGTCAACCGGAACATACAGGTATTCGTCTGGCCGGGATCGATGGTCAGCTTGGAGAAGCCGCGAAGCTGCTTGACGGGAGTCGTGACGGTGCTGATCAAGTCCTCGAGATAAAGCTGTACGGTCTCGTTGCCGGCACGGTCGCCGGTGTTTTTCAGCTCGACTTGAATCTCAAGCCACTCGGTCGGTGTGATGGACCGTGCGCTCAGTCGAAGCTTGCAATACTCGAACGACGAATAACCAAGCCCGAAACCGAAGGGATAAAGTGGGGTTGGCTCCAAGTCGACGTAGGCGTGCCCCCAGCCCCGCTTGATCCACATTTGCTTGGACTTCTTGAAATTGTAGTAGACCGGCAGTTGACCTGCGTGGCGGGGAACCGTTACCGATAGTTTCCCACTCGGATTAACGTCGCCAAAGAGTATCTCGGCGACGGCTCTGCCCCCCTGCTCGCCGGGCAGCCAGGCCTCGAGGATTGCGGGGACGTGCTGGGCGATCCAGCGCACCGCCAGCGGGCGGCCGTTGACGAGCACCACGATCGTCGGCTTGCCCGTGGCATGCACCGCCTTCACCAGCTCTTCCTGCATCCCGGTCAGCTCGAGCGTCGCGGCGTCGTATCCCTCTCCGTCGGTCGGCGCACTCGCCTCGGCCCGCCGCTCGTTCTCTCCGACGACGACTATGGCGGCATCGGCGCCGGCCGCGGCTTCGCTGGCCCTGGCGATCTCGTAAATGCGTCCGTCAGTCACATTGCAGCCCTTAACATAAGTCACCTTCGTACCAGGGGAGACGATGTGCTTGATCCCTTCCAGGATCGTGACGATGTGCTGCGGGATCGTAGTGGGGATGTAGTCACCAAGCTGGTTCCGCGGGTCGTCCGCGTTCGGGCCGATCACTGCGAGTGAACGTATCGACTTGCTCAGAGGGAGTAGTTTGTTTTCGTTCTTGAGCAGGACGGCGGCCTCGCGCGCGGCCTGGAGGGCGAGGTCTTGATGTGCCTGCTGATGAACGGTCTGGACCGCGTGCTGGGGATCGACAAGTGGTTCTTCAAACAGGCCCAGGCGGAACTTCTGCTTGAGGATCCGCCGCACGCTCCGGTCGACCAGGCCTTCGGGCACTTTCCCAGCGCGCACGCTCTCCAGCAGGTCGAGCATGTAACCCGACTCGAACGAGATTCCCACATCGACTCCCGCGGTCAGGGCCAATGCACCCGCCTCTTTCTGCGTGGGCGCCAAGCCCTCGTAGACGAGCGTGCCGATTCCACCACCCTCTGAGAGAACCAGGCCGTCGAAGCCCAGCTCCTCCCGAAGGATGCTGGTGAGAAGCTTGTACGAAGCATGCGTCGGCACGCCATCGACCGCGGGATAGGTAGCCATGACGCCAAGCGCTCCTGCGTTCTTGATGCCTGCCTGCCAGGGAGGAAGGAAGACGTCGCGCAAGGTCCGTTCTGAGATCTCCATCGCCCCGCGTCCAGGCCGCTGACTGGCTGGCTTTGACCCGGATAGTGGCAGAGACCGGCGACGACCTTGTCGGGGGCGGCAGGATTGTCGCCTTGCGCCGAGCGGGCAATGGTCTCGGCGATCCTCGAGCACAGAAATGGGTCTTCGCTGTACGCTTCCTCGTTGCGCCCGAGGCGAGGATCACGGATCGGCTCGACGACGAGCGTGAAGATCTGGTGCACGCCGATGGCACGTGCCTCCCGCGCGGCCGCTGCATAGACACTACCCAGCAAATCCATGTTCCAGGTGCTCCCCAGCGCGGGCCCCTCCGGGAAGATCGTCGCGCCGGGGCACATCAGGCCGTGCGTGCCTTCTTCCGTCTCGAGCAACGGAATCCCCAGGCGCGTACGGTCCCGGACCAGCCTCTGGAGCCGGTTCAGAAACTCGGCCTGCTGTCGTGTGCCTTCGTGGAGAATCGTGTTGGGCAGGGTGAAGAAACCGCCCCCCGGGCCGAAGTTCTCGAGCAAGGTCCCGGCCGCGAACCTCTGCACGGACTCGGTCTTCACAGGAATTGTCTTGCCCAACGCCGACTCATAAACGCAGGGCATATTCATCTGCCCGATCTTCTCCTCGAGCGTCATGCGACTCAGTAGGTCCTCGATTCGTTTCTCGATCGGCTGACTGGGGTCGCGATAAAGGGGAGTTGCGTGCTCCTCGGATTTTGCGACGCCGCCGGCCAGAAGGTGTGCAACAAGCACGGTCAGTAAAACCCGGTTGACTGTCATGTTCACATCCCCGTAACCCGTGGAGAGTCATCATTCGCTACGAAGCAAGTTTCCGTGGCAGGGTAACAGCGCCCAGGGCCCCATTCAATGCACCGCCCTGGCTCATCAACTCGGGAAGAGCAGCCGATGGCGCCCTGGAACCAGTAGGCCCTGACGAGGGATCGTCGACCGGCGTTATATTGCAGCAATCGGGTCCACGCCCCTGGGGTCGTGCGAACAGCGCCGGAGTAAGAACCCATGAAGACAAGAGTTTCCTCACGTATCAGCTCACTTGTGATCGTCCCTTTCCTGGTTTTCTTCCTGCTTGGTGGTCCCTCGGTCTTGGCGGCTCTCGAGAAGGAGCCGATGCCGGCATTCGATGTCGCTCCCTTCGGGCTGCCCAATTGCCCGCCCGGAGAGATCCGTTTCGAAGAGACGCGCGACATCGTGGCTGTTGACCTCGCTCTCGACGGTGCGGCGGCCGAGGCGCTGGGGCTGTCTTACCTCCAGGAACACTGGCCGGGGACCGCGCTTGAAATGGCCAAGGATATGTCCCAGCCCTGCCAGTTCGGTTGGACCAAGGTGGACGACTGGTTCAACGGGAACTGGAAGCGCGCAGCGACCCGCGTGACCCGTGGCGACGATGGGCACGCACACATCGAGTTCGAGCCGCTCACGCGGGAGTTCCCGGAGGAGCGCGACTACGATGTCCGCTTCCGCCGGACGCTTGGTCTGCGGATCGAGGGGGTGAAGGCCGATGCGATCAAGCAGGCTCGGATCTTCACCCGGTCGGCCCCGGCGAAGACTGCGCTCCGTGTCACGCTCAACGCCGGCGCCCCAACGCCCGGAAACACAATCCGATTCGATGGCTACAACGGCCAGGTTCTGGCCCTGCAAGCCGAGAGCGGCGGCCAGGCGATTGGTGAGTCAATTCGCTGGGACGGCACGGGACAGATCAAGTTCACGCTTGATCTCGCGCACATGACCCCGGCCTTTCGCTACAGCGGCGATGACGGGCACATCCGCTTCATCATGGGTGACGACTCGTTCACAATCTCGCTGCCCAGCCTCAAGGCGCAGGGGCCGATCTGGTTCGCCGACAAGGGCGTCTTCATCACCGAGGCTAGCGATGCGACGACTCCGGAAGAGTACATCGCCCGGTGCGCCGGCCGGAAGACGATTGCCCAGCGGGTCAAGGATCTGTCCGAGCAAAGCTACGCGAGAGCTTTTCTGGGCCAGCCGCGCCCGCACAGCGCGGCGTGGAGCCTGGGCTTCAAAAACTGCCGCCAACGGTTCTGGCAAGACCCCAACGGCGACATCACGCTCGAGAGCACGACGGTTCGTCAACTGCCTGCGGCCGACACTGCACGCTATGCCAATGGTGACGGCCATAGGGACGGGCACGGCCGGTTCTTCTTCGGCCTGGAGCAGTGGATCATGCAGGGGCGGGGTACCGACGCCGCGCCGGCCCTGGTCTCGAACCTGCGCGCCCGCAGAGACGACATCGAGATTGACCAGACGAGCCTGGCCGCACCGCTGGACGGACGGGTCGAGAGCGGTCCCATTGTCGGCGACCGCGACCTGGTTTGCCTGGTCCGCTTCCGGCTGAGGAACGTCGGCGTTGGCAAACAAGCGGCCGGAATCCATCTCGAGTACTCCTCGAACAGTGGGCGGTCGCCGGGCGCCTACAGTGCCAGCCGAAGAGACGGTTCCCTGAGCGACTGGCTCGTTCCCAATTCCCCGCGCGAGACGCTGTCGAGGGAAGGTGAGCTGATCCACGGCACCTGGCACGATCGGCGAGTCCTGCGGGCGCGCGTCGAGACGATGATGACCGCCCAGAGCGAGCGAGCAGGCCTAACGTTCGCCCGCGAACTGGCCCCCGGCGAAACGTGCGACCTGGTCCTGAAGATCCCGTTTGTCAGCCTCGAGAGCCCGGTGGAACTCGACCAGCTTCGCTCGCTGGATTTCGATGCCATGCGGCAGCAGCTTGCGGCCTTCTGGAGGCGTGAAGACGCACGCGGGGCCCAGATCCGGACTCCCGTGCCTCAGCTCGACGCTCTGCACCGCTCGCACCTGACCTACGTGCAGATCAGCGATCCGGCCATGCCGGGTGCGCCGAGCTCGTCAACACGTCCGTCGGCACCTCGACGTACAGCAACTGTGGCAACGAGTCGTGCATGATCAACCAAGAGCTGGACCAGCGGGGCCTTGCCGACGACGCCCGGCGCCGGCTGGAAGTCTGGGTGCGCTACCAGGGGACCGAGCCGCTCTCAGGCCGCTTTAGCGATCACAAGGGGGTGCTCCACGGCGCGGGGGGCTTTTCGTTTGCGGCCTCGTACAATCAGAACCACGGCTGGATTCTCTGGAGATTGGCTGAACATGCCCGTTACACCCGTGACCGCGCCTGGTTCGGGCATGTCAGTCCGGCACTGATCGATGCCTGCGATTGGGTATTCCGCCAGCGCAGGCAGACGATGCAGAGCCTACCCCATTCACGAGGCTGGGAGCACGGGTTCTTGCCCGCCGGGGCTCTCGAGGACGTGCAGGAATATCGCTACTGGTTGACGACCAACGCAATGATCTGGCGCGGGGTCGATGCGGCAGCCTCCGCGCTTGAGACATTCGGCCATCCGGAGGCAGCCCGCGTTCGCCGTGAATCCGATGCCTACCGCAAGGACCTGCGCCGCGGCTTCGAGACGATGCGCCAGTATAGTCCGCTTGTCCGGCTGCGCAACGGCATCTGGGTACCCCATTACCCCGGGCAGCTCTACCGCCGCGGGCGCGATATCGGCTGGATTCGCGAGACCCTGGAAGGCTCTGTCTACTTGCTGATCAGCGGCTTGTACGATCCCCGGGGCCACGAGGCACAGTGGATTCTCGACGATTTCCAAGACAATCGTTATATGTCTCCTCCCTACGGTTACGCGATCGTCGACGAGGACAACGCATGGTTCAGCCGGGGTGGAATCTCGATTCAGCCCAACCTGTTGGCCGGACTCATGCCTTATCTTGATCGCGACGAGCCGGAAGTCTACCTCTGGATGTTCTTCAACGCCTGGCTTGCGTGCTATCGAGAAGAGATCAACGCCATGGTGGAGCACCCATACCCCGAGCTCGGATACTCGAACACGGCGCATCCCAAGACCAGTGACGAAGCCAATGCGGTGATGTGGCTGCGTTATATGTTCATTTACGGCAATCGCGATGGTCTCTTCCTTGGCCGAGCCATCCCTCGAGCCTGGTTTGCCCAGCATCGGCCGATCGGTCTGGAAAACGTGCGGACCCGCTGGGGCCACGCCAGCGTCACCTACTTTCCCGCGGAGGCAGGCAATACGATCCGGGCAAAGGTCAATCTGAAGCTCGCCAACCGTCCACCCACGATCAAGGTTCGCTTTCGCCATCCGGATAACAAGGCGATTCTCGGAGTGACCGTCGATGGACGCGAGTACCACGCTTTCGACGCCGGAAATCAAGATGTCGATCTGGACGGGCGTGACGGGCTGTTCGATATCGTCGCTCGCTTTTGAGCTTTCAACCCCGACGTTCGGCCGCAATCCCCTGCTCTTTCACACCTGCTTTTCCCCGCCCCGGCCGGACCAGCCCGGCGGTGACGTCGATGTCGAGCGCGGAGACCTCGCCCGCGGCCAGCTTGGCAAGGGCAATCCCGGCCATGGCCGCATTGTCGGTGCACAAAGACAAGGGCGGAATGAACAACTCCACGCCTAGTTCCCGGGCCATCGCGGTGATCCTGTCACGGAAGCGAGTGTTCGAGGCCACACCGCCGCCCACGCCCAGGCGATTCGATCCCGACTTTTCAAGGGCCTGACGCGTCTTGGCGACCAGAACGTCAACGACTGCTTCCTGGAAGCTCGCGGCGAGATCCGCGACCAGGGCAGGTGACGGCTGAACCATCCCACGCTCCTCGTTCGGACCACGCAGCGCGTACAGGACGGCTGTTTTCAAACCCGAGAAGCTGAACACCGGCCGCTCGTCATGCAGAAAGGAACGGGGAAAGGAGAAGGCGCGAGGATCTCCCACTCGTGCCACGCGTTCGATCTCCGGTCCACCCGGATAGCCCAGGTTCAGCAGGCTGGCGACCTTGTCAAACGCCTCGCCAGCCGCGTCATCCAGGGTCCCGCCAAGCAGCTCGCACTCGAGTGGGCCGTTACAGCGATAAAGGCTGGTGTGCCCGCCCGAGACGACCAGGCCGACACAGGGGTAGACGGACTCATTGGGATAGGCAAGCTGGCAGGCGTAAAGATGGCCCTCCAGGTGATCGACCGCGATCAACGGCAGATCGAGCGCCAGGGCCAGGGACTTCGCGGCGGTCAGGCCGACCACCAGGCGCCCTGCCAGACCCGGACGAGTCGCGACGGCGACCATTCCCAGGTCTTTGAGCGTGACTCCGGCCCGCCGCATGGCCTCGTCGATCATGGGCACGACCTGCCGCACGTGAGCTCGGGAGGCGATCTCGGGAACCACGCCCCCAAATCGCTGGTGCAGGGTCACCTGCGAGGAGACCACGCTGGAGAGCACCCGCGGCACTCCGATCATCGGCGGCCGCGGCCCCTCGAGCACTGCGGCCCCCGTCTCGTCGCAGGTTGTCTCGATGGCCAGGAAAATCAGACGGGATCGGCATGGATCCATCGCGCGAGCAGAGAAGTATGGAATGCATGGATTGGCACAAGAGGGCGGGAGATGTCTCATAACGGCCCGGACTGGCGTGAGTCACGCCGCCTTGGCTTTCTGGTCCGCTGCGAGCTTGGCCTTGATCACCTCAAGGGCTTTGTCCAGCACCTTGTCCACGAACGGACCGGGGTCTCTGGGAAGAGAGCGAACCCTGAACCGCGGCTTCTCCTTTTCATCGGTCTTTGCTTTCTCGGCATCCTTGGCCTTCTGCTTTTCCTTGTTCTTGTCGGCTTCCGGCCTGGGCTCGACGACGTTGGGATGGCCCTTGGCGGCCGATTTCAGGTCACGGTCGCGACGGCCGACAAACCACCTGACATGTTCGCTGGGCGTCAGCTTGATCTCCATGCCCGGGTTGGGAGAGACGCCCCACTTGTCGGTGCTCTTGGAATCGCGAAAGCGGTGGATGTTGTCGCCGTTGGGCCGGTGGTAGCTGGCCACGGTCAGCTTGAGCACGCTGCTACCGTCCTCCAGTTCCAGGATGTTCTGGACCGAACCCTTCCCATAGGACCGCTGACCGATGATCGTGGCGCGCTGGTTATCCTGCAGCGCGGCCGAGACGATCTCCGACGCCGAGGCCGAATTCTGATTGATCAGCACCACCATGGGCAACTCCTCGAAAGGGCTGTCCTTCTGGGCCAGATAAGACTTGGGAATCGTGTTCCGCCCCTCGGTGCTGACAACCTTGCCTTTCTCCAGGAACAGGTCTGAGATCTCGACCGCTGCGCTCAGCAATCCGCCTGGGTTGTCACGCAGGTCAAGGATCAGGCCCTTGACTCCCTCTTCCTTGAGCTGCTCCAGAGCTTTGCGCAGCTCGTCGGCCGTGTTCTGAATGAAGCTCGAGATCCGCACGTAGCCGATCTTCTTGTCCTTGTCGATCATGAATTCCCACTGATCGTTGGCGCCGCGGTGATCACCCAGCACGCTGGGCACCTCGATAATGGCCCGATGAATGTTCACCGTCTCGGCCTGCTCGGTTCCTTCGTGCAGGAGGCTCAGCTTGACGTCCGTACCCGGGCGCCCGGTCAGCACATCAACGGCCTTATCCGGGCTCATCCCCTCGGTGGACGTGCCGTCGATTTCCATGATCTGGTCGCCGGCCAATACGCCGGCCTCGTAGGCCGGGGTGCCCACCATCGGGGCGATGACCCGCAGCCGGCCCGTCTCGGCGTCGACCCCAACCTGAATGCCAATGCCGCCGAACTTGCCCTCGATCTGCTTACGGAACTGTTTCCATTCGCTAGTATTGATGAACGAGGAATGTTGATCCAAACTCTGGAGCATTCCCTCGAGGGCATTCTCGAGCAGCTCTTTGCGTGAGACCGGACGGACATAGTTTGCCTCAACCTTTTCCACGGCATCGACAAACAGCCCGTACAGCTCGAGCATCTCGTCCTTGGGCTTGGCGCCCTGCGTCGCCTGCCAGCAGAACAAGCTGAACGCCACGAGCATGGCCACGGCAAAGACGTTCCGCCTTGGAATCGACACGTCTCCCTCCTCGTTCCGAAAGTCACCATCAATTCGGTTACCAACACCCGGGGTTCTGCCCAACCGTTCACTTTCCGGGGTTTGGCGATTTTTGTGTATACCAAAGTCTAGACGAAGCTTCAGGATAGCAATAAAACCAGGACAAACGGAAGGTCTGCTAGCCAGTTGCTAACAGGCCAGGTCAAGAAGGTGTTAGCAGTGGTCGATACCGCTAAGCTGTTAGCAGAACTTAAGATGCGGCAAGAGAGCTAGCGAGCACCGAAGAGACAACAAGAGACGGTAAGGGGCAAGTCAACCTTGCCCCTTTTTTGTTGCCTCAATTTCCTTGGCTTTCTTGAGTATCGCCTCATCATATTTCTTGAGCACGATGGATAGTAGATTCTTATCTGACCATTCCATTATGCTTTGGGTTTCAAGTCCGGCGATCCGCCTCAATGCCTCTGCTAGCTCGAAGCTAACCCGTACCATCGTGCCGTGAGATTTGGGTTGCTTCGCCACGTCTCGTTCCTTCGTTTTGGTTTGCATTGATAGCACTGCGAAACCTAGCATACAGGCAACGGAATCACTATTTGTTTCACCATAAGCCACGCTATCACCGCACACAACATCTAGCCTGTTGAATTTGCTAACACGGAAGGATCGAAGTGGCAAGCGGAGTGGACGGGATGAACACGAGCCAGATCAGGGCGAGCCCTTGCCATCTTGGAGGCCAAGTTGTCGGTACTCAGGCGGCAATTGAACTGATAGAATGCATCAATGGCAATGAGAGCGTATCCTCAAGGATAAGAACTGGTCGAGACTGGATTGGATCTACTGAGCATTTTGCTAAAGGAGTCTTAATATGTCTGATGAAAGCGATCTCGCATTACGACGAATTCAAGTGAGCGGGGACATCCTCGAACAAAAGTTCTTCGCTGACGAGGAGTTCGCAAAATCATTTGATCTTTACCCCTTGATCTGGAAACGCCATGTTTTGCCTCTCCGCAAACCTAACAGCTTTCAACTTGACACGGACCATCTTCACGCAGAGTTTGCAGCGAGGCACTACACGACGATCGTTAGATGTTGGATGGCATACACGGCAAACAAGGACATCGCCTCCCACTGCGAGGCAGCGTGTGCCGAACCGTCGGTTGAGAATCAGTTAAGGCTTCATCGGCTTCTTTTTGAATTCTACTGCTCATTGGGGGCTGCGATCGACAATATGGAATACTGCTACGCATCTCACCCCATATCTTGTGTTGATGAATTCACATCTATTCGTAAGAACACGACAAAGTTACATCCAGATACGCTTGACTGGTTATACGATCGACGTACTCAGTTTATCCACCACACTCTGGTCCCATGTTTTTACGAGAAAGATCTGCTGCACTTGAATGAGGGAATACTGGAAAACAAGCAGGGCGAATGGGATGACCAAACTCCGGGAAAGAACGCCGAGATCTCGGACCTCTGTAATTCGCATTGGAGGCTATTCGTCGGAGAGATGAAGACGTGTTGGTCTAAACTCTTACGTTTATTCACGGCCAAAGTTGGTCGAGTGGAGATTTGTCTGCCTCCCGACACAGTCATGTCATCGACTACCGCCTGTTCCGGAACACCTCCCGACTTGTCACCGCCGGCCAGTGGACACAATTGGATGGCGGCCACTACAGAGCAACCAAAGCATAAGGAGTTCGAGACCAAGACCTTCTGATGATAATTATTAGAAGTCTTGATAGAATGATTACTGAATATAAAGCAAAGAGTAACTGCCAGAACCTTAGTGACGAAAAGTCAGTCTTGACTGGCTTTCGCGAACAACAGGCGGTTGCCTCTCTGACATCGCGACCCAGATAATCAAGCCCTTCTCGCCGATCGCTCTGGAAACGGACCCTGCAATCATGCAACTCTCTTATCGTTCTCAGTTTGTGCGGCACATGAGCGGAATAATGGCCGCCACGTCTTTCGGGGCAATCGCCGAGATGGCTGGAGGAGCTGATAGAAAAGACCATTCCATAATTGTGGCAACAGCGTCCTTTGCCATTTGCATGGTAATAGCTGGATATATATATGTCACCGTATATGAAGACTCTTATTACGCGGAAATCGGTGAACTAGAGAAAGAATGGTGTGATGACTGGTTTGCTGTTATCGTATGGGATCTATGTTGCGGTGTGTATTTCTTGGGAGTGATGTCATTGCTCGGCTATTTTAGCGGATATGCAGTAGTCTTATGCTTTGTGGCAGTTGTACTGATCGCTAGCTTGGTTCGGGGCAGACGAAGAGTCGTACCCGACAGACGACAAGCTCGTCCGCCGCGCTAGTGACGTGTCTGGTCTACCTTCGACAAAGGGCAAGAAACAAACTTCCGAGTAGGCAACATCGCCCTGGCCCCATCGAAGCAAGACGGTCAGGAAGTTCCTGCGGGGCGAAACGCCGCGAGGTCTTCCCGCTCGGTCTTCAGGTCGACCAGTCTCGCCAGCCTTCTAAACATCAGTGCAGTAAAGATCATGGACATTTATAGTCTTGTGACGAATCCTTACGTGTGTTTCACAGTCGCAGGGGTCGGAATATTGCTCGGTATCGTGGGCGTTCTTGTTACCATCTACATGACACGGACGAAGAAACCCTTGTTTAGAATTCGCAGTAATAACATCATCCATGGAGAGAAAAACAGCGTCGAAGGGCTTGAGGTTCGCTATCACGGCTACGGGCAACCCATCACTAACCTTACCGTCTCGAGAATTTTATTCACAAACGAGGGAAGGGGGACCATACGAAAAACGGACATTATCGCAACAAACCCTGTCCGCTTACGGATCCGCAATCCCTTCGTTTTCCTGAGTGCCGAGATTTTGGAGTTCACGGCCGACATCAATAAGTTTGAGATAAGGCTCTCTCAGGATAGGACCGAGATAAACATCAAGTTTGAGTTTATCGACCCAGGCAATTATGTTCTTCTTCAAGTGTTTCACACCGGAACTCGCAGTGAGGACATCCACTTCGTTGGAACCATAGCGGACTCGGTTCCTATTGAGAGAGTAATCGAAATGCCAGATTCTAGTAAGCCGTATCAACACATTATGTCATTTATATTTTTAATATCCGTAATTCTTATGATTGTTATTATCGGTGTAGTCGGTCAACGATTAGGCCTAGGTGTAGACTGGTCTTTATTTTATATATTATTCATTGTAATTTCTGTTGCCGCAAGTGTTGTCATCAGTTACTTTGTCGCACATGCATACTATTACGTGATGGCATCTAAATCTTTAAGGCATAAGCTGTATTAAAGTTGTTTGTCCCTAGTCATGCGAATCAGGAGCGAGTAACTGGAAGCTTCACAACCCCTTGGGTACTGAATCCAAGGGGGGTTTTGTTGATACGATTGGTTTCATAAGCCGATAGGCGACAAAAAATTTGTCGTCACCCTTGACGCGGGAGTGGTATTATCACACTCGCGTATTGTTATGCATTGGGTACATACATGACGGTTGATCAGTGCCGACGATATGATGGAGATATATTGATTGCCGCTTGTCAAGGGAGCCAGGAAAATGCAAGATCCGCACGGAGCGTTGACCGATTTGGTTAATGCTGGCGTCAATCCCGTGCTCGCGGGGATGCTGGCTATTCGAGCCGACAACGTAACGCCAGCCCAGCGCGGGCCTCGGCACAGAGCAATCACCCGCGGCGATGATCCGACTCCAGTGGGTCGTTGGGAAGTGGGCTGACTTGCTGGCCTCAGTCATGAGCTAGCTCGAGGATTTGGGCGAAGTGGCATCGCCTAACCCTTTAATCCAGGCTGAACCAACTTTACCGAATGGGGGTCCTTTGTTCAAATCTCTCGTTTGCGCCGAGACTACACAAGATCTTGGCTTGGCTTTCGGCAGCCGCTACCATCAATCGGCAACTCTTCCGTGAAAGGCCTCGTTCAATTTCACGCGTCGCCCCCCCGTCTGGCGAAGAGACGTAAGGCAATGCGCCGATTGAATTTACAGATTGCGATGCACGTTCTTGTCATGGCAAGTGTAAGGTCTAATAGGATCTTGCGTATCAGATTTGTGCACCGGAAAGTTGCCGCATATTGCCGCACCGTGGAACTACCAGCCCACCAGGTGATTGCTTGAGGTTCTAATGCCAGCCCAGTACACCTGCTCGAAATGCGGCCGGTCCAGTCGCCTCCCCGATGGCTTCCGGGGAAACCAGATCAAGTGCCTGGCGTGTAGCACGCTGATCCCGGTCGATTCGACCGTCAGCGATCGCGTGGAGCACGTCGACCCCGAGTCTCGGCCCGCAGGACCTGGGCCCGCGGGTTCTCAGAAACCGCACCGCCAGGCGGAGCCCGCGGAACGTGAGGCTGGAGCCTGCGCGATGGATTGTCCCTGTGGTTGAAGGCACGGCTGCCCTGGCTGCCTTGTTCGTCGGGATTATTTACTTCCATGGAAATGACCCGCAGCCCAAGAACCAGCAAGTCAACGGAAAGCTCGGGTCAACGCCCCCGTCCCCATCCTTGTCCCGGCCGCAGCCCATAATGGCAGACCCCAAGCCTGATCCTCAGCAACAACTGGGCTTGGTTCCCCCACCAAAGACAGAGCCGGCCGTCATCCCTGGAACGACATTTCCGAAAGGGGATCCGAAGCCTGCCGAGATGCGCCAGAAAGTCTCCGACGCAACGGTTTACATCAGAGTCCGCACCGGACAGAGTGAGAGCTCGGGGTCGGGCTTCGTCGTCCAGGCTGGTGGAGACCAGGCCCTCGTCGCAACCAA
The DNA here is from genome assembly GCA_963760085.1 of uncultured Planctomycetaceae bacterium. GTDB lineage: Bacteria > Planctomycetota > Planctomycetia > Isosphaerales > Isosphaeraceae > Aquisphaera. Next base: position 284,522 of record CAVXCB010000058.1, read on the forward strand.
TGACCACGTGGTCAACCCCAACCATGGACGTTCGCGAGCGGTGGACAATCCGAGGTCGCAGCGAGACGCGGCCCGTGGTCACGGTCGTCTTCCGGAGCGGCGGTGACCATCGGGTCGAGCAGTCCCGCGCTGGCACGGTGATTGCGACCGACGGTGAAGGGAACCACGATCTGGCCCTGATCCGGGTTCGCGGGGTTGAGATGCCACCTGAGCCGGTACGACTTTCGGGCACCTCCATACCCGAACTGCCACTCCGGTCCTGATCCTTGGCTTCCCATTCGGACCAATCCCCCCCGACTTAGGCAACCGAGCGCACGAGCGAACCCGTCGGTCACGGTCAACCGGAGTTCGATCTCTGGAACTCAGAAGGATCGGTTCGGCCAGGTCTCGCGTGTCCAGCTCAACGGTGGTCTCGATCCTGGGAACAGTGGAGGGCCGGTCGTCGACGAGAGGACAGGGGAGATCGTTGGGATCGCGGTGGAGAAAATCAGCCCCGACGTCGGGTTCGCGATTCCCGCCGCCGAGCTGAGCCGGATACTCAATGGTCGCCTCGTCTCGTCTTCATGCGCGAAACCAGCGAGCGTCGCGGGCTGGCTGACCTGGAAGTTGAAGCCACGCTCCTCGACCCATTGAAACAGGTGCGATCCGCCGAGTTTCTCTACACAACGGACGGGTCCCCACCGCCAGGAGGCGGACCGAGCGCCAATGGGAGCTGGCCGCCTTGCCAAGCGCCACTTCGGTAAGGTTAGAGCTCGACCAGGAGACTGCCTCGGCGGCATTTCAGGTCGCCGTAACCGGGCCAAGCGGCCGCCGGATCACGTGGCAGGCAGTCTGTCATCTCGCCTCCGGCCAGCTTGTTGGCACTGCCCCAATGCCCTATGAGGTTCCGATTAGGAAAACCGATCTCACACCCATGGATGCGGAGCCCCGGTCGAGGGAGCGTTATGGCTCGTTCGACTTGCTCGGCCCCCTTATTGACCCTCTCAAGCAGCCCGCAAAGGACTGTGAGCTCCGGAGGAACGGGGCCATCCTGACAATTCAGGTTCCCGCAGGCGTGCGCCTCTCAGCCCCGAGCTCGGAGCAAAGAGCTCACCGATGACGCTGGTTGACGTCGAAGGCGACTTCATCGGCAAGTCAAGATCAGTGGGAATATGGTCCCCGGAACGGAGCCTCCGCGGTGGAAGGGTAAGAATGTCCTTCCAGGATCGTATCAAGGTGCAGGGTTGATCCTATGGCAAGATCCAAAAAATTACGTCCGACTCGAGCGTTCTGCGCGAACCGCTCGAGATCGCGTGGCACTCTCCAGCGAGGCACTCCTGGAGATCGTCCAGTTGGGTCGGACCCTGGGATATACCTATCCGCCCATCGCCGATCGTCCGCTGTTCATTCGCATTCAGCGTCTCAGGGGCGCATTGTCCTTCATGTATGGAACCGACGGAAAACAATGGATCACTCATCCTAAGCTGGCAGTCATATTTCCGGCCAAGGTCCAGGTCGGACTCGTGGCGTCCAATATGTCAAAGCAGCCTTTGTTGGCACGAGTCGAGAACTTGGAACTGATTACCGGTCGCGATATTCTGAACGAGGCGAAATGAGAACGAACTAGACTCCAGCGGAACTCTGCGTTTCAGCTTTTCTTAGACAGACTATAAAAGATTAAAAGTATGTATAAGTACTTTACGCGATCACAGTGGCGGCGTGGCAACGGGCGCACCGTCCTGGCCGAGGCCGTCGGCTCGACTTGATGAACTTGACGCGCGCAGAGTCGTGCCGATTCGTTCGGGTTCAGCCCGGGACTTCACAAGAGGCACCGCCAATCCAGCTCCGATAAGAAAACGATCCTGGTAACGGCAGCCGCCACCAAAAGTCTCCGAGGCACCGAGGGGGCGGCGGGCGGAATTTTTGCTCGACGCTGGAGAGATGCTGGAGGCGATCGATAGACTCACGACTTATCGTGGTTCGTTGCTGGCTTGACGGTGAGGTTCCGATTCGATCCACCGATGCGCATCATCGCTGGTGAATTTGGGAGTAGAAAGATCCTACCCCCGCCGACGGAGACGACGCGGCCGATTACCGACCGCGCCAAGCAGTCGCTCTTCGACGCGCTGGGTGAGGTGGTCGAGGGAGCCAACGTACTAGACGCCTTCGCCGGCACCGGTTCGATAGGACTGGAGTGCCTTTCGCGGGGTGCGCAGGGTCGTCTTCGTCGAGCGTGACCGCGGAGCCTTGCTCTACTTGCGGAAAAACATCGCCGCGCTGGGTATCACCGAGCGGAGCATGGTTCTGCCGATCGACGCCTATCGACTCATCCGCCATGCCGCACTCACCAACGACGGGGCCGAGCCGATTAACCTGGCGTTCATAGACCCTCCCTACGCCCACACCGAACCCGGCCCCGAATACGCCCGGCTCCAGCGCATGCTGACGGAGCTGGCCGCGAAAGCGCTTGCCCCGAACGGACTGATCAGCATCCGACACCCGACGAGGGTCCGTATCGAACCACTGATCCCCCACGGTCTGCACACCGCGCGGGAACTTAGCTACGGTTCGATGAGGATAACCTGGCTGATGTGCGAGGGGGATGGCTAGCCCCGGCGAAGAGAGTGCGTCCCCGACCCACGGGCAAGAGCGGCATCTGACGCGTTGCTTATGGTACACTGAATCAAGTGGACTTCCGACCGAAACGGACACAGGACATGACTTTCAACATCCATCTCGAACCAGACGAAGAACGGGCGATCCTCGAGCGGGCCCAACTCTGTGGACGGGATCCGGCCCAGTATATCCAGGAGATCATCCGGGAGCACATCCAGCACGGCCCGTCTCGAGGCAGCGCGGGAACGGAGAGTCGCTCGAGGGCGCGACCACGTTAGAGGACCTCATCGACCACCGGTTCGTCGCCGACTGCACCCGTGACAACGAACTGGACATCCCGACAATCGAGGAAGTGCGCAGGGCCTAGCGAAGATTCCCGGCTCCTTGCACAGGACATCATTGCCGAACGTGAGGACCGATTCTGAATGCTACGCCACTTCTTCGACTCCCACTTCGAAGTGGCCGGAGAACTCATCGGCAAATACGGGTTGAGTCGTCAGCTCCGTACCTTGGATGCCATCCAACTCGCCGTTGCCCTTGACCTCCACCGAGCCTCCCCAATCGACCATTTCGTGTGTTCCGACCAGAGGCTCTGCGAGATTGCTGTCTTCGAAGGACTGAACGTCATCGACCCGGAACTGCCTTGAAACGCGACGACTGGTCAAGTTTCGCCAACCATCGAGGCAATCGCCGAACATCGCGCCGGTTTAACTCAACGTCTGGACACGGATCGGCAACGATATCTCGATTACCCTGGGGATCCGTGAACGATTCGCGGGACTTCCCCCACGCCGGCATTTCCCGCACGTGGCAGGTCACTGATCCGAGCCGAGATCGGGCACAAGTTTCTCCAGGGCGGTGATCACTCCTTCAACCCCCATGACTGGTTCCTGGCAAGTGAAGTTTTCACAGATGTATATCGTTGCGTGATGTTCCCGGGAAGGACGATCAGCGAGCAAGGGCAGCAGCTCGGCCAGTGCGGTGGCTTGTTCCCGGGTTGCGGGTGCGACCACGGCTCCCGGAAGAAAGCGGCCGTAGACGGCTTCCAGGACGTCGCGAAACTCTTGCGAATCCGCGCCGGCGATGACGGCGAGTTCGCGAATGGGTGAAAGCTCGAAGTCGAGGGCGACCAGGCTCTGGCCGGCGGCGGTGGGGGCATTTTCGATAACGGCCTTGACCGCTTCAAGAGCTGCCCGACCGGTGCTGCGGAGTTCATCGCGTCCGGTCAGGGCACCCAACCGGACCAGGGCTGTCGCGGCCATCGCGTTGCCCGACGGGGTCGCGTTGTCGAACAGATCCTTGGTCCGCGCGATCAAGGGCTCGTGGCTTTTGCCGGTGTAGAAGAAACCGCCCCGCTCCGCGTCGACGAACTCCTCGATCATCACCCCGGACAGATCCAGGGCGCCTTTGATCCAGCGCGGCTCGCCCGTAGTCTCGTAAAGGCGGGTCAAGCCGTCGATCAAGTTGGCGTAATCGTCGAGGTAGGCATTGAGCTTTGCCTGACCGTCCTTATAGGTGTGCAGCAGAAGACCGCCGTCGCAGCGCATTCGGTTGAGGATGAAATCGCCGGCCCGCGCCGCGGCATCGAGGTAACGCGGGGTCTTGAGAGCACGTCCGGCTACGGCCAGGGCCGCGATCAACAGGCCGTTCCACGAGACCAATATCTTGGTATCCTTGGCAGGCGGCACGCGCCGCTCGCGCACGGCCAGCAAACGGGCGCGGCTGTCGGCAAGTTCGGCAAGCAACTCGGCTTCAGTGCGCGAGTGCAATCTGGCTGCCTGGTCAAGCGGGCGCGGGAGGTTGAGGATGTTGCGTGATTCCCAGTTCCCCGCCTCCGTGACATCGTAGACATGGCAAAACGTCTTGCCTCGCTGGGCACCGAGCACCTCGTTGATCTCGGCGAGCGACCAGACGTAGTACTTCCCCTCCTCTCCCTCGCTGTCGGCATCCTCAGTGGAGAAAAAACCCCCTTCTTCAGCGGTCATCCGTCTCAAGACGTAATCGAGCGTTTCGCGGGCCACCTGTCCGTAGCGGGCCTCCCCAGTCAGTTGCAGCGCCTCAAGGTAAACCGAGGCTAGAAGGGCATTGTCGTAAAGCATCTTCTCGAAGTGGGGCACCAGCCAGCGCTCGTCGGTGGAGTACCGCGCGAAGCCGCCGCCGAGATGGTCGTAGATGCCGCCACGGGCCATCTTGTCGAGCGTGAATCTGGCCACATGCAGCGCCTCGGTGTCGCCGGTTCGCGCATACTGACGCAACAGCATTTTCAGATCCATGGGATGCGGAAACTTGGGAGCCGAGCCGAAGCCGCCGTGAGTGGAGTCAAAGTTCTTGATCAACTCCCGGGCCGCCTGGTCAAGCTGGGCAACGTTGAGAGGCCGCCGGCTGCCGGCGGCGGTTTCTCCCATCGCGCGCAACCGCTGAGTCATATCGGCGGCCGCGCCAGGATCTCGTCGCGGCGTTCCTCCCAGGCCCTGTGCACGCTCGACAAAACGCGAGGAAAACCCAGCATGCCCCTGGAATCGGTAGGTGGAAAATAAGTCCCACCGAAGAAAGGCTCGAGCCTGGGCGTAAGAAACACTGACATCGGCCAGCCGCCGTGGCCGGTCATCGCCTGGACCGCGTTCATGTAAATCTGGTCCAGGTCAGGCCGCTCCTCGCGGTCCACCTTGATGTTGATGAAATGCTCGTTCATGATCGCCGCGATTGCGGGGTTCTCAAAGCTTTCCCGCTCCATCACATGGCACCAGTGGCACGCCGAATATCCAATCGACAGGAAGATTGGCTTGTTCTCACTGCGGGCTCGCTCGATGGCCACGGACCCCCATGGATGCCAGTCAACCGGATTGTGCGCATGCTGGAGCAAATAGGGGCTGGTCTCCCCTGCGAGCTGGTTCGCCGGACGGCCGGAGTGCTGCGAAGTATCAGAGCTTGTGGTATTCATGGACAGGGTACCCACGAGCAGGGCGGCATAACTCAGCACGCTGGATTGAACGTCCAGACTGATCATTGTATTGCCGCAGCGCCATCCGTCCATCAGGGAGAGCCTCACCCCGCCTATATTCGATTCCAGCCTGCGTGCTGCCATCGTCGAGGGGTGCGACTTCTGCCGTCCGTCGCTGGCAGGGGCGTTTTCGATGCCGGCTGCGGGCCGGGCATCTACATGGAATGGCTCGTGCAACACGGAGCCGAGACCGTGGCGTGCAACCTCAGCCCGAGCATGATCCGATTGGCAGAGACTCGGCTGCGCGGTCGTGCCCGCCTGGTCGTCGCTGATCTGGCCGCGCCCTTGACTTCTCGAGAGTGCCTCGTTCGATGTCATCGTCTCAGCCTTGGCGCTTGACTACGTTAAGGATTGGCTCGGCGTCTTGCGGGAGTTCCACCGGATCTTGAGGCCCGGCGGACAGCTTGTGTTTTCAGTGGAACATCCCGGCGCCACTTTTTCGAGCATCATCCGGGGGCAACTACTTCCGGGTCGAAAGGATCCAGTCAGTATGGCGGGGTTTCGGAGCCCCGTCGTCGTTCCCGCGTATCGGCCTCCTTGGCGCCATGATCAATCCCTTGATCGAGGCCGGCTTCGGCCTGGAGCAAGTTCTCGAGCCTCGACCAGTTGAAGAGTTTCAAGCGCCACGATGTGAAAGAATATCAGAATCTCATGCGGCGGCCCGGTTTCATCTGTTTTGCGCGAAAGCTAGGAGTTCAAATCGGGTCATTCAAACAACTCGATCTGGTCTGAAAGTCTTTGGTTTTTCATGGAACATTAACAATAAGCCCGCGCTGCACGGCTACGATAGTCATGGTCTGAAGCTGAGCGGGTATCATCATAGCTCTTGCGCATGGATGCATATTGTTCTACGAGTACCACGGACGTTGTTTTTTTTCTCATCGAACATGACACGGGTTGCATAAAGGAGTTTCACCTTGATTAAACCAACGCGATCGCCCGGACCGGATTCACCCTGATCGAGCTTTTGGTTGTGATCGCCATCATCGCCGTTTTGATTTCACTGCTCTTGCCCGCGGTACAGTCGGCGCACAGGCGGCTCGCCGTGCCGAATGCGTCAACAATTTGAAGCAGCTCGCCTTGGCGGCCAACAATTACGAATCATCCAACGGCAGCTTACCGCGGCGGTTCCTACTCCAACTACAACGGCGGAACCCCGACCGGCAACCGTTGCTCGACCGGCATCGTTCCGTGCGATTTTCCGGAGAACTTCAGCGTTTTCGTACGGATGCTGCCGTTCACCGAACAAGCGCTGATGTTCAACGCCGTGAACTTCACCTTGACTTCGGGGAACTTCGAGAACCTGACCGTTTCGGGCGTGCGCTGAGCATCTTGACCTGTCCGAGCGACACGCAGAACGATCCGGTGACCATCAATCCGAACACGCCGAACTCCTCGTTCAACCTGATCAGGGACGCTCCCCCCCGGCAACTGGCTTCAGTGCTACAGCAGCTATGCCGGCAACGCGGGAACTTGGGATTTCGGCTATGCGACCTACAAGGGCCCGCTCTTCAGCATGTATAACGGTACAATTTATAATGATAGCACGTCAAGATCGCGGCGGTGACCGACGGCACGAGCAACACTTTCATGTTCGCCGAGCACAGTCACTTTCTGGCCACTTGAACGATCCCTACTATTACGTATCCGACAACTCTTGGCAGTCGGGCCGCTGGTACGACACGCTCTTTGCCACTCTCTACCCGATGAACACCAACTTGGGGGGAGCGAACTCACCCGCGGTAAATGGCCCCTATGGCTACTACGCCATTACGGTGGCAACAGCCGCACCCGGGCGGAGCTAACTTCGCATTTGCGACGGATCGGTGCGGTTCATCAAAAACACAATCCAATCCTGGTCTTTTAATATGGGAAACACCGACCCGTACGGCGACGCTATTCCAGACGGAGCGACGCCACCACCGATCCGATCTCCGGTGAACTTCTTTTCCAGTTTGGCAATGCGAGGCTCGGTGTTTACCAGGCACTCTCCACCCGCGGGGGGAGAGGTCATCAGCTCCGACCAGTACTGACCTGACCAAAAGGGGGCGCGAAGACCCTCGCCAAGTCGATTCGCGCCCCCCTTTCTTCGCTTTGTAGACCCTTGGGGCCCGATTGAGTCATGCAAGCCATGCGGCTAACCATCGTTTTGCCACTTGCGCTTTTGGGTTTGGTCTCGGGATGCAATGGTGGCGTCAGGGAACGCCGTCCCCCGCGCACAAAGGGACGACGATAGCACTTCCTGGTGGTAGAGGCTTTTTGAGTTGGGGACAGATGCAGACCAGAAAGTGGAGCGAGGCACCCGGGCAAGGTTCCGAAGACCTCCATCGTGCTATTTATCAGAGCGATGGGACGACGGAGATGAACCCCGCGCCGACCGAGGTGACAGTGAAGGTCGGCACGGGTGCATCTAGCCCAGACGTGCCTCTCGCACGCCAGGAGAAGCCCGTGGGCCAATTTAAGTCTGCTCCGGGCAGCTTTCCCTCTCGGTTCCGCGGTCAGTTGAACGCGAAGATCAATGGGGAAAATGTCGAGACCACGTTTGTCCTCCGGTAACTCGCGAACAACCAACAAAAGCACGGGGAACGAAAAACCGCATGTCGGTCTTTCGTTCCCCGTGCTTTTTGGCTGACCGGCCCGAGGTTTGCATGCTAGCGGGCAAAGCCCGAAGATCAGGCGGTCGCTTGGAGGATGTTTAGACGATGGCACCGGAGGTCGATACGTCGCGGGTGTTCGTGGTGGTCAACGCGAAATCGGGGAACTCCTCTCCAGAGGAGGTCCGCAAGGCCTGGCTGGCTCATCAGGTCAAGAATAGCGGGGAGTGCCGAATTTACGAACCCGGCGCAGGAGAAGATATTCTCGCGGTCGTCCGCGGGGCGGCTAGTCAGGGATTCGATACCGTGGTTGCTGCCGGCGGAGATGGTACGGTATCGGCGGTCGCCAATGGTTTGATCGGCACCGGGGCGCGGCTGGGGATCATCCCGCTGGGCACCGCGAATGTCCTGGCGCACGAACTGGGAATCCCAATCTTGCTGGGAGATGCATGTCGCCCTGTTACACGGACCCAACCAGACAAAATACATAGATGCGATGAAAGTAAAAGAGAATCATTACTTCACACAAATCGGCATTGGCGTTGACGCGGTCATGATTCGTGACACGACCGTCGAGCACAAGCGCTGGCTCGGCAACGGGGCGTACATCTGGATGGCGGCCACCCGGTTCATCGGCTTTCAACCGCACCGGTTTTCTATCGCCGCCGACGATCGACGCGCCCGGCCAAGGGCCGTCCAAGTGGTGCTGGCCAACTGTGGTAGCCTGGGTACTTCAGGGCTGCGCTGGGGACCCGATGTGCGAGTTGACGACGGCCAGATCGACGTTTGCATCTTGCGTGCCCAGACCTTGCTAAACTTCCTAAGCGTGGGTTGGAGCGTGGTTCGAGGCCGGCATCGGGAAGATCGTAACATCCAGCTTCTGAACGCCCGGCGGGCTGTAGCGATCCACACCGATCGGCCCTTGCATGTGCAGGGTGACGGCGAGGTTATCGGCCAGACGCCGCTTGAGGTTCAGGTCGTGCCACGGGCTCTACGCGTGGTCGTCCCTCGATCCACGTAAAGAATCAGGCCTCGAAGAATGGCAGGGGCGTCTGGCTATTGCTTGTGCTCGGTCCCGGCACTTGCTCGCTGGCCCTTCCCGTGAAGGATTCTGATGAAGATTGTTCACCTTTCGGATATTCACGTCTGGCGGTATACGTGGGACCTGCGTCATTTATTGGGACGACGCGCCCTGGGAATGATCGAATTGCTCATGGGGCGAGCCAGACGGTTCCAGCTCGATCGCCTGGCGGCGGTAGTCGACCGAGTTACAGGTCTGAAGCCCGACCACATCCTGATCACCGGAGACCTGACGACGACCGCCCTGCCCTCGGAATTTCGCGAGGTGGCACGCCTTCTTGGCCCGCTGCTGACAGATCCGGCCCGGGTGTCGGTGATTCCTGGGAACCATGATCGGGCCACCGAACGCTCGTTTCGTTGTCGCAGGTTCGAGGGCACTTTCGGCGCCTTCATGCCCGCATTGGTTTTTCCGTGGCTTCGCCGGCTTGATAGCGACACGGCGATCCTGGGTCTGGATCCGACGCGGCCCCGGTTCTCACCGCGCGGGCGGCTGCCGGTGGACCAGCTAGCGGCCGCCCAGGCCATGACCTCAAAGCCAAACACCCGCCCCAAGACTTTGATCGTCGCGTGCCACTACCCCGTGGCCGCGCCGTGCGCTACCAGCGTGAGCTGTTTCGCAAGCGGCTGGACAATGAACGGGCTATTCGCTCTTGGCTCGCTGGAATCGGCCCGCACCTCTATTGCTGTGGACATGTGCATGCGGCCTGGGCGTTCCAGCCGCCTTCGCTGCCAAACCAGCTCTGTCTCAACGCCGGCGCACCCTTGATGCGCGACCCGACCGGCCTTCGCCTTCCCGGATTCCTTGAGATCCAGCTCGAGCTCGACGCTGTGACAGTGACGCACCAGGCCTGGTCCGGCTGCGAGTGGAAAGCCGTGCCTATGCTCCAGAAAATTCGCCTGTCCACACTGGGCGAGGCCACGCTCGGAGAGGCCGTGATCGCGGTGAAACACGAAAATGTGTGACGGTATCCTGGCCTCACGCGGCGTCGCGAGCAGGTCGTTGATCAGGCGTCTCGTTGATCCTCAGGGCACACCCAGCAGGAAGATTGCCAAAACGATGATCGCGCCGATGATCGCAACCATGAGGCCTGGAATCCGGCGCAGCTTGAGGTAGAAGAGCAAACCAGCCCGCTGAGCGAGATGAATGTCAGCACGATGGCCGAGGCATCGATAAAAATTGACCAGGCGCGGCCGGTGTCGCGGCCCTTGTGCAAGTCATTAAGGACGGCGATTACCCCATGGAACGACTGGGTCAGCGAGTAACGGCCAGTGTCACGGTCGATGAAGGCGTCGGCCGCGTAGCCCGGACCCTTGAAGGCAACCACGCACTCGGACTCGTCGACCTTGAATTCCGTAAGGGCGCCGCGGATGCCGTGCGTTTGGCGCAGGAACTCGACCACTTCCAGCTGGTTGACCTGGCGGGACAGATCGGCGGGATCTTCGTGCGACACGCCGGCTTCGGAGGTCTCTTGGCGCAGCCATCGGCGATCGATCTTGCCTTCGGACCGGACGCTGCGGTGGGTCTCTCCAAAGAACCAGTCGGGGTGGTTGAGCGTGATGCCGGTGGCGCTGAAGAAGAGCACGACCGCCAAGCCGAACATGGACAGGTAAATATGCAGCCAACGAAAGAGCTTGGCAAAACGGATGGCCAGCCTGCGCCGAAAGGGGCGACGATTTACCGAGTGTACCCTCATTGGGAGGATTTCGCCGGGGCCTTGCGGCGATACTCGATCGCGGCGGACTTGATTTCCACATTGCCTTTGAGCTGCTCGCTGAACGTCTGCTCGCCTAGCTTCACACGCTTTTCGAATACTCTGATAGGTCCCGTGTTCCCTGGCGGCATCAATGAAAATGGTGTAATCCCCGCTGGCGACGGGGTTGCCATGGTCGTCCTTGCCGTCCCAGATGACCTTGTACTTGCCCGGCGGCCGCGTCGGACGGGCGATCGTGAAGATCATTTCCTGCTTGTCCACCTCCTTGCGAGCCTGGTCGGCCCGGTACCAGCGCTTCAGGTCGGGAAGCCATTGGAATGGCCCGGCGCCTCCCATGGACACCCAGAGCGTCAGGTTGCGGATCGGGAACCCCTCCTTATTCTCCACCCAGATGGCCACGTACGGCCTGCGGTAACGCCGTCCCTCGCCTTCGGGCTGATTGATCTCAAATTCAACGACTAGCTCGAAATCACGGCCCCAGGAAGCGGCCGCGCCCTGCGCGGGCTGGGCCGTCGACGTTGCGTTTCGTGGTTCCTCGGCGGCGGCGGCGGCGGCTGCGCGCTGCGCGCGGGCAGCGGGCTGCGCGGGCTTGGCCTTTTCGTAGCGCATGCCAGCCTGCGCTGCGGATGATCTGCTTTTGAGTGGTGATGATCAGGCACTCGACGTCCGGGAGCGAGCTCACCAGCCGCAGGCTGTCGTCGGGTTCGAGCACGTTGCAGATGGTTGCCAGGGCGTCCGCGTCGATCGACCGTGGCGCCACGACCGTGGCGCTGGCGATACGATCGGCAGGCAGCCCGGTGCGGGGATCGATAATATGAGAGAACCATTGCCCGTTGATATTGAAAGCCGCGTTGGGAGCGGCCGCTGGTGGATACGGCCCGATCCTTTACCTCCAAGAGCGCGATGGGCTCGGTCGATTCCGAATCCGCCCAGGGGGGGGCGATGCCGATTGTGCGCGCGGCCCGGCCGCAAACGCGCAGATCGCCGCCAATGCTCAGCAGCAGGCCGTGCACACCCCGGCCTGGCAGCAGCGCCGCAGAGCACGCCCGCTCGACGATATATCCCTTGGCGATGGCATTGAGGCTGAGCGGGCTGTCGGAGAGCCGCTGGACCGAGTGCAGCCCCGGGGTGCTGCGCCAGGCCGGATGGGCCAGGCGCGACCTGGCCGCGGCCAGCTCGGAGTCGTCGGGCATACGTCCTCTCGCGGCGGCCCGCGACCAGAGACGCGTGAACACCTCGACCCTGGGATCGAAGGCCCCGCCGCTGCGGTTTCTCCAAGCGTCGCAGGCCGTAAGCACCTCGCAGAGCTCGGACGAGAGGCTCATTGGCGCCCCGGCCGCGGCTTGCCACCGGCTGAACTCGCTGGCGCGATCATAGCCGCTGAAGATCAGGCCCAGACGATCGATCTCGCCGAGGACCCGGTCCTCGGCCCATCGTGCCGATTCCTGATCGTCGGCCAGAACTCGTAATTCCAGCGACGTACCCATCACGTTCTCGTGGAAGAACGGGAAATCGTCCATGCCGAACGCCGGCCGGGCGGAAGCCGAGCATAACCAGGCGCAGAGTGTCCAGCAGATCATCCGTTCTGGATGGGGCATGGTGCGTTGCACGCTCCTGGAAGCCATACGGGCACAGCCACAACGGACACCAGACGGGGGTGAATTATCGCCGGCGAGTACCAAGCTATCAGACCATGCGATGAGTTTCGATAACAATGGCCGCCAGACCGGGTTTGCGGACAGCCTCCGGGCCGGGCGTCTACTCATGATACGCGCTGAATTTTCGGCGCTGCACGTAACGGGCGGAGTTCGTGTTTGAATTCGGCAAGCCGCCGGATAGACTTGGGTTTTGCGCAAGTCATCGCGGGAACTCAGGTATAGTCCATGAATCTTGATTATCTGGGTTCGGTACTCAAGATCATCCTGTTTGACCTTGTGCTTTCGGGCGACAACGCGGTCGTCATCGGGCTAGCAGCCCACCTCTTGCCGGCCCGGCAACGGCGGCAGGCGATGTTCTGGGGCTGCGGAATGGCGATCGTGATGCGCGTGGCGCTCACGCTGGCGGTCGCTCATCTGCTGCTCTTTCCCGGCCTCAGGTTCGTGGGGGCTGTGCTGCTTGCGCACATCGCCTGCAAGCTGATTCAGGAACACCAAGAATCGACCGACCTGACCAGGCCGTCGCCGACCTCGCTGTGGAAGGCCATCACGCGAATCGCCATGGCCGACTTGATCATGAGCCTCGACAACGTCATTGCCATCGCGGGAGCCAGTCAGTCCGACCCGGTCCGCATCATCCTGGGCCTCTTACTCTCGATCTCCATGTTGCTGCTCCTCAGCGCTGTGATCGTGGAAATCATGAACCGCCATCACTGGATTGTGTATCTTGGCACGGCCGTGCTGGCGCTCACCGCCGCCGACCTGATGGTCCAGGACTTCGAGATCTACTACCGAACGAGAATGGCTCAGGGGGACGGCGTGTCCTACCCGCGATGGGCCGCCTGGACCGTCCGAATCGGCATTCTGACGCTTTGCCTGACGACCAAGTGGTGGTGGCCGGACGGGCGTGCCAAGCCGGCGGAAGACAGCGTGGATGAGCCCGCCAGTTCGCTTGAACGGGTGCTTGATTGAGCGTCCGATCTCTTCATCTGTCAAGGCGGAACAATCGCTTGCGGAGGAGATAGACAATGGTGGCGACCGATTCGCGCATGCTGAAACCAGATTGGTACGACGAACAAGCGAACTTGATTGGTGTGCTGCCGAGGGAAGTGGGAGTTCTGCTGATTGTCGCCGGGGTGGGCGGCCTCTTGCTTCCTGGGCCCGTTGGCAGCCCATTCCTGCTGCTGGGGGCCGTGACGCTCTGGCCGCGGCTTTTCATGAAACTCGAGATCGGTTTCCAGAAGCGGTTCCCGAAAATGCACCGCATTGGGACCCGGCAGATCCGTCGTTTCCTGACCGATCTAGATCGGCGCTATCCTCTGACTCATCAAGCTGGGACGCACGCGTAGAGGACGGCCGCGCGGACGTCTTCGTGTGGTCCGCGCGGACGCGCCTTGGTTTGCGATCTTACCGAGAGCCGCGCGATTCCGGCTTGCGGGGCAGTTTCTCGTCCCGCATCGCGGTGTTGTAAACGAAAGCAGCCAGGATGACCGCGGCCTGCTTCAGGTCGTCGGCCTGGATCTGATCGTAGACATCCTGGTTGGAATGGTGAGTCCTCGTGCTGTAGTGGATCTCATCCTGGATGAACTGGAACCCCGGCAGTCCAACACCGTCAAACGATACGTGGTCGGTGCTGCCGGTATTGGAGAGGGTCAAGGTCGAGGCGCCAAGCTCGCGGAACGGCTGCAGCCACTTGCGGAATATCGGCCGGACGGCCTCGTTGCCCTGCATGTAAACTCCGCGAATCTTGCCGGTTCCGTTGTCGAGATTGAAATAGGCCGAGAACTTGGAGTACTCGGGCTTGGGTTCCGAGGAAACCGGTTTTCCGTTGGTCGACTCCTTCTTCTCCGACGAGGCTTCGGGGGTACCCATCATCGCGGCCATGGGATTGGAGGTTCTGCCGAAATGCTGCGCTACATAGGCGCGCGAGCCAAAGAGTCCTTGCTCTTCGCCGGTCCACAGGCCGATGCGGATTGTCCGCCGCGGCTTGAGGTCAAGCGCCTTGAGGATGCGGACCGCTTCCATCGCCACGGATACTCCGGCCGCATTGTCGGTGGCGCCGGTCCCGCTGTGCCAGGAATCGAGGTGGCCACCAAGCATGACGACCTCGTCCTTCAGATCCGAGCCGGGGATCTCGGCGATCGTGTTGTAGGCCATGAGGTCGTCATCGTGGAATTGAGCCGCGATATCGACGACCATCTTTAGCTTCTCCCCTTGTTCGATCATGCGTACCAGGCGATTGTAATGCTCCTTGGAGACGACGATCTGAGGTGGCATCTTGGGCGCGTCCTTATCCCAGGCGGATATACGCCTGGCCGGAGGTGCCTGTCCCGGCATCGGAAATGCGGCAACTCCCGGAACGTTGGCCCCCTGAACGAAGAGCGTGCCGCCATCGCCGTTGTTACTGCAATCCACCAGCAGAGCGGCTCCCTCGTCGGCCAGGAACTTTGTCTTCTTGCGCCAGTTCCATTTGCGCCCGCCTCTCGGGTCCGAACCGGTTCCGCCGCGACCGCGGTTGGCGCCGGCCGGGCCCTCGCCGGACGATGCCCGGGTATCCGGACCGTTGGCTCCTGGTGAATTTGCGACCGGGCGTGCACCGGAAGCCAGGTTCCGCGGTTCATTCGGATTGGAGTTCGGATTCCAATTCCGATTGCCGTTTGGCCGTCCCATGCCAAAACGCGACGGTGACGGCTCGTCGGCGTCGGCCAGTTCAAGCAATTCTTTATCCGTTATGCGACTGGCCAGCGGCTCGAACCCGGGGGATACCTCGCGCGGCGGCCCTGTGAGTACGATGGCACCCTTGAGTTTGCCCTTGAACTTGGGAAAGTCGGCCTCCGTCTTGGCGTCAAAATAGACGACTTGCGCCGCGAGCGCGCCATCGGTGGCGGGTGACCACGCTTTCGGGAACGCGATCAGCGGAATGCACTGGGGCTCGATGATCTGGGCCGAGAACCGCTTCAGCGTCCAGCCCTTGCCAAACGGTCCCCAGGCCTCAAGGTGAGCGTTCGCCATACCCCACTTGGTCAGCGTCTGACAGGTCCACTCATTGGCTCGCTTGAGGTTGGGCGATCCAGTCAGCCGCGGGCCAATCACGTCAGTCAGGTAGGACAGCGTCGCCATTAGTTGCGACCGTTTCAGGCCCTCGTCCTTGATCCGATCGATCGGATCGGTAGGCGTCTTGGCGGGCGCCTGCGCCCTGGCGGCCTCCTGGGTCGCGGCCTTCGTCGCCTCATTCGACCCAGCCTTGCCTGGTGGTGGCTCCTGGGCGCGGATCGCCAGGGGAATCAGGGCAGCGGAGAGAGCGATCAACAACACTTTCTTGGGGCAAATGAGCATGGATGCGGACCTCCGGAGTTGGATGCGGGAGTGGACTTCGTGATGCGCGTATCTCGATGGTGAGGGATTCAAGGCTGGGAGAGGCGGGCCGCGGCATCGGCTTCAAGCCAATCATGATACGTATCGGGAGTCAAGGAATCATCAACCTGGCTCCCCAATCAGGCCGGAATCGTGGCGGAACGCAATGAGCCGATGAGCGGAGGCGAATAATCCAGGCTAGCCCTGAAGCCAGCGATATGGTAAGAGTCCGCCAGTCCTCACCAGGGGACCCTATCGGCACGTCAATGAAAGCGACCAACGGACCGTCCCGGCAACAATTCTCCGGGGCGATCCTTCAGCCTCAGTCTGATCGAGATTTCCGGGCTTGCCCGGAGCCCCAAGACTTTGACCTTCGACATATTCGGGATTGCGAAGTTGGCAACCCACCTGATGAGCCACGGCTCGTCAAAAGTCTCGCTCTCTCGAAGACTTCCTTGTTCTCCCCCCAAGGAGATCCGCGCGATGGACCGCCGCCGTTTTGTTCCCGCGCCTGAAGGACTCGAGGTCCGCACCCTGCTCTCCTCGACCAGCAGGGGCTTCACGCTTTTTGGCTCGAGCGGGACCACAACTCAGACCCTGCCCATTACCTTCGCGCAGAAAGAACTGCGGATCCAGAAAATGCCGACCAATCTCCGCGCGTTGCAGCCTGACCGGTATTTGCCCCCCGAAACGATCAACCAGATTCAGCTTGGTCTGAACGAGATCATCTCCCAGATCAAGCCGGCTCCGCCCAGGGGGCTGACCAATTACAACCTGGAGATGCGCAACATTGTTCACAATACCTCGCTCAGCGCCGCCAATGTGCAAACGCTCAACCGCATGTTCAGCTCGATCATGATAGCGACCCATGCGCCGAATCCCGGCCTGACCAACGTAGTGACTGGTGTGAATCAGCTCGTGAGCAGGGTCGACACCGCCAGCATCAGCCCCGTGTTCCTGGCCACCAATGATAACGCCTATATTCTTCAGCTCGCTCTGGTTATCGGCCAGCAGATGCCGGCGCCTCGAGTCCCCACGATAACCAAGGGCACCGGCCACCAGGTGAATCCACGGGTCGCAATCACGCCCCTTTATGCTCCGACGTATGTTGGCAGCTATGAATACGGCACGACCATCCAGATGGTGAACGTGACCACTGGAGACGTCATCGGCACGGCCATCGTGGCGAAGACCGGCAAGTACGCGCTGCACATCACGACTCCGCTGGCCGTCGGCAAGTACCACCTGGCGGTCCGAGCCGTCGATGAAGTCGGCCACGTCGGCCATGCCAGCCGCGTCTTCGGCCTCAAGGTCGTCCCGCCCAGAAAGCATCCCGCGTGATACCGATTGGGCTTGAACCCCCAGGGGTAGGACTCAGTCCTTGCCCGTTGGTCGACCGCGGATGACAAAAGTGGTGCACTTGGAAAGGTCCTTTAGCCGCGTGGCCCCGACGTAAGCGCAGGCGCTGCGGATTCCCCCGGCGATTTCCTGAATTGTTTCCCTCACCGGGCCCTTGTATCGAACCTCGATCTCTTTCCCCTCGCAGGCTCGATAATCCTTGCGACCTCCTGAGTACCTGTCGAGCGCCTTGCGGCTAGACATCCCGTAGAATGCCAGTGCGACCCGCCTGCCCTCCTGCTCGACCCATTCCCCCTCGCACTCGTCAACACCGGCGAGCATGCCGCCGAGCATCACGAAGTCTGCACCGGCCGCGAAAGCCTTGACCACATCGCCAGGGGAACGGCAGCCGCCATCGGCACAGACGTGACCCCTCAAGCCGTGAGCCGCATCCGCGCACTCGATGATCGCGGAGAGCTGGGGGTAGCCGACTCCGGTCATGCGGCGAGTCGTGCAAACGCTGCCGGGACCGATGCCGATCTTCACGATGTCTGCAGCTCCAGAAATCAATAACTCCTGAACCATGTCGGGGGTGGCGACGTTTCCCGCCATGATGGTGAGATGCGGGAACGTTTCCCGGATCCGCTTCACTCGCTCCACGAAATACTTGGTGTATCCGTTGGCCGCATCGACACAGACCAATTTCAAATCGGCCTTGCTCTTGACGTTCCGCAGCTTTTCAAACTCTTCGTCCTTGATTCCCAGGGTAAAGAACGTGCTGGTTCGATGGGCCGAGTTCATGAAGAAGTCGATCAGCCGTTCCTCGGGATAGTGTTTATGCAAGCAGGTCATGAGTTCGGGGCCGAGTGCCTGCGCCATGGCCATCGTGCCGATGGTATCCATGTTGGAGGCGACAATGGGGATTCCCTTCCAGGTGGATTTGCTGTTCAGAAACCGGTACTCGCGTTGCAGCACGACGCTCGCCCGGCTGGGCGCTTCCGATCGCTTGGGACGGATCAGCACGTCGTCGAAGTCAAGCTTGGGATCGTTGTCGATTCTCATGACCGACCACTCCACCGAGAAACAGCACCATTCCAAGCTGAAGGGCTCACGTCATTTTTCGCCGGCTTGATCCGTCAGACCCTTGCCATGTCACGGTTCGCCTTGTCTTCACCCGGCTGACCTTTCATAATACGTCTTTCGGAGTGCTCTTCACAGTTCGGACCTTGTTCCGAATTGTCGAACAGTTCGCGGGATAGGGGTCGAACCATGAAAGCCAAGACGCGACATCGCAAGAGCTACAAATGGCGGAAGCGAGCTGACAGTTCACCGGTGGCCAAAGGCCGGCGACCGAAAATCCGCGGCAAGCGCAACCCGAGAAAGCACAAGCATGTCGGCGGCAAGGGCCTCTGATTGCCAAGGGCCGTTTTCAGATCTAGGAATGACTGGCGGCATCGCCAAGGACATGCCATCACGTCGCCTGGCGGTGGACCAGCTCTTGAAACGGGCCGGGTTCGGCCACCAACTGGCGATACTCTCCGGACTGAACGATCCGCCCTTGCTTGACCACGTAGATGCGGTCGGCGTCGATGACCGTGGTCAAGCGGTGCGCGATGACCACGCGGGTGATGCCCCGCAGCGCGCGAGTGATGCTCTCGGTGACGATGGCCTGGGTCAGGTTGTCGAGCGCGCTTGTGGCCTCGTCGAACATCAGGATTCGCGGTCGGCGGACAATGGCCCGGGCGATCAGGAGCCGCTGACGCTGGCCGCCGGAGAGGTTGCTGCCCCCTTCCCCGACCAATGTGTGCATGCCCATGGGCATGTGGCGGATGTCGTCTTCAAGGCCGGCCAGCCGCGCCGCTTGCCAGGCATCATCCATCGTTAGTTCGGCTGCGAATCCTACGATGTTGCTGAAAATATCGCCAGGTAGCAGTTGTGCGTTCTGGAGGACGACGCCAATCTGGCGGCGCACCTCGCGGAGATCCAGGGTCGCCAGCTCACGACCATCGTAGGTCACAGTGCCGCTGTCAGGGGCCTCGAATCCGAGCAAGAGCCGCATGATGGTGGACTTGCCCGAGCCGGAGGCACCGATGATACCGACGAACTCGCCGGGACGAACCTGGAGGTTGACGTCGCTTAGCACCTTTACCCCTTCGTCCTGGCCGGGATAGCGGAACGAGACCGCGTTCAACGAGATGGCTCCGGCCAGGCGCACCGGCTCGAGCACAGCGGCGGGGAACTCGGGTTGCGCCTCCAGAATCGGCTTGATCCGGTCATACAGGGGCGGCAGGTCGAGCAGGTCAAGCAGAGTATATCCCGCGGCAACAACCGCGCTGATCACGTTGGCGAGCGCGATGGACAGGGCCAGAAAACTGCCCGTGCTCAGGCGATCGGGTCCCAGGTGAATCACGCCGAAATAGGCGACGATCGCGATCAGCGTCGGGAATACGGCGAGGAACAGGTTGAGCCCCCTGGTATAGCGGCGCGACTGGATGATCAACCCGAGCTGGTCCGCATAGCAGGTGGCCCAGCGGCCGAAGGCGCGGTTCTCTGCCCCGGCGGTCCGGAGCTTGGCCATCCCGCCGACGATTTCAAGCAGGAAACTGATGATCGAGCCCTCCACAGCGCGGATCCTGCGCCTGCTGACGAAGCTGACCTGCCAGCAAGGCCATGATTACCGCCAGCATCAGCCCTACCAGAAGTACGCAAATCAGGGCCAGCCGCCAGCTATACCAGAACAGCAAACCGACATTGAAAAGAGAGACCAGAGCGGTGACCAGGGTCGCCACAACGCCAC
This sequence comes from uncultured Planctomycetaceae bacterium, assembly GCA_963760085.1. Classification (GTDB taxonomy): domain Bacteria; phylum Planctomycetota; class Planctomycetia; order Isosphaerales; family Isosphaeraceae; genus Aquisphaera. Next base: position 304,648 of record CAVXCB010000058.1, read on the forward strand.
CGGAGAACTTCTTGAAGATGAGGCTCAAGCCCATGGCCCTTAGAGCCAGGTCGCCCGAGGAGAAGGCGGCATAGAACCGCGTGGGCAGTCGCAGCAGGCGATCCCAGACCGCCGGCACCACCGATGGGACGAGCTTTCCCTCGATGCGCAGCAGCGTCTGGCCCTCGACGACCTGAAAGATCGCCGATGAGATGGCAAGGGCCACCAGAAAGAGGCACAGAATCAGAAGCGAGCCGCTCGAGGTCGCTTGCAGGTCGACTTCAGGGATGACGTGGTCGACCAGTACGCCGGAGCCGACGGGTACCGCCAGGCCGAGTAAACCACCAAGAATGGCCAGCGGAACAAGTGATCGCAGCTCGCGCAGAACCCGCGGCAGGCTGAAGCGCAGCAGGTCCGCAAGTTTGAGCGGGTGGTCGGGAAGAGTCGCGGTAGAACATCCAGCCAGTCGGGGCAACGCGGCCGGCCAGCTCCTCCACGACAGGAAGCCGGCGGTCGGTCACTGGATCGTACAGCTCATACCCTGAAGCCGCAGCGCCGGCTTCTTCCAGTGGTGGGTAACAGAGCCACAGGCCTGTTGTCCTCGTCGGCGAGGTGGGCCAGCAGCGGCTCTCCACACTTTTGGAATGCCCATCCGCGCGGCAGGTTTACCTGGCGAAAGTGAAACCCTGAGGACCGCGCAATGTCTTCCAGAGTGTCACCAGCCGCCTGTTCCTCGTCGCTGCTCTTGCGCGGCGGGCGGACCTCGATGCCTTTCTCATGACCAACGGCCCGGCAGGCCGCGACCAGGGCGTCGCCGGCCGTCCGGCTGATCGGCGCGGTTGTTTGATTGGCAACTGCTGCCAGCTTGATCGAGAAGCCGCTGACAAGCGCACGGTCTCCCGCGGCGGCCCTGCTCAGCTCATGCCAGCGCTGGCGTGCCTCCCGCTCCTGAGTCCGGCCGATTTCGTCGAGGACGGCACGATGAAAGTCTTTCAAACCCGCCCAGGGATCTCCGGTGCGCACGCATGGTCAGCGTGTCCGAGGCGGTCACCCGGCAGCCGCGCGCCGGCCGTCAGCCACAGATGCTCGCTCAAAGGGAAGCGGGCCTCCAGCTCGCTGACCGGTAGAGGTGCCTCGTCAAGAAACAGGGAAGAGCCGTCGAGATGGCGAATCCAGGCGACACCTTCGCGGACTCCAAATCTCGTCCCCTGGCACAACTCCGTTGCAGCAGCCAGCCTAAGTTCCTGCAAACCGGCCGGAGCCGACAGGGGGCTGACGGTGCGGCCCACCCGGAGCACCCAATCGTCGATGAGTACCGCGACTTGCTCGGCCAGCCGTTCTTCGAAGCCGAGCCGAATCAAGTCGCCGCGTGCAAACTTGAGCAACCGTGCCGTGCCGACACCTACGGCCATCAGACCGCCGCCCGCACGCCCGCGGACTCCGCTGACGGCGAAGATCGAGCCTCCCTCATCCACGCGGCAAAGATGACGCCGCCGGCCCGGTCCACCGTCGAGTCCGGGAAGTGTGAAGAAGACATCGACCTGACCTCCAGCGACCCACCAGACCGACTCGGGATCATCCAGCGGCAAGGGGCTGTTGGCTGCTGTTTCCTCGCGTACGCAAAAGGGCAAGAGTTCCTCGATCAAGAACCGCGGCAAGTCCAGCTCGGTCGAGGTGGCAGTCTGCGAGCGAGCATCCGGAGCCCGCCATGCTGGAATCCGTGGGACGGGAGTTGGCGGTGAGATGACCCGCATCGTCCGGAACCACGGCCATGCCGCGCAAGGTCGATTTCCAGTGGTGTGTTGATGGACGAGGCACTTGAGGTGTGGTCTGCTCTTGATTGGCCAGCAGCCGCGAGTACTCTCCCCTGGGATCGGCAGCCAGTTGATCGTGGGTGCCGCGCTGGACCGCTCGGCCCGCGGAAAGCACGATGATCTCAGTCGCAGTCGCGGATGGTGCTCAGCCGGTGGGCGATGATCAAGCAGGTGCAGCCGCGGCGGCGCAGGTGGTCGTCCACGATGGCTTCGGTCTTGGGATCCAGCGCGCTGGTGGCCTCGTCCAGAACCAGAAGGCTGGGGTCCCGGACAAGCGCTCGGGCAATCTCCAGCCGCTGACGCTGACCGCCCGAGAAATTTCTCGCTCCCTCGGCGACGACCGCATCGTAACCGCCGCGCCGCTGCAACAGGTCGCGATGGATCGCCGAGCCCAGGCCGGCCTGGATCAGCCGCTTGCTGCTGATCAGCTCATCCCAGAGAGTCAGGTTGTCACGCACCGTCCCCTGAAACATGGCGATCCGCTCATCGACCATCGCCACCGAGTTGACGAAGAGCTCGCGGGGAATCTCGGCGATGGGCTTGGCGTCGTGCAGGATCAAGCCACTCCAAGGCTGGTACAGCCCCATGATCAGGCGGGCGATGGTGGTCTTGCCGCTTCCAGAGCCGCCAACCAGGGCGATCCGCTGGCCGGGCCGGACGATCAGCGAGAACCCCTTGATCAGTGGTTCCTCCACGGTCCGGTTGTAACCGAAGATCACATCGCGCAGCTCCAGAAGGCCGGCAAGCCGGGGTGACGGCAGCGGCCCCCCGACCCGCGTCTGGGTCTCCATCCCCGCGGGCCAGGGCGGCCGGCCCGCGAACACCGGATCGATCTTGATGATGCCGGACGTCGTCGATCCGATCCAGATCGGCCCGCAGCTCCTGGACCTGGGAACCAAGCCGGGCCAGATCGCGGAACGGTTGGTTGAAACTGGCCAGGAGGGTTTGAAACGCAACCAGAGCCCCTATCGAAAGGCTGCCCATGGCCACTCGGAGGCCGCCGATCCCCAACACGGCGATGGTCGTCAACGTCGCCAGCAGCGGCGGCAGCGCGAGCAGAAAGGTGTCATAGGCACCCAGGTGCTGCTCACCACTGATCACTCTGGCCTGATCACCAGTCCAGCGAACCATCAGGTCCGCTCTCGGAACCCGTCGCCTTGACCGACTCAATGATCTGGATTGCCCACATGACCCCGCCCCAGAGCCGGCCTCGAATCTGCTCGATGGCCCGGTTCTGATCGACCCGCCAGCGGCTGAGCCAGCGCAGGGCAATCAGGTTCAAGCTGCTGATGGAGACTCCCACGCATGTCAGGAGGCGGTCGTAGGGAAGCATCAACGCGACAAAGAAAACCAGGGTCAAGAGGCTGACGGCCGTGGTTGCCAGTTCGCCGGAAATGAGCCGGGCCACGCGCTCCGGTGCTGACGATCCGACCCACGATGTCGCCGGCGAACCGATACTGGAAGAAGGTCAGGGGCAGCCGCAGCACATGCTGGAGGAACTTGACCGACTCAGTAAGCGCCAGGCGAATCTCTAACCGCGTAAGGTAAACCTGCTGGAGGCCGACGGCGGCCAGGCTGATCATGGCCGTTAGCCCCATGGCGAAAAGCAGCGGCTTGAGCCAGGCGTAACGGCCCTGGACCAGGATCTCGTCAACGAAGAGCCGCTGGAAACCGGCCGTGGCCAGCGTGGGAATCAGGAGGGCGAGCCCTGCCAAGATCACAAACGCCAGTGCCGACTTCGACTTGGCCAGACGGCGCGCCAGGCCAATCGCGGCACCCGGTCGCCGGCCTTGCCTTACAAACTGGGGTCCGGGAGTGAATGTGAACGCGATCCCACTGTAGCACCGTGCGAATTCCTCGTAGCTCACGGTGCGCCGGCCGCAAGCCGGATCGTTCAGGAAGACGATGCCGCGGCCAAAGCCCTCAACTACCAAGAAATGATTCCATTGCCAGAGCACCATGAACGGCGGCTGACGAGTTACCAGCACCGTCGGCCGGCTTGCGAAAGGCACTGGTTTCCAAACCGTATTGCTTGGCCGCCTCCTTGATGTAAAAGGCATTGCTGCCATCACGCGAGACCCCGCAGTCGAGCGGAGAACGTCCAGGGGCACGTACCGCCCGTGGTACTCCAGAATGATCCCCAGTGCGGCCGCCCCGCACTCGACGGCCTCCATCTGCAAGACCATCGGGGTACGGACAGGCCGATATTTCCGCTCAGTCCTCCTGGACATATGTCAATGCCTCTCGGACCGACCAGGCGTCTCTCGAATTTATTCTCTGGCTGTGACACCATGATAATCGATTCCTAGCTTAGCAGACTTCACGCATCCTTCCCAAATTACGATTCCTTCGGCCCCGGTGCCTCGGTGCACGGCTCTTGTGCTTGTCGAATTGTTATCGATCAGACATGCATGGGCCGATTCGGCATCAGGACGAGTTCGCCTTGTGGGGGACTCGATTTGGAGCCTGGTCCTTGCCGTTAATGCGTCTTCCAAGTCGGCAACTGAGATCTGCGTGAGCAGCGCCGCTCAGTGAAGATCCATGAGCTTTCGCACCCACGGAACAACAAGGGTGATTAGTCGAGGCCTCTCGACCACGATGGCGGCCTCGCACAGTGTGCCGGTCTTGAGCTTCTGCTCGGCCCCGGATGAGGATGACCAGAGGAATCGATTGAGCCCATCGGGATTGATCTCGTCGCCGTCGTCGTTGGTCATTCCGGGCGCAGATCCAGTTTCACGAGCACGCGCAGCAGCACGCCCGGCGCGTATCGTTTGAAAAACGTCTCCACCAGATCCGGATGCTGGAGTGTTGCCTCCATTGCCAGGCGAGTTGCCGGCAATTCGGAGACGGCCACCACCTTGCCCCGGATAAAACCGTGCTCCTCGCGCTTGATTGTCGCGGGCATGACCTCGACGAAGTGGTCCACGTCGATCTTCTTGCCTTCTCCGGCCGGCACGAACACGATGCATTCATAACGGCCGTCGTAGTCGGTGCCTGGCATTGTCGCCTTGGGCGACGACAGCAAGACGACGGGTGCTCCCTCGCGTACGTATTCGTCGGGGGCAGTGAGTATCTGGGTGACCGTTCCCTGCTCGTGGCTGACGATTTGCGACGTACGATCGAGCTTGTCGCGATCAAGCTGAAGCTTGGTCTCGAGCTTGCTGATCTCAAGCTCGCCGCTGAAGTCGGGCGCGTTTCCTCAGATTTTCCGAGGACAGCCTCGTGAGCTCCAGCTCCGCCAACCTTGATTGCCCATTGTTCAGATCGTTCTGGATCGCGTATTTCTGTTGCAGGTCCTTGAGGTAGTCCAGATTGCTGAGCTGGCTGATCAGGCGGAGGCGCTCCGAGCCTTCCACGATTCTCACCGCGACCTTCAAGCCCTCTTTCGAGTTCTCCACCGTGCGATTGATCGCGTCTTTGAGCCTGGCGATCGCTCGCTCCTGAGCGGTTTGCTCATCCGCTTCGAAGCGGATAAGCCGCGCGTGCTCATCACGAAGCTGGACTAGCCGGGCCATGGTTTCTCGGATGGTGTCCCCAAGATCCTGCTGGAAGATCTCGCCGATCACTTGGTTCGGTGCGACCTTCTCTCCCAGGATTACCCCGAGCTTCACGAGCCGGCCGGTACCCAGGGCCCGCACCTGCGACAGCCTGTCACGCTTGATCAGCAAGATGCCCTCACCGACGACCTTCTTGGGTACTCGATAGAGGAGCGCGAAGAGGATGGCCCCCGCGCAGATGGCGAACAGAGTCCCCAACGAGATCCAGGCCCGAACAGTCGTCACCCGCACGAGGGTATCGAGCTGTTCCAGGGCGACCCCCGACATGTCCATCGGAGGGCCCGATGGCGGAGCCTCGGAATCACTCATGGCACGCTTCCCGCCCAGCTTGGACGCGAACACGACATGGTTGCAACAGAGTTATAGTCTAGCCGCTTTTTCCGGTTCCTGCAGAAGAGTGCAAGAAGAACTGACGCAGCAGGAGATCTCCGAGTGCTCAAGAGGTGCAGAGTCAAGACGCGAACATCGTGTGCAGTATCAACATGAAGGCCCCCGCATCGCTTTGTTGCGATGCCAGGGGCATCAGTGTTCGGGTCGAAATTCGTTTTGCGGAAAAGCTCACTCGGGATTGTCGTCGCTGGCCTCTCCAGAACAGAGCTGACAGGCCGTCAAGGATGTGGGCTTCTTGCCCCCCGAATTTGCGCCGCCTGAGATTTTACGAAGTTCCTCGGCCGAGAGATGGACTGTTTCGGACGCCTTCTTGTCCGCCTTCGTGTCCGGCTGAGGCGTCGATTTCTCGTTCTTCTTTTTGTCCGACATGATTGCCCCCTGCTGTGAAGAGATGTCTGACTGCACTACAGTGAGATACGAATCTACCGCTTCTATCGTTACACAATTCCGACCCAAGAATCTTTCTATTGAGATTCTGCATGATACTAAACCTGCGTCCGATGATCGCATGAGACAGCGTCGCTTGATTTCTGAAGGTTCATCGGGTCACTTCTCCCATGATCTCTCGAGGGAGGGCTGGCCCGCGAGCAAGGGCTTGACGTCCGCTCGATCAAGCAGCGGCACGAGATCCAGGTTGGCCCTGAGCTTGTCGAAATCCTTGAATCCTCCACTTAGGGCGAGACAGAGGTTGGCTGCGGCCTGACCCCGGTCGAGTTCGCGGACTTTCTCGTCCGGCGGGCAAAACCGGTGTCGCGCCGTACCCGATCAGGTCGGCTCGCGTGGCCTGGCTCGAAGCCAGATCGACAAGTTCGGTAACGGGGCGTTTCTTCCAGAGGGCAATACGCTCGGCATCGAGCCGGTTCGCGTCTTTCTCCTGTCCGCTCTCCCGGAGCAGCCTGGCGAAATTCCAGAGTGCCTCCGAGAGATACTCGCGCGGCTTCTTGCCGTCCTCCGCGGTCCTCAGGGACGACTCCGCGAGGGCCACCGCCTGGCCGAGCAATCCCAAGGCATCCTTGAGTTGACCCAAGTCACCCAGAACGCATGCCTTTCGTTCCAGGACTCGAGCAAGCTCGCCTTGCAGTTCACTGTCGTTGGCTTCGGCCTCAAGCAGAGGTCGAAGAATGTCCTGCGCCTGGTCGTAAGACTGTCCCGCTTCCTGCAAGCTTCCGGCCTGCCGCTGGATGTTCCCGATCACGATCCACTCGTCGACGACATCCTTTGCATACCCCCGATCCGCGGTGTGAGTGGCATTCAGTTGCTGCTTGAGACGGAGTGCCTCCCGATAGAAGTCCAATCCCTCTGTCACATTCCCCCCGTCAACATAGGTTTCGCCCAGGTTTTCCAGACCTACGCAGAGATCACTCTGGTACTCGTCGATTCCTTTCGATCGTTCCAGAATCTGCCCGACGGAGCTGGACGACTTCCTTGAACGTCGAGCGGGCTAGAGCGTTCTGCCGTTGGTCATCATAAATGACGCCCTTGAGATTCAATGCACTTGCCTTCTCGAGCTGGTAATCGAGGTTGCCCGGCTCGGTTTTGCTCAGGCGATCGTAAATGGCCAGGTCATGGTCCACGGAAACGAGGGCGTCGGAGTGATGCCCAAGACGTTGCTGGGCCCAGGCCATCGACCAGTAGGTCTTGCCAAGATCCATTTGATAGCTCGTGACCGAGGCGTGCGAGTCGGCCAGCTTGGACCAGATCTCCGCGGCCTGCCTGGAGGATTCAAGTGACCGCTCGGGCATCCGCTTGCATGCGGTACATGGCGGCGATGTTGTAATAGCTTCTTGCCAGCAGATCCTGGATATTCAAGGGTTTGGGCCCATCCTGCACCTGGCCAAGGATCTCCTGGCAGAGCTTCTGGAATTCCTGGTAAGTCTGCATCGCCACGGGGTAATCGCGGCGCTTGAAATCGACATATCCCACGCGGTTGACGATCTCGGCGAGGCTCTTCTTGTAGTCGATCTTGTCGGGATACGAATCGACAAGCCTTTGTTCGATGGTCCTGGCCTGATTCAGGTACTCGAGACTCTCGTCGAGGTGCTTGTCGAGGGATAAACAAAGAGCCATCTCGAAGCAACACGCGGCCAGACTCGACTGGAACCTTGGCTCGGAAGGGTCCTGGGTTACGAGCTTCCGGTAGATGGGCAATGCCCTACCGAGAAAGCTCACGGATGCGGGAAGATCCTCCGCCTGCCTGAGCTGGCCGAAAACGAAGTAGCAATCCGCCAATCGCTTCTGGAACTCGAGGTTCCTGGGCGCGGACGCGGCGAGAGGTTCCCAGATCTCGAGCGCCGAACGGTAGTAGTCGAGCGCCGCATGCGATGTCCCGATCACCCGGATAATGTCACCCAGTCGAAAGTAGGCGTTGGCGAGTTGCTCACGAAGCTGGGGGTCATGGCTGTGTTCCTTCACGAACTTCTTGTAGAACGGCAGGGCGGATTCCAGGAGGTCCCTGCGCAGGTTGCGAACATCGAGTGTTTCCTGCTCCTTGAACAGGGTGTTCTCGCTGACATTGGTCAGGTAGTCATCCACGGCCTTCTGGGCCATCTGGAAGTTGGCTTCGGCTTCCTTGCGGCACTCCTCGCGCGCGCGCCGTCGACCACGAACACCGCGAAAGTCGCGACCAGGGTGATGCCGACTAGGGCGGCGGCCGCGGCGTATGTCCAGCTCCGGTGCCGGCGCAGCCACCGCGACAGCTTCTGGAGCGACCGTTCGGGATAGGCGGCGACGGGTTCGTCGGCCATCCAGTGCTCCAGATCCAGCGCCAGCTCGCGTGCCGACTGGTAGCGCTGGGCCGGCTGGAAGGCCATCGCCTTCAAACAGATCGCCTCGAGCTGCGGAGGAATCGACGGCACAAGTGCTCGCGGTTGCGTGAGCTCGCCCGCCTTCACCTTGGTGATGATCTTGGCGGCATTTTCCGCCGCGAACGGAAACGTGCCCGTGAGCAGCTCATACAGCGTGGCCCCCAGGCTGTAGACGTCGCTGGCCGGCCCCAACTCTGCGAGCGCTCCACAGGCCTGCTCGGGACTCATGTAGGATGGTGTGCCGATCGTGGTGCCCGGTTGGGTCTCGCCTCCAACACTCGCCCCGGCTTCAAAATCTGCTCCCTGGTCGCTTGCGCCATGTACCGCCACAATGTCGGTCTTGCCGATACGCTTGGCCAGTCCCCAGTCGACGACGAGCGTTTCGCCATACTCTCCCAGCATGATATTGCCAGGTTTGAGGTCGCGATGGATCACGCCCCGGCTATGGGCATACTCCACCGCATCGCAGACGTCGAGAAAGCGCCTCAGGAGCTGCTGAAACTCGATCCCCCAGGTTGAGCGAGACCGGCCGCTGGTACTCTCCGCTGCTTGCTTCCGGGCTTCGTGAAACCGCTTGATTGCCGCAGAGAGCGTCTCTCCGCGGATGAATCTCATCGCATAATAAGGCCGGCCAGAGGCATTGCGGCCCAGGCTGTAGACCGGCACGATTCCCGGATGTTCCAGGTTGCCGGTGATTTCGGCCTCGAGCAGGAACCGGGCTCTCAACCCTTCACGATCCACATACCGGGCCTGGATCTCCTTGACCGCGACTTCACGCTGGAGCTCACGATCCCGCGCCAGCCAGACCTGGCCGATGCCTCCCTTCGCATGCGGCGTGATAAGCTCGAACCGCTCATCCGGGGCGAAGCCGGGCATTTGAGACCTTCGAGCCGACTCTGGACTGTGCACGCCATGCCCGGCCAGAGTCGGCGCCAGGGTCGCGGCCAAAGTCGCCCCTAATGTCGTGCCGGGCGCCGCGCTTTCCAGTTCGGTCAGCATATCCTCCGTAAGCACCTGAGCATTCCAAGCGTCAAGGCTTAACTGCAAATCGCCATTATGGTTACGCAAGTGAGCAGAGACCAGGCACTGAAGTGCCTGGACCCGGCTTTCATCAAGAACCCCCTGCTCTTTGAGCAACTCAGCTAGCGAGCGATCCGGATTCCGCGCCCACGTCAAGAGTGTGGAGCGTAGAATATCCCGCGGGACCGCCTCGGTTAACAGGGACAGGGCGGCGAGCAGTAAATCTTGGTTGATATCGGCCAAGTGGAACTCCTTCACCCACCACACCGGTTTTTCGAAGGCAGCCCGATGGCATCGATTCCTGCATTGAATCCCACGTCCGAATCGTGGTAGCTGATCACGTTATGTTCGCTACAAGGCCTGCAACCTCCGGTCAAGGCCGCGTCGAGACCTTCGCGGAACTCCTAAGTATATGCTTTCTCAGTTTTTCTGAAATCCGTTTCAATTGGCCCGAATAGCAAAACCTGACTGTTATCGTCGGAATCGACACGTTGCCCACCGTGAACTTCAAGCCGTGAGATTTCCCCCAAAGAGAGAATGCGAATCCGGTCACAATGTCCTGAGGTCGAATTATCACAATTTTTTTTGTGAAAAAAGCGAAAACTCGGCACTCGATGATGGACGGTGTTGCTCCTCGCCCCTACAATCATATCGAAAGAAGGCTTATTGGTGTCATACCTCGAGCCCACCGTGTTTCACGACGGAGCTGGCTGATTCTCTTGGAAGGGCCTGGGATGTCTGAGTCGTCCGATCGCGAGCTGCTGGATCTCATCCGCCGCGGCGGCCCATTGACTGTCGCCGAAATGGCCAGCAAGCTTGCCGTGACCGGCACGGCGGTACGGAATCGGTTATCGCGTCTGCTGGCGACCGGGCTGGTTGAGCGTAAGCCCGAGCATGGAGCGCGGGGTCGTCCCAGACACCAATATCAGGCCAGCGTCGAAGCCCACAAGCGGCTGGGACAGAATTACGCTGATCTGGCCGTGGCACTCTGGGAGGAGATGATGGGCAGTGTCGCGGATCGAAAGCTGCGACGCGTGCTCTTTACCCGTATCACCGATCGTCTGGCGGATGTGTACCGAGCCAGGGTGACCGGCCATGAGTGGGAGGGACGTCTGGTTCAACTTAGCAATATCCTGCATGATCGCGGAGTCGAAGCGGAGGTCGCCCGCGACGAGACCAGCCTGGCTTTGATCTTGCGCCAGCACTCCTGCCCCTACTACGAACTCGCGGAGACGGACCCGGCGATCTGTGCTCTGGAGCGTAAGATGTTCGAGAAGGTCCTCGGCCGCGGTCTCCGGCTAAGCCAGTGCCGGCTCGATGGCGATCGCTCGTGCGACTTTCAGGCCAAGCCAATGCCCGCGCGTGCGGCGGACCAAAAGAGGGTGTAGATCAACGACGAGCTGGATGCAAACAAGGTGAATGACTGATGACCAAGGAACTTCGCATCGAAAATCTGCGTGTAGCCATCGAGGGGAAGGAGATCCTTCGGGGCGTGAATCTGACGATCCGGCAGGGGGAGATCCATGCTCTCATGGGACCGAACGGTTCGGGTAAAAGCACGCTCAGCTACGCGCTCATGGGCCATCCCAATTACGAGGTGCTCGACGGCTCCGTCACACTCGACGACCGTGACATCCTGAGCATGGAACCGGACGAACGGGCCAAGCAGGGCCTTTTCCTGGCGTTTCAGTATCCGACGGCCATTCCCGGCGTGACTGTCGCCAACTTTCTGCGCCACGCGGTGACGAACGTGCGCAATCCCAAGCGCAAGGAGGGGGAGGACCTGATTCCGATGCGCGATTTCCGCAAGGAACTGCGCGAGCAGATGGACGAACTCGGAATGGACCACGATTTCGCCCGTCGCTATCTCAACGAGGGCTTCTCCGGGGGAGAGAAAAAGCGCGCCGAGATCCTTCAGCTCGCCATGCTTCGCCCGGCCATCGCCATTCTCGACGAGACCGATAGCGGCCTGGATATCGACGCCGTGCGGATCGTTTCCGAGGGGGTGAACCGGGTTGCGGCCAAGAATTCGACCGGGATCCTGGTCATCACTCACTACGAGCGGATCCTGAACTACATAAAGCCCCAGTTCGTGCACATCCTCTTCGGCGGCCTGATCGTCGAGAACGGCGGTCCGGAACTGGTCAAGCAACTCGAGAAGGAGGGCTATGAATGGTTGCGCGAGCGGCACCCGGAGGCTGCGCAGACCGAGGAGGCGCTGGAACTGGCGGCCAAGCAGCAAGCAGTGCAGGGCGGAGTCCAGCCAGTCTTCTGAACTGGGCCGCGGACCACGCCGCATGACCACCAGCCCGCCCCTACCAATCAATCGCCGGCGCGATGCAGACTGAACCAGACAAGAAGGACCAAGCACAATGGCAACCGATCTGAACCTTCAAGTGGCAGGCATCAAAGACGAGTACAAGTACGGATTTCGCGACTCTGATGACCACTACGCCTTCAAGAGCGGTAAAGGGCTCTCGCGCGCGGTCGTGAACCAGATCTCCGAGATCAAGAATGAGCCCGCCTGGATGCGCGAATTCCGGCTCAAGGCACTGGATGCCTTCCACCAGAAGCCGACACCGACGGTGGGGTGGAGAGCTCTCGGAGCTGAACTTTGACGATATTCACTACTACATGAAAGCGGCCGACCGCCAGGGCAAGTCATGGGACGACGTTCCGGCCGAGATCAAAAACACTTTCGACAAGCTGGGTATCCCCGAGGCCGAGCGCAAGTTTCTGGCGGGCGTCGGTGCGCAGTATGAGTCGGAAGTCGTCTATCACAGCCTGCGCGAGGACCTTCAGAAGAAAGGAGTCATCTTCGTTGATACCGACACGGCGCTGCGGGAGTATCCCGACCTCGTCAAGCAGTACATCGGCACCATCATCCCGATTCAGGACAACAAGTTCGCCGCGCTCAACTCGGCGGTCTGGAGCGGCGGGTCGTTCGTTTACGTGCCGGCCGGAGTCAAGGTCGACATCCCGCTGCAAGCCTACTTCCGGATCAACGCCGAGAACATGGGCCAGTTCGAGCGGACGCTCATCATCGTCGAGGAGGGAGCCCAGATCCACTACGTGGAAGGATGCACGGCCCCCATGTACTCGACCGAAAGCCTGCACTCCGCGGTGGTCGAGATCATCGTCAAGAAAGGAGCTCGGTGCCGTTACACGACCATCCAGAACTGGGCCAACAACATCTACAACCTCGTAACCAAGCGGGCGGTCGCCCACGAGGACGCCTTGATGGAGTGGGTTGACGGGAACCTCGGCAGTAAGCTGACCATGAAGTACCCGGCCGTCTACATGATCGGCAAGGGAGCGCGCGGTGAGATCCTGTCGATCGCCTTCGCGGGCAAGGGACAGCACCAGGACGCGGGCGGCAAGGTCGTCCATGGCGCCCCGTTCACGAGTTCCCGGATCATCTCAAAGAGCATAAGCAAGAACGGCGGCCGGGCCAGCTACCGCGGTTTGCTCAAGGTGGCCGACGGTGCCAGGGGCTCGAAGTCGAACGTCGTCTGCGATGCCCTGATCCTGGACGCTGCGAGCCGGTCGGACACGTACCCCTACATCGAGATCGACGAGGACGACGTCAAGGTCGGTCACGAGGCCAGCGTCTCCAAGATCGGCGAGGAACAGCTCTTCTACCTGAGAAGCCGCGGTCTCTCCGAGGCGGAGGCGTCCACCCTGATCGTCAGCGGCTTCATCGAGCCCCTGGTCAAGGAGCTTCCCATGGAGTACGCCGTCGAGATGAACAAGCTCATTCAGCTCCAGATGGAAGGTTCGGTGGGTTAGCGGCGAGCCGGGAATATGGCCTCGGTCGTCACTTGATGGCGGCCGTTGCAGGCGTCTTTCAGGGTATCCGCCCGCGACTTCCGGGCGAGGCGTTGCATCGCCTTGCCCCTCGTTTATCCATACCAAATTGGAACAGCTCGAACCCATCGAGGACGCTGCTAGACTTTGACTTGGTTTGTGAACTGTATAGAGAGACATGATGATCACCGCATCCACGACGACAGCTTCGACGGGCGGGTTCACGGAACCGACGTTTCAATCGTTCCTACGCAGCCGCGATGAACCTTCCTGGCTGACCGACCGTCGCCGGGAGGCCTTCGCTCGGTTCCAGGCCTTTGCCTGGCCGACTTCCCGCGACGAGGAGTGGCGGCGAACCGATATCCGGGCCCTGAAGCTGGAAAGCTTCGCGCCTCCTGGCCCCGACCAGACCACCGCAGCAAGCGGCTGCGGCACTTGACGGATTGTGGCAGAGCTTGAGCTCGCACTACGCGACTGGGATCGAGCACATCAACGGGGCGGCTTACCGCATGGCCGATTCCGGTCGCTTAAACGGCGCCCTTTTCCTTGATCTGCACGAGGCCGTTGCGAAGCATCCCGACCTCGTTCGCCGGTATCTGTTGACCCAGGCCGTGAAGCCCGCCGACGACATCTTCGCCGCTCTGCACGCGGCGTTCTGGACCGGCGGGACGCTGCTTTACGTTCCCAAGGGCCTCAAGCTCGAAGCCCCGTTGTTCAGCTTGGTCGGCCTGACCCACGAGGGTTGCGTTGATCTGAGCCATACGCTCGTCGTTCTCGAGGAAGGGGCAGAGGCGACCCTGGTGCGCGAAACGGCCTCGAGCCAGCGGCGAGAGACTCCCGCACTTCATGTGGGTGCGCTCGAGGTCGTGCAGGGCGAAGGCTCTCGGTTCCGGCTGGTCAATATCCAGAACTGGGATCCGGCGACGTGGCACTTCAGCCGCGAGCGCGCCACTGGTGGGCCGCGACGCCACGCTGCAGTGGACCGTTGGCGGCCTCGGCTCACGCCTTTCCAAGGTCAATCAAGAAGTTGCCCTCACCGGCCAGGGAGCCGGGGCCCAGGTTAACGGAGTCATGTTCACCACGGGCCGCGCAGCATCTCGCCTACTTCACCCGCCAGGACCACCAGGCCCCGCACACGACCAGCGACCTGCTCTACAAGGCCGGCCTGAAAGACCGATCCCGGATCGTCTGGAAAGGAATGATTCGGGTCGAGAAAGAAGCCCAGCGCACAGACGCCTACCAGAAGAACGACAACTTGATGCTCTCTGACATCGCCCGCGCTGATTCGATCCCTGGTCTGGAGATCGAAGCCAACGATGTCCGTTGCACCCACGGCGCGACGGCTGGCCGGGTCGACGAGGAGATGATCTTCGCGGCACAGGCTCGCGGTATACCTCGCAAGACCGCCATCCGGCTCATTGTCGAGGGCTTCTTCGCAAACGTCTACGATCGGATCACCCTGGAACCGGTTCAGGAAACACTCCGGCAGGCCGTGGCCGCGAAGCTGGAAAACACTCATTGAGAATCGGTCATGAGACCGGAGATTGCCGACCGCGACCCGTTCACCAGAAGAGGAACCCGACATGGGAAAACCTTACGCTCACCCCGAGGTATTAGTCTCGGCGGACTGGGTCCAGGACCATTTGAATGACCCCAAGGTCCGGATCGTGGAAAGTGACGAGGACCTGCTCCTCTACGACTTGGGCCACGTCCCCGGCGCGGTGCGCATCGACTGGCAAGGAGACCTGCAGGATCAGATCATTCGTGATTATATCAACAGTGAAAAATTTTCTGAGCTGTGCTCCCGCAACGGCATCGCCCCTGATACCACCGTTGTCTTCTATGGCGACAAGTCGAACTGGTGGGCCTGCTATGCCTTCTGGGCCTTTACCTTGTTCGGGCACAAGCACTGCAAGGTGCTCAACGGCGGACGGAAACTCTGGATCGACCAGGGCCGGCCGCTCTCCACGGAGCAGCCCCGGTACCCCGCGACCAATTACGTTGCCGCCGGTGGTGACGAGGCCGGCATCCGGGCCTTTCGCGAGGAGGTGCTCGCCCATGCCAGGGCCGGCAAACCCCTCATCGACGTGCGCAGCCCCAAAGAGTTCACCGGTGAACTGCTGCACATGGAAGAGTATCCTCAGGAAGGCTCGTTGCGCGGCGGCCACATCCCCGGCGCCAAGAATGTTCCCTGGGCCCGGGCGGTCAACGAGGATGGGACGTTCAAATCCACCGAGGAATTGACCGCAATTTACCAGGACGAGATCGGGCTCAGGCCGGCCGACGACGTGGTGGCCTACTGCCGCATCGGCGAGCGATCGAGCCTGACCTGGTTCGTGCTGACTTACCTGCTGGGCTTTTCGCACGTGCGCAACTACGATGGGTCGTGGACCGAATGGGGTAACCTGGTTCGAGTGCCCATCGCCAAAGGGGCCTGAATACCGACCCCGCCGGGGTTGAGCCGAGGGTGAGATGCCGGCCGCACTGGACGAAATCATCGCCGAATTGCGCGAATCCGACCGGCAGGAGCGCATCGATCTGCTGATCGATTTCGCGAAGAACCTGCCCCCCTTGCCCGGGCACCTGGCAAGCCTCAAGGACGCCGCGCACAGGGTCGAGGAATGCCAGTCCCCCGTCTACCTGTTCGTGGAACTGGTGAGTGACCGCGTGGCTCTCCATGCCGATGCACCGATCGAGGCGCCAACGGTGCGAGGTTTCGTCTCCCTCTTGATCGAGGGCCTGAGCGGAGCAACCGTCGAAGACGTGCTCAAGGTGCCCGGCGATCTCGTCGAGCGCTGCGGCCTGCAAGAGGTGCTGGGAATGCTCCGCGTCCGCGGTCTGAGCGGCGTGCTGCGACGCATCAAGGGCGAGGTGACTCGAGCCGCCATGGCCCAGGCTGGGAATCTCGCGCTCCCCAGCAGGGGCGTTTCTGTTGACCGGCCAGGGTAGGAAGTGAGTGACCAACGAGACTGCCCAATCCGCGACCGGCAGGAGAAAACGGACCAACAATGTCAGAACCAGTCAAGGTGGCGAACTGCTCGGAGTTGGCTCTAGGCCAGAAGAAGCTCGTCCTGGTGGGCGGCCGAGCCATCGCCCTCTTCAACGTCCAGGGCACTTTTTATGCAATCGACGACATCTGCACACACGACGACGGGCCGCTGGCCGAAGGCGACCTCCGCGGTCACGAGATCGAGTGCCCACGCCACGGAGCTCGCTTCGACGTACGGACTGGCAAGGCGCTCTGCATGCCGGCCTTTGAACCAGTCACCAGTCATCAGGTGGTCGTCAAAGGCGACGAGGTCTTCTTGGTGATGCAGGAATGACTTCGGGGGTTTCTCGTCGATTGCAGATCGCAGCCTTGCAACGTCCCGCGTCACCGGCCGCTCTGCCAGCAACTCGCAAGGAGACCTGTCATGATCAATCAGGAAACACTCGTCTCGGCTCTGCAAACGGTCAAAGACCCGGAACTGAACGTCAACGTGGTTGACCTGGGACTGGTCTACTCAATCCAGACCCACGACGATCACGTTGAAGTTGAGATGACACTGACTTCTCCGGCTTGCCCCGCGGGTCCCGAGATCTTGCGGAACGCTGTCTCCGCTCTTGAGAAAGTGGAGGGAGTCGCCAAAGCGGAAGTCCGCCTGGTCATGTCCCCTCCCTGGTCGCCGGACCGAATGTCCGATGCGGCCCGTGACGAGCTCGGCTTCTTCTGAGGTCACGCAACCTAATCTCAATTGCCGAGGTGAAGCCGCTTCGCGACGCAAGGGGTTTGCACCTCGTCGCGCCGCAACTCCCCGCACGTCTAACGTTGTCGCCTTCCGCCGTGCTCGCAATTGCTTGAGAAAACTCGTTGTGTATTAATAACAAGGATGCTCGATCTTGTGATTGCACGCATCAATCTGTAGTATGAATTAGACACGATGCCAGTGTTTCTTGGAACAGACAATGCAACTGGTGACTCACGCCGAGGTTTATGCTAAATTGATCCGGCTCAAAGCGACTGTGAGCGAGTGTTAAGCCAAGAAAAGAGCGGTAGAGACGAGTTCCCGGTCGGGAACCCCGAGCGACCTCCGCGATTTAAGGCTGGCTTCTCCAGTCTGCCAAACGTACTTCCGTCAGCCGAAACCAGGAGGTTCCCGCTCGCGGGATCGAGCGCCGTGGCTCGCAAGAAGACCCCAAAAGTACGCGTCACTGTTAAAGCCTCGTTATCGCGCCGTTTAAGGGAAATCCGCCAGGAACTCTTTGGCGATCACGGCGGACCGGAGCTGGCCCGTCGCCTCAACCTGCCCGCACGAACCTGGTACAACTATGAAACCGGCGTGACGGTTCCGGCTGAAGTCCTCCTCGGGTTCATTGAACAGACCGGCGCGAACCCGATGTACCTGATCTCCGGCGAGGGGCCAAAGTATCGTCATTCGAACGATGAACGTATACTTTCAGAGCTTACTCCGGTTGAATTGATTCGCCGAGGCCTAGAGAAGCTGGAGCGGTCATCCAGTGAGGTCGTGGTCGTTGTCGCCGGAGAACCTGCCAACCGAACTGGCGTCGGATTTCGCGGCGGTCAGCCTCTATCCCCTCTCGGAGATCGGCAAGATCCCGATGGATTACTCCCAGGTCGAGGGATACATCATGGCCTACCGCCAGTGGCTTCCCAATCCGTCGCAGACCATTGGCGTCCGCATGATCGACGATGCCATGCACCCGATTCTGCCGATCGGGTCGGTCGCGGCCATCGATCGGTCCATGACCAACCCGCTGCTCCTGCATGGCCGGATCGTTGCCGCTCTACCTGGAGGGGTGCCGATCATCCGCTGGCTCGAGGTCAGTGGACGTCATCTGATCCTTCGCCCCAACCAGCAGGGTCGAGAGTATCCCCTGGTGCCGGTGGATCTTGAAGATCCCGGCTCCGCATTGATCCTAGGTCAGATCGTCTGGTCATGGAGCCGATTCAGTGACGGTTAACGACCGGTCGCCGTGACGCCCCGGTCAATGGAATACCGCACGATCGCCAGGGCGCCAAGGGCCGAAGCCGACTCGCAGAGTTCATCATCCAGCGCACAGACCGGCCCCTTGACCGACGCGGCCAGCCGGCTGGCATAAAGACGACGCAACGGTTCCCGGCCTCCCACCCAGACCGGTCGCTGTTGTGCGAGGATGGAATGGCGAGCCAGATGGCCGACGTCGTCGGCCACCACCGCGCCGATCAAGAACGATGCGCGCTGGTTTGGACTCAACGTTCCCATGAGCGCCGCAACCCGGACCAGGAATGCCGCCCGCCCCAGGCCCTGGCCTTGGCTGGCCCGCCCCCCGGCTTCGGCAACTTCGGCGTCCAGCACGAGGGGTAACTCAGCCGGTAAGCTGGCCGCGATCAACGTGTGGCGGGCAAGCGACTGGATCAGCTCACCCGTCAACGTGGTCTGGCTCCGCGTGATCCGGCCCTGCCCGTCGACTTGCACTAGCTTCGTGTGCGAACCCGGCCAGACAAAGACCAAGCCCTCCTCGTCCGGCTCGATCAGACCCCTTCGTGACAGCTCGGTCAAAGCTCCCAGGGTCTCGCACTCTTCTCCGCGCATGAGGTCGGCCCGCATCCAACCGTCGGGGCCAGGGTCCGCGGGCGTCCGCACCCCTGGCACGAAATGGATTGGCAGGGGCCAGACCTGTGAGAGTGTGCCAGACACCACGGCGCCGGCGAGCTCGGGAAGGCCCGCGGGCGCAGTTACGTGCGGCACCGCCAGCAAGCCGAATTCGGACGAGAGCATTCCGCCGGCGACGATCAGATCGGGGGCTGGCGTTGCCGTTGATCCCCAGGTCGGCCCAGCTCCGGGTCCAGACACTTCCGCAATCACCTCGCGGACTGCGTCGGCCAGACTCGGGCCTGACGACCGCTCGCCCAGTACCGAGTCGCGGACACCCACAGTGCGCCGCGCCGTGGCCACGACCCGGTCCTCCTGGATCATCCGCGCCCGGGTGTTAGAGGTCCCCCCGTCCAGGGCGATCACACGAGAAGAAAGCCGCTGGACCTCAGGACCGTTTGATGTCGTGCCCATGATTCTTTGCTTTTTTCTTGCCTTGAGCCGCGGGGAGAGCGATGTTGAGCGGAACAGAAGTCATAGTGCTCAGCAAGGACGGCCTGCACCGTGACCCGGTCGAAGAAAGTCACTGCGTCGGGTCGTTGTCGTCGTTCTCTTTCTCCACCAGGTTAAATCATTTCTCATGGCGCCTCCACGCGTTTCGGCGTTCAAGCCGGACCAGCTCTGGCAACAGCGCGCGAGCCGATGTTCTGGCTCGATCAGGCACTCCGCGTGACCTGGGTTAATCGGGCCTGGGAGGGATTGACGGGGCTTCCCACCGAGTCGCTGTTGGGCCAGACCTGTGCCGCATATGGTCCGCTCGAGTACGGCAAGCCGGCAGACGTGGCAGCCAGCATTGTCCCTCCGCCAGAAGCAGTCGCCGGCCACCCCTGCGGCTGTCTGACCATCATCCTCCACGCCGGCGGCGAGCGACTCTGGCGACGGGTTGAGTTCTGGCCGGTTCGCGACCAGGGCGGTGGACTGATCGGAATGCTCGGCCAGGTGCGTGAGGCGAGCGCCGCCCAGCGTTCCCAACTCGACGGCTCAGCAGCTTCGCGTCCGCCTCATGGAGTTGCGGGAGCGACTCCATCAGGCATTCCAATGCGGTTCCCTGATCGGCACGGGCCCAGCCCATCGACGTCTGCTCGAGCAGGTTCGCGTCGCGGCTGCCAGCAACGCGGCCGTGCTCATTGTGGGCGAGCCAGGAACCGGCAAGCAACTTGTGGCTCGAACCATTCACCACATGGGGTCTACGCGTCATCATCCGCTGCTGCGAATCGATTGCGAGGCCCTCCCCGCCACGGTCCTCGAGCGTGAACTCTTCGCCTCCCGGCTGCCGCCCGGGCACATCAGCGAAGCGGCGAGCTCACTGCAACAACCTTCATGCGGCCGCCTAGCATTGGCCGAGGGCTCGAGTCTATTGCTCGGAGAGATCCTTGCCCTGCCGCGTGATTTGCAGGCGCGGCTTGCCCAGTCGCTCGACGGCCGGGTGCGGTTGATCGCGACGACCGCCGGCGATCCCGACGCCGCGCTCAAGCAAGAGAAGATGCAGCCGGAGCTCTATTACAGCCTGAGCGTCATGGTGATTACGACTCTTCCTCTGCGCGACGCCGGCACGACCTGCTGCTGCTGGCCCAATACTTCCTGGAACGGGCCAACCAGCGCACCGGCTCGACATGCGGTGGCTTCACGCCCCAGGCCGAAGTGGTCCTTCAGACTTACGATTGGCCCGGCAATCTCACCGAGCTCGGCCGCGTGATCGACGCGGCTCACGACCAGCTCCGCTCACGGACCGAGGCCCAGAAGACAATGCCGCTGATCGATATGGAGGAGCTTCCTGCCTCCATTCGCGGCCACCTCGGCGCCGCCTATCTGCCGCCTACCGTTTCTCCTTCGATGAAGCCCCTCGATGAACTTCTGACCGAGATCGAGCGGCGGCTGATCGAGACAGCCCTCCGCCGGGCCCGCCAGAACAAGTCGCGCGCAGCCGAGTTACTGGGTATCTCCCGCCCTCGCCTTTACCGGCGGATCAAGGAGCTAAACCTCCCCGACGAATCCGGGCCCGAAGAAGCAGTCCCCGCCGCCTCGTCCTCTCCAGCCGCATCGTGACCAGCCTCCGAGCCCTCACGTAAGTCGCGCTGGAAAGCCTCACCTACAACCCAGACCACCAAGCTAACGCAGAGATAGTTCGTCGCGCACGACCTCAGTGAATCGTCGGGTGCCGACGTCGAAGCCACACGCCGGGCTGGGTACAAGACTCCGCCCCCGGCAAGGCCAACATGCTACGGAATGCTACGTTTTAGGGTATTTCGCGAGAGCTATCTTGAGCTCAGTTAGTGACGCAAGTTGTTATATGTCATGCATTTGCGTATCGATTTCCGTTGGCTTTCGTGGTAGCGACTCCTGCCTTCTGGTTTTCGGCGGCCGCCGCATTTTGACCTAACTATTCTGTGGTACACTGGTTACGAAACAACGATCCACGTAGCCAGTTCCCCGGAAGAATTTCCTCCTGGACCCCTTTCAGGACAGCTTATCCCCAGCCGGCCGACAAATCATCGCTGAGGGCGGGCGAAGCGTTTTCCAGCATGGCCCCCTTGAATCATCGCGCGTTGAGGGAGTCTTCGGCCACCCCGTGGGCCATGGCCGCTGACCCGCTCACGGCAGCCGGTGCGTGACTGGCGGTTCCTGAACCGCTGAACCGCCGGATGACGTAGAAGAAAATCGGCGTCAGGAAGATGCCGAACAGGGTCACGCCGATCATGCCGGCGAAGACGGCCAGGCCCAGTGCCTGCCGCATCTCGGCGCCTGCTCCCTGCGCGACCACTAGCGGCAAAACGCCAAAGATGAATGCAAACGAAGTCATCAGGATCGGCCGCAGCCGCAGCCGAGACGCTTCGAGCGTGGCTTCGCGCGCGTCCACTCCCTCTTCCTGTCGCTGCTTGGCGAACTCGACGATCAGGATGGCGTTCTTGCTGGCCAGCCCGACGAGCACGACGAATCCGATCTGCGAGAAAATGTTGACTTCCATGCCGGCCAGGTTCAGACCGGCGATCGAACAAAACAGGCACATGGGAACAACCAGGATGACCGCCAGGGGCAGCGTCCAGCTCTCGTACTGTGCGGCCAAGACCAGGAACACGAAGACGACCGCCAAGGCGAAAACGTATGTTGCCGTGTTGCCCGCCTGAAGCTGCAAATACGTCAGCTCTGTCCAGTCCGCGCCCATCGACCGGGGCAGCTCCTCATCAGTGATCTCTTCCATCAGGCGAATGGCCTGTCCCGAGCTTGTTCCCGGCGTGGCAGTGCCGGTAAGGGCGGTTGCCGAATACATGTTGTACCGCATGATCATGACCGGCCCGCTGGTGGCGCGTATGTCCAGCAGCGTGCCCAGCCGGATCATCTGCCCTGATTGTTGCGCACCTGAAGCTGCCTGAGGTCGCGGTCCCGCTCTCGGAAGCGCTGGTCCGCCTGGATGTTGACCTGCCACATGCGGCCGAATTCATTGAAATTATTAACATAATACGAGCCGAAGTAAACCTGGAGGGTGTTGAAGACCTCGCTCACCGGTACGCCCAAGGCTGCGCACTTGGTGCGGTCGATCTCGAGGTAAATCCACGGGGTATTGGCTCGGGTGCTGTTGAAGAGACCGTGGAGCCCCGCGGCCTTGTTGGCCCTGGCCACGATCCGGTCGCTGACCCGCTGGAGTGTTCCGATACCAAGATTGCCCCGGTCTTCGATGATGAGCTTGAAACCCCCGGTGGTTCCGAGGCCCTCGATCGGCAGCGCGCCGAAGGTCGTGACGACGGCCCCGAGCACCTCCCGCTCGCCGCGCGCGCGAAGCCGTGACGCGATCGCGTCGGGCTTGAGTTCCGGGCCTTGGCGCTTGGCGAACTCTTCGAGCATGACGTACATCGAGCCCAGGTTGGGGGCATTGGCGTTCAATATGAGCGACTGTCCAGAGATCCCCACGGTGTGCGCCACTCCTGGCGTCTCGCGGGCGATTTTCTCGATGTGAGCCATGACTTTCTGTGTCCGCTCCATCGAGGCTGAATCCGGCAATTGGACACTGAGCAGGATGTATCCCTTGTCTTGCTGCGGAATGAAGCCGCTGGGCGCGTGGACGAAGTCCCAGTACGTCCAGACGAGGAGGCCCCCATAGACGAGCAGTGTGAGGAAGCTGACGCGGAGCAATCCACTGACGATCCGGGTGTAAATTGTTGTTCCCAGGCTGAACGATGCATTGAACAATCGAAAAAACCAACCCAGAGTCTGGTCGAGCAGGCGGGTGAGCGGGTCGCGGTGCTCGCCTCGAGGCTTGAGCAAGATGGCGGCGAGTGCCGGGCTCAAAGTCAGCGAGTTGAATGCCGAGATGACCGTCGAGACGGCGATCGTCACCGCGAACTGCCGGAAGAACTGCCCGGTGATCCCGCTGATGAACGCACACGGCACGAACACCGCGCAAAGAACCAGGGCCACGGCGATGACCGGGCCAGTTACTTCGTCCATGGCCCGGCGCTGCATCCTTCGGCTCAATGCCGTGCTCGAGCCAGCGCTCCACGTTTTCGACGACCACGATCGCGTCATCCACCACGATCCCGATCGCCAGCACCAATCCAAAAAGAGAGAGGTTGTTCAGGCTGAAGCCTAGGGCCGCCATGGCCGGGAAGGTGCCCACGATGGCAACCGGAACGGCGATCAAGGGGATGACCGCCGCCCGCCAGTTCTGAAGAAACGCCAGCACGACAATGGCCACCAGGATGACCGCGTCACGCAGCGTCTTGAAGACCTCATAGATTGACTCGCGGATGAACGGCGTCGTGTCGTAGACGATCCGGTAGTCGAGCCCCTCGGGGAACCGCTTCCTGAGCTCCTTCATCTTCGCGTACACGCCATCAGCCGTCCGCAACGCGTTCGAACCGGGAAGCTGAAAAATCGATAACGCCACCGACGGCCGGCCGTCCAGCGTGCACGACTGGTTGTATTGCTGCGAGCCAAGCTCGACGCGGGCCACGTCACGCAGGCGAACGACGCCGACTGCCTGAGGCTGTGTCTGGCCCGGAACCGACGTTGAACCTTGCGCCTTCTGAGCTGGCTGTCCGGCATTGCTCGAGCTGCCCGCGGAAGTTTGCGTCAGCGGGACGTTGATACCGGCCTTGAGGATGGTATCGGCGAATTGTTCCGGGTCAGTCAGCCGGCCCAGTGTATTGATCGTCAACTGGTACTGCTGCCCCTTGGGAACCGGCTGTTGGCCGATCTGGCCCGCGGCGACCTGAAGGTTTTGCTGGCTGATCGCCGTCACCACGTCCATGGCGCTCAGGTTGAGCGCGGCAAGCTTGTCGGGGTCAAGCCAGGCTCGCAGACTGTAATCGCGCTGGCCGATGTAGTTGATGCCGGCGACGCCGGGCAGCCGTCCCAGCTCGTCCTTGAGGTAGATTGTCGCATAGTTGCTGAGAAAGATGTCGTCGTACCGGCCGTCGGGTGAAATCAGATTGACGATCATCATGGTGCTCGGCGACATCTTCCTTACATTGATTCCTTCGTTCTGCACCAGCGCCGGAATCACGGGCAACGCAAGTTGGACCCGGTTCTGTACCAGAACCTGCGCCATGTCGGAGTTCATCCCCAGGTCGAATGTGACCGTCAGGTTGTAACCGCCGTCATTGGTACACTGCGACGACATGTACATCATGCGCTCGACACCGCTGACCTGGGCCTCTATCGGCGCTGCGACCGTGTCGCGCACGGTCTGGGCATTGGCGCCCGGATACAGGGCGGTTACCTGGACTGTTGGAGGAGCGACCTCCGGATACTGGGCGACAGGCAAGGTGAGTACCGATACCGCGCCGGCCAGCACGAAGACGATCGAGAGGACCGAGGCGAAGATCGGTCGATCGATGAAGAAGCGCGAGATCACGGCGATTCACCTCCGCTCGGGTTCCGGGGCGATCCCCAGTCACCGATCCCCTGAATGATGTAGAAGAAGACCGGAGTGAGGAAAATGCCGAAGAGGGTCACTCCCAGCATGCCGCTGAAGACGGCCGTCCCCAGCGAGTGCCGCATCTCGGCCCCAGCGCCATGAGCAACCACGAGCGGCACGACGCCTAGTATGAACGCGAACGAGGTCATCAGGATCGGCCGCAGCCGCACCCGAGACGCTTCTCTGGTTGCCTCGAACCGCGGCCGCCCCTCCCGGTGTAGATCGCGGGCGAATTCGACGATCAAGATGGCGTTCTTACACGCCAGGCCCACCAGCACAATCAGGCCGATCTGCACGAAAATGTTGACTGCCGTCTTGGAGTAAAGCACGCCGGCCACCGAGCAGAGCAAGCACAGCGGGATGACCAGGATAACCGCCAGGGGCAGCGACCAGCTCTCGTAGAGCGCGGCGAGAGCGAGAAAAACGCACGCCACCGCAAACGCGAAGACGTACATCGCAGTATTTCCAGCCCGTATCTCCATGAACAAGATCTCGGTCCACTCCGTCTTCATCGACCTTGGGAGATTCTCCGCCGCCAGAATCTCGATCGCGGCGATCGCCTCCCCCGAGCTGATCTGGGGCAACAGGCTGCCGGTGATGGGAGCCGCCATGGCGAGGTTGTAGCGCGTCACGAAGACAGGACCGCCGATCTCGCGGATATTGACCAGCGTTCCCAGCGGAACCATGCCGCCCCACTTGTTTCTCACCTGAAGTAGGTTGATGTCCTCGATCCGGTTCCGGTACGTTCCTTCCGCCTGAATGTTCACCTGCCAGTACCGGCCCAGCGCATTGAAGTTGTTGACATACAGCGAGCCCAGGAAGATTTGCAGCGTCTCGTTCAAGTCTTGAATGCTGACGCCGAGTGATTCGACCTTGGTGCGGTCGATGTCCATGAAGAGCTGGGGAGTGTTGGACCTGAATTGCGCGGAGACTCCCGTCAGCCCGCGCAGCTTCCCGAGCGCCTTCGTCAACTTGTCTGTCTCGCGTTGCAGATCAACAAGCCCCCGCCCTGCGCGATCTTCCACCATCAGCTTGAACCCGCCGGCAACGCTGAGCCCGGGAATAGGCGGCGCGCCGAACACAACGACCTGGGCGTCTTTGACCTGTTTCCCCCAGGCTCTGCGCAGCCTGGCCATGATGGCCGTGTCGCGCAGGTCGGGGCGCTGACGCTTCTCGAACGGATCGAGGATGACGAACATCGAGCCGAAATTAGAGCTGTTGGCCGACTGCACGAACGAGAGGCCGGATACCGAGATAGCATGTGCAACTCCGGGCGTTTCCCTGGCAATTTTCTCGATCTGGGCCATCGCGGCCTCTGTCCGCTGGAGCGAAGCCGAGTCGGGCAACTGCACGTTGACGATCAGCCGTCCCTGGTCCTGCTCGGGGATGAAACCGGTCGGAGCATGGGTGAACGTCCAGTAGGTCAAGTAGAGCAAACCGGCATAGACCACGCACACCAGAAGGCTGCCTCTGAGCAGCTTGCCAACGGCCCAGGCATAGGCTTCGGTCGCCGTCCCGAAGTGCCGATTGAAAAGCCGGAAGAACCAGCCAAGGACCCGCTCCAGCAGCCACGTGAGGGGGTCGTCGTGAGCGCCCCGCGGCTGCAGCAAGATGGCGGCAAGCGCGGGGCTCAGGGTCAGTGAATTGATCGTGGAGAAGACTGTCGAGACGGCGATCGTCACCGCGAACTGGCGGAAGAACTGACCGGTGATCCCGCTGATGAACGCACACGGCACAAACACCGCGCAGAGCACAAGCGCCACGGCGATGACCGGCCCGGTCACCTGGTCCATGGCCTTGCGCGTGGCCTCTCGCGGAGGCAGCCCCTGTTCCAGCCAACGCTCCACGTTTTCGACGACCACGATCGCATCGTCCACCACGATCCCGATCGCCAGCACCAGGCCAAATAGGGAGATATTATTCAAGCTAAATCCGAGCGCGGTCATGGCAGAGAACGTGCCGACGATGGCCACCGGGACGGCCACCAGCGGGATGAGCACCGCGCGCCAGTTTTGCAGAAAGACGAGCACCACCACGGCAACCAGGACGACGGCCTCGAACAAGGTTCGCACCACCTCAACGACCGACTCTCGAATGAACGGCGTGGTGTCATAGGGAATTGCGTAGTCGACACCTTCCGGAAAGCGCGTCCGGAGCTGATTCATCTTCCTTTTGATGAGATCCGCGACATCCAGGGCATTGGTGCCCGGAAGCTGGTAGACGGCCAGGCCGACGGATGAACGGCCATCGAATGTGCAAGATTGGTTATAATTCTGAGCGCCCATCTCAATCCGTGCCACGTCGCGCAGGTGAACCACCGCGTCGGTCGGGTTGTTGGCCTGGGAGCTAGTCGCAGAGCCCGCCGACGACTGCGCTCCCAGCGCTCCGCCGACGCGAGTGCCGCTGTCCGAGAGTGCCTGATTGGAGCCGGCGCCGCCCGAGGAGGACGGTGTCGGAGCAACGACAAGATCCGTCCCACCGCCGCCCGTGGCCGCCCCGCCGCTTGTAGTACCTCCGCCGCCGGCTGCTGCCCCGCCGCCGGTTGTTCCCCCGGCCTGGAAGACGCTTGACGGGCCGGTCGGAGTGATCGCCGCGGAACTTGTCGCCGTGCTTGTCGTCTGCGCCCCCCCCGTGGCCCCGAGCCGGGGAAGCTGCCCTATGGTCGACGGAGGAGCCGCCTGACTACCAGTCGGTGCCGTTCCCCCGCCAGTCGAGGCGAGACCTGTTGAGCTGTTCTGGCTTGCCACGGCTTGCTGGAGAGAGCCCGTGCCATCGGTGACCCCCCGCTTGCGATTCTCTGGACTGGGGCTGTCGGGGCCGCGGCCAGATTGGGAGCGGTCGTCTGATCGACCTTGACGATGATCTCTCCAAATTGTTCGGGAGTGGTAAGTCGGCCCAGGGTGTCTATCGGCGCCTGTGCTGACTGGCCCCGAGGAGCGGGCGGCTGACCGATCTGCCCGGATGCCGCGGCGAGATTCTGGTCGCCGATTGCCTGGGCCACATCCAGGGCCGTCATGTTGCGTGCCGCGAGCCGTTGTGGGTCAAGCCAGGCACGAATGCTGTAATCGCGCTGGCCCAGAAAATTGATGTCAGAGACTCCTGGAACGCGAAGGATCTCATCCTTGATGAAGACGGTGGCATAGTTGCTGAGATAGATGTCGTCATAACGTCCATCCGGTGAGAAGAAGGTGATCACCATCAAGATGTCAGGTGTCTTTTTCTTGATGGTGATTCCCTGGTTCTGGACCGAGGTTGGCAGCAGCGGCATGGCCAGGGTCACGCGGTTCTGCACCATCACGAGTGCCGTGTTGAGGTCGACGTCCAGGTCGAAGGTCACAGAAAGCGTGTAAGAACCGTCGTTGCCCATCTGGGAGGACATGTAGAGCATTCCCTCCACGCCGCTAACCTGCTGCTCGATGGGCGCAGCCACCGTGTCAGCCACCACCTGGGCGCTGGCACCCGGGTAGTTGATCGAGACCTGCACGGCGGGAGGGGTGATCCGCGGATATTGCGCGATGGGCAGCGAGAGGAGGGCGATCGCCCCCGTCAGCGTAATGACGATCGACAGAACCGCGGCGAAGATGGGTCGGTCAATGAAGAAGCGCGAGATCATGCGTGGGACGCCTACGGACCTGCTTTTGACTTGGCGGGAGCCGCCCTCGCTGCTTCAGTATCCTTGCCGCCGGAAGTCGCGTCTTCCTCGAAGGGTTGGTTCAAGGAGGGCATGGGGATAAGCTCGGGAGCAATCTGATCCTGTGAATGCACCTGCTGCAATCCCGCGACGACGACCCGTTCATCGGGATTTAGATGCTGAGTAATCACTCTCAGGCCGTCGTCCTGAAGCGATCCCGTGGTGACGCGCCGGTACTGCACCGTGTTGGTCTTATCGACTACATAGACATATTTCATCCCCTGGTCGGACTGAACGGCCGGGTCAATGACCAGCACCGCGGGATGGGGTTCGCCGATCGGCACGCGAATCCGGACGAACATGCCGGGAGATAAGAGCCGCACGCCTTTCGGGGGCTTGGGATTGGCGAAGACACCGCGCACGAGCATGCTTCCGGTCGTGGGGTTCAACTGGTTGTTGATGAAGTCAATTTCTCCTTCGTGCGGGAAGCCTTCGTCACCTTGCAGCCCCATGAAGACCGGCAGAATGGCACCACTGTCCCGGGGTTTGATCTTGCCTTCGTTGACCGCCTTCCGGACGCGCAGGAGGGTCGGTTCGTCAACATCGAAGTAGGCGTACATCGGGTCCAGTGAGACTACCGTGGTCAGGAGGGTCTGGTCCTGGTTTACCAGGTTGCCGATAGTCAGGTAATAGCGGCTGACCATGCCACTAATCGGTGAGATAACCTTCGTAAATTCCTGGTTGAGTTTATACACCTCCAAATTCTTCTCAAACGCCCTGACCTGCGCATCGGCTGCCTCCAGAGAGGCCTGATCCTGGTCAAGCTGCTGGCGGCTGATGGAGTTGGGCACCTTCACGTTGATGGCCAGGTCCCGCGCGAGGGTGACCTTGGCCAGCTTCAACTGGGCCTGGTAGAGGTCGACTTGGCCTGCCGCCTGGTCAAGCTGGGCCTGGTACGGTCGCTGATCGATGACGAAGAGGACGTCTCCGGCTTTGACGTCCGATCCCTGCTTGAACGGGATCTTGACCAGGTAACCCGTGGTGCGTGGGCGGATATCCACCGACTCGATCGCCTCGGTCCGGCCGGTGAAGTCCACGAAGTCGGTGATCTCCCGCTGGGCCGGATAACTTACCGGGATCGTGGTTGGCTCCGGTGGCGGCACGCCTGACGGCGCCCGCGTGCAGCCCGCCAGGCCGAGGTTGAGCGCGAGAACCAGTGCCGAACTGAGGCGGAACGTAATGGCGTAACGCATAAGGGGCTCACTCTCCGTTGCAAGCGGGCTGCCAGGCCTCTTCCGGATGATCGCAATAAGCTCCTGATCCTTTCGCCAAGCCGGGAGAACCGGACCATTCCGTCACGGCAGTGGTCGTGGAGCGCGAGCTCTCGTCCGGCACATCAGACGGCTCGGGTGGCCGACGGAAGACAGTCTCACCTATTCCCCTGTCCCCGAAAACCCTGACTCAGCCGAATCTTTTCGATTGCCTCCTCGAACTGCTGAGCCCATGCTTCCAAGCCGGGGATGTCACAATCCCAGCCGCGGGTACGGCCGCAACGCAGTCCAGTCTCGGTAAGGCGGTCGGGAACTCGATTCACGATTCGATCGGGCCACGCTGGCAGACGGCCAACGCGCCGTGATACCCGCACCGGGCGAACTCCTTTGCCACCACGGCGAGCATGACATCGCGGCTAAGCAGCTGATGTGGCTGACAACAGTCCCGGCCCCGTCCACCTACCGTTCCCATTGTTACTCCAGGCGTGCGGCCGCATGCTCAGGCGAGCCAGCCTCGCCCCGGACCTCGGGAAAGTCCCGATGGTAGAGAGCCAGGGCGTGAACGGAGTCGAACGCGTAATCCTCGGTTGTGACGATTATCTGACTCGGGTCGGGTATCATGCAGAGTGCACGTTGTCACTCTCGTTTTCGTAGAATCGAGCCGCGACCAGAGCGGCCAGCGCCTCCACTGCCGCGACAGGGAAGACGGCGGGATCATAGAGCAAGCGGTGCGCAACTGGGGCTGCTCGACTGGGCTGTCGATGCCCCGCCTGTGCGTCATTGCGCGGGGCACAACTACCTGTCCCGCGCCGGCAGGCCAACCTCGATGTGTACGACGACTACGCGGGCGTCGTCGAGTACCACGCCACGTGTTCGTGAGCATCACGCATAGCTGTTTTGCACCGACCAGGATCAACGAGGAGTACACCCGGCTGTTCGGGACCAAGGGCGGGGTCGATCTCAACTCGGTCACCTTCTCCTACGGGCCCGACCCGAAGAGGCTCGATCAGGTAATGGGCGGCCCCGAGACGAAGAACATGCCGCTGGCGCTGAAGGCCTTCGTCAACTCGGCGCGTACCCGCAGCGAGCCGATCTGCACGGTCGAGCACGGCTGCGCGACGGTGCTCAGGTGCCTCATGATCCGTGCGTCGTAGGACACCCGGGCGGCCGAGATGATGGACCGGGTTGCGTAGCGGCCTGGGCATGCGTCGGTCGTAGCGACCCCGTACGTCTCTCCTTTCCCGACACGCCGCTCATGAGGGACCGGGCCTGAGCTCTTGTTTCTCAGACCTCGACCCACCAGGATGGAGATCGTGGACCCCATCGCGACCTCTCGGCGGTTTCTGCTGAACAGGGCGGGTTTGTCCGCGGCGTCATTTGTCCTGCCACGGTTGGCGTTTCAGGTGCCGCTCGAGCGGATGAAAGCCTTCGCCGAGGAAATTGGAGCCGCCTGAGCCAAGTCATCTGCTGAGATAAAACACATTATGAGACGACGGTCTTTTTGTGGAGGAGGGGCCCTGGCAGCAACAGGGATGATTGCGCAATCAGCAGCCGTCTCGGAGGTGGCGCCCGGGCGATCTATGAGCCTCGTGATCGGCAGCGACCACGCCGGTTTTCCTTTGAAGGGGCCGGTCATCGAGTTGCTGCGCGGCTGGGGTCACACGGTCAATGACGTCGGGACCTACTCGGCGACTCCTGTCGACTTTCCTGACATTGCCAGGAGGGTGTGCGGCGAGATCCTTTCCGGCCGAGCCCAGCGGGGCATGATGGTCTGCGGCACCGGCGTGGGCGCGGCGATCGCGGGCAACAAGGTCCGGGGCATCCGCGCTGCGCTGTGTCACGACACCTTCTGCGCTCATCAGTGCGTGGAGCACGACGACGTCAACCTGCTCTGCATGGGCGCCTGGATCATCGGCATCAAGCTGGCCGAGGAGGTCCTGCGGGCCTACCTGAACGCCAGGTTCAGCATGGACGACGATTTTCGTCGCCGTGTGGAGAAGCTCGAGGGGCTCGAGAACTTTCGGCCTTCGTGAGTGAGACACGCTCATGAGGAAGATGTTCGGAAGACTCTGGCTCACTATCGTGCTGGCCGCGTCGGCTTTCCCGGTGCCGAGCGCACGGGGCGTGCACGTCTGGGAGAAACAGGAACTGACCTTCACCGCGGCTCGCCCCTACACGAACGCTTACACCGAGGCCGTCGTTTGGGTCGACCTCGCCGGGCCCCACTTCCAAAAGCGGGTCTATGGCTTCTGGGACGGCGGCCAGACGTTTCGGGTGCGGCTCGTGGCGACGGAGCCGGGGATGTGGAAGTGGCGGAGCGTTTCGAGCCCGGTGGATGACGGCTTGGCGGGCAAGAGCGGCTCGTTTGAGGCAGTACCCTGGAGCGAGGCCGAGAAAGAGGCGAACTCCTTGCGCCGGGGCTTCCTGCGAGCGACGGCCAACCATCACGCACTCGAGCACGCCGACGGGACCCCATTCTTCGCCCTCGGCGACACCTGGTGGGCGCTGGGCACGAACCGGTTCCGCTGGTACGACGACGATCGCGAGCGGCCGATCGGGCCATCGGCGGGGTTCAAGGATTACGTCCGCTTCCGCAAGGCGCAAGGGTTCAACTGGGTCAACATGATGGCTGCGTTCCCGAACTGGATAACGGACGGCCAGCCGTGGCACATCGTCATGAACGACCCGGAGCGGACCACTGTCCGTTCGGCCTGGCTCGAGTTCGGGGCCAACAGTGCCAAGAACATGGACAACGAAGGAGGCCGGCCATTCCTCTTCCCCGGCAAGGTCCCGGGCTACGAGTCCATGTTCCCCGACGTGGACTGGATCAACCCGGCCTATTTCCGCTACATCGATCGCAAGGTCGATTACCTGAACGAGCAGGGATTCGTCGCATTTATCGAGGTCGCGCGGCGGGACGCCAGCCTTTGCTGGAAAAAGTACTACGCCTGGCCCGACTCTTACGCCCGGTTCATCCAGTATGTCTGGTCCCGCTACCAGGCGAACAACGCCGTCCTCAGCCCGATTCACCTGGACACGCTCAGAGAGTCGGTCCGGCCGGCAGATTACCTGGCCGCAATCCGCACGGTCCTCGATCGGTACGGTCCGCCACCGTTCGGCACGCTGCTCTCCGCCAACTCGAATCCCTCCACCCTCGAGAACTGGGGCGAGGACTCGTGGGTGACGCACCACCAGACGGGGAACATGCGAGAGCACAATAACTACTGGTACCTGACCGAGAGCGCCTACCGAGCGGAATGGTTCGACCCCCGCACCGGCACATGGCGGCACGTAGGCGGGTTGTTGCGGTCCAGCGCGATCGGGACCATCATGGTGCCCGATTACCCTGATGATAAGGACTGGGGGCTGAGGCTGATGGCATCATCCGCCCGGCCGTAAGGCGGCGCGGGTGGTCGGTCGCTTTGAGTGTGTGTCCCGAGGAGACACTGGGAGGGTGCCGAGGAGGACCGTGCTTCTGGCAGCGATGCTCAGCGCCGGGACCGCGAGCGCGACGGAGCCGAACAGGTGGATGCGCGAGCCCATCCGCTGGGTCCAGACCAACCTCCGAAAGACCGATGCAGCGTTGAACGCCGGGACGTTCGTCGATCAGCTGGCCGCCTTCGACGCCAACGTGCTTTTGATGCAGCTGACCGGGATCTCGGCGTTCTACCCCAGCAAGGGCGCGGAAACCGGGACGCGACCCTGTTTCCGCCCCGCGACCTCTGTACCCCGGCCGCCCAGCTCGGCCGGACCCGGAGCCATGAAGCGGTGATTATGGTCCGGGTTCACGTTTTCCTGCGGCCGAGCGAGGAGGGCTGCCAACCACGTCACCCAACTATCTGCACGTTGAGGACTTCGGAGAAGAAGTAAGAATTCCCCTGGTCGCTCGCGGCCAGGACGATGTCGGCGATGTCTCCGTTCAGGAGGACCGTGCCATCATACTCGTTGTTTACCTTGCCGCCAAAGCTATTGGTGGTGTAGCCGGCGACCACGGGAGGAACGAGCGTGTAGGTTCCCGCGGGCAAACCTGTGAAGGTGAAGTTGCCGTTCTGGTCCGTCGTCGTGGTGAAAGTGAGCACGTTGCCCTGGGTATCGGTACCGGTCAATGTGATGGTCAGTCCGGCCATCCCGACGCCCTGGCTTGCGACACCCCCGGAAAGGCTGGCCCCGCTTACGGGGGCGCTGAAGGGAACTGCGTTGACCTGGGCGCCGGGGAGCAGGTCGAGGGAACTGCCGCCACCGACGATCTCGCCGTTAAACGTGCCGTCCAGCATGAGGTCGTCATGGGGCGCCAGCAGAGTGCCGCTCACGTTCCCCGTCGTGAGGATGGTGACGGAACCCTTGCTTCCAGTGAAGTTGTAGAGCACATGGTCGGGCGTCACGCCCCCGGTAACACTCAGTGTTTCCCTGCCGAACAGGTCCACGTTCCCCGTGACGTTGACGACGAACACATCGCTGGCGGTCCCCGTCAGGGTCAGAGAGTTCTTGATGTTCCCATTGATCGCGATGACGTTCAGGCCTCCATTGCCGGTGACCGTGGTGCTCTTCGTGATCGTGCCGAAGGTCTGTGTGGGCGCCAGCGCCGCCGCACTGGTCGCTGTGCTCAGCGCGTCGGAATCGGCCTGTGTCATCACCGCGGAGTCGACCGTGACCGTCCCGCCAAGCTTGCCCTGACCGGAATACTCCTTGCTGGCGAACTCGGTGACGTTTCCCGAGATTGCGGACGGAGATGGGTTCCAGAGCTTGCCGCCTTTCGAGACCCCCTCGTTACCGGCGATTGCTGCGGCCAGGTTGCTGACCTGTGTCCTCTCGAGCCCGAGCACGGCGAACTGACCCGCCGCCCCAAGACTGGCCGGACCCGTGGAGAGCGCGATGCGATCCTCCAGGGCGTCGATCGCCGGACGCCACCGAGCGGACCGCGCACGAACACCACGACGAACCTCAGTGCCCACGAAAAGCTTGTGCATAAGCGTGCCAAAAGACTTGTGATTCAAGGGATTTCTCCTCAATGTTTGACGTGAACCGGCGGACAGAACGTCCTACGAAGACTTGCAGAAATTGAGCGGCTTGCTCGCCCGCAGACAGGCCGCACCGGCCGCTGCACTGGCAAGAACACGAGTAAAGGCAACGAACTCCGGGGTGGGAGGAGCTTGAGCCCAGCCTTCGACCACGGAAGCCCGGCAGGAGACGGATCAACAATATGCGCCCGAAGTGCAGGTTACACTTTTATCTGTACATTTATGTGCATATCGTGTATGCACGGTCCATCAGATGGCGATTAGTGCAAAGTGATGGGTCGACTCGCCTCACCAGGACAAGCCAGTCGTGCAACCCTCGATGCGTCTCTTCTGAGTCCACTCCAACGCTACGCCGTGCAAGCGAGATTGTCCAACTGCGTTGACGATCGGAGACATGTTTCGTCAAGGCCTCGACCGCCGATCTGTGACCACGCCTGCCGTGACGTCGCATGATGCACTCGATGAGAAACCGCCGGCGCTTTTTTCAGGGTGGGGTGACCGCCCCCTTCCCCGGTTCTGACCAGAATATTCCGGGCCAGTCTTTCTGACCGCCAAACAGGTGCCCCTGGACTATCGGGACGGCATGCGTCTCCGGAACAACTGCCGGCCAGGCGACCAAGACTCGTGGACACTGGAGCATGGTACCCTCATCCTTATCATTCGACCTGTTTACGATCGACGAGTTCCGGCAGCACGATTCCGCGAGGAGCCTATTTTTTTCTGCGTAACACGGGCCGGCGGGACGACTAGAATGCGGTGCGAATCAACCCGTCCGATGGACAAGCAAACCGCGACCACGCACTTCCAGCTCCAGGTCAGGCCCGGCGCGGATGCGCATCTCCCCGATCGGGGTCGCTTCTTGATCAGGAACGAGTGACTATGCCACATCACACTCTTATACCGTGTGCACTTCTCGCGGCGGTTCAGCCTCCAGATCCTCGACGCCGATAGACGCCTGCACTCGTTCGACAAGCAAGAGCTCGTCGAGACGAAGCGGGAGCCGGAGTCGAGTGTAATGCCATCCTATGCGAAAACTCTTTCAGATGACGATATCGACAACCTTATCGCCTACATGGCCGGGCTCCGAGGTGATTGATGACGCACGTACGCCTGCTGCTCTGTCTCGTCCTGATCGCGTCCTCCTCGGCCGCGTTGGGTCAGGTCTCTTACGACCGGATCGTGAGCGCCTCGAAGGAACCGGGCTCGTGGCTGACTTACTCCGGCAACTATGCGGCACACCGGTTCTCGCCGATCGGCGAGATCACACCCGGTAATGTGGCCCGGATCAAGCCGATCTGGGTCCATCAGATCAAGGAGCCAGGGCTGATCGAGACCACGCCGCTGGTCGCCGACGGCGTGATGTATGTCACAGAGCCCCCCAGCACGGTCTCGGTCCTCGACCTCCGTTCCGGCCGATCGCTCTGGAGGTGGTCGCGGCCACTCCCCAAGGGCGTCAAGGCGATCGGCTTCCCGCAGGTCAATCGCGGCGCGGCCCTCCTCGGCGAGTCTGTCTACGTGGGGACGCTCGACGCTCACCTGGTGTCTCTCGATGCCAAGACCGGCACCCTCCGCTGGGATTCGGTGGTCGCCGACAACGCGCAGGGCTACGCCATTACCTCGGCTCCCCTAACCGTCAACGGCAAGATCATAATCGGCGTGAGTGGCGGCGAGGCTGGGATCCGGGGCTTTCTCGACGCCTACGACGCCACGACGGGCCGCTCCAGTTCACCCCGCACGACGTGCACGACTGGGACGCCAACCAGATCCCCGTCCTCTTCGACGGCGCCGTCAAGGGGCGGCAGCGGAAGGTCGTGGCGATGGCCAACCGAAATGCGTTCTACTACCTGCTCGACCGGGAGACAGGTGAGTTTCTGCTCGGTACTCCCTACGCTAAGCAGACCTGGGCGAAAGGCCTGGACCCGAAGGGACGGCCGATCGTGCGGCCAGGCACCGAGCCCACTGTCGAGGGCACTCTCGTCTACCCGAGCTTGCAGGGCACCACGAACTGGTTCAGTCCATCCTATAGCCCCAAGACCGGATTATTCTACGTGGCCGTTCGAGAGATGGGCGCCTACTACTTCAAGGGCGTGCCGGAATACGTACCGGGGGAGCCCTTCAAGGCCGGCGGTGAGCAGGCGCTCACGGGCGACAAGGCCTATGGCGCGATCCGAGCCCTGGAGGCCGAGACAGGCAAGAAGAAGTGGGAGTTTCGCCTGCACTCGCCACAGTGGTCGGGCTGCCTTTCAACCGCAGGTGGACTCGTGTTCGGCGGCACGAACGAGGGCCAGATGTTCGCGCTCGACGCCGTCACCGGAGAAGTGCGCTGGCAGTTCCATTCCGGCGGCGCCGTGCGTTCGAATCCGGTCTCCTTCATGATCGACGGAGCTCAACGAATCGCCATCGCTTCGGGCTACGCCATCTTCGTCTTCGGCCTCTGAGCTGCGGCGACACGGATCTGGAAGCTTGCTGGGGGATGTACTCAACGTATTGCCCAGCAATTAGTACGAGATCGATGGCCGCGACGCCCTGGAAGAGCAGGAGGGTCGAGATAATCGGCTAGGGAAATCTGGCTCGACCGATTCGCCTTCTGCTTCTTGACGGAGGCACCCCGGCTCTCTATCATTAAACCATGAAGTTGAATGATAAGTCGCAGTACCTCGATCTCACTCTAACTGCGCTGGCTCATCCTGTGCGCCGGGAGATACTCGAGCGAGTGATGCAGACAGAGTTGCGCGTCACTGAGCTTGCCAAGCCATTGACGGGCACGCTGGCGAGCGCTTCGATCCTCGCTTGCCTGCGGCGGTTGACACCCGAAGCAGGGTCAGCCTGTCTCCCGAGACGTAAGACGGGAGGCAGTACCCAGCTGTTGTCTTCGCTGTCGACTTGGCGGGCAGGGACGGCTAGATACGTGATCGTGCCGTCGGGTTCACGACGCTCTTGATGACTGTCTTGAATGCGGCGTGCGACGGCAGCTACCCCCAGCAGGTGCTTATTTATCCGAGCGACGTCGGACCCCGCCATATGTCGTAGAAGTCGTCGTTGATTCCGATCAGCAGATAGTTCGACGTGTCACCGAGCGATTCGCGGTCCAGAAAGGCTTTTCCCTCGGTAGGTCAATGCGTTGAAGTACACGCAGAAGTCTTTTGCGGACATCGGATTTCAGTCTTGCTGAAACCCCAGGCGAGTCCCGGCCTGCCGTTGTTGCGGCCCGGTTCGGCGGCGTGCTCGAGTGCGCTGAAGTAGAGTCGACGCGTAGCTGGATCCCGCATGACCTGTGGGTCTGATAGGTACACGTCTCCCGCGTCGATGAGTTGGTCGCGCGTTCCGCTCACCTTAGCCTGTCCGCTGCGATTCGCGATCGTGTACCCGACGTTCATGAGTTCCACGATCTCCTTTCGACTACTCGCGGCGGCAGGGCTGGGGGCGAGTTGGCGACACTGTAATAGCCTGGGAACGCACCATTGTTTCGGAGAAGTCGCCAGGGTAGAAGAATCAAAACGGCGGCGGAACCAGACGCGCCCCACGACAGGGCCGTCAGGATCAGGATCACATGGTCGCCGATCGAAGCGCGGGGGGGCGTGCCGGACAGCGAAGCCTGGCGTCGTGGCTCGCCGCACCCTCGTCGGAACCCGGCGACACGACCGTAGGCGTTGGCGCGCGATTGGCCCATCGCGGTTCAGCCTAGCCGCAATTCGGAGCCCGATCAACCTTCGGAACTGATCCTCGGCCCCAGACGGTGTCGATTGCCGGCACTGAGCCGGACCGGGCCTGGCAAAGGTTTAGATCTGGCTCTGGTAGACGGTCGTCTCGCGTCCCCGTTGCCGTGCATCAAGCCCAACTTGCGCCGCACCATTCGGTGGCCGACGAGCAATGCAGCGACCACGAGGCAGCCGAATGAACATCATCCGGCACGAAGCAGATCAGCATCCGCTGTTCCAGCGCCAGCAATCGTGAACGTCAGCCCGACAAGCATCGTCACCCCGCCGAGAGCGAACGCGGCCGCGCAACACGATGCGAGCGCGGACTGGATTCCAGTGCCAACGGTGGATCTCCATGGCGGAAAGATGCGTACGCAGGTGGGGTCGCGCAAGTCGCTCGGCGGCGTCTACAAGCGGGACTCCGGCGGGAACCTCGTTCCGCCGGAGGGGGGCTGCTGCCCCCCAACCGTCCTCCAACATCCCCCGCGTGAACCGGATGTGGCGCCCGACCCGCAGGCACGGCAGCCGGCCCGTCCTGACGGCCTCATAGACCCAGCTCGTCTTGACGGCCAGCAGCTCCGCGGCCTGCTCGGGCCGCAGCAGCGGCCCGTCGAGGGGCCGCAGCGGCGGGCGAATCTCGCCCGCCGCGTTCGTGGACGGCCTAGTCATCGCTCTCGGCCTCCCCGGGGGCAACTTGGTCGCCGCCGGATCCGAACAGCACGCGGCCGATTACGGAGTGCTTGGAGCGCCGCCGGCCCTCCTTGTCCTGCCACTCGGTAGGCGAGACGCCCGACGACGGCGACCTGGCGGCCCTTGATCAGGTGCCTCGCACACGCCTCGGCGCCGGGGCCGAACGTCGCGACGTCGATGAACAGCGGCTTGTCCTGCGCGTCGTCGACCGCGAGGCGCAGATCGCAGACGGGACGGCCGTCGGGCAGGGCTCGCAGGTTCGGGTCGGCCGTGAGACGGCCGACGAGGGTGACGCTGTTGACGGCGGGTGCGCTCATGGGGTCCTCCTCCAGAGTTGGGGTGTTCTGGAGCTATGTCGAGCAAACCCGGCCTGAGACCCCCCCACCTCCTTCTCCGACACAAGCTCGCCGCCCTCGGCGGCTCGAGCTCGTGTCGGGGTATACCGGGCCAGCGTCGACATCTACCGTTCCCTCGCGTCCCCCCCAGGCCGCTCGAGCTGTAAGGCCCTTCTCGGTAGACCTAGTTCCCGCCCGCTGCGACTTGCTGTGTCTGCGCTGAGACGAACTCGCCGCCACCTGGGATCTGCCAGCCCACCAGCACATAGGAGGCGGCGACGAACGCACCGGCGGCTGCTTGGTAATGCTCGTTTAGCGAGTCGAATCCCTGGTCGATCTCGGCGTCTGAGTGCGCGCGCTTGATCGCCGCCTGCACAGGCCCGATGAGCGCATACAGGACGTCTGATATTCGGTCGAGGCTTTTCCGCACATCGGCTCCACCGACAGTGAGGCCGAGGACAAATCCGTCTCGACGTACCTGTGTTGCGTTCGCGACCAGCCGATCCAGCATCGGCGCCAGCGCGGCTCGACGCTGGTCCTCGTCCGGCATCTGCGTGCCTCAGTAAGCGAGCGCTTCAGATCCCCGACAAAGTCCCACACGAGCGCTCGGGTGGCGATGGGAACGAGCAGGCGTTGCACGTGCTCGCGGCTGCGAATGTCACGATCATGGGCAAGCTGACGTTCAAGCCGCTCCCCCTCCTTGCGGATCTCGAGTCCTCGCATCGTGCGGTCGTGCTCTAGCTGGCGATCGAACTGCTCCCTGTCAGCATGGCGCTGCTGGTATGCGGCGACATACGTCGCCAGGCCTACGATCACCGCGGCACCGAGGCCGGCGACTACGCCGGGCCACCACGCGTCAGACGCCGCGAGAAACACCTGACAGGTCACCGTTACCGTTCAACCGCACGACCTCGCGACAGCCGCCGCCCGGGCATTTCCCCTGCCCCGGCTAGCACGTCCGCCCCCCACACCGCGTAGTCGCACTCCTCGACCGCCATACGGGCAACTCTACAGTCGGCGACGCTGCGCCCAGCTCCAATTCTGTACAAGCTGCTCAATTGTGTTCACCGGCCGGAACCTGGTTTCGGCCGGAGCGCCGCGGCGGGGTGGAACATCTGAGCAATGGCGGGCCGGTGAGCCGAGCCCGGCGAAATCACGGCTGCGAACCCGGTTCGCAGCCGCTTGATCTCGCCCGGGTGGATCTCGTACTCATAGCCGCGGGTCTTGCTGCCGCGCTCGGCAGGACCGGGGCCGAGCATGCCTCGGTTGGTCTGCTGGGTCGTGATCCACGCGGCTCTCGTGCCGGCGATGTCCGCGATCAGCTCGGCCGAGGCGGGGACGTTCTGGCGGTGGGCGATCAGCGCCTCGATGTTGCCGAGCACCTGGTCGTGCAGCGCCTCGCCGGTCACCTTGAGGTCGGCGAGCTCCTGCGTGCCGAGGATCAGGCCGATGCCGGCCGAGCGGGCGCGGCCGAACAGCCTGCCCGTGTGCTCGGCGGCGACCGCCGCGAACTCGTCGATCAGCACCGCCGTCGGCACCGGCTGGCGGCTGCGCTCGCCGACGATCGTGACGAGGTCGCCGATGATCGCGGCGGCGAGCATCTGCGAGAGCAGCATCCGCCGGTCGGAGTCGAGGCGGAAGTAGACGACCGCATGGCTCGCGATCGCCGCGCGCAGGTCGAGCTCCCGTGTCCCGTCGCCGGGGTCGAGCCAGCGGCCGGCGTCTGACTCGGCGAGGATCGAGAGGCGATCGCGCACGCCGGCGAGCTCCCGCCGCTGGCGATCGCTCAACTGGTCCAGGTACTCGTGCACGGCCGTAGCCTCCTCCTCGGGCAGCCGCCGCGCGCTGGCTTCGAGCAGCCGCGGGTCCATGTGCGCCATCAGCGACGCCGGGGTGATGAGCACGTCCGCGGCGTGCATCGTGCGGACGGCGTGCCCGAGGTAGCGCTGTGCGAGGCGCAGGTAGTGGGGCTCGGTGAACGTCTCGCCGGCGAGCGCCTTGTCGGCGATCTCGCTGTCTGAGCCGTGGGCGTAGGGGTTGTAGGCGAGCGGGCCTTCGGGCGTCCACTCGAGCAGCGCCCGGCCCGCCGACTGGGCCACGCGCTCGAGCTCGCCGCGCAGCAGCCGATCGCCCTTCGGGTCGATCACGATGGCGCCGTAGCCGGCTTCGATCAGCCTCGCGAGGATCCACGTCTGCGTCACGGTCTTCCCCGACCCGGTCGCGCCGACGACGAGCGTGTGCGCCCCCGAGCCATAGCCGAGCGGGATCCGTACCGGGTTGCCGCGGCGATCGCGACCGACCTCGAGCCCGCCGTCGGTGATCCAACCGCGCTGCTTTCGCAGGCGATCGCGTGCGAGGCGCGTAAGTCGCTCGCGCACGCCGATTCGCTCCCTCGCCGCCGCGGCGAGGTCGACGCCGTGGTGCAGATCATCGCGGTGCCAGCGCGCTCCGAGCAGGCTCGCGGACAGCGCGGCGACGCGACCAGCAGGCCTGCCAGCAGGTTGACGCTCCACAGCACGAACGCCACCGGGAGGCCGAGCAGCGCCCACGTCCACATCAGCCCGCGCCGGCGCAGCAACACTGCCAGCCCGGCACCA
Organism: uncultured Planctomycetaceae bacterium; assembly: GCA_963760085.1. Classification (GTDB taxonomy): domain Bacteria; phylum Planctomycetota; class Planctomycetia; order Isosphaerales; family Isosphaeraceae; genus Aquisphaera. Next base: position 346,806 of record CAVXCB010000058.1, read on the forward strand.
CTCACGAGCACCAGCACGACGAAGAAGACGAGGTCCTTCAGGGCGTGCTCAACGCCGAGCGTCGGCGGCGGCGGAACCATCGGCCTGCTCCTCCCTCTCGCTCGCGGCGAGCCGCTCGATCGCCTCAAGCTCGAGGACCGTGATCCGATCCTGCGCCCTCAGCTCGGCGACCACGCGCTTCACCGCGCGGCCGGGCGCCGGCGCCGCCAGGTAGTAGACGCTCCCTATATGCCGAGCCCGCCCGTAGGCACGGCAGATCGCGAGAAGGCGCCCGCGCCCCTTGATCGAGAGCTCGACCTCGAGCGCGACGGTCCTACCCGCCGGCCCGGCGAGCAGGAGGTCGGGCCGGTGCACGGCCGGGCGCCCGTCAGGTAGTTCGCCGACGTTGACCGAGCCAATCAGGCGCCCCGCCAGCGCCTCCGCCAGGCGCAGCTCCCGCTCACCAAGGATCTCCCAGCCCGCCAGCAGGCCGTGCAGGCGCGCCGCGACCGTGGCAACCTCGCGCGCGTGGGCGAAGCCCGCGACGCTCAGCCGGAAGGGCCCGAGACGCTCGAGCCCGCACCAGCGAAGCCCGGCCCTGGTGGCCACGTACAGCCCCGGCTCGGCGTGGAGTAGCGTCCGGCGCTCGAGCAGGCCCCCGCGCTGCAGCGAGCCGAGGCGCGCGTAGGCGACGCTCCGTCCGATCGAGAAGTGCACCGTCACGTGCTCGGCGCCCGCGGCGCCGAGGGCGCCGATCCAGGCGACGATCTGCTGGTCTCGTTGTGTGTATCTCGACATGAGCTCAGGGCCCACGGCCCTTCAAGCTCATGTCGATCAAGCGACGCGGTTGGCCCCCCCCACTTCGCTCCGCCGCGCGCTCGCCGCTTTGCGGCTCGAGCTCGCGTCGGGTCACGGTTCAGGCTTGCTCAGCCTGTGCGTGATCGAGACCTGTCCGCTCCCCGCTCATCGATCGCGGGGGTCCGGGGGGCGTCGATCCATGCCCCCCGGCGCCTTGTCGCACGCCAGCCGGCGGCCGCGACAACCGCGGCCCGATCGCGATCGCTTCGCCTAGGCGAAGCAGCACCCCGCCGGACCAGCTCCGGGACGACCCATTTCGTCCGGGGCGGGCACGTTGAGCCAGACTCGTCGCGCCCTCCTTCGGCTGCGGAAGCAGCGGCCAAGGGCGTCCAGCTGCCTACTCCCAGCGCAGAGGTCCGCCGCTTTGCTGATACTGCCAACCAGTGTCCGAAGAGTCCCCTACTCCGACCCGCTGGCACTTGCGCGTGGTGCTCGTGCTGGCGATCGCGGCTCTGATCGTTCTTACCTTCACAGCCTGTGGGCAGTCCGCCGCGGGCTCATCCCCGCGCGGTCGAACGGACGCCGCTTCGGTGTACCGGACGGCCCGCGTCCCCCGGTCGCGAGGTCGCAGGGGCCGAGCCCCGGCGCGACCCTGCCGAGGGTGAGCGCCAGCGTGGGGACGGTGCACGCCCTGTGGCAGCTGCGGCTGTCCTACCCGCACATCGTCGGCGACGCGGTCGTGGGCCTGGCGGGAGAGGAATCGGCGGCCCGCATCGAGGCTGTCTCGGCGCTGACCGGCCAGCCTCGCTGGTCTGTCGCGACGCCTGCCGAACCCCGGGTGCTGGGAGTCTCGGTCGAGGGCTCGGTGGTCATTGTGGACGCCGGCAGAGGGCTCGATGATCCAGCGGGGCAGATCGTCGTCAAAGAAATCGCCGTGTACTCGCTCGCCGACGGACGCTCGCTATGGCACACGCCGGTGGCTCCCGGGCCCGAGTATCTGCCGGGCAACCAGCGTGCGTATGTGGCGAGAACGATCGTGTTCGCCGAACCGGGTGGAGAACTCATCGCTCGCCGGGCGGCGACGGGAGTCATCGTCTGGCGCGCGAGCCGACCGCCGTCGTGTCCGCAGGGTGGCGGTGACGAAGCCGGCGGCGACGCGCGCGTGGCGGCGGACGGCAGCCTGCTGGTCGCCTCCTACCCGTGCGAACGGGGCGGTGGATCATATGTGCTCGTCGAGCGGCTCTCGCCGGGCAGCGGCAAGCCGGTGTGGCAATGGCGAACGGTCTCGGTCCGAGCGGGAAACCCGGCCTCGTTCATCGGCTTGGCGGTCGTGGGTGTGGCCTCGGCGGGCGACATCGTGTTGCTGCAGGGGCAGGTGAGCAAACCCGGCCGCTACGTGCGAACCCTCCCGAACGCGCGCCGCTGGCCGCCAGCGCTCGGCCCGGAAGGCGACGAAACGCTGCTCGCCCTCGACGCCCGCAACGGACGACCGCGCTGGAGCGAGCTCGGCTTCCAGAATCCCGAAATCGCGCTCACCGCCGGCGCTATTTGCGAGTTCGACATACAAGGCGTGGAGTGCCGGAACGACTTGACGGGGCGGCCGAGCCGGCCGTTGCTCACCACTGGCCTGTCGGAACTGGGAGCGGGGCGGGCCCTCGTCGGCGACGAAACAGCGGGAGTCGCTGGCAACCTCGTCGCCGCGGCGCTCAAGCGCAGGCATCGCGAGCCGCTGGTCGTCGAGCTAGCCCACGTGCGGGACGCCGGCGAGTCCGCGCGGGTGCTCGGGTGGCTCGGCCCCAAATTGCCGGAACCCGCCAACTCGACACCCCTGGTCGTGCGAGCGGGCGAGCTGCCGGACGGGGCGACCTTGTTGCTGCTGCGCCGCCTCGACGTGCCCGAAGATCCGCTGCTCGCGCTCCGTGTCGAGCCCAGCGGACGCGGCTGAGCGTCGCGAGGGCGGGCCGATCCCGTCACCTCTGTGGACCCCCCGCCGCGAAGTGCCGGCCATCGCTGTCTGCGACCTGTAGCGCCCGAGCCAGCACCCAGCGTCGCCTGCGTCCGACACCGAGCGATCGTGTCAGTGACTCCACGTTGGACGACGGGCGTTGGACGAGCTCCAATCCTGTCAGCGAACCCTCGGTGCACGCTCGCTTACGGTCGACAAAGCAAGCGTCTCGGCGCCGATCGCCGTGCGTGCGGACGCGCTCGCGGGAGACCCGGCCAGCCGGACCCGAACGCCCCCGGCAGGAACGAATGTGATCCCTCGACGCACGCCCTTTTCGGGGCGGCGGCCCACCGTCGCCAGGCGGTCCTCTCCAACACTTGGCGGATGACGACCTGGATCTCGACTTTTATCTCGCGCGAGAGGAACCCTTAGTGACGCTCATCGAAGTGGCGATACTGCAGGTACGCGACATCGAGGTCGCCAACGCAGAACCTCCTCCTGTGAACGTGCACACGGTCCGGTCCGCTTCCCCGCGGGCCGGACCTGTTAAACGACACTGCCGCTTTGCTCCACGCAAGCGGTCGTCAGATCAGCTCCTGAGTCCGGGCCCGAGACAGTCGCAAGTGGTACCAAGGGGCATGAGGCGACCCGAGAGACGCGCGTCGCGCACCGCGCGGCGACTGATCTCGTGTACCTCATCGCGCGCCTAAGCCTGTGCATGCTGTCCATCCGAGGGCCTTCACGTCGGATTGGATCTTACCTTTGAGCCGGAAGGACTCTCTCAGAAGCGCGGAGCCCGAAGGCCCGTACTGCTTGTAGGAGAGCCTGCTCAGCGTGGCCTGCGATCTGACGCGTGCCTGGGCATCTGCGACATAGGTCGCCACACGAGGTAGCTCTTGGTCCGCGTTCAACTGCGCGCGCAGCCTTGCAAGCTTCGCCGGGAGACCGGGTTGGAGCCCGATGTCCTCGGCGGTGCGGCAGACGTCGTTGGCAAGCGTAGCGAGATGCGCTTCAGCAGGGCTTTGTCCGCTACCTCCACACCCTGCGACGAGCGTGGCGGTCACGACCAGAGCCAGCGAGGTCGCAGCGATCCTGAGCACCGCCGAGGATCATTCCACAGTGGTCACGGGCGACCTGTGCAAAACGTGCGCGAGACGCCGGTCTTGCTCAAGGGCAGCCCCGCACATCGGGCTTGGAATGGGGCAGGAAACGGCGAAAGTCATTCGGCAGACGAAAGATTGCTCTGACCTACCGCTCGGCAAGCCCGCGCTTTTCGGCGACAGCACAGACAGCCCGTGCTCAGCGGCTTCGCCGGGGCTAACGGATTGGATGCGCCGCGGCGAGCGGGCGCCCGGTACAGGCGGTCGAACCGTCCCGCGTGGCGCTGTTCGGGCCGCTCCGCCGAGCTGGAAGCACTCCCGATCAGAGAGGCCTACGAGCGCCTGGAGGTGTCGGCGCCGCAGCTGTCGGGTCTTGCCAGCGCGCTCGCCCCGTTCCCGGACGATGAGGCGGCCCAGCTGCGCTGGACAGCGTTGTTGCGCAAGCGGCTCGACCAGCTCGCCGGCAGCGAGCGATCAAAGGTGACGCGCTGCTGCGGACCAACCGCGTGCTGCGGCTGCTCATGGCCTACCTCCAGATCACGGCAGGCGGCAGCACGCTCGGAGACCCCGAGATGCCGCTCCGCGAGATCGAACGGCGCATGATCGAGGAGCTCGGGGAGCGCGAGGGCTGGACCGTCGAGCGTCGGTCCGGTGGACGCGTCGTCTATGACGGCAACCAGAACGTTTCGCAGCCCGTTCGCCCCACCAAACGCGCAACCGCCACCCAAGTGACCGCTCTGGATGAACGCCGGTCCAGGAGACTGCTTGGTCGATGATTCTCGCGGCGGCACCGATCGAAGCGAAAGGTCAGCGTCTCCCTCGTCATGGGAGCCAGCAGCAAGCCGTGACGCGCCGCCGCTCCTCGCTCACGGCATTGGCGGGCATCCGCCGGGCACATACTGGCCTTCGAAGCGGGGGGGAGGCGGCGGCGCGGGCGGGAAGCGGGTCGATCGTGCGAGGTTGAGGATCGAAAGCGCGGGGCTACTCGGCGGACCGTATTGGCCGTAGAAGCAGTTGAACTGGCTGGGTGCGAGCAGGGAGCTTGTCGTCTGGACCGCCGTGAGCGTCGGCCACCGGAACGCCAACGTCACGAG
>CAVXCB010000059.1:0-60294 GCA_963760085.1 uncultured Planctomycetaceae bacterium
TTATCATGGTGATCGCCGTTTATGCCAGTATTTGCCGCGAGCTGGGAACCCTGCTCTGGTTTCCCGGAACAGAAGCCGGCTACAAAATCCTCCTGGAAGCCACAGACGTAGCGCATCTGGCCAGCGCGGCTCTCTGGGCGGCCACCGAGCCGCGGTGCGGCAACGAGGTCTTCAATATCACCAACGGAGATTACTTCCAATGGCAGCATCTCTGGCCGGTCTTCGCTGATTGCTTCGGGATGAAGCCGTCCGCCCTTGCCGATCCCGCTGGGCGAGATGATGGCAGACAAGGGCGGCTGTCAGATCACGCAGAAACATCGGCTGCGTCCCCACCGCCTGGACCAGCTCGTCTCCTGGAGCTTCGCCGAGTTCGTATTCCGCATTCCCTATGACACCATCTCCGACACCACCAAGGCCCGTCGCTACGGGTTTCACAACGTGGTCGAGACAAAGGAGATGTTCCGGCGCCAGTTCACTGAGCTCAGAGAGCAAAAAAACATTCCCTGACGGCTGGCCAATTGTTCCTTGCAACGCCGCCGAGCACCAAAACTCATTGACCAGAACCCGATCAGGCCGTGGCGGCGTCGAGCGGACTGCGCAGATCGGCTGCACGGGAAAGAGAACGCGAGCGGCGTCAAGGGCCGTCGCGGTCGAGGCGACGAATCCTTCGTCGCTCGTCGCCGAATCGACGCTGGAGTGACCCATGAGCAAGCGGACCAGAGTCTGTGGCGAGAGGGTCAGGTCCGGCGGCTAGCTTGTCGGGCTCGATCCGCGTGTTCTTTCCTTCGATGTGAATCAGCCAGCGATGATCATCGGTGGTGATGCCTAGCTCCAGGGGCAGGGGGGAGCCAGCGGCCGAAGCCCGTCGGCGAACTCCGGAAGGATGCACTTGAGGAACTTGCCCACGTCGGGAATGTGATACATTGAAACGGACGCGTCGACGATATCCTGATCGATCAGCCGGCCGGAAGCAGTCAGAAAAGCCTCGATGACTGGATGATTGATCGGTGCATGGACCGTGACCTGGGGATACGCACGCTCAAGAGCTTCAGCCCTCACCCGGCCCAGCAATGAACGAAGCGCCTGGGGATGAGCCGGATCGGTGGCGATTTCGAGAATCTTGTGATCTTTCACGAATGCATACCCGCGGACAGAATCCCCCTGACAAGCAACCCAGATGACGTGGGCATATCGCCGGCCGATCAGCCACCGCCAGTATTCCTCCGATCGCAGGACCGTTCCGGTGACTTGGGCGTACTGCATGTCATAGAGCGACATCAGGTCGGCAAGCTCGACTTGCCGCCACGGGCGCAGCATGCCAGAAGCCGGCCTTTCCCTCGATTAGCCCGTCACTTACCTGGGGCAGGTTCCGGCTCAGGGCTTGGGCGTACGTCTGCCGACCGCAAACACCCCAGCCGAGCGGTCGATAAAACGGAGGCATCCCGGTAGTTAGGGCCTGCAACACGTGCCCGGTGGCGCGAGCCCGTTCATCCGCCAGACGCAAGAGGTTCTGGGCGAAACCTAGCCCCCGAAACTCGGGCAAGGTTCCCACCCACATCACTCCATTGATCGGCACCGAGGCACAGCCATACCGAATCTCTCGATCAGTGAGGTGAGCGTGGCTGACCACGCGTCCTTCAACCTTGGCCAGCAAACGCTGCTCGGGACGATAGGCCGGATCGCTCAACGCACCCAGAAATGACTCTCGATCCGGACCGTGAAACACGTGCAGTAAGGTCTGGTACACCGCTTCATGGTCGGCTTCAGTTCCAAGGCTATACTCGACCGAGCCGCGGCGGAACGGCAACCGTGCCGCCGACGATGGAGCTTTCATCGGGTCGACCACTCTGGGAATGCGTCGCGGCGGGCGGGACTGTCAGCCGAAGACCAAGAGGATCCAACGCTACTCATCACGCAACGCCTTGCTCACATTGTACGAGCTAGAAATGGTCGATGCCTCAAGGTACTTACAGAGCGCGAAGCTTTTACTGTGATAAGAGTTTACCAGAGATGCCGGCCGGACGCTTGTATGCGGGGATTTTAAATTAAACCTATACCCCCCAAGCGATCGCTATTTAAAGCTCCGCCCGTGGAATTGAACCTACCATTAAATCATGCAGATGCCGTGCCGAATGGAGCACGAAGGCATATTCGCGGCCATGTGCCAGTCGATTCCATTCCAGCTCCGTAAGTAATTGTGATTTGCGTACTTGCATTGAAACACGACGCTCCTGCAAAGACTCCCGAAGGGCGTCATTGATCGCTCGAATCTCCCGAAATCGGGCAATCCGATCACGCCGAGTCGAGCACTCCCTCGCAACAGTCTCGCGCTTCTCATTAATCAAGGTACGAACTCGATCTGAAACAGGTTCGGAGAGGTGGCGATCCGGATTGTAATCCAGTTCGCGGAGAGATCGTAGCACTATTGCAAGCTCCGTTGATGTCGCGGTCCGATCAGGCAGACGAAGCCACGCGGTCAGGGAGAGCGTGAGGAAATCGGGAGGCTCGATGCCAAAGAATCGTCGGGCGATGGAGTCGCCTAGCTCGTCGTACTTCGCCCCGCCGATGCCGTGAATGAACAGATCGCCCAGCAGGTAGCGGCAGAACATCGTCGTTGTGAGCGCCCTGGTGCGGAGCCGTATCGACCGGGTTGCGAGCTCACGCAGCCTCTCCACCGCGCAGCACGCTTCTCGTTCGGGGGATAGGGGTAGCTCGATCAACGGGTCGTCCTCGCCGGCAATCCGCAAGAGCATCTCGCGCGGACCCTGACGGACAAGCAAGGGTCGCCGGCGGGGCTGGCCCTGCCGCCAGACCCAGAATGGGGCCTCGAGCCAGTCGCCCTGGACGCTCAGTGCGGAAACCGGATGGTTCTTGCTGCGGATGCCGTAGACTGCGCGATACTCGGCCAAGGCCGCGTTGTGGATCTGTTGGAATCGGCGCAGGTGGGCCAGCAAATGGGACGCGAACCAGAAGAAGCCGTCGGTCTGGCAGACTTCGCTCAGAGGAATCTCCAGGTTGTTAAAGCCCCAGTTGCTCTCCAGCTCGCGCCGGGCCAGGGCAATTCGCATCCCCAGAGTCGCGCTGACTCCTCGCATGGTGCAAGGCCCGGGGCCAGAAATCAGTGATCAGCGGATCGGCGATCGAACCGCCAAGGGTCTGAAGCACGCGCTCGCCGAAGGAGGCGAACAGCCTCTCATCATGGACCTCAAGGTCCTCGTAGGGCATCTCGCCCTTCCAGAGATCAAACTCGACTCGCACCGACTGGATACGGTCCTTGCCGGCTCTGGGAACCCGGACTGAGCTCGACTTGGGTAAATCGTTGTCCACGATCAGGTTTAACCCCAAGCCCCCGTGTGCACCAGCAAGGGCGGCGGTCGCGAAGTTCTTGACCCAGACACCGGGGTGAAAGAGTTCGGGCTGATGTCCGGTGATCACCAGGGGTGTGATCACCGAGTCGCCAGTGCAGGGAGCGACGCCAGGAACGTTCAGCCCATGGCGACGCAGGAAGTTGCACGCAGCTACCATGACCTCGCGATGCACGAGGCCACGCAGAATGCCCGCGCGGCGGCCCTGGAAATCATGATCCCAGCCGGCCAGTCTTTCCGCGTCTCGAGCGAAGTGGGCAGACACTTCGGCAAGTGGTGGCACCGCCAGCAGGCCGCCATCGTTCGAGGGAGCCCGCAGGCGGTGGCCCTTCTTCATCCTCGACATCCTCCGACCACTTCAATCTCCGCCCTCTGCAGCGCTTCCTGGAGGACCTGCTTGTAATGTTTCAAACGAAATGAAGAATCGTCGAGCGACCCGCCGAAAGCACGCTCCTCATCAAGATAGATCAGCGGCACCGCTACCTCGACAATCGAGAGCCCATGCTGTACAGCCTGCACCCATACTTGCAGCGGCATGGCGTAACCGTTCTCGGTGATGTCGAAAGCCTCGAGTGCGGACTTTCGGTAAGCTTTGAAGCCGCAGAACGCGTCGGTGAGCTTCAACCCCAGGCATTCGTTGAGCCAGCGGGTGACCTCGACGTTGATCCGCCGTCGCTCTTCGGGCGGCTTCTGGCTCGGATCGAAAACCTGCAGGTATCGGCTCCCGGAGACGATGTCTGCCTCCTCGAGCCGCCTGGCAAGCTCCGGAATGCGGGCAGGTTCGTGCTGACCGTCGCAGTCGAGTGTCACCAGGGCGTCGTAGCCCCCTTCGATCGTTTGCCTGAAGGCAGTACGCAATCCTGCTCCGTAGCCCAAGTTACGCGGGTGCCTGAGGACTTTGACAGCGGCAAAGCGGCGGAGCAGTTCGGGGGTTCGGTCGGTCGAGCCGTCATCGACAACAAGAATGGTCTGGGCATACCGAGAGACCTTGTGGAGCACTTCTTCGAGGTACTTCTCTTCATTATGAACAGGAATTGCTGTGAGCAGTCTCATCGGCGGGACCATTGCAAGCGAGTAAGGACTGAGCTGGTGTAAGCCCGACCACGACGCATTCACAAGGCCTACGCATTTTAGGTCGAGGCACCCGGAAGTCAACGAGACGAGCGATGCCCGCACTCCCTCCGAAATCGCCCTAGTGTGGTCAATCGTTTCCTTGCTTGATGGGTGGCATCGCCTTCGGACGTTGCCTGATACCTCTTGACCCGATCACGCGGCGATTCCTAGCATAAGGGTTCACTCATTGCCCGCCCACGGTCGTGGTCGGAGTGTCATGTGCGCTCTCTTATTATTGCGGATACCGGCTAATTCAGATGACTCAAGCTGCTGCATCTTCACCTGTACCGGAAGAGGAAGCAACTCACCCCGGCACTGCGGACGACGCGTCCGCGACGACGACCACCGACGCCGAAGTCGAGAGCCAGCCAGAGCCCCTGCCGTGGACGCCCGAGCGCGTTTCGGAATGGAACGCTTATTACGACATTTATGTGATGCTCGCCGTTCTACTGTTGGCGTTCGTGGTTTCGGCGATTCGCGTGGATGAAAACAATCCCTCGCTGTGGACAAACCTGAAGACGGGCGAGATGACTGCGCAACAAGCCTACCCGGTTGTGACGGACTCGTTCTCCTATTCCGAAACCGGAGTGCGATGGGTCAATATTCCCTGGCTTTTCCAGTGGAGCCATGCCACGGTCTTCAATCTGGTGAGCAACTTGGTTCCTCCCGATCCCGCGGATCCCACCGCCAACGTAGCTTCCGCCGAACAGCTTGCCATCGGCGTCCTGATCGGGATCAATGCCTTGGTACGACTGATCACGGCGTGGATCTTGCTGATGATCCGGCGGCCCTGGGCCGGGCCTTTGGTGGTCGGCTGTTTGTGTGGCGATTGCACTGGGGGCGTTTCCTGGACCGGTCAGAATCCTGCCCGGAGGCATCGCCGGACCTGGTTTTGTGACACCTGCAACGTGGGGAATGCTGCTGCTTGCCCTCGAGATGCTGCTCCTGCACCGTGCCTACAACGAGGGCCGTCGCGGAGCCCTGTACGCTCTGATTCCGCTCTTTCTGTTGTGGGTGAACCTGGACGACTCGTTCTTTATGGGGCTTCTGATCCTGGCTGCGGCCACGGTCGGTCGGATTCTTGACGGCACCTACGCCGACACCTTGGTGACAAATCCCGCCCGTTCGGCGAGTGATGGTCAGACGGAGGATCGGAAAGCTTCGCCCGGGATTCGGCCGGTCCGCGGGTCCGTCGGGCTAGCTGGTGCTGGGGCTCTGCGTTGCGGCCTGCCTTGCCAATCCCTCGACCTATCGTGTCTTTTTCAAAGCGACTGAACCGCTATTGTCGCTCTTTATAGGGCCCAAGACCGAGTCTTTCCGGTACGGCGAGATCTCCTATTTCGGCAAGCAGATCCAGAAGCAGTTCCAGAACGACTGGTACTGGGTGACTGGGTTTTATGTCATCATTGTGGCAATAGGCCTGAGTTCGTTCCTTCTGAACGCACGGCGGTTTGCCTGGAGCCGCTTCCTGCCGTTCGCCTTGATCGCCGTGTTTTGGGCGATCTTCATCGGTTACCGGCAGGAATTCGCAGTCGTCTTCGCAGCGGTCGCCGGGATCAACGGCCAGGAGTGGTATCACGATCGATTCGGAACCCAGGGGCGGCTGGGCTTGTTGCCGACCCTCTGGTCGACCGGCGGGCCGGCTGATCACGCTGGCGCTGCTCTTTTTCTGCGTTAGCGTGGGCATCACGGGCTGGGGAAGGCAGCCGGGAGAGCCGCGCTTCGGCTTCTCGTTCGAGGCCAACGACTTCGCCTTCGAGGCCGCCGAATACTTGGCCAGACAGCAAGATATCAAGGGGAATATCCTCAATACGACGGCCGCGCAGGGAGATGCCTTGATCTGGAAGGCCTATCCAGCGCGGCTCACGTTCATCGACAGCCGCAGCGTCTTCACTCCCGAGAAGCGTGAAGAACTTCGCCTCCTGCGGGTCGCAATCCGCGACGATGCTATGGACGAGTGGAAACCTCGCTCGACCGCTACGGCATCAGCGCGGTGATGATCGATCTGGCGGGACCTGGCGGAGCCGTCGACACCTACAGGCGATTAAGTCAGAGCCCCAACTGGATTCCCTTCTACGACGATGGTCGGGTGATCCTCTTCGGCCGGGCTGACGCTCGCGAACCTGACCTGGCCACATTCAAAAACAACTTGCTGGTGCCGGACCTCAGAGCCTACCGCCTTACGCACCCCGTTCCATCGGCCGATCGTCCGCCGACGGCGACTTCATGGCTTGACGATTTCTTCCAAAACCGCCTCGCCGGCCGACCGCAAACTCATACCAATGCCGCGGCACGCTGGCTGCAAGGGTCGATGCTGGAGGGAGATCAGCCCACTCTTCCCGACCCGGCACGGTGCCTGCTGGCGATCAGCGAAGCGCGGACCGCACTGGCGAAGAATCCCGACGACTGGCTCGCCTACCGTCTGCTCGAGACCGCCTACCGCTTCCTCGCTCAGGAGGAGACGGCTGCTTCTTGCAGGCATCCCGCTCGATCGCCAGAACCAAAGCCGGGTCAGTGCGCTGGTGCCCAGTATCGAGATGCTTACCACTCGGTTCAAACAACGGCTCACGGCACTGAACTACGCCATTTTGACCACGCCACCTCCCAAGACCCCCGAAGCACGCCGAGAGCTCCAGTCGCTGAACATGGAATTGTTCCAGCTCTTCTTGCGCTCTGGATCGGTGGACCTGGCCCGCGACCGGCTGCAGATGGTAATCGACCAGAGCCAGCCCGGTGACTTCGCGTCCCCGGAGGCGGAATCGCAAGTCCGGCAGCAGCTTGAACAGCTCAATCAGCGTGTCAAGCAGGTGGAAGAAAACCTGATGGACCTACAGGTCGAGCGCCAGGCGGGACCTGTAGAGAAGGCCGTCGCCGCGCGCAATCAGGGGGCGCCGGGCTGGCCATCGGCGAGCTTGAGGAAGCCAATCGCGGCAATATGAGCCCGCTGCTGGTCAAGCCGCAGCTCGTCGACCTGTACTGCTTCACCGGCCAGCCCGACCGGGCGCTGGAACTGATGGCCATGGGAGCCATCGAGGATCCTAACCTGGGAACCGAGCCAGGGAGCTCGTTCATGAGACAAGGACAGGTCTACTTCCTCCTGGGCAATTACCTTACCGCCGACCACCTTTGGCGGATGCGGGCAATCCCCCGGCTGCGATCCGATCGCACCGTGCGGGCACTAACGATGGGCCAGACTCTTACTCGCGGCGAGCTGACCCCCGCGACCAATAGCAGCCTTGTACTGCCTAGCCTGGTGGCTCGCCAGGCCTATTGGGAATTCGACCTGGCTCTCTGTCTGCTCGAGTCGGGCTCACCTGATCGTGCCGCGGAATCGTTCGCCCAGGTTTTGAAGCTGGCCCCCGATCTTCCGGTCCGACCGATCGTTGCCTACTACTTGCAGAAACTGGGCAAACCAGTTCCCGAACTGCCCAGCAAGGACGATGTCTCGCTACCCCGATCCACGACAACGGCGCCCGCCGAACCGGCAAAAACCACGGTCCCGAAGGAAGCGCCCAAGCCGGCACCCGGCACTGGGGAAACCAAGAAAAAATAATGGGACCACGAAATCAAGAAGAAATGATCGAACCACGAAATACAATGAACAAGAGATAGCAGGACCACGAAAACACGAAACACGAAAAAAAGCCGTCAGTAGTGACTCGATTCTTAGGAAGTGATGAGAAGTCATTGACTCCGCGTGAATGCTTCGACGATTGATATTATGATTTTCTATCGATGTCCTTCGTAGCATTTTTTCGTGTAGTTCGTGTATTCCGTGGTTGCCGATTTATTTGCTCAGCAGCACCACGTTATCGACCTGGCAGACGATATCCTGGAAGTCGTCGTTGTTCGAGTATTCCCAGCCGATCACATAGCTGTTTGGAATCAGCCGGCCCGAGATCTTGTCGCGGTAGGGATAGATCATAGCCTTGTAGGGCTGCGAGCCCAGGCGCTTGTTGATGCGGGCCACGAGAGCTGGCTCGCTGAAGACACCGCCGTCAGTGAGCGCGTCGTTGGAGACCCAGAAGCCGAACGGCTGGTCACCCGGGTCGAAGTGGGTGCTTGAGCCTTCCTCCAGGGGCGGCGGCAGGTTCTTGCCGGTTTTCAGGTCACTCGGCCGTGTTCTTGAAGGTGTATGTCCAGAGACCCGACTTCTGTGGCTCGCCTCCCTCCGCCACAGGCCGATACCACCCGCCGCGATTGCGGGTGGCCAGCCCGAGCGCGATGACCGGGGTATACGTAACCGCTCCCGGACCGGCCTTGCGGAAGAGGCCAGGGCATGAAACGGCGGTTGTCGTCACGGGATTGAGCAGGTCCCCAAAGAGCGACAGCCCGTAGCGCTCGGCAAGCACCACCTTCCAGTCCGGCTCGCCAGGCCCAGGGCTCACCTTCGGCTGATGATCTGTCTGGCCTTCCAGCCCGGAGGCGAGCGAGACCAAGAGCGCCGTTGCGCACAGGATCACTGACTGATGCTGATGCCGACGCTGATCGGACGATCGCATTGCGGCCTCCCCGCGGCTGGAGCCATGCACTAGACCTTGGAGAATGTCGGTTCGAGTGTTGCTCCATGCTCGGCCCGATCGATAACGCGTAGTGCGCCATCGAAGATCTCATTGATGTCATGGGGCGGCCAACAGCGAAGCCGGCCTGCTGACGAGCGCCGTGGGACAGCCGCTTGAAGGTGCAGATGGGCGGCGAAGCGCCGGTGGTCCACCTGGACAATTACTCTTTCGCTCGCTTCCAGATCGTGAGCTGGGGTGCGGCTTTTGCCAGCGACTCTTCCTGCCCAGCCAGGAACCCCATCACCTCGGCGAACATCTGGCCGTCGGTCGTGTAGACGTAGCTGAAAGGCTTCGGGCTGACCTCCTGGTCCTTGTTCGGCCCCGCCAAGACCTTTCCGTTGGAGTACGTAAACAGGCGGACATTCCCGACGCGTTCGAGCTTGACCTCCACGGTGTGGGCGTAGACGACTTTCCCCTCGTTGTCGTAGTACGTGATCGTCTCCTGGTTGCCCCGGATCTCTTTCGTTGCGCGGAAGGTCTTCCCTTCCTTGTCCTTCGCTTCCCGCTCCCACTTGCCCCGCACTTGGGCCCAATCGGCATTCACGGCGCCCTCGCCACTGGGAGCGACAGATTCGGTCCTTACCGGCGTCACATGCGAGGCGATGTAGAGCCACTTCCCGTCTCGTTTGATTAATACGTCTGTATACGCGTTGGTGAATTTCATTGGATTCCCCGCGTACTTCATTCGACGGCGGCCGGTGACCACCGCCGTGTCGCCGGAGGCACGAACTTTTCTCTCCAGGGGCTCCAGGGACTCCAGCTTGAAGGTCCCGTCCTTCATCGATTTCAGGATCTCCGTTTTCGTCACGGTTGTGCCGTCCGGACCAATGACGGTCCACTCTTCGGCCAGAAATCGGTCGAAGAACGCCGCGTCGTTCGCGGCGAGTGCAGCTTCGCCGGCCGCGACGAACTGTTCGACATCGGACGTCTGGCCAAGCGCGGGGGCCGTGGCGGCGAGGCAGGCGATCAGCAGGAGCATTCGTCTCATCGGTCAGTCCTTCTCCAGGGGGTTTGAGAAACGAGGTCCGCCCACGGTGGACGAAGCCATCGTCGTTTCGCATGCCGTACTTAAGTGCTAGTCCGGGCCAATTGTCTTACCGATTTAGATTTCCCGTCACTTGGATGCGTCAACTGTCTTGAGTTTGGCCGAATTGGTTTCTTTGTCTGGCTGCGGTTTATCCAGCTCTTGCTGGAGTTCCACGAGCGTTTTGCCTGGCTTGAGTGTCCTGCCCGCGAATGCAGGGTGGTTCAGTGCATATCGCGTCGCTCGGAACAGGGTATTACCCGTCCTGGGCGGTGCGCCGCGTCCAGCAGCCGCGGCAAGTTGACCTTTCTTGAAGTCGGCGATCATGGTTTTTTGTGCGTCGGTCAAGACGCTTGGCAATCCTGGGACTGAAGTCTTTCTGGAGAGCCCGCAATTCTTTCCTCTGGGCGTCCGTGAGCTTCAGCGTACTCCTGTCGAAACGTGAGAGGTACTCGCCCGGAGCGCCTGTGCGAGTTCAGCGGCGTCGCTCGGGTTCGGCTCGGCGAGGCTCTTGATTTGTTCGGCGGTGAGGTATTTTGTCGAGCTTGGCGATCAACTCCTTGTCGATCTCGTCGAGTTTCTTGCGCTGGTCGTTCGTCATACCCAGCGCGTCGCGGGTGGCGTTGGCGACCGCCTCAAACAGCTTCGGTGCTGCTGCCGGAGCCGCCATGGGTTGCCCGGGCACAGCGTTCTTGAAAGGGTTGGAGAACTTCCAGACGGTTTCCATTTCAGGAGTCACTTCAAAGACGATGCCGACCGCGCCCGAGTTGATCAATGTGTTTCCATTGGGAAGACGCTGGGCTCCCGAGATGAACCACGAATAGAAGTCCTTCTTGTTGGGCGCGGTGTAGCTCCAGAGCGGCTTGGCCGGGCCAAACGGTCCGCGTTTCGGGCGGATGTAATGGCCGTCCTTGTCGGTCGGCGGAACAAACTCATCGACCGAGGAATATTCGACGGGCTTGCGACCGCCACCGTTATTGAAGACGAGCAAGTGGCCTTCGCCGCTCAGTCCCTTGGGGATCCACTGGATGTTGTGTTGACCGAAGAGGCGCTGATCGAGGTTGGTACCGTTGCGGTAGGCTCGTGGGTTGCCCCAGCGGTAGAGGATATCGCCCCCTTTGCCCCAGCGACCGCCCGTGTGGCCCTTGGCTTCTTCCTTGCTGGTGCTGTGGTCGATGATCCAGATCTCGTGGAAGTGAGGACTGCTGAGCGCGATCTGGTCGAGCTCGGCGTTGTAAGCCACCGCGTTGACGTGCATCCAGTCGGGATTCTTGCGAGGAGCGCGCGTTTGGTCTTTCTTCTGACCGTCCTTAGACTGGGCTTTCGATGCGTCATTCTTGTGGCGTCTTTCTTTTCCGCGTCTTTCTTCGGCGAATCCTTCTTGGCGTCAGCCGGAGCCGCGGGACCATTACCGACGTATCCCAGGGTGCGGAGCTTATCTACGACCGTCCTTGGTCGCCATCATTTTCGAGACCTGGCCTTCCTCGCCGTGAATGTAGTTCAGGTCGAACAGCTCGGGGTGGTGGGAAACATTGCCGTAATTGGGCTTGGTTTTGTCGCGGTCCTGGATCAGGTGATCCCAGCTTCGCCATTCCCAGACGATCTCGCCCGTCTTCTTGCCCGTGGGCTTGATCTCGACCAGGCAATCGGGCTGGAGGTGAGAATCCTTCACGGTCTCGGGTCGTCGGCCCGCCGCGATGGCTTCTTTTTCGTCGATCCGCTCCCAGCAGATGGCCAGAACGTTCCCGTTCGGGAGTTTGATCGCGTCATGGTGAGGCAAACGCTTCTCGCTGTGATACTCGAACTCCCAGACGAGGTTGCCATCCCAATCGAATTCTTGAAACCGACCGCTCGCCGCGGGGCCCTGGAAACCCGGCTTGCGATTGACGACCTCGGAGGGACGGAACAGATGGCCGTTGTCGAGCAGATAAGCGGCGGCCCCGCTGGGATGTTCGCTCGTCCAGGTATGAACGACGCGACCTTCGTTGTCATACAGGTACGTCTGCTTGCGACCAGGATTGATCAGGTTGTAACCGGGGCATGCGCGCGAATCATTGATCAAGACGCCGAGTTTTTCGGGCTTGGGCGCCTCACCCTTCTTGGCGGAGTCAGCCTTCGTATCGATCTTCTTCGCGACGTCTTTCGCAGAGTCGGCGTCACCCTCTGTTGCCAGAACCGTCCCGAACGTCAGGGCGATCGCGGTGACGGCCGTCAGCTCGCGTTCTTGTGCTCGTGATCGCGGACCAAGAGAATCCGAGGCCGCATGTTGAGGACTCCTCCGGAGAATCGAGAGGTTGAGGAACACCTGGCGAACGACCTGAGAAACCGACACGGCTTTTCTCGGAAGGCTTCTCGCGAATCCGTGTCACGATTGTACGAGCGGAGCGCAAACGAAACGAGGCGAACCCGGGGATAATTCGTCGGCTCAGAGCATCATTGGTATCAGGATACTCGGACTCAGATCATATTACGGTTCACGAGCCAAGTCTAGCTGCCGCTTCACCGCAGGCCGATTGAGGGCCAGAGGTGTGCCAGTCTCATAGGATCGCACGGCAAACCAGAGGATGAAGCACGCGGCAAAGGGGAGGGAAAGGACCAGGAAAGCCTCAAGGATGTCCATCGACAAGGAGTTCAACATGCGGAACGAGAGCTGGATGTAGGCCGAAAGAACCACGAAGGTTGCTCTGGCCGCCATTCCAATCGAGACATCCCAGGGATTGCCGGTGGCTATGGCCCGTGCCAGGAAAACCAGGGACGGTAGACACCAGAAAATCACCGAACGCCAGTGGGGCGGAAACGGGGGTCGCGATTAGTTCGCTCAGGAGCCTGGGCGGTGGATTACAGTTAATAGTGATTGCGTCTCGGTTTCGCCGGTCCAAATAAGCGCGGGACGCAACAACAAACCAAAAACCAAGGCTGAGCCCACAGCCTACAAACGCTCACGGAGCGAGCGAGCGGAGGATCGATCAGGGATCATTTCCCTTCGTCCCCGGCGTCCCTACTGCCGAAACGCTCGAGGGCACCGGCAACCCGACACTTTTCAGCACGACACGGTACCGAGGGTCGGTGCGAAATCCGTTGAAGCGTGGGTCGGATGCTAGCCAGATGAGAAGGCCGTCACGCTGCTCGACGGCGCGATCCAGCCAGTGAGCCGCTCGATCGTTGTCGCCCAATGCGACGGCGGCGGCCGCCACTTGGTAGGGCGTCACGTACGAGTCCTTGGGGAGCCGCTCCAGCTTGGCCAACTCCTCCCGGGCGTTCTCGGTTGGGTGGCCCGTGGCCAGGACGTAAGCCAGTATGGCGTCGGCATCGAGCCATCCATGCGCGTTCCTGATGCGCGTGGGCCTCTACCAGGGCCTGGGTGTGATCACCGAGCAGGGCGAAGAGGATAGCGAGACTCTCGCGAGCCAACAGGAACGTCGGGTCGGCGTTACTTGTGCGCCGGAGTTCCTTCAAGGCTTCTGGATAGCGTCGCCGCAACAAGAGGGTCCAGCCGAGCTCGCACCGGTTGATGGGCGAGCCCGGATCGAGCTCGACGGCACGCCTCAATTCCGGCTCCGCCAGGTCGAGCCGGCCGGTCGCCTCGTAGTAATGGCCCTTGTAGTGATGGGCTTCCGCGAAGTCCCGTTTCTGCGCCAGGGCCTTGTCCAGCTCGCTTCGGGCGGCGTCCCAATCCCAGGTGTAGAACAAGTAGTAGATGGCCAGCGAGACGTGCGGTTCGACCAGTTCCTTGTCGAGCCTGATGGCGCTCAGGGCCCAATCCTTACCCTTTTCCATGTAGTCGCGCGGCGGACCATTATTGAGCCCGAGCATCAGGTACGAATCAGCAATTCCGGCGTACGACAGGGCGAACGCGGGATCGACGTCGATGGCCTGCTTGTAATAATCGATGCTTCCGAAGGTACCCCTCCTTGTCAAAGCGGTTCCACTCCCGCCGGCCCAGTGCGTAGAGTCGATAGGCTTCCGGGCTCCTCGGTCGGGCGCTTCGCCAGGTTCTTGCGATCCTCGTCCGTGAGGGGGACCTCCAGTGCCTCAACGATCGCCAAAGCCGTCTTGGGCAGCCGAGTCGGCAGGTAGTTCTCGGCACAATTATAGCCGTCGCGCCACAGGACGCGTGCTGGGCGTGGGCCGCTGATCTCAATCAACTCGTAGCTCAGCGAGAGTTGCTTGCCGGCCTTGTGGATCGCCCCGGTGAGCACGGTGTCCACGCCCAGCTCCTCTCCGACCTTTCTCAAGTCACCGCCCTTCTCCAGCCGGATCCGGGAGGCGGTGGCCCAGGGGGGGATCGAGAGCGACCGCACCCGCCAGAGGCTGTTGATCAGGCTATCCGGGACGCCGTCGGCCAGATAGCCCGCGGTGCCGGCCGAGTCGGTGAACGGTAACACGGCGAGCGAGCGGTGCCCACGACGGCCGGCGATCCGGCCCCAGAAGGTCCCAACGATCGCGAGGATGACCAAGACCACGACCGCCGGCACAACCCACGAGTGGGACCGCCTCCGGCGGATCGGCCGCGGCCGCGGTGCGCCCGTTGCGTCGCGGTGCCGTCGCAGGGCAGAGACTTCAACTCCGTCACCAGCTCTGCGCGGACGGGTATCGTTTCTCCGGGTCGGTTTCCAGGCAGCGGCCGACGATCCGACTCAGTTCGGTGGGGATCGACGCGACCGAATCGCTCAAGGGTTCAGGCGAGCGGGTCAGGACCTGCGCCAGGGTGTCTGCGGGCGTGTCGCCCTGGAAACGCGGCGGCCGGAGACCAGTTCGTAGAGGACACAGCCGAGGGCGAACAGGTCGCTCCGCACGTCGACCTCCTGGCCGCGGGCCTGCTCGGGGCCATGTAGCCGATCGTGCCTTGGATGGTGCCCCATCGGGTCGCGACCGGCCAGTGAGTTTGCGTTCGATCCAGGGGCGACAAGAGCGGCGGGGGCGTGACCCGCGCCAGGCCAAAGTCGAGGATCTTGACCCGGCCGTCGCGGGTCACGAACAGGTTCTCGGGCTTCAGGTCGCGGTGGACGATGCCCTTGTCGTGGGCCGCAACTAGGCCCTCGGCGATCGCGATGCCGATGTCGATCACTTCGGGCCAGGGAACGGGCCGGCGCTCGAGCCGACTCCGGAGGGTACCACCTTCGAGCAACTCCGTGACAGCGAACCTGACGTCGCCCCAGGTGCCGATGTCGTACAGGGCCAGGATGCTCGGGTGCGACAGCGTGGCTACGACCCGCGCCTCGCGCCGGAAGCGTTCCAGTGCCAGGGGATCGCCGGCCAGATCCTCGGAGATCACTTTGACGGCGACCTCGCGGTGCAGCCGGGTGTCCTCCGCGCGATAAACCTCACCCATGCCGCCGGCGCCGAGCAGCGGGACGATCCGGTAGGGGCCGAGGTTGGTTCCGACGGCGAGCATGGCGGCCCGGGTCCCTTTCGGTGGCGAGCCCGGCCCTCGTCGTCCGGTCCGCCGTACGCGAATGTACAAGGCCGATCGCCGACACGATCCCCCGGGACACGCGTGGTGCATTATAACGGCGTTCACGACACAAGGGGGACCGACTCCGAGCTGGAGGTGCATCTCTATCTGGCACTTTTGTATTCTCTCGGAGAAGGTTTTTTAGGTAAGTGTCAACCGGATGAGGGCGGGTTCGATTCCCCTCTTATTCGGCCGCGCAGGCCTTTCCGTGCGGCGGCTCCGGACACGAGTCCGGCGGCAAGGCACAGCCACGCGAACCAATCACCCGTACGGCTGTAGAACGTGCCGCCAGCGCCGACCGGCACGCTCCCTGCCAGCAGCACCTCGGCGCTTCGCTGGAGCGCGTTCCGCGCGGACTTGGCCGCGTGCGTCGGCCACCGTGAGGCGCCCTTGGCGGCGCAGCGGGCCACGCATAGCCCCCCTCCACGCTGCGCATCATTGCCATCCGGCTGTGCAACCAGCCGTCGTTCTCGAAATCCCAAGCGGGCACGAGCAGCAGGCCGACCTCCGCCCGGGCGTGGGCCCGGCCGAGGGGCACAAAGTCCAGATCCTTGCAGATTGCGACGCCGCTGGGGACAGGGGCACCCGCGACCAGGCCGATCGCGTCGCCCCGCCGGTAACCCTGCTCGAGACCGGGGATCGGGTACATCTTGTCGTACTCCAGCGCGACTTCGCCGTCGGGACCGAAAACAACCGCAACGTTGCGAGGCTCTGGCGTTCCGATGCTATTGAAGCCGGCGACGATCGTCAGGTGGCGTTCGCGCGACGGCGGCGAGGATGGCGCGGCGCGGTGCCGTAGGCGGGCGTGATCCCCACGAATTTCTCAGGCAACACCACCACCCCTGCGCCCCTGTCCGCCAGGGCCGCGGCACGACCAGCGTAGGCGCGGATGACTGGCAAGGCCTCGTCGGGATCTTGGGCGGCGAAATGGACAGTCGACGGATCGCTGGCCGCGAGGCCGATCCGGACCTCATGCCCCGGCGACGCGAGGAGACGCGCGGTGCCAAGCGAAGTGTCAGCGCCAGGGGCAGAGTGGCCAGCCCGAGCCCAACCCGCACGACGCGCCGCGTACGACGGCCGCGCCACATCACGGCCAGTGCCGCCGGGACGAGCGACACGATGAAGGAGATGCCCCACATGCCCGTCACGGACGCGAGTTGGACCACCGGCAAGACATCGGTTTGCGAGTAGGCGAGGCATCCGAACGTGCCGTGCGGCGAACTCAGCGATCGCAGGTAGTCCGCCGAGACGACGAGCACGGGGTAGGCGACGATGGCGACCGCGGGGTGTGTGCGCCGTGCGATGGCGTGCCAGGCCAGCGCGACCAACATGAAGGGACCGGCGATGAGGAGCACAACGACCCCAAGCAGCACGGGCGGGAGGCCACGGTAGGCGAGCACGAGGTTGAGTGCGCCGGCGCCGATCCGCCGCAGGCGGCAATGCCGCCGGCCCGGGCCGGAGGTCGGGGAGGACAACGAGCAGCGGCAGCGGCGCAAGCCAGGCCAGCGGCCAAACATGGTGTACGCCGACGGAGGCGAACCACATCGCCCCGCTGAGGAGCACGGCAAGCAAGGTCACCAGGAGAGGCACTGCTGCGGGAAATCGATCTCAAGAGCACTCCCGCCGTCTCCGTTTCATCTCCTTTTTGCGACTCATTCACACTCAATTACACTCACCTTCCATTGACGCCCGCGAGCCCGGCCGCGGTACTTCGTCTCGACTCCTCACAATTAGTGCATAGTATCAGCGGGTAAACAATAGAGAGTTGTCTTGATGGAATGGGTTCGGGCAGAACGAACCCGATCCGATCGAGTTCGTGCCCTAAAGAAAACGCAACATTCGGCAGGGCTGGCAAGCCGCGGACGGTTTTGTCGTATTTTATGAGTGTGGGGGCAGTGCGCGCGGAGGCGTATAAGTTGTCTCGAACCAATTTCAGTACACTCGACCACAAAAGATAGCGTTTCGGTTCCTGACACCTTATACGTCTTCCGGCCGGATCGCCGATCGCTTCCTTCAATCCTCGACGATGTCGTAGTCCGTGATCGTCCCATCCGCGGTGAGATGGATCAGGAGGCCGCGATCGGCCTTGTCCGTCACCAGCCGATAGTAGAGGATCCGACTCACCGCGCCCTTGTGCCGCTCGATCTTGCGCGCGGCGACATCTTGTTCGGCGACGAACCGGAGCGAGCGCAGGCCGGCCAGGGCCGTGGTGGGACCGTCCCCGAAGTCCTCGCGTGCTCCGGAGGTGAAGGACCGAGACTCGGCGAACGCCTTCCCGCCCCGCTCGAGGGCCCTCATCGCGGCGACGATCTTCTCCGTCCTCGCCGGGTCGGGGTCGGTCGCCGGCTTCAGGGAAGAGAACAGGGCCCCGATGCGCGGCGCCTTCCCCTCGCGGCCGCCCTCCTGCCAGACGAATCCGTCGATCTGCCCACGGCCGTCTTCGAGGAAGGTGATCCGCATATCCCGTTGGGCCGAATGGAAGCGGCCGTCGTCCCCCGGCAGGAACTCCTCGTCCGGGAATCCGTCGACGACCGTCGCCAGATGACCTCGATCTACCACGAAGGTCATCATCTGGTTGTTCGCGAACTCGTAGCGCCCCGTGCAGGCGGCGAGCCGGCTCTCGGCGACTTCCGCCGTCGCGTGCCTCGACGGCATCGACGCGGGGTAGTCGGGCCAATGGTACTCCCTGGCGATGGACTCGAGGATCCGGGAGATCATCTGGGAGTTGTCGTTGGCGTTGATCATGATCGCGGCGCCTTGGCCGGTCTCCGCGTAGGCGATCAACCGGGCGTCGAACCCCTTGTCGCGGCCGCCGTGGCCGAACCGCAGCGCCTGGCCGCTCCCCTCCAGGAAGACCCCCAGCCCGTCGTGGTCCTTCTGATCCGTGAGCATCTGCCGCGCCATCCGCCGCGACAGCACCTGGTCGGACTTGCCCGCGAGGGCCTCCTGGACCCCGATGGCGAAGCGTGCCAGGTCGGAGGGTGTCGTCCAGAGGCCCGCCGCCGCCATCTCCGGGTAGATGTGCCACCGGCCCTTCACCGGGCTCCTGTCCCCATAGTACCCGGACGCCGTCAGCTTCGCCGTCCCGGCGGGCAGCGGTTGTTCGAACGTGCTGTCCTTCATCGCGAGCGGCCCCAGCACGGCTTCCCGCATGAACCGCGGGAACGGCGCCGGTCACGTCGACGATCATCTGCTGCATCACCGTGTAACCGCCGCCGGAATAACGCCACTTGCTGCCCGGCACGAAATCCACCCGGATCGGCTTCGTGTTCGCCGGCTTCGCGCCGTCGAGGATCTGCACGACCGTCGGCACCGGGTCATCCGTGGCGTAGCCGGGGAAGCCGTGGACCGTCAGGCCGGCGGTGTGGCTGAGGAGGCCTCGCAGGGTGACCTTCTTCTCCCTGGTGAATTCGTTCACCGGCACCTTCCAGGTGACGAGCCGGGCATTGACATCCTCATCCAGGGCCAGCTTGCTCTGCTCCACCAGCCGCAGCGCCCCCAGGGCCGACACGGACTTGCTGATCGAGCCGGCCTGGAAGAGCGTGGCGGTCGTCACCGGGGAATCCCCACCCCGCTCCGTCACGCCATAGCCTCTCGCCTTGACGATCTTGCCGTCCTGGATGATCGCGAGGGATAGGCCGGCGACGTGGCGCTTCCGCATCTCGCCGAGGATCACGTCGTCGACGACGTCGGAAGGGGAATCCGCCGCCGGTCCGGGTACGGGGGACGACGGCCCGGCCCAGGCGAGCGACGCGCCCGTTGCCAGGCAGAACAGAACCGCGATGATCGTTCGTCTCATCTCGCCATCCGATCTCCCAATGGGTCTGGAATGTACCTCAGTCGTTGATCGAAAACGAGGGTCATCGCTCGAGCAAGGCGGCGACCGGGGTTGCCGCCATCGGCTCAAAGATCTCCGTGCCGTCGGGTGCGGGCGGGGCGTGCAGGGCGCCGCAGTGTTCACACACCTCACGTGTGACCACGCGGAGCTTACGACATTCTGGGCAGGAGACACGCGCCGGCCATTCCTGCAGCACCAGCATCAGGACCAAGCCGACCCAGCCGAAGACCAGGCCCACCAGCGCCCAGCCGATCCGCGCGCTCGGGAAAAGGCAGAGCGGCGGGCCAGCACGAAACAGCCGAGCGCGCTGGCCGCCGCCGAGAGCAGGATCAGGGCGACATAGCCGGGGATCAGTCCGCCTGGAGTCCCTTCAAACCGCGAGGTCCCGGGAACGAAATACCGCATGTTCTCAAGATAATCGAGAAGCACGGGCTGGCGCGTGCTGCGTTTCGAGCGCCCCTCCGAACGCAGAGACTGCGAGAGCCTGACGAGGGTCGCGACCTCCGTCATCGGCGTGACCAGCCCGAAGAACGCCTTGGCATACGAGGCCGCCGGATAGGGACGTTGCGGGTGGTCCCGGTGGGCGAGCTCGCGACCCCCGGCATCGTATTCGTGCAGATGGAATGGCGCGGTCTTGGACTCCTGGGGCTCCACGAAAAGAGCCCCTGGATCCGGTCGATACCAGGCAAAATAGCGCTCCGGCTTTTCCAACTTGCCCAGCCCGGGGAGATAGCCATAGCAGTCGTGGGCCCTCGGCACGGACACCATCGGCGAACCCTCCTCGGTCAGGAAGTGGAACGACTTCTCCGTGCCGACGACAAACCACTCATGCTTCGTCAAGAGATCCTCGCATTCGCCTGCGCTCACCACGGTTTCCCCCGCACTCGGAGTAAAGAGGGTTCGGATCGTACGCCGGGCAAAATCGACCGTGTAGACGCGGCCAGGAAAAGCCAGGAATGGAATGTTAAAGGTGTACCAGCGATCATTCTCATATCGAAGCTCTCCCTGGAAGCGCTGGCCCGGCTGCGCCCCGGGCGGGGTAAACCCATCCGGACCGAAACTGCCAAGGAGATGATGGTAATACAGATGGCGACCGACCAGGCGGCCCTGAGCCTGGTCGTAATACCAGCGTTCGTTGCCTGGCTTCGTCTCGTTCCTGCATTCCACGTAGAATCGGCCGCTATTGCGATAGCTCGAGAAGAGTGGAGCCTCCATGACGGTGCCCGGGGCCGTCAGTCTCGGAAGATCCTCGCTGCGATTGAGATCGGGCAGCTCGTGCCCCTCGAGATCGGTCCAGGGGCCTATCGGGCCGCGGCCCATGACGTAGGGCATGGCCACCTCCCGCCCCTGGCGATCGACGATGTACTTCCAATAGAACCCGGGATCGAACCACTCGCCGATCATTTGCTTGCTGAACATGCTCACGATCAAGAGACCTGCAAGGAAGGTCATGGCCAGGGCGGCCTTGGCGAAACGAGGTTGCGGGGCGTAGGCGCCGCCGGCGCAGATGCTGCCCCAGGCCGCCAGGCTCACCAGCAGACCGATGATCGCGATCGCCAGCAGGGCCTGCCAGAACTCAGGCAGGACCCACACGAGGAAGGAGCAGAAGAAGGCCGCGGCCAGGGCCAAACCCCGGCTGCCATACCAGCGCACGTCCCGCTGGGCCGTGAGCATCCCCGCGAAGTAGTAGACCAGGCCCGAGAGAATGTCCGCCAGCCAGGGAAGGCTCGTCCGCCAATGATAGGGCGCCAGCAAGTTGCCCGGTCTCGCCTTCCAGGTCTCTAAACACACAAACGGAATGCCCAGCGCGAGCAGGTAGAGGCTCATGCCGGCGATCGCCTTGGCCAGGAAAACACGCGATGGGTAGAGCGGCCGGTGGAACAGCAGCGAACGCGGGTCGCCGTGTCCGTCAAAGAACACTTGCAGAAACCCGAGCGCCGTGCCGAAGAGGACGCCGGTGAGGCACAAAAAGAACGCGACTGTGACATCGGGCATCGGCTCGCCGGGCTTATTGATCAGGAACATGAGCAAGATCGCCAGGCCGGGCAGGGGCACCCACTTGAGGTGTTCCCGCCACTCTTTGAAGATCAACGCTTTCATGGTGAGTCCCCCAGTTATCTCGCTGTCAATGTGATTTGCCGTAGCGCCTCGGCCGATTCGAAGATCTCCGTGCCGTCGGATGCCGGCGGGGCGTGCAGGCCACCGCAGTGTTCACACCGGTCGCGTGTGACCACCCGGAGCTGGCGACAAGTCGGGCAGGAGACGCGCGCCGGCCATTGCTGCAGCACGAGCATCAGGAGCCACCCGACCCAGCCAAAGAAGAAGCCAACGAGTGCCCACATGATGCTGCGCCCGCGGGAAAAGGCATAGCGGCGGGCCAGCAGCCAGCAGCCCATCGCGCTGGCCGCTGCCGACAGCACGATCAAGGCGAGGTAGCCGGGAACCAATCCGCTTGGGGTCTCTTCAAACACGGAGGTACCGGGGATGTAATACCGGCTGTTCTCAAGGTAATGGAGAAGCACGGGCTTCCGGGTGCCTCCCTTCCGGCGCGCCTCCCAGCGCAGGTAGCGCGATGCGCCGACAAGGGCTGCGGCCTCCGTCATCGGCGTAACCGCTCCGAACAAGGCCTTGGCGTACGAATCCGCTGGGTAGGGAAGTAGCAGGCCGCTGCGGTGGGCGAGCTCACGACCGGAGGTGTCGTATTCGTGAAAATGGAATGGGGTGGACTTGAACTCCGCGGGCTCCGCCAATGACCACCACGGGAGGTCAGTCCATACCAGGCGAAGTAGCGTTCCGGGTTTTCCAGCCCGCCGAGATGGACGATATACTTATCCTTCTGGCGGTCCTGAACCCTCGGTACCGAAAGCACCGGCGCGCCGTCTTCCGTCAGGACATGGAGCGACTTGTCCGTGCTGACGAAAACCCGTTTCCATTCTCGATAAAGCTGATCGTCGCAAGAACTTCCATAGGTTACGGTCTCTCCGGCAGCGGGAGTAAAGAGCGTTCGGATCGTGCGCCGGGCAAAATCGACCGTGTACACGCCGTCCGAGCAGACCAGGCAAGGGCCTATCTGACCGTGCAAACCGCCACCGGACAAACCCCTCGTGCGGTAGCGAAGCTCTCCGTGGAAGCGTTCCCCCGGGCGCACGCCGGCCGGAGTAAAACCGTCCGGGCCGAAACGGCCAACGAGCTGATGATAGGACCTGTCGTATCCGACCAGGCGGCCCTCGGCCTGGTCGAAATACCAGACTTCGTTGCCTGGCTTGGAATCGTTCTCGTATTCGACGTAGAATCGGCCGCGATTGCGGTAACTCCAGTGGAGCGGCGTCTCCATTGGTGCCCTCGGGGCCTCGAAACGGGACTCGTCGTCGACCCTTACCATCGTACACAGGGAACACCGGCCGTTCGAGGTCGGGCAGCTCCTGTCCGTTGAAGTCGGTATAAGGGCCCATCGGACCGAGCGGGCCTACTAGGGAGCCACCATCACACGCCCCTGGCGGTCGATTCCGTAGTCCCACCGGAATCCGGAATCGGACCACTCCCCGATCATTTGCTTGCCGAGCATGCTCAGGATCAGCAGAGCCGCCAGAAAGGTCATCGCCAGGCCAGCCTTGGCGAGCCGCGGCTGGCTGGCATACTCGCCGCCGGCCGAGAAGCTGCCCCACGCCGCCACGCCCACAAACGACCCGATGATCCCGATCGCTACGAGCGCTTGCCAGAATTCGGGCAGTGCCCAGACCAGGCAGGAGCAGAAGAAGGCTCCGGCCAGAGCCAAACCCCGGCTGCCGTACCAGCGCGCGTCGCGCTGGGCCATGAGCATCCCCGCGAAGTAGTAGACCAGGCCCGAGAGAATGTCCGCCAGCCAGGGAAGGCTCATCCGCCAATGATAGGGCGCCGGCATGTTGCCCGGCCTCGCCTTCCAGGTTTCCAGACAAACAAAAGGAATCCCCAGCGCCAGCAGGTAGAGGCTGACGCCGGCGAGCGCCTTGGCCAGGAAGATGCGCGACGGGCTCAGCGGCCGGTGCAAGAGCAGCGAACGCTTGTCGCCATGCGCCTCGAAGACGATCTGCAGAAAGCCGAGCGCCGCGGCGAAGACGACGGCGGTCAGGCAGTAATAGTACGCGGCCGTCGACCAGGGCATGGGCTCCTCGGGCTTCTCGATGGAGAAGACGAGGAAGATGACCAGGCCGGGCAGTGGGACCCACTTGAGGTGTTCCCGCCACTCTTTCAGGATCAGCGCTTTCATGGTGCGTCCCCCGATTATCTCGCTGTCAATGTGATGTGCCGTACGCGCACTGGCCGATTCGAAAGATCTCCGTGCCGTCGGATGCCGGGCGGGGCGTGCGGGCGCACCGCAGTGTTCACACGGGTCGCGTGTGACCACCCGGAGCTTGCGGCAATTCGGGCAGGTGACGCGCGCCGGCCATTCCTGAAGCACGAGCATCAGGAGCCAAGCCGACCCAGCCGAAGAAGAAGCCCAACGACCGCCCAGCCGATGCAGCGGGCTCGGGAAAAGGCATAGCGGCGGGCCAGCAGCCAGCAGCCAATCGCACTGGCCGCTGCCGACAGCAGGATCAAGGCGACGTAGCCGGGAACCAATCCGCTGGGCGTCACTTCAAACGCGGAGGTACCGGGGATGTAATACCGGCTGTTTTCAAGATAACTCGAGAAGCACGGGCTTCCGGGTGCTTCCCTTGCGATGCGCGCCTGCGAGCGCAGATAGCGCGATGCGCCGACAAGGGACGCGGCCTCCGTCATCGGCGTGACCAGTCCGAACAACGCCTTGGCGTACGAATCCGCTGGGAAGGGAAGTCGCAGGCAAGGTGCGGTGGGCGAGCTCACGACCGGAGGTATCGTATTCGTGAAAATGGCCATGGGGTGGACTTGAACTCTTCCGGCTCCGCCAATGACAATCCACCATCGGTCGATACCAGGCGAAGTAGCGATCCGGGTTTTCCAGCCCGCCGAGAAGGACGATATACCTATCCTTCTCGCGGTCTTGAACCCTCGGTACCGAAAGCACCGGCGAGCCGTCTTCCGTCAGGACATGGAACGACTTGTCTGTGCTGACGAAAACCCATTTCCATTCTCGATTAAGGATCGTCGCAATCAACGTCCATAGGTGACGGTCTCCCCGGCAGCAGGAGTAAAGAGCGTTCGGATCGTGCGCCGGGCAAAATCGACCGTGTACACGCCGTCCGAGAAAGACCAGGTAGCTCGTAGTTTGTCTGAGCGCCTGACCAGCGACTGGTGCGGTAGCGAAGCTCTCCGTGGAAGCGTTCCCCCGGGTTGCCCGCCGGCCGGAGTAAAACCGTCCGGGCCGAAACGGCCAAGGAGCTGATGATAGAACCTGTCGTAACCGACCAGGCGGCCCTGGGCCTGGTCGAAATACCAGAGTTCGTTGCCTGGCTTCGAATCGTTCTTGTATTCGACGTAGAATCGGCCGCTATTGCGGTAACTCCAGTGGAGCGGCGTCTCCATTGCTGCCAACGGGGCCTCGACTGTAATCGCCCTTCCATCGAACACAGGGACACCTACCCTTGAGATCGGGCGGCTCCTGTCCGTTGAGGTCGGTCAAGGGCCCGATCGGACCGAGCGGCCTCTTGACATGGGAGCAACCACCACACGCCCCTGGCGGTCGATTCCGTAGTCTCCACTCGAACCCGGAATCGGACCACTCCCCGATCATTTGCTTGCCGAGCATGCTCAGGATCAGCAGAGCCGCCAGAAAGGTCATCGCCAGGCCAGCCTTGGCCAGCCGCGGCTGGCTGGCATACTCGCCGCCGGCCGAGAAGCTGCCCCACGCCGCCACGCCCACAAACGACCCGATGATCCCGATCGCTACGAGCGCTTGCCAGAATTCGGGCAGGGCCCAGACCAGGTAGGAGCAGAAGAAGGCTCCGGCCAGAGCCAAACCCCGGCTGCCGTACCAGCGCGCTTGCGCTGGGCCATGAGCATCCCCGCGAAGTAGTAGACCAGGCCCGAGAGAATGTCCGCCAGCCAGGGAAGGCCCGTCCGCCAATGGTACGGCGCCGGCAGATTTCCCGGCGTCGCGAACCAGCATTCCAAACACGCGAAAGGAATCCCGAGCGCCAGCACGTAAAGGGCGACGCCGGCAAGCACCTTTACCGAGGAAGATGCGCAACGGGCCCAGCGGCCGGTGCATGAGAAGCGAACGCTTGTCGCCGTGCGACTCGAAGAAGACTTGCAGAAAACCCAATGCCGCGCCGAAGACGACCGCCGTGAGGCAGTAACAGGTACGCGGCCGGTGACGTCGGGCATGGGCTCATCGGGGCTGTCGATGAGAGAACACCATCAGGATCACCAGGCCGGGCAGCGGAACCCACTTGAGGTGTTCCCGCCACTCTTTCCAGATCAGTGCTTTCATCGTAAGTCTCCCTATCTGACGAGTGGTGAGCCATGACCACTCACGTCACTTTCATTCAACGGGGATTGCCGAGGAAGAAACTCCTGTCACCCTGCCGTCCGACATGGGCGATCAAGGCGTCTTCCAGGCTGATCGGCAGTTCGTCCACGGCTTCGGCCCCGAGGGATTCGAGATCGCGCTCGGTCCGTCCGTTGAGATTGGCCACGATGAGAGACAGCTCGTTCTCGGTCCGGGTCACCCGCAGCAGGCCGGGGATGGGCGGCAGCTTCTGAGGCGGCTCGGCAGGGAACCGCACGACCAGCGAGCGCACGCGGTCGCGGAACGTGTCGACGCTGGCGCAGGCCCGCAGGATGCTGTAGTCGAGAATCGCGACGTGGTCGGCGACCCGCTCCACATCATCCAGCAGGTGGGTCGAGAAGAAGATCGTGCGCTCGCGGCTGCGGGTGAAGTAGATCATGGCCTCGAGCAAGGACCTGCGGGCGGCGGGGTCCAGGCCGGTGGCCGGGTCGTCGAGCATCAGCACCTCCGGCTCGATCGCCAGCGTCATGGCCAGGTGGAGGCCGGCGCTGGCCGTGCGACAGGTGGCCGGCCTTGGTGCGCGGGTTGATCGCGAAGTAGTCGATCACGGCGGCGAAGATTTCTTGGTTCCAGTGATGGTAGAAGCCGCGTTGAAATCGCCCGTACTCGCCGACCCGCATCCAGCCGTAAACCGGATGGCCTTCGGCCATGTAACCGATGCGGGCGCGGGCTTCGGGAGGGAGCGTGGCGCTGTCGCAGCCGAGGATGACGGACGAGCCGCGCGTCGGCTCCAGGAGGCCCAGGATCATGCGGATGGTTGTCGTCTTGCCGGCGCCATTGCGGCCGATGAATGCGAAGACACTGCCGCGCGGCACGCTGAAGGAGACGCTGTCGACAGCGCACTTGCGCCCGAAGTAGCGCGTCAGCCCGCGCGCCTCGATCACCGAGTCACACGGATCGGTTGGGCTGGTGTGGTCAAAAAGATCTGTTGCGATCATGTTTTTCTCCAATCGGTTTGGTTTCCCAATCCAGCTCGGTCAGCTTCTCGTCCACGACCTTGCGGATTTCCTCGGCGCTGAAGTCGAGGAAAACCGCTTCATGGATGAAGTCGTCGACGGCGAGCCGCAACCGCCGCAGACGTTCGGCCTTGCTGTAGATCTGCCGCTTCTCCGCCACGAAAAAGCCCATGCCCTGTTGCGCTTCCAGCACCCCGTCGCGCACCAGCTCCGCGTAGGCCTTGACCACGGTGTTGGCGTTGACGACCAACCGCTCAGCCAGGCTCCGCACACTGGGCATGGCTTGACCGGGGCTGAGGGCCCCGGTGGCCACGCCCAGGCGCACCTGATCGATGATCTGACGGTAGATCGGCGTCCCCGCCCCGGTTGTGACGTTGACGTGGAAAGTGGCCATGGGTCACCATCTGTACTAGTTGTGCTAGTACAGCCTATCGTCCTCTCTTACAGTTGTCAAGCCTTTGGACGGAATTTTTTTCGGAGCCGCTCGGAGATGGCGTCTGATGGGCGTTGATCACCATCTCCAGGCGTGACCCCCGCCCGATTGGATCGCGGGGAATGATCTCCGCTGATTGCCAAAAGCCCACGCCAAACCACGTTCTTACGAACATGTCGCATGGCGATGAGCGTCGGGGGCTGGCGGACAAAAATCAACGGGCAACGGTGGACGTCCGTTGAGAATAACCTTGGTGATACGCGGCTCACTACGCGGAAGGCGAATCCTGAAATCAGCCCCTCCGCTGGCATGCAGCCGCTGAGGAGATTCCCGTTCTCCAACGTGGGCCCGGCGAGGACCGGTGTCCCCGGCCTGGCTGACAGAGTCGGACTCGGCGACCTGGATGAGGGCCCTTGTTCCCGTTTCCCAATTCTCTGACAATTGTCGTTGCAAGGGCGACACATTGTGGTTAGGATGGCCTGAAAGTCCGGCAGCGGATCTTGATTCGCCTGGAGACGCCGCTATCATGCCGACCCCATCCGAGAGCCGTTTGACGGTGAGCGACAAGCCCTCGAAGTCGGTTCAACTGCTCCGCAAGCGGCTCCGCCAGATGCTGCGGGTGGTCGTCGTCCTGGCGGCCTGCGTTGCCGTCGTCGCCACCGCTTTCGCCATCTGGTGGATCAACAGCCTGAACGGCCTCCCGGACATCGGCGACCCGTTCGATGTCGCGGCGTTCCGGGCCTTCCGGCTTCCGGACGAACAGAATGCCTTCACCTATCTCCGGCGAGCGTCGGAAAAGCTCACCCCCATTCGGGGGATGGTGGCCGGGAATGGGGCAGACCCGAGTGAGTTGAAGTTCTCGTGGTCGATCGCGAATCCGACGTTGCGGGAGTGGGCCGGGGAGAATCGCGAGGCGTTCGAGCTGTTTCAGCAGGGGGCGGAACAAGCCGACGCCGCGAACCCGGCCGGAGATCCCAAGGACAACAGGTTTATCAACGGGGGCTTGATCATGCTGGCTTTCCTCGAGGCGAGTAGGCGAGAGGAGAGCGGCGACACCGCGGGCGCCTGGGACTGTCATCGCGCGGTCCTCCGCACGATCACCCACCTCAGGCGGCGGGGAAGCACGCTTCAGCGTCAGCAAGCCAGGGACGCGAGCCGCTGGCTGCCGCGACGGCTCACCGACTGGGCGACGGGGCCGAGGACCACGATCTCCCAACTTCGCACGGCGCTGGAAGTCGTGCTCGAGAACGAGCCGAAGCCGGAGTGGGATCTCTTTGCAGTTAAGTATGGGTATCTCGAACTCATGCGGCGCACTGGAGCAGCCGATACCGCCTTCTGCCCAGCAGGCGATCGAGGAGGAATGGACATTTCGACTCGGCGATATGTCGCTCTCGCCCGACATGGTGGGTCAACTCGAGGCCGCGCGACGGTTCCTCCTGCGCGAGCCCGAACGCAGCCGGCGCGTCCTGCGGCTGCTCTGTGCCAACTACCTGGCGCACGTGGAAGCCCACGGGCGCCAGCCGCGGGAACCGGCCGTCTTGGCGGTGTTCACTTATCTGACCTCAACGAACCCGATCACCAAGGGCAAGGACCTCATTCCGGTCTATCCCGTCGGTCCGGAGGCACCGGCCGGAGCCCGCGCGCTACCACCACAAGGGGTGGCCGGCTGGCTGGTCGCGACCCTCGACGCCAGGCTGCAACTGCTCCGGGGATATAATGAATGGCTTGCCACCGGTTCGAGCCGGGGATTGGCGGACTATTGTCGACCGCAGAGCCTATCACGATCTGGTCATCATGCTGGCCACGGAGATCTTTCGCCGCGAGCGCGGGGCACCACCGCCTACCGAGGACGCCCTGGTCGGGACCTATCTTCAGAGCCTGCCCGACGACGGGTCGGCCGAGTTAGCCGATGGGACGACGCCGACAGTCGAGTAGCGGATTCGGGCGTCTCGGCCCATCCGAAAAGGGAAAAGGGGCATCACTGATTAGCACTTGCCTATCACCAAGGCTGCATTCAACGAACGTAAGCGTGTCTGCGCCTGAAGCTCCTTCCCCGCACAAATCGTGGATATTAGTGATGTCCCTTTTTTCTTCGTCAGTGAAGAATTAGGAACGGTGTCCCCGGAACCTGCGTTGGGCTTCGAACTATTTCCAAAAATGCAAATATTTCCGCGCGGTTCATCCTTGTTTGTTCGTCAACATCCGGTTAGAGTTGAGTCGCGGCGATTCAGAACCCTCGTCGCGAGTTGACTGGACCAAATGAAGCGGCAGCTAGGGGATTGCTCGATTCGCTGCCTCGGTAGCGAACATCCGACACCAGGAATGACGATGGCGAGGTCGCCATCGAGCCGGTTTAGATCGTCGTTGAATCGCATTTCCGCCGTTCCGCTCAGAGGCAGAGAGCGTTCGTCCTGCGTCACTCGCGCTTCTGAATTGCGCTCGCCTCGTTATTCAGCGCGTTCCCGGCCGACCCAGCGAATCTCAATCCCCAACCAGGATCATCACCATGGCTTGCTCTTCCGGCGCCAGTTCGCGGATCAGATCCCTCCTCGGCAAGCCTTGGATAATCTCGCGCCACGTCGAACTCACGCCATCCGCCTGGCGATGATTGAAGGGCTGGAAGATCGTTGTCTTCTTGCCACGACCGGCGGAATCGACCTCTGGTCGCAATCCGACACATTCAACCAGTTCAGTTCTCATCTAGGAGGTCTGACCGTTTTCGGGTTTGGTGTCTACGGATAATCAGCGGACAATCCCGGAGGGGCCAATGTTTCGGCAGCCCCCAAGTTCGAGGGGTTTACGCTCAGTCAATCCCTCCAGATCGGCGATGAGGAGGCAGGCGTCGGGCTGGAGCTCAACGGCACACTCTCTCTCAAGCTGGGCTTTAACGTTGGCTTCTACGTTAATGCCGGTACGGCTAGTCTCTTGCACGACGGCAGCTTTTCTTACAATGTGCTGCCCCCCGCCAGCAGCGGTGCGACGACGACGATCACCACCGCCATCAATGTGTGCACGGCACCCTTTTCACGCAGTCGCCGGAGCTCTCCGCTTACGTGGATCTGGTCCTCGACTTTTCCTTTGTCGGTGACTTTGAATATGGGGCAAGTGTGTTCACCGGTGGCCTGCAGCACAATCCCATCAACATCAATGAAGATCTCACAGTCCCGCTCGTTTCTGTCAATCGTCAGAAGTTGAATGGCGATGGCACCTCCCATGACCAACCCCGACGGTTCTCCCGTCTTCGACGGGAACATCGACAGCTTGGCGTCTTAATCTTTTCAAGGCTGGGAAAGACATTGATGACCAGATCAACAAAGCTCGTGAGAAAGCTCAGCAAGGAGTGATCGATGAGGCGAAGGCGACCATGGAGGGGGACGTAGCCACGACGCCTGCCGAGAAGACAACCGCTCAAGCAGACATGACCGCGGCCGAAGCAGAGGTGAGCTCTGGCAAGGCGGACGAAACGAGTACCGATGCGGAGAGCGGGAGCGACTTTCCCCAGACATTTGGTGAGCTCATGACGGTGGGATTCGCCCCGGCCGATGGCGGTCTGCTGGGACTCGAGGCGACACTCAGCGCGGGATTCGGCGCCGGTCCGGCGGAGGTTGGCAAGCCGATAGGAAACCTCAAATTGACATTGCCCGACATCGCATTATCCGGGACACAGGACAACACGAACACGATTACCGCCTCCACCGACGATTTTACACCTGGCTCGCCCAAAGACCTTCAGCGGCAACTGCTCTCGGTCTCGGTCGATCCGATCGCGATTACCCCCCTCGGCGCTTTGGAGCTTGGTGTACCCGGAATTGACACTTGAGGGTTTTTGCTTTCCTACAATGTGACAGCCGCGCTGAATGTCGATCAAACCGTGTCGGCCACTCCGGTTGGGACCGGAAGTCAGGTCACGTTCGCGTTTACTGATGCAACCACCGGCGCACCCGTGACGGTGACCCCGACCGTAAACGGAGTGGCGCTACCTCCCAGTTCATCAGTGACGTTCATTCCCGGCCAGACGTTGCAGATTCAGCCGCCGGCGAACTTCACGCACCTGATCACAGTCACGCCCAGTCTGCAACAGGCCTTCACGTTTCAGAACACTCTGGGGCTCTGACTTCGAGATCCTGGGCGATTTCCAGGCACTCGAGGGCGACATCAAAATACTGGGACAGGATCTTGGCCCGTTTGGACCCGTGTACGAGGACGGGCCCAATGCGCGTCCTCGACCCGCAGAAGCTTTTTTCGTATTCCTGGTCGTTCAATGTGACACCGGCATCCTCTGTGTTACCGACGTTTAACATCAGCATCCCTCAAGCCGACCTGGCGGTGACGCTGGTCAGCGAGCCGTCGCCCGAGATCGATTACTCGATCATCAACCCGAATCCGCAGGCAAACTATACCGTGACGGTGACCAACAACGGTCCACTCGACGCGACCGGCGTCGTGCTCACCGACTTGTTGCCTTCGCAAATCCAATTTGCCTCTGTGGCACCTGCGCTCCCGACGTCCGTGGTGAACCAAGGCGCGGCTCAGGAGGTGGTCGTCACCATCGGAGACCTGCCCTCGGGACAATCCGAAAACATCACCATCGATGGAGTCGTCAACCCGAGCACAGGCGGAACCGTCACCAGCTCATTCAGCGTATCCGCCGACCAGCGCGACCTGGATCTCTCGAACAATACTCTGAATCGTTCCACGCAGCTCGTCGGACCGACGATTTATCTCGTGTCCACGGAGACCGATCTGCGAAATGCCATCAACCTGGTGAATAACGCGATCAACCCCGCCTTCGCGCCCGATCATCTTCCTGAACCCAGTCGACCCGATCATCCTGACTCTGGGTGAGCTGAACATCATGCAATCGGTCACGATCACCACGAATAACGGTGCGCGGGCCCTGATCGATGCCGGCGGACTATCCCGCGTTTTTGATTTCACCGGGAACAGCCAGCAGGCCTATCGACTGGAGAATGTCAGCCTCGAGAACGGCAATGGAGGCTCGGATGGGTACGGAGGCGCGATCAGCGCTGGCCGCGGCGGCACGCTGACGATTGTAAACAGCTCGATCATCACCAGCACGGCGCTGATGGGAGGCGGCGTGGGTGGAGCGATCTATGCGGCGGCCGGAACGCTCAATCTCGTTAACGATGATCTCGAGAACGACGAGGCCAACGCTGGCAGCGCGCTGAACATCGCCGGAGAGATCACAACGATTACCAATACGAACATATCGAACAACTCGGCGACTGGCAACGGCAGTGCCATCGACCAGTTCTCGATCAGTAACCATGCCGCTGTCCTTGCGATCCAGAATTCGACATTCTTCAATAACCAGAGCTCCGGCGGAGCAGCCAGCATCGTCGACGAGTCTCTTGGCAGCCTGACCTCGACCGTGACCTATGCGGGCTCCATTTTCTCGACGAGCGCGACAGGGAGTTCAAGCGCTTCCCCGAACTTCAGCAACTTGTCCGCATCCGTGCCTCCGGCAACGTTCGCGTCGCTGGGAAACAACATCGCCAGTGATGGCACCGGTAACTTGATCGCCACGGGCGATCAGCCGAACACGCTTGCAGGACTGTTTCTCTCCGGACCTGAGCAAATCGCCAGTGGTCAAGCCGGGTACGTGATCGGACAGCTATCACTCGTCTGGCCGAATGTGGTCGGGACGGCGAACTTCCAGATTGGCTCCGCGGAGGGCATATTTCAGGTTCTCGGCAACATTCTGAGTCTCCAGCCTGGCGTCTCCTTCGGTCCCCAAGATCCTGCCGTGACCGTCTCGATCAAGGAGACAGACGACACCGGCAACGGGGTCGGACCAGACAATACGAATTTCCGGCCTCCTGGTCGTGCCATTGAGTCACGCACCCATCTCGATCACCGTCACAAGCCCGAAAGGAATCAACGAGAACACATCGATCGCGCAACAGCCCGGTGTCCTGATCGGCAATGTCGCCGTCGTCGATCCAGACGGAGACAACGATTTCACGTTCCTCGTCGACGACCCTCGATTCCAGGTCGTCGGCGACTCGACCGCCGGCTACAATCTTTACCTGAAACCGGGTCTCTCCCTCAAATATCTCGATGCGGCGACCATTCCTATCCAGATCACGGCGACGGACGCAGGCGGACTATCTTTCACCAGTCCTTATACCGTGGTCGTCAATCAAGTCGCCCAGGCGCAACGGCGATCGTGCTCAGCAACCAGTACGTTACGCCCAACGTGGCGGCGCCAGCGTGGGCCAGCTCTACACCTACGATCCGAACGTGGCCCCCTCTGCGGCGAACACACCAGGCGAATACACCTATTCTGTCAACGACCCTCGATTTCAAGTGGTGAACGGCGAACTCGGGCTCATGCCGGACCAATCGGTGCCTCAGTCGGTTATCTCCGATCTCGCTCCAGGTCACCTCAGCCGACGCGACAGGTCTCTCCGTGGTCCAGACGTTCAAGCTGGAAACCACGCTTCCGCTCCCGCCAACGGTCAGTCTCGTAAACTCGGCGACGATGACCGAGGGGCAGGTGTTCAACGCGGTGGGCACGATTGTGAGCTCGTCCACAGTGTCTGCGACGGTTGACTACGGCGATGGTGGTGGTCCGCAGGCGCTTACGGTTTCACCCGGAAACACTTTCTCACTGTCCCACGTCTACGCATCGGGAGGGGTGTTCACGACGACCGTGCGTGTGTTGGACCTGGCCGGACATAGCAAGACATCATCGATCGCTATCACTGTAATCAACGTCGCACCGACTGCTCAGTTCGTAATCGCTCCCAGCAAGTTCCCCAAGAAGGGCGCGGCCAAATACCATGGAACCGGTACCGATCCTGGCCCCGGCGACACCCTGCATTACACCTGGACAGTCACAATCCCTGTCAAGGCGAACAAGAAGAAGCATCTGAAGGCGACCACCAAGGTTGTCGCCAGTGGTACCGGGCAGAATTACTCGTTCAGCACCAGGACGAAAGGCACCTACACGGTGACCTTGACCGTGACGGACAACCAGGGAGCGACGGGCATGGCTTCACGCACCATCAAGCGATGAGTTGCTACAAGCTCCAGCGAACTATCGACCGATCGAGAACTCGAACACCCAAAGTGAACGGCGGTTACATTGGGCGATGAGGGACTCGAACACCTGACTTCCTGCGTGTAGAGCAGGCCCGTGCGCTGGCAGAGTTCCGGGACAGAGTTCCGGGTACACCGTATGCAACTCCGACGGCACGGGTCCTTGGCCGAACTGTTTCATGCCGCGTCCACCCTCGTCAGGATCGAAGCTGATAGTGCAACTGGTGAGCAGCAACATCCCCCTGCGAGAGCCTGGCTGCGCCTGATCTCAAGAAGGACATGAGTGGCTCGGACCTACCGACAAGGATTGGGTAGTAGGCCGGCTACCGGGAGCCTGTAAATCCGGCCCAGCAGGTTGCGTATAGTGAGTGAAGCCGGCCCCCGACATCTTCGAGGAAGCTGCAAGACGATTGGGCCTCGATCCAAGCACCTGCTTGGTGATCGAGGATGCTGTTGCCGGGGTACAGGCGGCCAAGGCCGCGGGATGTCGCTGCCTGGGTTTGACCACGTCGTTTACTGCCGAGCAACTCTCGGCGGCCGGTGCTGACTGGACGGCTTTGGACCTGGCCGAGCGCCGTCCGAAGTGCTCCTCTGGTAAGGATCACGTTTGTTACAAGCTCGTGGGCCACCTAACTCAACGAACGAGGCCCAATCTCGACCCCCTTGATAGGCATGCTGTCCAGGAACTTGAATGGGCCTGCGCCTTTTCATTCAGTGAATTGCTCATGGTATCCCCGGAACCTATGGTGTCCCCGGAACCTCCAGCTACAGCGAGTGGCATTTCATAGACCAAAAAGAAGTAATGGCGATTCTTGCAGTTGTTCGCAGGGGAGAATGTGCTGGACGTGAGCTCCTTGTCCCAGATGATCCGGCCTGCTTTCTTTGGATTGGCCTGGAAGAAGGCATTGCGCTCGGCGAAGTGCCGGTCGATAGCCGCCTTGCATGCCACCAGAGAGTCGTAGTCACTGTTGTGGATGATGGCGCGGGCCATCCCGCTGAAGACAGATTCGATGACGTTGAGAAACTGGCGCACGAAGGGAGGGGGGCCAGCTCTACCAGTGGGGTTTTGTGCTCGGCCCTATATTCGGGAGAATTGATCAGTTCGACACGTTTGTAGAACAGCTTCGAAGCATGCCAGGAGGCAGCGTCCCAGGATAGATAGTATCTTGTCCGTCTCGGCATATTGTTTCACCAGGATCTCTAACACTTTGATCATCTCGGCGGTGTTCTTCTTGTCAGAGTAGAAGTGGGTGACCTGATTCGTGGATAGTTCCAGCGCTGCGGTAACTATCAGGGAGCCCTTCGACTTCTGTCTCTGCAGGATGACGCTGCACTGTACCCGGCGGCATGAGGGAACGCCCGCCATGCATCTTGACTGCGAACGGACCGTATTCATCGATCGAGAAAAAGCGCTCGTTCGAGCCAAGCGTTGAGAGGATAGACTGGATCTTCGCCAGCTTCTCCTGGTACTGAGGGTCTGTACTGGTCAGGACTTTCCGGGCTTTTCTCCAATTGTAGCCGGCCGCCATGATGATTTCCTTGATCACTTGAGGACAGGCTTTTTGGCCTTTCTCCGCAAGAACCCGCCTTAGATCAGACATGCGCCAGGTTGTCCTGTTGATATCGTACGCCGTCGGGGGTGTATGCAATACAGAGAACAGAGTGTTCTGTAGGAGCTCGTCGTCCGACTTGCGGAGCCGATCACGGAAGCCTTTGAAGAGTCGTGCACGTCCATATATGTTGTAAAAACGGCAATAGGATGAAACGATTCTCCGACTGATGTGGAGAATGTGGGAGACCGATCGCCTCGAGATCCCTCGACTTACGGCAAGAACAGCCAGTACTCTGTTCTTGACTTTCGGCTTTCCGTTCCTCAGAATGCCTTCGAATATACACAAATCCTCATCACTTTTGACGAGCGGCCTTAGGATCTCCGAGCGTTTCTTGCACTGGAGCACTCGGAGCATCCATTGGCGGCTCTCTTCCTCCGGGCGCGGTCGTAACTCGCGGATTCGCTGGCTTAGGAGGGAGTAACTTCCCGTGTAGCCGGATCGCTTCAACTCCTCGCAGACCCCTTGGGCCGTGATATTGGGGTATCGGTTCAGTAGGTCGGCCGATCGCGGTTTCGAAAGCATCGAGTTTGCTGGGGCGCCGTTTCTCGTCCTGAGCGGGACCTTGCCCGGGGCAACCGCTACGGGCGTGCTCGTCCTGATCCAGGACGTGCCGTACCGTTCTCCGGCCGATCCGCAGTTTCCGAGCGATCGCCCGCTGCGACGCACCGCCGTGGAAGGGTCACGATCTCGCGAATGCGGGCGTGAGTCATGATGGGTCATCTCCCAGGTCAACTCAGAGGACGTGGCCGCCACGCGACTCGCGTCGTGGGCAAGCCAAACAGACACCGGAGGCACCTCCGCATGTAATTGCAGGCGATGAACGCTTCGTGTACACGACACTCCGAGAAGTCTCAGCTCGTTGCGCGGAAGTGCGCACCTGAGGTTGAAGATAGTTGTCGCCCTTTGATTCGGAAGTACTTTAACGCTCTCGTAAGGTCAAGCGCTAGAGCGGACGGCTTCGCTGTTGGCCGATAGGCCGGCCTAACCTCACGCTTTATTGGACGTAATTCGCTAGCCAACCCAGCCGTCAACGGCGGGGATTATCATTACGCTGAGCCGCAGACACCCACCCGAGCATTCTGTTGAACATTTTCTAGGTCCTAGATTTCCCTTGCTTCGAGTGGTCATCCAGCCGTTGCCGTCCTCCGTCAGCAGAACATGCCACGGTCGTCGAGCGAGAGACCGCCCCTGCCTGCTCCCCGTCAGGCGACCAGGGTCCAGCTCAGAAGGCCCTGGATGATGCCAGGTTCACAACCTCGCTCCGGCCAATCTCAAGGAGGGTTAGGGAGGCTGAACCTGTCCAAAAAGGTCCCAAGCGCAATCGGCTGCCTGAGCGTACAAATCCAGGCCAGCAGTCTGCGTATAGTGAGTGAAGCCGGTCCCTGATATCTTTGTGCTGGCTGCCTGTCGGCTGGACCTGGAACCCTCCGCCTGCCTGGTGATCGCGGACGCCATCTCCGGCGTCCAGGCCGCCAAGGCAGCGGGTTCACGTTGCCGGGATCACCACATCGTTTTCCGCAGAGCAGCTGGCCTCGGCTGGTGGCGACTGGACGGCGGCCAACGTGGAGGAAGCCCCGCACGAAGTGCTCATGTGGTGAACGCCTCAGTGCCGGCCAGTCCGTCACATCGGGAAATACCTCACGAAGTTCCTGCACTCGTCCTCTGAGAGGCAATGGGCGGCAATGATCAGTTCGTCGATCGCCTGACCGACCGGCATCTCGTTATCGACCAGGAAAACACCGGGCACGGGGCATGCCCGCGGCCACCCGCGAGTGAACGTAGGCAGGGATAGTTCGACGATCGTGCGTCAGCAAGACCAGGCCGCGCGCGGCAGCCCATTCCAGGATCGCCGGGTCGAGGGCTGCCGCCAACCCGACGTCCCGGACGCGGATCAATTGCAGATTCGCCTCGCGGCGAGTCAGGCCGTCCACGATGTCCTCGTTGAGATTCTGATCGACGAGGAACTCAATCACGCGATCAGGCCCTTCGCACGTGCGGCGCTTGAGAAGCTCTTCCTTGCCGATCCCTCCCGTCATGCCAGCCGCATCCATCTCTCGTCGAACCGCGGCGGCATCCTCATCGCATCGACGGAGATATTCGTCGAATGGGGCCGGGTCCGCGAGATACCGGCTGATGACTGCGTACACGTCGGCGAGCCCCAGCGTGCGATAGGACCTGACGATCGCCTCGTGCTCTCGCCACGCTTGAACGCATCGAGAACCAGCTCCAGAAGCACTCGGCTGTCGCCGACCAGGAACACGCCGGGAGGATCTTCCGGAGCGGCCGCAATGGTCAGAGGCTCGAATCCCCGTCGATACGGCTTGGGAGCCACCGTCCACGAAGCTTTCGCACCCCGCACAGCGGCCCCGCCGGCCCGCTCCGCTCCTGCGGCCTGTAAGCTCAGCCGTATACCGACCGATCCAGTTATCACGACCAGCCTTAAGTTCTACGGCCAGTTCGTCGTACCGCCGCCGCAACCGGGTCGGTCTCGATCGCCGGCAGACCTCGTCAGTTATGTCGTCGGAGTAGGGATGTGGGAGAGACCGCAACCATCGGCCACCAGGCTGCGCACCCGTCGGTCGCTCGCCATACAATTGCCCCTGCAGCCAATTCCAACTCAACGGGCGGCGCTCACCCACTCCTTAATGATAGCAGAACGCACGCTCCGGCAGGTCGCGGTCAGTCCGGGGGGGCGTATAAGGTGTCAGGAACCGATTTATGTACATTTGACCACAAAAGGTAGCGTTTCGGTTCCTGACACCTTATACCGGCAGGCAACCTATTCATTGCTGCGTGGCTGATGCTACAAGAAGAGCACCTTCGCCAAGGCTGAGAAGCCGCGGATGGTTTTGTCGTATTTTATGAGTGTGGGGGGAGTGTGCGCGGTCATGGTCTTTGGCAATTCGGTCCCATCAGCACGACCGCGCGTCGCCGCTGGGTCAGGGCGGCGCGTGGTGTGTGCTACGCGAGCGCCGAGACCATGCCGCCAGCTTTGAGGGCTACGCAAAGCCTGCCAATCGGCCAGGTGCAAAAGGCTGGCGAGAGCTACGGCTCGCACCAACGCCAGACTCGCCTCGGCTCCCTTCGTCGCACGCGTTTCAAGCCAGGGGAGTGCCAGAAAAGTTCCCGATCAAAACCATTTGTCCTCGGCCATAAAGATTTCTATCTTAACGAGTTAATGTTGTTATTATCAGTGATTATGGATACGAAAGAAAGCCATTTACGATAGAGACACTGTCAAGCGAGGCGGAGCGGATTTGTGGTGGGGATCCTGACCACCTGATACGGGGTCGGCTTCGGTCAATCCGGCCCATCTCAGACCTGTCCGCGGACGAGAAGGGAGATGACTCTCTACGGCACACGCTGCACTCCCTACACTTCCTCAACTTCTCGTCTCGCCGGGGGAATCCGCCGTCCCGGCAGCATTCAAAGGGGCGCGCGGCCTGAGAGCCAGGTAGATAGCGAAGATGGCGGCCACGGCCAATCCGGCGAGGCTGATCTGTTTGCCCACCCGGAACGAGCCTGGATCGTAGGTATAAACGAGCTGGTGGTTGCCCTTCGGCACCGCGGCCCCGCGCATCACGCGGTTGACCTTGTAGATCGGAGCAGGATGGCCGTCGATCGTCATTTTCCACCCGGGATAGTATGTGTCCGCAAGGACGACGATTCCCGCCGACTCGAGGTTAGCCTCCAGCTCGACACGCTGCGGGCTGGGATAAGTTACCTTGACCCACTCGGTGTCGCGAGGAGAGTTGCCATTCAAGTAGGGGCTCAGCTCAAGCTGACGCTCCTTCTCGATCCACACCACACGGCGAG
This sequence comes from uncultured Planctomycetaceae bacterium, assembly GCA_963760085.1. GTDB lineage: Bacteria > Planctomycetota > Planctomycetia > Isosphaerales > Isosphaeraceae > Aquisphaera. Next base: position 39,707 of record CAVXCB010000059.1, read on the forward strand.
GATCGAACACTCTCAGGCTGGAATCATGCCAGATACGGTCATCACCATAGAGAATCTCCTGCATCGGCCCGCCCTGTTCGAGCCTGGTCATGCCCTCGAGATCTGGCAGCAGCCGAACGTCGTGAACCACCCAGGCGCGGGGAAAGACCGAGCGGTTGCGGCGGATCTGGAAATCTTGCGACTCGACCCAGGTCTTGAACTCGGCTTCCTTGGTGTGGTCCTGGAAAAGATCAATAGAGGGATAGATCAGTTCCGTGTCATCCAGGAATGCGGCGTAGCCCCGGAACTCGTCCAGCCAACCATTGGGGTACACCGGCAGGATGAAGTAGCGAGTGGTCCACATATCGAAGGACCTGCGCGGAAAGTAAATCACCTTCTGGCCCGCCGTGGCCTTGAGGGATTGGGCGACGGACTCATGGATCGTGTACTTGAACCCGGCGAAAAACCATTCGTAGTCGAAAAGTTCGGCCACGCCCAGGGTGTGTGTATAGGCAACGCCCTCGGTGATCCCGTACTTCGGCTGGAGCGTTCGTCGCTCCCAGGTGACGAAGTCAAGAGCCGGGTCTCGGGAGGGATCGCTGTACCACCGAGGTGGGGCCCAAAGCGGCATTCTATGAATGCGGAACGGACCCGGCGATGGCTCCTGTCGCTCGGCGTCGTTGATGATGCGAATCGCCTCTGGCTGGTCCTCGAAGAGCGCCTGGGGTACCGTGACAACATAGCGGGAATTGGCGACGGCGAGATCCGCCGTGACCAGAACCACCGCAATCCAGCCCGCCAGCACCGGTTTGCTTTTTGCCAGGAGAATCACGAGCAGTGCCAGGGCCAGTATCACGGTCCCGTGCAACAGCGCTCGAACCAGTTCGTAAAAGCCGGCCTGGGAATCCAGCGGGCCGAAGGTGGATATCACGCTGGCCGAGGCCATTGCGCTGAGGATCGCCTGCCGCTGCGCCAGCACGGCAGTCAGCAGACCCAGGGTCATCAGCACAAGGAGGAGTGCGGCAAGGGCCGGAGTAATGCGGTTTCGCCCGTTCCGGAGAGCGTCCCAGCCTATTCCGGCCAGCGCGGCCAGACCGAATGTGGTGAACGTGAAGAGCTTTGCCGGATATCGGAACTGGCGGAAGCCGGGAAGGACCGTGGTCATCCACCAGTAGACACTTCCATCCCCGTCGCGGAGATAGCGATCCAGCCGGATCGGGGTGACATCGGGTTTGTCCAGCGGGCCGATGCCTGAAATCTTGCCGCCCATGGCCGGCTCCAGTGTCCGGGCTATCCAGATGGGGCTGGTGTACTGGCCCAGGCTGCCCACCAGGCTGGACGCCACGATGAGCGAAAGCCAGACCTGGCGAGCCGGCCCGCGGCGCCATCGGAACGCCGCGAGGGCGAGCATCAAGGCAAGACTGCCAACGTAAAGAGACGGCACCCAGATCGCCTGTCGGTTGCCGGGAAGTTGTGCCGCGTCGATCCAGTTCGCATTGCGTTCGACGCTGATACCGAACACGCTGGGCCAAACAAGTTCCGCCAAGCGATGCGGCTCGATGCTGAAGGGATAGATGTCATGCGGTCCCTCGCCGGCGGCACGCGAGGTGGCTTGAGTAAACTCGAGGACCGGCAACAATTGAGCGGCGGCCATGGTCGCCGCCAGAACTGCGGAACCAACCAGCCCCAGCAGCGTCAATCCTAGAGGGGACTGCCACCGCTGCCTCCGCCAGCGCCTCCAGCATCGCCACGCCCAGCAGACACCAGGCAATGAGTACCCCCCGGGGGACGTAAACCATCCAGGGCAGGGCGGGAGCCGGCTGGCCCGGAGGCCGGTGCCTGGGAAGCCACTCCGCCAGGAAAACCGTGCCGGCAAACCAAAGCGCCAGACCGATGACAACCGCAAGAATGAGCTGCCACGAATAACGTTTACCAACGGACTCGACCGTGCCTTCGCCGGCTTGCCCGTTCGCTTCCCGGCGCGGCTCCAGGTCAATCCAACGGCGTAACCCACCCCGCACAGGCCCAGCAGATACGCGGCCTGTGGATCTCCGCCGAGAGTCTGCATGGCCAGCACGATCGCCAGGACGAAGCAGCGCGGGCCGACTGCGCAAGCCAATCCAGCGGTCGACGGCCAGGAAACCCAAGGGCAGCCAGGCCGCCCCGACGAGGTAAATGACGTTGCAGTACTGAAACAAAACCGGAGCGCCGAAGGTGTAGGTCATGGCAGCCAGACCCGACCCGACCCAGCTCACATGCCAGCCGCGCATGGCCAACAGCATGGCCCCAAACGCCAGTGCCACATGGGCCATGATGTAAAGGCGAGCCGCCCAGGCATACGGAAGCAATGCGTAGATAAGCTTGCCCGGATAAAGCACGGCCGCGGTTGGATTGCCCAGCAGGGGTATGCCCGAATTCTCCTCTGGTTCCCAGAGCGGCCATCGGTTCTGCTGCCATTCGGCTTGCACGCGCTGATAGAGCGGATAATAAAAGTGCCCTGCGTCACGGTAGCCGAACTGGCCGCCACCCCAGAGGGCCCGGCCGAAGCAAAGCAGGAACAAACAGCCAAAGCAAGCCAATAGAAGCGATTTGATGAGCCAGCTCTGACGGTTCATGAATCTCCCCGGTCGCTGTACGATCAATCGACCCGCGGAATCGCCGGCCCGGTCCGGAAGGAGCGGAAACGAAAAGAATCGCCAGAACGTGTCCCGTCTGTATCAAGCCTCGATCCCTTGATCATCCTATCACGCGATGCCCGGGAACGGCAGAAGCTTGAGGGCTACAAGACCAGATCCGCCTGCCTTATCGCTCTTTTGCACACATGCAACGGAGGCCCCGGCGATTCGCGGGAGTCGCCGGGGCCAGTCTGCATCCGGGCTACTGCGGTCAGATCGTGATTCAGGCGGTCCGGGCCGCTCGGCTCAGTAAACACGAGGCTAGCGGGTGATTCCGGCCACCTTCTTGGCGGGAGGCGTCAACGCCGCGTGCGGATCGGGTGCTTGGCCATCGGGGCCGGGAGGCAGAGTGGGGAGCAGTTCGTCCAGTCCCTTATGCTCACCCGTGAGCGCCTTCATGAAGGCAACTAAATCGGCCGACTCTTGTTTTGATAACTTAAGAGGCTTGATGTCAGGATCGAGCGACGGGTTAGGGATACCTCCCTTGTCATAATGCTCAACGACCTCCTCCAGGGTTTTCAAGCTGCCGTCGTGCATGTAAGGGTCGGTGAGTTCGACATCGCGGACAGTCGGAGTCTTGAACGACCCCAGGTCGGCATCGTTCTTGGCTCCGATGGGAACAGGGGCCCACCGGCCGATGTCTTTGAATTTCTTGGTGGATGGGTTCCAGCCGACACCCAGATTGTGGAACTGCTCGTCGGTAAAGTTCGCCCCCACGTGGCAGATGGTGCACTTGCCCTTCTGAAGTTCGACCCCGGGCTTGAACTCGTCGTCGGTGTTCAGCCGTAGGCCAAAGAGCACCATACCGCGCTTCTCGCTTTCCGAGAGGGCATTGTTGTCTCCGGCGTAGTACTTGTCGTACTTGGAGTTGCCCGAGAGCGCCGCGACCCGCTCGAAGCTGGCAATTGCCTTCGCCATGCCATCAAGGGTCACATCGGTGCCAAAGACTTTCTCGAACTGTTGCCTGTATCCAGGGATCTGTCTCAGACGATCGACGATTTGCTGGTGCTTCTGAGTGCCCATTTCGATCGGGTTGATCATTGGACCCTGTGCCTGGTCCTCGAGTGAAGCCGCCCTGCCGTCCCAGAACATGGTTTTGCCGTATGCGGTATTGAAGACGGTCGGTGCGCTACGGTTCCCGGTCTGGCCCCTGATTCCGGCTGAAACCGGGCCCCCATCCGACCAACCCTTGGCCGGGTTGTGGCATGTTGCACAGCTTACCGTTCCGTCGGCCGAGAGTCGCGGGTCGAAATAAAGCTGGCGGCCCAGCTCGTACTTTCCCTTGGTGATCGGATTGCCGGCCGGGACGACGACCTTTGGCGTGAGCGGTTGCAGACCGGCGGGGACCTTGACCGCAAAGGGCTCATCCGAGATCAATTCGGGCTTGGGAACCTCGTAAAGATAATAGGCAGGGCTCGTCGGATCCTCCTCGGGCGGCTTGTGGGGCTCTTCCCGAGCTGCGGGCTCCGATCTCACCAATCGAGTGGACCATCCGCACAGGCCGCCGAGCAGGAGCAGGACAGGAACAACATACGCCAGCGATCTCTTGAATCTTCTCATTGATCGTCTTCGCTCCAGAGGTTGCCAGTTTATCCACCAGTTCGACTCAGCGCGCACCGCGAACCAGGCCCTCACTGGCACGAAATCGACTCCTCCAAATAATTCAGTCTCTGCCCTGGCCCACGCAGAGGGGAGAACAACCGCCGGCTTCTCCCCTCACACAGTCACTTTTTCTTCGCGAGCAAGCCTTCGGCATTGCGATGGGCGGCAGTCACCAAGTCGTCCCACTTTTCTTCAACGTATTCAGGCGGGCCCCCTTTGACACCCACATGATAGGCCACATCGATTGTGTCCACCATGTCGATGGCGTCCCAAGGGCAAACCTGGGCGCAGTGCTTGCAGCCAATGCAGCGATCCAGGTCGATGTCGCAAAAAGCTTGCAAACCTGGGTATTCACCCGAGCTCACCTTGTAGATGCAGTCCACCGGGCAAACCTCAACACAGGCCTCGCAGCCGGTGCAACCATCCGCGTGAATGACAGCCAGGATTTTAGGTATCACCTTGCGCGGTTTGCCGGCCAAAGACGCTGCGGCCATTGATCTTTGATCTCCGGTGGGAAACGCACTTCCTTGATCGCTACAATCTCAACGAAAAGTGCAGTGCGATCTCGACTTAGAAGCTACACTGGAAAATGCCAGTGAACTCTCGTTCAGTCGATTCTTTGGACTGTGCGTCGAATCGTCTATGGAACTCTATCGATAATCATTATCGTTAGTCTAGAGGGTAAGGTCAAGAAGCACCGCAGATCCGTTCGATTTGCGTAGGCCCGGCCAGCGGTGTCGGCCATCCTTGCGGATCACTTAACAGGCTCAACGTCTTTCCAGCAAAGGAAGTAAGCATGAAAAATACGCCTAGGCTGGGACTGCAAGGAGAACAAGTGATTACGGTAGGACCGGAAAACCGGATTGCCTTTGCGGATGCTCGCATGCCGGCAGTCCTCGCCACTCCGTGGTTGATAGCCCATCTCGAGTATGCTGCGCGAGACGCACTTGGGACTTGCCTTGAGGCTCAGGAGCGGAGCATCGGAACGTTCGTCGAGATGGAGCACCTCGCGCCGACGCCGGAAGGGATGAAGGTGACTTGCCGGGCCCGGGTGATACACGTGAACGGGCCGGCTGTCACGTTTCAGATCGAAGCCCACGACGGCACCGAGCAGATCGCCCGCGGAATTCACAAGCGTCGCGTCATCGACGTCGATCGCTTCGCCCGACGATTGGACCGCAAGAGGCAAAAGCGCGACGGGCTCTGATAGGATGAGCGAGGAACTCACTTCCTACTGGCCTCATGAAGTCGTTCGCCTTACGATCCGCTGGCTCCTTCCAACGTATCAGCCATTCACTGTGCTGAGAGCGATGGGAAACTCCCCGGCTTGATGGCGCCTCGCCTGCTCGACGTAGTGCTTCCAGATTTGGTCGATCCGTGCTCGGCCTTTCTCATCGACCCGGCGAATCACCTTGGCCGGTGATCCGACCACCAGAGAGCCGGGGGGAACTTCGGTCCCTTCGAGCAAGAGGGCGCCGGCTCCCACCACCGATCCGGCGCCAACCTTGACCCGGTTGAGCAAGATCGCGCCCATGCCGATCATGCATTCGTCCTCGACAAGACACCCATGGAGGATCACGCGGTGGCCAACGGTGACGCGACACCCGACCAAGCAGGGAACGCCAGGGTCGGCGTGAACCATGGTGAAGTCTTGCAGGTTTGTCTCTTCGCCGATGCGGATCCGTTCGGTATCGCCCCGAATCACCGTGTAATACCAGACGCTGGAGCCGCCACCGATCTGGACGTCTCCCATGACCATGGCGCCGGGCGCGATGAAAGCGGCACTCAAGAATACAGCTCCCGGCTTCTTATCGGTTCACTTTCACGTGTGTGTAGGGTCGGGGCTACCTACTTGGCTTAGTACGAATCGCTACTGAACACCTCGCCGCCGGCTCGTGTCGAGAGCATCTGGTAGACACCGAACTGCGTACCCGGTGCGAACGTCTGGACCCCATTGTTATCGGTCACACCTGTCGGGTAACCTGTCGCCGGGTTGAATGGCCAAGTGCTGATCGAGTCTTTGATGAAGTGGACCGAGCCGTCGGCGAAGGCGAAGTTCGCGCCGCCGGGATGGAAGCTCGACGCACCGTCTACCCAAGAGTCGTCATATTCCTCGCTGACCCTTTGTATCTTCTTGTACGCGTTGATCGGGTACAGCGTCGTAAAGATCGTATCAGCCGAGACGCAGTCGCCCCACCAGTCGTAGCAGGCCGAGTCCGTGGGAGTGAAGATCCCGTTGGCTCGCTCGGAGTACAAAAAGGTGTTGCTCGTGCCATCGGGGATCTGAGCGATCGAGACGGGCGAGCACAAGCGAAAGGCCCCATTGATGGTACCGTTGATCGCAGCGAATGTTGGACAAGTGTCCATAGGTCCGGGAGTGAGGACTCCGCAATAGCCCAGGATCTCGGGATGCCACGTGCCGAAGCAGCAGCCGTAACTACTGTACGCCACGGTCAGGTTCGGGTTGTCGCTGTTGCTGGCCCAACCGGTGTAGGCCCCGAAACTGGATCGCTTGCCGATAATCTGGCCGTCGCTCGGACACCACAGCGTGGCCAGTCCGGCCGCATACACCGTGCTGTTCGTGCCCGAGTACACACTCCGACTGAAATTCATGGCGTTGGACAGCGGCTGTTGCTCGAAGAACCCGAGCATCGAGACGAACGTGCTGGTGTCCTCGACGAAGGTCCAATTGAACATCGGATCGGGCTGAAGGTTGCCACCGACCGGGAATGTTCCGTAGGAATCCTGATAATTCATCGCCGCCAGTGCGATTTGTTTGAGGTTGTTGATACACTGGGCTCGCCGCGCAGCCTCGCGAGCCGATTGCACGGCCGGCAACAGCAAGGAGATGAGGACCGCAATGATGGCGATCACCACCAAGAGCTCGATCAGGGTGAAACCACGAGTGGTCACTCGAACACGTGGATACCACATGAAAGCATGCTCCTTTTCGATGTGAGAAATCAATCAACACACGACGGGCAACATTGCAAATTCGCATCCCAAGGATCACGAGGACCCAAAGGAACACGCTAGGCGTTGTTCAGTTACTGCGCTTATTCTTCTTCGCGGCGTTTTCCGCGGACTCCTTGTACTTGTCCAGCTTGGCCCGGGTTCCCGTCGCCTTTGAGGGGTTTGTGACGGTCTGGACACTACCTGAGTCACTGCACCCCACCAGGCCCAAAAGACCGCCGAGAACGACACTGCGCAAAACATCGCGCCGACAGACTGACGAGAAGGAATGGTTCGACATGGCGTTGCTCAAGGTCAGTACGGACGATCTTCGTGAGACAGGCTCGGACAAGAAAAGACTCTCCACCTCGACGTCGTCCAAAAGGGTACGGTCGCCGAGCGTGAGGCAGCGGATCAGGTTGTCATGAGTCGTAGAAATCAAGCCGGATTGCGAGAATGCGACAGATCATAACCCTCCGTAACGGACAATAAAAGCCCCCACAAGAAAATAAATCGTGGGGCCGAGATCGGTTCCGTGCAGGTCGCTGCCCAACTGGGCGCCAACGGTGTGTATCGACATGGGACCCGAAGCGCTGGAAACTCGAGCCGCCAGTACCACACCCGCCTGACCTACAAGTTTCAAGGGTGAGATTTCCGCCTCACTGACGTGCACGGACGGGTTGTGCAGCCAATCCTGGCCTGAGTGATTAGTTAGAAGATCGGCGTGCTGTCCAGTGCCGCTTGCCGGATGAAATAGCGCTTGACGGGTGGAGACATGAGGTAGATCGACAGCAACACGTAGAGCAGGATCACGACCAAGCCACCCTCGATCTTCTGAAGATCGAGCCGGTCCGTGACAGGATTGATTTGCACGTCCTCAAGGTCGAGCGAGTCGGCAGTGTTTTTCTTGGTAACCTTGGTGACGATCGCTTCCTGATCCGCGAATGTGGCCTGGTAAATGGGCAAGGCAATCAGTGACATGGCGTCGACAAAAACGCCGAGGGTCAGGGCAAGCATGAGGTACTTTGCCGACCGGCCTAGGAAGAACTGAATCGCTCCGTAAACACCGAAGGCCGAGACCAGGGCCAGGCAAAGCCAACCATACTGAACCATGCCAGCTTGCCCGCGCACTGATTGGATCAGGGAGAGCACAAGGAGCAACACGGAGATCAGACCACACACGAATGCCGTGATGGCAATATGGAGCGGTGGGCCAGTTGCTGCTGGAGGGGGTGGCATAACAAGATCGTCATCCAGGCCGACGCGCATGCCGGTATCCTGGTCGACACCGCAGGCCGCACAGATTGACATGCCCTTGGGAACGATCCCGCCGCAAGTCACACATCGGCGTGCCTGCGCACGAGCCTCGGCGCCAGTGGACTTTTTCTTTCGGACTGTGGGTTCTCGAAGTAGTGCCTCGGCATCGCTTACGACTGCTTTCTTGCTCTCGACGGCCGATCTTTCGATCGACGCCGCGGTGCCGAGCGGGAGATCGAACAGGTCGCGGAGGTCTTTATCACCGCCCGGAACCGGTAAATTGTCGTGGCTGGGAGGACGCTTGCCGAAATCGCGCGAGGAGAGATCGTCGGCGTCGGCGTCGCCGCCCAAGGTTAACTCGGAACTCGCTTCTTTTTCGGAGATCGCGAAGCGGTGCCCACACTTGGGACACTTCATCCGCTTGCCCGCGCTCGCTGCCACTGGCAGGTTCAAGACAATCCCACATTTCTGACACAAGATGGTGCGCGGCATGATTCCCGTCGCCAGTTGCTACGTTTGCCCGTGTTCGCCCCGCTGGGAGGCTCCGGGTTGTCACCGTCGAAAAGGTTGCAAGCTCCGGTGTAACAGGAGCAATGGAACTTACATCCTACATTTTCTGAGCTCGCTGGCGGATTCCAGGAGCCGCTCTCGTAGCTTCATGCCGATGGTCGAATATCTTCTGCAATTTCAAGTTCACGAACCGAGAACCAAGAAGTTCGCCAAGCATGCCTAGCGGGAGACGATAGTCGACCTCGTCGCGGAGAAGGGTTTCACCTTCGCCATCGTCCAGAAACAAATGGCGATGATACCAGTATGCAAACGGACCGCGAACTTGTCGATCGGCGAACATCCGCCCCGGCTCGTACTCCGTGTGTTCGGCGATCCATCGACGGCAAACGGGCCCACCTTGGTTTTCAGGATGCTCGAGACCCGGGGTCAGCGAACCTGGCGACTCGACGACCGTAACTTTCTCCCAAGGCGGCGTCAGCTTTTCCAAAGCCCCGGGCTCTCGTGAAAAGCAAAGACCACTTCTGGCCGTGCCGCAATGCGCGATTCCTTCACAAAATGATGCATCCCGATGCGAATCTCTCCGCCGTTGCTGGTGCCATAAAAAATGATCCGCCTGATCTATTCTGGTTGCAAACCGCCATGATGTCAAACCAGCGGTCCATTCGATAGCATGGGAATCGCAAGACGAGCAAAGCGGAGGGGAGCTTCTCCGGAGCAGACCACAACGTTTCAGCAAGTTCTTGACCGCATGTGGAGTCCGGGGTTAGCCTAAACTTCGTACGCTGGACTTGAGGTCGGATGGCCGCCGAGCCGGCCCTTTGAGGTCGCCACGCTGGATGGTACCGGACGAAGTGACACGCCTTTTGCCGGGCGTGACTTGGCTCTGGACCGCATTCGAGGCAGGTCCGGGGTGTTAGCCTCCAGCATCGCGGTGCTCCGGTGCTTTGCCACCCGGCGTGGATCATTCGCTCGAACCGGTTGTCCCGCCACTTTCCGCGGTTCCGGAGAAGAATCGATGAAGGAAAAACCCCAGGTAAGCCGTCGCACATTTCTAGAAACTGCCGGAGTTGCAACCGGCGCAGTGGCAGCCAGCTGGCGTCTTCGCCTATCCCGCGGTTGGCAAAGTCAAGGGCGCCAATGAGCGGATCAACATCGGCATCCTCGGTCCTGGAGGCCGGGCCCAAGAGCATATCCGAATCCTCAATCACCTTAAGGAAGAGAACAAGGGCGTTGACATCATCGGTGTTTGCGACGTCTGGGACGGGGGCACGTGGATTGAGAACGGCAAGCAAACCGGTAGAGGGCTCTATTACTCCGCAAAAAAATCTGGCCTCGACCCACAAGGCAAAGACAAAGACCGGATCACCAAGGACTATCGGCGCCTGCTCGAGTGCAAGGACATCGATGCCGTGCTGATTGCCACCCCCGATCACTGGCATGCTCGGATGTCGATCGACGCCATGGAGGCCGGCAAGGATGTCTATTGCGAAAAGCCGATGACGCATACGATCGACGAAGCCCGCAAGGTCGCGGAAACGGTCAAGCGGACCAAGCAGGTCTTCACCGTCGGTGTCCAGTCCACCGCCGATCCGCGCTGGAAGCTGGCCAACCAGATGATCACCGAGGGCAAGATCGGCCACGTGATGCAGGGCCAAACCTCCTACTACCGCAACAGCAACGAGGGACAGTGGCGCGACCATCACCTGACCAAGGAAATGAACCCCAAGACCGTCGACTGGAAGATGTTCTTGGGAACTGAGTTCGGACTGGCTCCGGAAATGCCATTCAACCGGGCGAAGTACGCGCAGTGGCGCTGCTACTGGGAGTTCGGCGGGGGCATGTATACTGACCTCTTCGTCCACCAGCTCACTCACCTCATCACAGCAATGGGCGTTCGGTTCCCGCGCCGAGTGGTCGGGGCAGGGGGCCTTTATCTCGAGTATGACGGTCGCGACGTGCCCGACATGGCGACGGTCGTAGCCGACTATGACGAGGGTTGCCAGGTAATCATCTCGGCGACCATGTGCAATGACGTACAGCTTCCCGAAGTGATTCGCGGCCATACCGCGACGATCAAGTTCGAGCCCAAAGTGCACGAAGGATTTGCCGTGATCCAGCAGAAACTGGAAGGCAAGCCCGCCCCTCCGGGAACGAACCAGGGCCAAGGCGGCGATACCTTCAAGCCGCCGCAGCCGCGCGAGGACACCCGGGCTCTTTGGGAGCACTACATCGAGTGCATCCGCTCGCGCAACCCTGAGACGCTTTGCCCGGCTGACCTGGGCTATGCGGCCATCACAACCGTCAACATGGGCGTCAAGTCGTACCGTGAGGGCAAGGCCTTCTACTTCGACAAGGATAACGGCCAGGTTGTCGAGGCCGATGGCGCCTGGGCAGCGCGTTGGGAAGAGCGCAGCAAGCTCCGCGGCAAGCCCAACCAGGTTATCGGCTGGAAGGCCGGCAATACCGGCTCGTTGCTCGAACCGCCTAGCTACCAGAAGCTGGAAGGCGACTTCATCAACGGCAAAGACCCGGCGGAGAACGCTTGATCTTAAGCGCCGACTCCCTTGCTTGACCAAACCCGCTTGGCACAGGTGTACTTGCCTGCCGCTGAGTGGGTTTTTTTTCACCGTCGGCGGACCGGTGCTAGACTTGAAATGGAGAAGTCGAAATAGGCAGTGCTTGGCAACCTGCCCCGATCACGAGGTTCGCGAAATGAGACGACGTATCGCGTATGCCGCTCTTCTGCTTCTGATGCTTGGTCAGCCAATGAACGCCATGGCTAGCCGGCAAGTCTCGGAGGACGCATCGCTTGGCCTGCCGCGCTCACGTGGCCGCTTCGTGCCACGCACCGCCCACCAGAGTACGTGTCAGAATGAATTCGTTCGGTGCTCCCTGGCGAAAAACGACCAGGCTCGCGGGTTGGCCCGGTTCTAGCTTGGGTGGCGATCGCCCAATCAAAAGTGCCGGGTTGCGTGTCACCGTGCCCAAAACTTGGTCGACGGGCCACGAGACGGCAGCCATCAGATTGCACAGACCGTGAGCCAGCGACCGGTTCGAGCCGGCAAGATAGGGCGTGCCGGCCAGGAGAATTCGGCCGGAAGGATCGACGTCCCACGGCCCGTAGGTCCCCGACGGGCAAGCCTGCCAGTGGGCTGGCGTCAGAGACCAAGATCACCCGCTCCGGTCCCTTGGCGCGAGCCAGTACCCGCAATGTGGCGCAGTCAAGATGGTGGCCGTCGGCAATCAGCGACGCGAAGAGCGAATCGTTGGCGGCCTGGTGCCAGATCGGATTGGGATGGTGCTGTAGCTCCGCGGCGATGCCGTTGCCCAGATGGGTGCTGAGCTTCGCCCCGGCCTCAACTGCCTTCCGAATCGTCGGACCGTCGGCCGCCGTGTGGCCCAAGGCGACGACGACTCCCGAACGGCGTGCGCTCGCAATCAACTCCATCGCACCTGGCCGCTCCGGCGCCAGTGTCATCAGGATGATTCTCCCACCCGAGGCCTCCTGGAGCTCGTCGAAAAGGCCAATGTCGGGATCGCGAACGGCATCGGCGGGATGAGCCCCCCGATAGCCCTCGCGGTGCGACAGGAACGGCCCCTCCAGGTGAATGCCCAGTACCATTTGCGCAGTTGCCGGATCCGAGCCGCACGCCGCCGCGATGGTTCTGGCGCCGTGGAGCATGTGCCCGGCCGGCGAGGTGATCAAGGTGGGACAGAGGTAGGCCGTTCCCAGCGACGCCTGGGCACGGACAATCGAAACGACCTGCTCGACCGTGAGCTCCGGGCTGGTAAACGAGTGCCCCCAGCGGCCGTTGACCTGGATGTCCCAGAAAGCCGGGCCCACCCAATCGTCCTGTGCACTCGACTTCGGTGAGCCGTCGCCAGGACGAACTGCCACAATGATCCCGCCGCGGATCTCGATCTCTATCCAGGCCGACGTTCGGAAATCTCGCGCGGTGATCAGCATGGCGATTCACCCGGTATGGAGTAGGCCAAACGTATGTACTTATAATCCTGCGGCGACGGACGTGATCGCTCGGGCTCACCCGCGGGACGTATCCCTCCGCTCTAGCGCGGCTGCGATGAAATCGCGGAAAAGAGGATGAGCCCTGGTCGGCTTGGACTGGAATTCGGGATGGAACTGGACAGCCAGGAACCAGGGATGGCTGCGCAATTCCACGATCTCGACAATGACGCCGTCGGGGCTGGTTCCCGTCGCGATCAAACCCTGCTGCTCAAACGCCTTGCGGTAGTCATTGTTAAACTCGTAGCGATGGCGGTGGTGCTCGCTGATCTGGTCGGCGCCGTAAGCCCGCCGGGCCAAACGATCTGGCTCTAGCATGCAGGGCCATGCACCCAGTCGCATCGTCCCTCCAAGTTGCTGGAGGCCCCGCTGGTTTTCCATCAGCGCGATCACCGGATGGTCGGTCGTCTTGTCAAACTCGGTACTGTTCGCATTTTCCAGCCCGAGGATGCTGCGGGCGAATTCGATGACCGCACACTGCATTCCCAGGCAGATGCCGAAGTAGGGAATATGCTGGGTCCGTGCGAAGCGGATCGATTCGATCTTGCCCTCGATTCCGCGCATCCCGAAGCCGCCCGGTACAAGGATCCCATCCACTCCGCCCAGCAAGGCCTCGGTGCCGCGGCGCTGACTTCTTCGGCCTCGACCCGCACAACCAGCACTCGTGCCCGATGGGCGATTCCGGCGTGGTCGAGCGACTCGTAGACCGACTTGTAGGAATCACGATGCTTCATGTACTTGCCGACGACCGCGATCCGGACCTCATGCTTGGGATTCATGATCCGGTCAACCATCTCGCTCCATTGCGTGAGGTCCAGAGGGTGCCCCGCGTAGCCCTAGCCGCTTGACCAGGATGTCGTCGAGCCCGTGCTTGACCAGGCTCAGGGGCACCTCGTAAATGCTGAACTGCTTGTCCCGCTCCTCGATAACGGCCTGCCTATCAACATTGCAGAAGAGGGCGATCTTGTCCTTGTCGTCGGACGAGATTGAGACTTCGGTCCGGCAGATCAGGATGTCCGGCTGGATGCCGATCTGCCTCAAGGCACCAACCGAGTGCTGTGTCGGCTTGGTCTTGAGCTCGGCCGCCGCCTTCAGGTACGGGACGAGCGTCAAGTGAATGTACAGGCAATTCTCGCGACCCACATCGAGGGCGAATTGACGGATCGCCTCTAGAAACGGCAGCCCCTCAATGTCACCGACGGTGCCGCCGATCTCAGTGATCACCACGTCAACGTCATTGGCGGCCAGGCGGCGAATCGCCTCCTTGATCTCGTCGGTGACGTGCGGGATCACCTGAACCGTCTTGCCCTCATAATACCCGTCGCGCTCCTTCTGAATTACAGACAGGTAGATTTTCCCAGTCGTGTAATTACAGTCCTTCGTCAGCGGCGCTTGAGTGAATCGCTCGTAGTGTCCCAAGTCGAGATCGGTCTCGGAACCATCGTTGAGCACGTACACCTCGCCGTGCTGGTACGGGCTCATCGTCCCCGGGTCGACGTTGATGTAGGGATCAAACTTCTGCAGCCGAACCCGCAGCCCGCGCTGCTCCAGGACCATGCCGATGGACGCGCAGGTCAGTCCCTTGCCAAGCGAACTGACCACGCCGCCCGTCACGAAGATATGCTTGGCCATCGCATTACCTTAGACTCGTCAAAAGGGGCTGGTAAAAGCGCATCATAACAGATCGGGCCGAACGTGAGACATCGGTCGGCGAACCGGGCCTGTTGCATGCTGCCTTTAAGCGAGTCCGGGGGTGCACCGACGTCTCGGTGTAGCCGATGTCGGGGCGATTCGCTGACGGCATACTCGCGGGGCCCGAGAAGCCCATTTGCAGTTAATCCGCTGACTGAAACCCCGACAAAACTGCGCGGACTGTGCCCTGCCTCCAAAGCCCAACCTTGACGATGAGGATAGTCAGCATGCAAAATGCCGCTCTAGACTTGGAGGTTCCACGTGGTCATGGACAAGGGTTTGGACACCTTTGTTTGACACTTTGCGGTGACCCTTGCCAATAGCCTTGAGGCCCTTTGAAACGACATACAGTTTTGTCTCTCTGGTCGTTGAAAACCATCATCCGCTCGGCCGGCCCCCACGAGGCTGCTTGGCCATGTATTCTGAGCCTCTACCACATGGATCTGACGTATGGCACATGAACAAGATGAGCTAATACCGCCGCCGGAGCTGAACTTCGTGGGCGTGGGCGACTTCAAGAAAATCGGCGAGGGAATCCTGCGGCAACTGATCGAACCCGGCGGCTTGAAACCCGACGATACGGTGCTGGACGTCGGCTGCGGTATCGGCCGTACGGCGGTACCGTTGACCCGGTATCTGAGCGTCAATGGGCGGTACGAGGGGTTCGACATCGTGCAAGCCGGAATTGATTGGTGCAATGATAAAATATCAAAGAAATATAAAAATTTCAACTTTCGCGTTTCTGATGTATATAATAAAGTATATCATCCCTCTGGACGGTTCCAGTCTGACGAGTACACTTTCCCCTATGCAGACGAATCGTTCGATTTTGTCTTCCTCACCTCAGTCTTCACTCACATCCTGCCTCCCGGGATGGAGAATTATCTTGCGGAAATCAGCCGAGTCATGAAGACGGGAGGACGCTGCTTCATCACGTATTTTCTATTCGATGATGCTTCCGAGAGGCTCATGAGAGCGGGGAAGTTGCACAACGTGACTTTCGAGCACAAGCTGGACGATAAGCATTACGTCATGTGTCTCCAACAACCCGAGATGGCGGTTTGTTACAGAGAAGACTATATTCGCACGCTGTATCGCGAGAACGGATTGGAGATCGATGGTCCCATCTATTTCGGAAACTGGTGCGAGCGATCAGGCGATTCGAAAGAGTTCCAGGACACCGTCGTCGCCAGGAAAGAGAGGCACGATAATGCACAGAATCGCGTCCTTCGATTCCGGCGTCGTGCTCGTTTACTACGACCATCCTCGATTCAGCAAGCAGGCGTTTCCATGGCATGGCGACTGCTTCCCAGCCCTGTCAAGTCGATAGTCCGAAAGAGTTTCGGGGCAGGCTGGGTGGGCTCTCGGTGACATAGAGGCCCACGATGCTTTATCATGTGGCTATCTATCATTACCCCTCATTCCTTTCGGTGCGTCGCAAGCAGAACCTCGGCAGGATCCGCGGTCTCGTCCCACGGGTCCTTACAAACTGTGCCAAGCCCTTGCGATTATGTGACTTACGTGATAAGTTCGCGAATCGCGTCGACGGCCGACTCGTCGTGATCTGACATGGTAAGCGCTATTCGGAGCCGCGGATGTGGCCTCCGGGTAAGCCAGGACGTAGTGTTTCACAGGTCGTTAGTTGGCCTGCGGTGTGGTGAGCGAGGCCTGGCACCATCACAAGTCAAGAGATCCGAGTGCGAATTTCCGGCAAGGTCAGGGACTCTTCCCGAGCAACGCTGCCTTGAGGAGGGCTCGAAATCCATGCTTGGCCAGAACCTGACGCAAGCGCACAAGCAGTTTCTCAAAACCCGGACGTTCGGCTCGCTGAACGGAGTGCGCGGACTGTGCATCCTGGCCGTCCTCTGGCATCATGCCCCCGGGGGCCTGCACGCTCGGATCTTGGAGCGAGGCTTCCTCGGGGTCGATATGTTCTTCGTGCTCAGCGGCTTCTTGATCGTGACCTTGTTGCTGCGGGAGCGCGATCGGACCGGCAGCATCAGCCTCCGGAAGTTTTACGCCCGGCGCACACTGCGAATTTTTCCAATCTACTACCTCTTGCTGTTCTCGGTGTCTCTCTATTATCTCCTGACGAAGCCCGATTCGCCCCACGCTTTGGGTTACTTTGCAGACCTGCCGTTCCTCTTGACCTACACCTCGAACTGGGTGCAGGTGCAGGGAGTCACCGTCGGAATCATGTGGTCGCTGGCCACCGAGGAGCAGTTTTACCTGGGCTGGCCACTGATCGAGAAGATGCTGCGGCCGCTGGGCGTCGCCCTCTTGCTGGCCGCGGTCCTCGTGGTCAACCAGATGATCAATTTCGGCGTGCTCGACGGTTTTTTCACCACGATCTACGGCCAAATGCCGTCCTTGCCCATTCTCGATGCCACGTTCACTCCGATTGCACTGGGAGTTGTCCTCGCCCATTTTCTCAACGCTCCCAGAACCTTTGCGCTGCTCTATCGCCTTCTTGGTCATCCCGTGTCTTGCGCAGTCTTCGGCGGACTCTTGCTTGCACTGGCTGCACTCTGGCCAGAGGACATCTCGGGTGCGGGCAGGCTATTCATTCAGCTCAGCATGATGCTCTTTCTGGGTACGCTGGTTGTGAGGGAGCAGCACTGGGCTCGACCCCTGATGACGTTTCCGCCTCTGGCCTACCTCGGAGCGATCAGTTATGGACTGTACCTGTATCACATGTGGGTGATTCACCCCGTGCGAATCGGGTTCACCCGACTCGGCTGGCCCGTGCTCAGCCTCGGTTTCTTTCTGGTCGCTCTCGCCGGCTCCGTGGTCGTCGCCGGCCTGAGCTTTCGGTTCATCGAGGAGCCCTTGCTGAGGCTCAAGGCGAGGTTCGCCAATGACGGCAGCGCGGCTGAGGCGGGAAACCGGGAAGTCGAACGGTCGGTCCTGACCGAAGCCCCGGTCGCTGGAGGGCTCTAGAATTTACTTGACCAGGCCGGCTGAGTGCATTCCAATACCGTCACGGACCTGATGGAAATCGCGGCGACGTGAAAGGCGCTGAACCGGCGGAGAGAACAATGGGGCAACCCGTAGTGCATTTCGAGATTGGCTGCCGTGACAAGCAGAAGACCCAGGGGTTCTTCGCCGAACTGTTCGGCTGGAAAATCAGCGAGGCAGGTCCCGCATCGATGATCGACACCCAGGCCCCCGGTCAGGGCATACACGGTCATATCACCGCCTTGGGGCATGAGCCGCATCAATATACGATTTTCTATGTGCAGGTCACTGACATCGCCTCGGCGCTGGCGAAAGCCGAGTCCTTGGGCGGTAAGACGCTGGTTCCACCGGTGGTGATCCCTACGGGCACTTTTGCCTGGCTGGCCGATCCCGAGGGAAATACGATCGGGCTATGGACGCCAGCCGGCTAGAACGACTGGAGCGACCCGGCGACGGTCAGCGTCACCGGCATCTCCTCCCCGACCGCCGGCAGGCGGTCGAGGTTAGCTCATGGTCATGAACGCCGGCACCGCGGCCCTCGCGTCCCGATCTCTCACCTCTCCGCAAGCCCTTGCCACGGCGGTTTACCGCCCTCGCAGCGTGTCACTTGAGACGGCTCCCTGCCGGGGTTACGATGCAGGTTGACAGATCCTGATTGCGGGCGAAGAGCGGCCGCATTCAGCAAGCGATGGTCGCGGGGCAGGGCGGTGACCCATCAATCTGGTGGACCGTAGTGCCCCTGGTTTTCTGTCTATGTCGCGAGGAGGCAGCCAATGAAAACCACGATCGCGCCGGTGGTGCCTGGAATCTTGCCTGGTGTGAGCCTTGAGCTGCCGCAGCTCCGGCCTTGGATTGAACAGATGACCGAGCTGTGTCGGCCCGACGCAGTCGAATGGTGCGACGGCTCGCAGGCGGAATACGACCGGCTGTGCGAGCTACTCGTGCGCCGGGGAACCTTCAGACGGCTCAACCCCGAAAAACGACCGAACAGCTACCTGGCCCTCTCGGACCCATCCGACGTGGCCCGGGTCGAGGATCGAACATTCGTCTGTAGCCTGGCGCATGGACGACGCGGGACCGACCAACAACTGGGTTGATCCCATTGCCATGAAGCAAACCCTGAGAGACCTCTTCGACGGCTGCATGCGCGGGCGAACCATGTATGTCGTGCCCTTCAGCATGGGCCCGATCGGCTCGCCGATCGCGCATATCGGTGTGCAAGTGACCGACTCGGCCTATGTCGCGGTCTCGATGCGGATCATGACGCGGATGGGAACCCCGGTGCTCGACGCCCTGGGTGATGGCTTCTTCGTGCCTTGCGCCCATTCCGTAGGCATGCCGTTGTCGCCCGGACAGAAGGATGTGCCCTGGCCCTGTAATCCCAAGCAGAAGTACATCGTCCACTTCCCCGAGGAGCGAGCGATCTGGTCGTTTGGCAGCGGTTACGGCGGCAACGCCCTGCTGGGCAAGAAATGCTTTGCCCTGCGCATCGCCTCGTGCATGGCCCGCGACCAGGGCTGGCTTGCCGAGCATATGCTGATTCTTGGAGTGCAATCGCCCGACGGTGAGAAGACCTACGTCGTGGCGGCGTTCCCGAGTGCATGCGGCAAGACCAACTTCGCCATGATGATTCCCCCCGAGCATTTCAAGGGCTGGAAGGTCACCACCGTGGGTGACGACATCGCCTGGATCAAAATCGGGCAAAACGGCCGCCTCTACGCAATCAACCCGGAAAACGGCTTCTTCGGCGTCGCGCCCGGTACATCGTATGAGTCAAACCGCAATGCGATGGAGACGATCAAGCGCAACACGATCTTCACGAACGTCGCCCTGACAGAGGACGGCGACGTCTGGTGGGAGGGCATGACCGAGAAACCGCCAGCCAGGCTCACCGACTGGACCGGCCAGCCATGGACGCCAGACTGCGGTCGCAAGGCGGCACACCCCAATGCCCGCTTCACCGCGCCCCTGTCGCAGTGCCCAACGCTCGACCCGGAGTGGGAGAACCCCAAGGGCGTGCCGATCAGCGGTTTCATTTTCGGGGGCCGGCGGTCATCGATCGTTCCGCTGGTTTTCCAGGCCACGAGCTGGAGCCACGGCGTCTTCCTCGCGGCGTCCATGGGCTCTGAAACCACGGCCGCCGCCGCCGGGAATGTCGGCACAGTGCCGCCGCGACCCCATGGCCATGCTGCCGTTCTGCGGCTACCACATGGCCGACTACTTCAACCACTGGCTCGACATCGGCCGCCAGCTTCCCAACCCGCCGCGGCTCTTCCGGGTGAACTGGTTCCGCAAGGGCGCCCGACGGCCGCTACCTCTGGCCGGGTTACGGCGAGAATATGCGCGTGCTCAAGTGGATCATCGACCGCATCCACGGCCGCGGTTACGGCGTGGAAAGCCCGCTGGGCTGGATGCCGCGGCCCGAAGATTTCGACTTGGAGGGCCTGGACAATTTCAGCGTTGCAGATTTCGCGCAGCTCATGGAGGTTGATCGCGATGCCTGGCTTCGCGAAGCCGTCGCCGTCGAGGAACTGGAATTCAACCTCTACGGCAAACTGCCCAAGGAGTTCCTGCTCCATCGCGAGCTTTTGATCTCGCGGCTCTGGCACGCTCCTGGCTCGTGGAAGCTCTATCCCGAACTGCAGCATTGACCTCCGAGAATACGCACCGCTGCCAAATATGACAATCGCCCCATTGACTCGTCCCAGCCCGTTCGTTGGGCACGGCCGAGGCAGCAAGGTACCAAAATCAAGCTACGAAACACCTTTATTCGGTGGGACCAGAGTGGGCCGTCGCAGCCCGCAAGCAGCAGGTGCGGTCCGTGTGGGCAAGCCTTGGTGCATATTACATCTGCCTCTCGTGGAGAGCCGCGGAGAATACGGATCACCTGGCCGACATTCTGAATGCCCCCGGAGATGGACAGTCGCGTTTGGGCTCAC